>CAYGSJ010000003.1:264504-267244 GCA_964352665.1 uncultured Micavibrio sp.
TGGCTTTTCGGGTGCATCGGGATCAACTCTATAAAGGCTGTCTGTTAAGCCATCTGGATCGGAGCCAACAGGAGCTAAAGGTTCGGGTATGGCACCTGCATCCTGTGCACCCATTCCCTGAATGATTTTTTGATCCTCAACAGCACTTGCTTGGCCGGGGGCTAAATTTTCCGGATTAAACATATTTTTCATTTCGGCAAAAATCTCGCCGCTTGCTTCCGGATCCGTCATCAATTTTACAAAGGCAAGAATGACTGCAAAAGGTGGCATGCCTTCAAGATCAATGCCTTTTTTCTCAAGCATGTTCAGCAATCTGTTATCTTCAAGAGCATTTTCCGCTGCATTTGGTTCTTCTGTGCCAGGCTGTGCGGGGGCGGCTTTTTTGGTCTCCGCTTCCAGAAACTCTGCGTTCTCTTCCATGAGCTGACCAAATTTCTGGGAATCTGTTCCGGCGGTGCGATAAACCTCTTCAATTTTGTCAAAGGCAGCCTGTGTGATCAATTGCTCATCCAGAGCCTGTCGATTACGGGTAATCATGTCTTCCACAGCCTGTTCGGGATTTTCGGCTTTTGCCAAAGCCTTGGCGTGGGTCTGCGCGAAGGATTCTGCCAAAGTTTTTGCAGGAGTTTGTGCGCTTTCCTCTTCTACTTCAGGAGGTTGCTCAAAATCTGATGTATTTTCAGGTGACTCCGCAATCATAATATTCCCACTATTCTTTGTTATCGCTTATTTATTTATCACACAAAAATTCTAACATAGCGTAAATCATTAGTGCAAACTTTTCATTTATGAAAAAACTCCAAGAAAATCCTTGGAAAATGCGCCATTTTCAGCTTAGATATTGGGCGCTTTACGAATAAGGAATAAGAATCGATGAAATTCACCGTTGAATGGCTCAAAACCCATCTGGACACCAAGGCTTCAGATCAGGAAATCTGCGACACTCTGACCAATATCGGGTTAGAGTTGGAAAGCTTTGAAAACAAGGCAGAAGAGTTTGCGCCCTTCAAGGTTGCCTATGTTGAAAGCGCGGAACAGCATCCGGACGCAGACAAGCTGAAAGTTTGCATGGTGAAGACCGCAGATGGTGAAACAGTGCAGGTGGTTTGTGGTGCGCCTAACGCTCGCACCGGAATGAAAGGGATATTTGCACCGTCCGGTACATACATACCGGGTCTGGATGTTACGCTGAAAAAAACCAAAATCCGTGGCGTAGAGTCTAACGGTATGTTGGTTTCTGAGCGTGAAATGTGCCTGTCGGAGGAACATGACGGTATCATAGAGGTAGATGATAAATATGATATTGGTACACCGATTGCCGATATTTATGGTCTTGATAATAAGGTCATTGAAATCGGTTTGACACCTAACCGTGCTGATTGTGCCGGTGTGCGTGGCATCGCACGTGATCTTGCAGCGGCCGGTCTTGGCACATTAAAGCCACAGAATGAAAGCCCTGTAAAAGGTGCTTTCGATTCCCCTATTGGTATCAAAATTGAAGATGACGGATGTAAGGTATTTTACGGTCGTCTGGTTAAAAATATTAAAAATGGCCCATCACCCGATTGGCTATGCAATATGCTAGAGGCTGTGGGCATGCGCTCTATCTCTACTTTGGTGGATATCACAAATCTGATGACCCATGGCAATTGCCGGCCGCTACATGTGTTTGATGCAGATAAGCTCAAGGGCGATATCGTTGTGCGCCAAACCAAAGCCGGAGAGAAGTTTGATGCTTTGAACGATAAATCCTACGAGGTCATCGAGGGCGTCATCGGTATTACAGATGATAGCGGCCTGCTTGGTCTGGGTGGTATCGTTGGTGGCGTGTCTACAGGTTGTGAAGATGATACAGTAAATGTATTTATTGAAAGTGCTTATTTTGATCCAATGCGTATTGCACGCGCCGGACGTGATATGGCGATCCCCAGTGACGCCCGCTATCGTTTTGAGCGCGGCGTTGATCCTGAATTTACAAGCGTCGGAATGGAGATGGCCACACGCCTGATTGTTGACCTTTGCGGGACGGACAAGACCGAAATTAGCCACGTGGTAAAGGCGGGAGAGGATCCCGCATGGCAGCGTGAAATAGATTTCGATCCCGACTACACAGAAAAATTATGCGGTGTAAAAATCAGCCATACGCAGCAAATTGATATTTTACAAAGGCTTGGATTTAATGTGTCCGGTAAGGGCAATAAGTTAAAAATCGAACCACCATCATGGCGTGGCGATGTAGAAGGCAAGGCCGATTTGACCGAAGAAATCACCCGCATCTATGGTTTTGATAAAATCGAACCTGTATCGGTAAGAAGTGACAATGCCGTATCTTCATCGGCAGAAACACAAAACCTTGCCCGTGCCCGTCTGGCGCGCACGGCTTTGGCCGCCAGTGGTTTTGATGAATGTGTGACATGGTCTTTCATGCCAAAGGCTTTGGCCGCTCAATTCGGGTCGAATGATAATGCCGCCCTGACCTTAAGCAATCCGATTAGTTCCGAGCTTGACCAGATGCGCCCCAGTATTTTGCCGAACCTAATTGAAGCAGCGCAGAAAAATGCAGATCGCGGCTTTGCCGATGTTGCCCTTTGCGAGGTTGGTCCGGTTTTCCGCACAGAAAAAGCAAGTGGGCAAGACTTTATGGCGGCGGGGATTCGTGCCGGTAACATGGTGCCGCGCAATTGGTCCGCCGATACGGCGGAACGCACCGTAGATGCCTATGATGCAAAAGCAGATGTAT
>CAYGSJ010000004.1:0-206302 GCA_964352665.1 uncultured Micavibrio sp.
TCCGCCGATACGGCGGAACGCACCGTAGATGCCTATGATGCAAAAGCAGATGTATTTCGTGTTTTAGAGTCATGCGGTGGTCCTGCAGCAAATGCGCAAATATCACGCGATGCGCCTGACTACTACCATCCCGGTCGTTCGGGTGTGCTGCGCCTTGGTAAAAATGTTATTGCACAATTTGGCGAAATCCATCCTGCTATTCTGGATGAGATGGGCGTTAAAAATGCTGTGGTAGGCTTTGAAGTATTTCTTGAAAATATACCTGAAGCACGCCAGAAAGGGACATCTAAAAAACTTCTCGATCTGTCACCATTCCAGCCCCTAACCCGTGATTTTGCTTTTGTCGTAAAAGACGATGTGCTGGCGGAGGATATTCTGAAAGCCGCAAAATCTGCAGACAAAAAACTAATCACGGAAGCAGAAATCTTTGATGTCTACGTCGGCAAAGGCGTGGATGATGGACATAAATCACTTGCACTTTCAGTCACCATCCAGCCAACCGAAGCGACCCTCACGGAAGAACAAATAGAAGAGCTCATGAATAATGTAATCAATGAGGTCGCCAATAAATGCGGCGGCGTGCTCCGTGGTTGAGGTCACGTTACGTGTGTTGACATCCTATACAGGTTTTTGGTCTGTATGATCGGGACGAAAGATGCAGAATATAATTACGAAATGGATCTTGAAAAGCTACGGGTTTAAGAATCCAGTTCCTGCGCTACAACTTCCTTACGACTGAGTTTACCGATCATGGTCTTGGGCAGGGCTTCGTTTCGGAATTCAATGCGCTTCGGAATTTCCATGGGGGAGATTTTTTCTTTCAGGAACGCGCGCAAATCTTCTTCGCTCAGTTCCCGCCCATCCTTGATTTTAATCCATGCCTTTACAATTTCCCCGCGGCGCTCGTCGGGCAGGCCGGCTACAATACATTCCTCGACATTCGGGTGTTTATAAATTGCATCTTCGACATTCCGCGGATAGACGTTATAGCCATTGGTAATGATCATGTCCTTGAGGCGATCAACAATAAAGACATAGCCTTCTTCATCCATGATGGCGATGTCACCGGTATGTAAACGGACATCTCCCTCTTCGGTTTCACGCAATGTGTTGGCAGTGGCTTCGTGCTTATTCCAGTACCCCTTCATAACTTGCGGACCGCGAATGCATAACTCTCCGCGTTGACCAAGAGGCATATGGGTTTTGTGATCTTCCGTGTCTATGATTTCAATAATTGTGCGCGGATAGGGTAAGCCGATCGACCCATCCTTATAAATGCCGCCAATCGTATTTGCGCAAGCAACAGGCGCACTCTCTGTTAATCCATATCCTTCAATCACGGTGCATCCCGTGACCTTTTCAAACTTTTTTTTGACTTCCATCGGTAATGGCGCACCACCGGAAAGACAGTATTTTATGGAGGACAAATCATATTTGTCACGGAGCGGTGAGTTATTAATAGCGCTGTAAATTGCGGGTACTGCCGGAAACACGCTGGGCTTTTTCTTCGCAATTGTTTTTAGGGTATCTTTTAAATCAAAGCGCGGTAGAGCAATAATCTCCAGCGCATTTAGCACACTGAAATTCATGACCGCCGTCATCGCAAATACATGAAAGAAAGGTAAGACACCGAGCATTTTTTCTTCGCCCGGTTTGATTTCCTGAAACCATGCCTGTGATTGAACAGTATTCGCATAAACATTCTGATGCGTCAGCATTGCACCTTTTGGTAAACCTGTTGTCCCGCCTGTATATTGCAAGACGGCCAGATCGTTAAGCGGGTCTATTTCGGCGATGGCGACGTTGCCCTCATTATCAATGACATCTTCAAAGGAAATGATTCTCTCGTCCTGCTTTATGTCTGCCATTTCCTTTTTTCTTAATATCGGAAAAAGAATATTCTTTGGAAAAGGAAGCGCATCGGCAAAGGAACATAAAATCAGTTTTTTTAGCCGCGTGCTGTGAAGCATTTTCTCCATTTTGTCAGAGAGCATCTTTAAATCTACGGTTACCACCAAATCGATTTCACTGTCTTCTATAAGATGCGAAAGCTCATCTTCGGCGTAAAGAGGATTAAGGTTTACAGCCGTCGCGCCTGTCATCAAAATCGCATAATAGGCAACAATAAAATAGGGGCAATTAGGTAAAAAAATTCCTATTTTCTGGCCCTTTTCAACACCTTGATTCTGTAGTCCGCGCGCCATTTTACAGGCCATGTCATGGATGGCTTTCCAAGAGTATTTCTTACCCAGAAAATCAAATGCAGGGTATTCGGGATAGGCCTTTGCTGTTTTTTGCAACATCGAAAAAACAGGTTCGGGAGCAATATCCATGTTCCAATCGATATTATCGGGATAGTGATCCAGCCATTGATATTTTGTGCTTTTCATAGGCTCTTTAAAGCATCCTTTCGGAATTTAAACTATACTACAAGACATTGTAAGAAAATAAAAAACACGATTATATACCCTTTATGCACGGTTCAGGGGGCAAACAGGACATAAGATTGCATGTTATGCACAAAAGCGTCTGGATTTTATACAAAAAATAAGGCATTATATTTCGGGTGTGTGGTTCTCGGGGTTTCCTCGGCACGCACGTCCTGATTTTTCTAGTGTTTCTATAGTAAAAGGCGATCTTATGGTTCAAGATAATGTTCAAGCCTCCCATCCAGAAGAAGAGCTGACTACTGTCAAAATGCATCTTAAGTGGTTTAACGGTGCCAAAGGTTTTGGGTTTTTGGTGCCCGAAGACGGTAAATATGACGCATTTTTGCATATTACAACCTTACAACAGGCTGGATTACATTCAATTGGCGAAGGCGCCATTTTGATGTGCAAGGTTTTTAATGGTTCAAAGGGCTGTCAAGTCCGCGAAGTCCTTGAAGTACTTGATAAAGGTGCGGTTAGTACAATGCCTGAACTGGATGAGGAAACAGGCACAGTTGCAATGGGCGGTCTCGTCAAATGGTACAAGCCGGAGAAGGGTTTCGGGTTTATTATTCCTGATGACGGTATGAAAGATATCTTTATTCACAAGACGTTACTGGATAAATTAGAGCTGGACGGATTGGAAGCCGGACAACGTGTACGTGTCACTTTGAAGATTGTTGATAAAGGGCGTGAAGCAGTAGACGTTAAAATAATATGAAAAATATTAGTGCATTGTTATAATTGAATTTTTTATAGTTTCGGGGGCCATTTCTTTGCAAAAATTTTCATAAAATTTTAACTAAATTTGTGATACCCTATATTGTAGGTAAATTTTTGTGTGAGTTTTAGGTTGCTATGTATAGAAAATGTCTATCTGTTATTAAGTTAAAGGCTTGGTCCTTCCGGACAAGACAGGAAGGGCTCACCCTCGTTGACGCTGCTATTGGTCTTATTGTTTTAGGGCTTCTGGTCGCGCCACTTCTTGAAGCTCACAAGAACAATGTGATTCGAGAAACCAAGTTACAAACCAGAAGTTCAATAGCAAATATCCAAAACGCAATTAATCAGTATCACGCGAATGGTGCAAAAGCGTATCCGTGTCCCGCAAGTGTTTCTGCGGGTGAGGGTGATGCAAATTTTGGCGAACAAGGAAACTGTAGTTTTTTTTCAATACCACTTTGTACAGCTGCAAACTGGGCATCTACGGTGGGTATTTGTAGAACACCCGGTGGGCCTTCGGCTGCTGTGGTATATGGCGCTGTGCCTTTTAGTGCTCTGGGCATGCAGCAGGAAGAATCTCTTGATTATTGGGGTAACAGAATTTTATATGCTGTCACACTTGACCAGACAAATGTCGCGACGTTTAAGTCCAATGCAGGACAAATTCAAGTACTTACAATAGATGACCCAAGACCGAGCGCTACGGAAGATGGTATTCCTGATCTTTTGGCAATGGAGGGAGATATTTTCTTGTTTTCAACTGGTGCTACCGGACGGGGCGGTTATAACAAAGATGGCGTGGTGTTGTTACCATGCGGCAATCCCGCAACGCAAGGCTATGATAATGAAAACTGTGATCTCGATGACATATTTTTTCTTGATACGAATCCAGCAGCGAAGTGGGAAGCTGCGTTCTCCAGGGTTGTGGGTGTAACATTTTTCGACGACATAACAAGAGTGCAGGAATCTGTGCCGGAACTATTATGGTTTCAACATCCTGATAATGATGTCTTTAGTGAAGATTATGTTATTTCAAACTCTACCCGCATAGGTGTGGGAACTACCGCGCCAACAGAAACAGTAGATGTCAGAGGTAATATCCGTGTGGAGAAAATGCTGAAGTCAGATTTTGTGTGTGATCTTGCTGCGGAGTGTTTTGATCCTGAAATTATCAGCGGCGTCAAAGATGAAACTAAATGTGATCCTAATGACAAGCTCTATGGTCCGCAGGCGGTCCTTAAATTTGGATACAAAAGATTTTACTGTAATACCGATGAAGATGAAAGCGCACCTTATAGTGATGGTGTGACACTGGAGGTTGACACAACCGTGGTAAGCGGCAATCCTTCAGGAACAAACGGTGCCTGTGGTGTCGGAGAAGTTGTTTCAGGAATTAACGCGAGTGGAGAAATTATATGTGTACTGCCTTAAAAAAGCGTAGATCAGAGGCTGGTTTTACTATTTTTGAAATAGCACTTGTCTTGATTGTTATCGGCGCCATTGGAGCTCCGGCAGTTACGCTCTTGCATCAATACCGTGTTGAAAAGGACTTTAGAAAAACGGAAGAGGCGGTAGAACTAGCTGTACACAAGCTAGGTGTCTTCAGACAGCTATACGGCCGCTATGCCTGTCCTGCTTCGATTACCGCCGCATCAGGCGATATGGATTACGGGCTTGAAAATGAAGACTGTGTTGATGATGTGATAGGTGCACCCGGAACTTGTTCTGGTGGTGTTTGTTTCTATGATTCTGCCATACCAGGCGAGCTTGTAATTGCAGGATCTTTGCCTTTCAAAAATATGGGTCTGATGGAAACAGAGTCCTATGACAGATATCTCAGTCGATTGCTTTATGCTGTAACCGTGGATTTGACGGATCAGGATACGTTTGATCCATCCGGCGGCAGAATAAGCATTATAAGCAAATCAGGCGATTCTATTATTAATCCACCAAACAGTGCTCATTTTATTGTTGCGTCGCACGGACCCAACAAATTCGGAGGGGTTGGAAAGTCAGGAACACCTAATGCAGAACTCTGTGGTTCCGCTCCTTTGGATGAACAGGAGAACTGTGATGGTGATTCGACTTTTGTATCAGGCGAGACTTCGAACACCTTTGACGACAGATTAGGATTTTTCAGTGGTGTTATGCCTGCGGAATGGCAAATTTCTGAGTTAAACCGCGATAACATTCATTTAAAAATTGAAGGTAACGTATCGATCGGTGCAAACTCTACTACAAATCTTGAGGGTGCAGAGCAGCTTACAGTGCGCTATTTCGGAGGCACAACAGGATCAATCAAGGTTGATAAAAAACTTTTCCCTGATTTGACCCCCGATCCTGCTACGGGAAAGTTTCTGGTCACCGATTTATGTGAGGGAGATGCCGTAACTCCAGGCGTTGATTGTTTTAAACCAAAGCTTATTGCAGGGCAATTGGCTTTGGATGGTGGCACCGGTCTGCTCTATGAAGATCCTGCAAATCCAGGTTCCGGTATAAGTTGTTATAGTCCGGGGGGAGATGAAGGTTATCTCATTGAGGTTAGAGATGGTCAACGTTTTTGCTCTACAGAGATTTATATTTCATGCCCTGATGATGCTTCAGGAGACCCAACATTTATTACCGGTATTGATGCGAATGGTGATGTGACCTGTAGTGGTTCACCAGGGGTTAGTTGTGATCCCGCTATTTTCCCAAAAACATGTGGCGGTACGGCCTCGATAGCAAGCACGTATAATGGTGGTTTTCAGGTAGACTATTCCGGGGAGTGTCGAAATCTTTCAAATTACAATTGGGCCAATGAATTGGCGGGTATGACCACTTTAAGTGAAGTCCAGACTCATGTCTCGGGTATAAATGCTTTGCCAAGAAGCATTGTTGATTGCGGCCCTACAGCTAATCAGGCACAGGTGCGTGATGCATGGCAGTGTAATTCAGGTACTTGGTCCCAGCTTCCACCACATCAGCGTAGATGGTATGGCTCGGTGTTCCCGTCTGATCCAACGATTGGAGGAAACTGGCTGGCTTCAAACACATATACAGGAACAGATCCGGCCAATAATAACCCTGATCATGATTGCTGGTGTCGTGAAGATTATCGCGCTGTCACAGCAAGCTGTCCTGCCAGTGGTGTAGGAACACGTATTTCCATACAAAAGCACAGATGTCCACAAACATCACATGATTGGCAAACAGTCTATAATTTTGATGATTTGTGTACTTGTGCACCAACAACAACACAAGAAAACCAGAGTTGTAACTCTTATTATGATCAGGTCAATGGCGTAACTGGTACATCAGGATTGACTGGAAATGTGGTTTTGACGTATGACTGGATTTGTGTGGGAGGTACCTTGGAGAAGCAATTCCCGCCAACTAATATCAATACTTCGGCCTGTGCGTGTAGCGAACCATCACCAAACATTGATAGAGATTATTGTCAAACAGGTCTTACAAATAACTGGGCAAGTTCGTATTCACCGCCGAACGAGGTCGGTGTAGAACTCGTAACAACAGAGAATATTTTAGAGTGCGCAAGTCCGCCAACCTACAGTAACGGTATTATTGATCCACCGGTTCCACAACCGGATGTGATAGAAGGTCCGGTCGCCTGTACTTGTGACTCCAATTTAACGGATTACGAAAATATTCCATGTTCACCACCCCTGACAGGTCCAGGACAATTATGGGAGAAAGAGTGGGATTGTGCACTTAATCCTCCTAATGGAGCTTGGGAACCCCAGTCGGAGTGGGAATTGATCAATAATGAATGTTATCCATGTGCATGGCAGGGTAATGGTACACCCAACCCGTCTTCGATTACACTCGGACCACAGGTGGGGTCAGACTGTGCTTGTGGTACAACACCCTCTGAATTCTGTTGGGATAACGGGGGAGGTGGCATATTGGTTTGGACAAATTGTCAGTGTACACCACAATTACCATAAGGGTTGATTTAAAAATTCCATAACGGAAGGAGTAGACTATGAAAACGATACATAAACTTAGAGGCCAGAGGGGGTTCACTGTATTTGAACTCACGATTGTGCTGACTTTGGCAGGTGGATTACTTTTGATGCTTACTGAATTCGTCAGAGTGAATATGCAGGCCGGCCAATATGAAGAAACCGTTGATAATCTTGCTTTGATACAAGATGGTCTGTGGGAATTTTCGGTGCGTGAGGGGAGATACCCTTGTCCGGCCGACCCAAGCTTGCCACCAACAGATGTAAATTATGGCGTAGAACAATGTCGAAATGCTGCTGATATGACATCCAATCCCGATGATTGTACAGGAGCACCTGCTGGGCTTGCTTGTACAACTGTATCTGCAAGAGATGGTGACGGAAACGGCCAGCCTGACGTTGTTATGATTGGTGCCGTACCGGTTCGTACAATTGCTAATGTGGTTTTGGATGTACCCTTTGTAGAAAATGTCAGAACGGATGGTTGGGACTGGTTGTTCACATATGCTGTGTCAGAGCCTATGACAAACGATGCGCTCTACAGTATCACTAATCCGGTTAACCCTAATATCGGTGCGATCACCATCGAAGATGAAAACAAAATCGATGTGCTGGATCCCCCAGGATCTGCCCATTACGTTGTTTTCTCTCACGGTGCTAACGGTCGCGGTGCATTCACAGATTTTGGCATTCAGGCATCCGATTGTGAAATTCCCTCGGTGATTGATCCGGATGATGATTCATACATTCCTATCAAGACCAAGCATGGCGGCGGGCTTCTTCATCTGGGTGGCTTTGGTGGTCGATTAGTTTCTTTCAAGGCACCTGCTACGACGGGAAGAGGTGGCGAGGCACTTACCTTTCACATTCCGCCTCCGGGACCAAATCCGGCAAATATATCGCCTGAATTTGAGAACTGTGACAATAATGATGCGATTTTCGCGCATGCTATCTTGTCTCAGGGGCTGAATTCAAAATACACAGACGACCTGACAAGGTTCAATCAAGCCCTGTTCAGTCCTTTGTGGCAGGTGTTGTACGGTAGTCCAGCAGGTGAGACCTATATCCATAATACCAATATGGGTAATATAGGGATAGGAACGCAGGACCCGCAATATGATCTTCACGTTAATGCTGATTTCATGGCTGAAAGAGAAACATTGGCCGAGGAATTTTGTGATGGTACCGACATTAATACCTGTGTTAAACCTACAAAAATTGCAGGTACAGTGGGTTCGAAATGTGGTGACAACAAATCTGCGGCTTATGCTATCACCGATAGTGAGATCAAATGTAGAACCGTGAACTGGACTATGCCAGCAACGGCCTGCCCTGCAGGAACATTTTTGGTTGGTTTTTCCAACGCAGGGAACATTCACTGTGAGCCTCTTCCATAGGCAATAGTGAACTTCCGTACTCCTCGTTTTCATAAATTTTGTCAAGAGCGTCGAAAGATGCTCTTGATTTTATTCGGGCTAGCGTTACCAATAGGATATGAAAAGAATCATTGCCATCGACGGCCCCGCGGCAAGCGGTAAAGGCACACTCTCCAGAAATCTGGCCAGGGCGCTTAATTTTGCCCATATGGATACGGGTGCACTCTATCGTGCTGTAGGGTATGAGGTTTTACGCGCAGGCCACGATCCGGAAGATACCGAACACGCGCTTGAGGCTTGTGCACGTCTTTCCAGAAAGATTAACATAGAGGCCACTCTTGACGATGTTCTGGGTAATGCAGGGCTGCGCACTGATGATGTGGGTATTGCCGCATCACGAATTGCCGCAATGCAAGAGGTTAGAGATACGCTAGTCGACCTACAAAGGTCATTCGCAAATGAGCCACCGGAAGGGTTTGAAGGTTCTATTCTAGATGGGCGCGATATCGGTACCGTAATTTGTCCCGATGCCCCCTTAAAGCTGTTTATTACCGCCAATTTGGAGATTCGCGCAGAAAGACGTCTAAAAGAGTTGCAATCCAAAGGATTAGACGTTACATATAGGGCCGTTTTAGAGGATATGCGTGCGCGTGATGCGCGCGACTCCGGCCGACAGGCCGCTCCGATGAGGCCCGCTGATGATGCTATTAATATAGATAGTAGCGATTTGGATGAGGCTGAATTGCTGGAAGTGGCCTTAAAACATGCGAAAAAGGCATTTGGCTAGGGTCTGCATCAAGACGCATTAGCGAAAATATTCCCCTAGAACCAAGACGTCTGACATCCTTCTGCAAAGAAAAAAAGGGTGTTCTGGCGTTATTTTGAATACAGAAAAGGAATAGTAATATGGCGCATGTAGCCGCAAATCTAAAAGATAAACAAGACTCTCCTGAGTTTGCAGCTCTACTAGGAGAAACTATTGGAGAAAATGAAAAATTCGAAGGAAGCGTTGTAAAAGGTGTCGTTATCGCACTGGAACATGAACACATCATTGTTGATGTTGGTCTGAAATCCGAAGGACGCATCCCACGTTTTGAATTTTCAAAACCCGGAGAAGATCCGGAAATTAATATTGGAGACACCGTAGAAGTTTTCGTCGAAAGAATGGAAAACAGAAATGGTGAATCAGTTCTCTCCCGTGAAAAAGCACGCAGAGAAGAAGTCTGGGTGGAGCTTGAAAAGCTGCACGAGAAAGGCGAAAGAGTCACTGGAACGATCTTTGGTCGCGTTAAGGGTGGTTTCACAGTGGATCTGGGGGGCGCCGTCGCGTTCTTGCCAGGATCACAGGTGGATATACGTCCCGTACGCGATATAGAGCCTTTGATGGATACACCACAGCCATTTCACGTTCTTAAAATGGACCGCAGCCGCGGAAACATAGTTGTTTCCCGTCGTTCGATCCTTGAAGAATCCCGTCAGGAACAACGCAGCGATCTTCTTGATAATCTGGCTGAAGGTCAGGTTCTTGAAGGTGTTGTTAAAAACATCACCGATTATGGTGCGTTCGTTGATTTGGGCGGTGTTGATGGTCTTCTGCACGTTACCGATATCTCTTGGAAACGCGTTAATCATCCATCAGAAGTTCTTCAAATCGGACAAACTGTGGGCGTACAGGTTATTCGTTTCAACGAAGAGACACAGCGTATCTCGTTGGGTATGAAACAACTTGAAACAGATCCATGGGCCGAAGTCGAAGGCAAGTATGTCGAAGGCACACGCTTTACAGGCCGCATCAGCAATATTGCCGATTATGGCGCATTTGTTGAGTTGGAAGATGGTGTTGAAGGCCTTGTTCACGTCTCTGAAATGTCATGGACAAAGAAAAATGTTCACCCGGGTAAAATCGTTTCTACATCTCAGGAAGTGGAAGTGGTCGTGCTTGAAGTCAACATGGAAAAACGCCGTATTTCACTTGGTTTGAAACAGTGTCAGGAAAATCCGTGGGAAAAATTCGCGGAAGGACATAAAGTTGATCAGGAAATTGAAGGAGAAGTCCGCAACATCACTGAATTTGGCTTGTTTGTAGCCCTGACAGAAGAAATTGATGGCATGGTTCACCTGTCCGACATTTCTTGGGAAGATCAAAGTGAAGATGTTCTGAAAAACTTCAATAAAGGTGATCTTGTTAAGGCGAAAATCCTTGAACTTGATCCTGACCGTGAGCGTGTAGCCCTAAGCATTAAGGCGCTTTCGGCTGATCCATATCAAGGCGCAATGGAAGGTGTTGCAAAAGGCGCAGTCGTGACCTGTACAGTATCTGATATTAAGGCCGGATCAATCGAAGTGACGTTAAACGATGATGTGAAAGGAACGATCAAGAAAGCTGATCTTTCCCGTGAACGTTCCGAACAACGCACTGATCGTTTTGCTGTTGGTGAAAAAGTGGACGCTAAGGTGATTTCCGTTGACCGGAAAACACGCAAAGTGACGTTGTCGATCAAGGCACAGGAAATCGATGAAGACAAGCAGGCAATGAAGGACTTCGGTTCGACAGAAAGTGGCGCGTCTCTTGGTGATATTCTTGGTGCAGCCCTTCAGGAAAACGAAAAAGACGATAAAAAAGAAGAGAAAAAGAAGAAGTAATTCTTCGTTCTCTTACAGAATAATAGAAGCCGGCAAAATTTGTCGGCTTTTTTTATTTACCCCGTCTAAAGGGCAATGCTGCTTTAGATCACAAAAAATTGTTTTTTATCAAGGTCTTTTGCTTGACGCAAAGCTCAAGATAAGGCACTCTATACATTATACAAATTAAATAGTTTTGTTTCTTTTGCTTGCTAAGAAGGATGTTTTGATATGACAAAATCCGAATTAATACAGCGCCTCGCAGATCTTAATCCGCATCTTTATCTTCGAGATATTGAAAAGATTGTGGAGACCGTATTCAACGAGATTTCAGATGCGCTGGCTAAAGGCAACCGCGTCGAGTTGCGTGGTTTTGGTGCATTTTCTGTGAAACACCGCGAGGCTCGCGTTGGGCGTAATCCACGCACAGGTGAAACCGTTCATGTCGAGGCAAAGCGGTTGCCATTTTTCAAAACAGGTAAAGCACTGCGTGAAAAACTTAACGGGGAATAGCCAATGGCTTTCCTGCGCTGGTTCATAGGTTTTGTAATTACAATCTGTATTTGTGCTTTTGCTGTTGTCAATCGCGATTCTGTTAGTCTGTCCGTTAATCCCATAACACAAGATCAATTTCTGGAACTTCCCCTTTATGTTGTATTTCTGGGGGCGATGGCCTTTGGCTTTCTTTTCGGCGGGATTATTGTCTGGTTTAATATGAGCGGCTTGCGCAAGGAAAAGCGCACGCAAGGCAAAGAGATCAAGCTTCTTGAAAAAGAGCTGGAACGTCTGAAAGAAGAAAAGCTTCGGGCAAAGGCTCTGCCAGCAGGAGAAATTTTTCCTGCATTATCTACAAAATAGGCTATAAATAAATATTATGACGTCTGATCCTAAAATTTTCTGTGCTATTGATACAGACAACCTGGAACATGCTTGTGATTTGGCACAAGCCATAGCGCCCGTGACCGGTGCTCTGAAACTCGGTCTTGAATTCTTTAACCATTTTGGCCCAGAGGGGATTGAGCGTGTTTTAAAAGCAGCTCCGGATGCTGCGCTTTTTATTGATCTGAAATTTCATGATATACCGAATACAGTAGCTGGAGCGATACAGGGCATCTGTTCTAACTTCTCCCCTGCCTATCTTAATGTCCATGCGGCGGGAGGGACAGAGATGATGTTGGCTGCAAAAAATGCGTGTGGACGGAATACAAAGCTACTAGCGGTTACAATCCTTACCAGCCTTGACGAACAGGCAATATTGGATATCGGATACCAGGGTGATGTTGCGCATAATGTGCAACAATTGGCGCGGGCTGCTGAAAATGCCGGACTAGACGGTGTGGTTTGCTCTGCCCATGAAATTGCTGCACTTCGGCAAAGCTGTAACAAGGATTTTGTCCTTATGGTGCCAGGGATCAGGCCTGAAGGGGCAGATGCTGGCGATCAAAAGCGCGTAATGACACCGTCACAGGCGCTCGAGGCCGGCGCAACGCATTTGGTGATAGGGCGGCCAATCACCTCTGCACCGGACCCGTCAAAAGCGGCGCAGGATATACTTAATTCACTGTAGGGAACTGAACCATGAATAGATATGAACCCACATTTGATCTTAAAGAAACCTCTGCCAATGTCTTGGATTTTGTGAACAGAAATATGGATCAAGTCTGGAAAATCTATAAACCCTTGATGCCGCATATTGTTATTTTATCTCTTATTGATGCAATGATTTCCGATATTTATATGCCGCACTCTGAAACAGGCTTTGCTCTTGGCGGGTTAGTATCAACATATTTTATTATGGCATTTTCGATCTCCTGGTATCGTCTGGTGATACAGGGCTCCGATAATTTTGAAGCAATGAACCCTTTCAAGCCAAGACGCTCGGAATTGAAAATGGTCGGGGTTATGGTCCTGATCCTTGTTGTTCTGGTGGTGGTGGCCTTTATCGGGGGAACTCTTGCTGGCGTTTCTGCTCTTATGGGAGGCGGTGTTGCAGGGATCATTGCGGGCTTGTTGGCTTGTGGTTTGATTATTGCCTATTTCATCTGGCTTTTTCGCCTTACCTTCTTTTTTCCTGCGATAGCGGTTGGGCATGATATCAGTCTGCGCGAAGCAACAAGTCTTACCAAAGGCTATGTCTGGAAATTTATGAATGTCTCTGCCATCGCCTCGCTACGTGTTCTGGTCATGATGATCGTGGCGCTCGTAGCAATGTCAGGCATGATGGTTCTTCTCATACAAACCGGTATCCCCCTACAATTTTTGGCGATTGAAACTATGCCCAATATCGTCGGATTTATTATTGCCTTTCCTATTCTGGTGTATTTTCAACCTATCCTGATCGCAATTATTTCAACTGCGATTGCCAATTATTACCTTTATGCGATCCGTCGTCATGGATAAGGTGCAGGTCAAAATTTGCGGGATAAAAACACCTCATGCTTTAAATGCTGCCGTTTCTGCAGGAGCACGATTTATCGGCTTTGTCTTTTATCCGCCTTCTCCGCGCTTTATAGAGATAGATACTGCCAAAGAACTGGCCTCTATGTTGCCGACGGGGGTTCGCTCTGTGGGGCTTTTCGTAGACCCTACCGATGAAGAACTGGGGGCTGTACTTGGCAAGGTTCAACTCGATATGATCCAACTCCACAATGATGAAACGCCCTCACGTGTGGCCCAGATAAAAAACAAATATGCTATGCCCATTATAAAGGCCCTGCCGGTGCGTGACAGGGGTGATATAGAGCACGCCCATGAATATGATGCTGCGGACTGGATTTTATTCGATGCGAAATCTGCCGACCCAAAAATGCCCGGAGGCACAGGGCAGACCTTTGACTGGTCTTTATTAAAAAGCTTTGACATTAACAAGCCATGGATGCTCTCGGGGGGGCTAACTCACGAAAATGTGCAAGAGGCGCTGGATGTTCTTGCTCCGGATGCGGTTGATGTATCCTCCGGTGTAGAACAAGTGCGCGGCGAGAAAGATACAGGCAAAATAAAAGCTTTTATCGATGCAGTGAACAGGTTATAAAACCCCACATGAGCGCAAATTCCTATAAAAAGCAGCCCGATGAACGCGGGCATTTCGGTCAATATGGCGGACGGTATGTCGGCGAAACTTTAATGCCCCTTATTCTTGCGGTTGGCAAGGCGTGGGATGAAGCCAAAGCCGACCACGCTTTCTGGGCTGAATTCGATGATCTTGCCAAACATTATATTGGTCGCCCGTCACCCCTATATTTTGCAGAAAAAACCACGAAACATCTGGGCGGCGCAAAAGTTTATTTTAAACGTGACGAGTTGAACCATACCGGTGCGCATAAAATCAATCATTGTATCGGTCAGGTGCTCTTGGCCAAACGTATGGGAAAAACCCGCATCATCGCCGAAACCGGCGCGGGGCAACATGGTGTGGCTACGGCAACAGTTTGTGCCTTATTTGATTTACCCTGCACAATTTTTATGGGTGCAAAGGATGTAGAGCGTCAATCACCGAATGTGTTTCGGATGAAATTATTGGGCGCAGAAGTGCGACCCGTAGAATCTGGTTCGGCCTCGCTGAAAGATGCAATGAACGAAGCCATGCGCGATTGGGTGACCAATGTACATAATACCTACTATCTGATCGGCACGGTTGGCGGGCCACACCCTTTTCCTGCAATGGTACGTGATTTTCAATCCGTGATGGGTAAGGAAGTGCGCGAACAAATGATGGAACGCGAAGGACGGTTGCCGGATACTTTGGTGGCGGCTATTGGTGGTGGGTCAAATGCTATGGGTCTGTTCCATCCATTTTTGGACGATGCAGCTGTGCATATGATCGGGGTTGAGGCCGCAGGGCTCGGCGTTGATACGGATCAGCATGCGGCCAGTCTGGCAGGCGGAAGAGCTGGCGTGCTTCATGGGATGCAGACCTATTTCCTACAGGATGACGACGGCCAGATTCAAGAGGCTCACTCTATTTCCGCGGGGCTGGATTATCCCGGAATCGGGCCGGAACATGCATGGCTGTTCGATGAAAAACGCGTGGAATATGTCTCCATAAAAGACAACGAAGCGCTGGAGGCCTTTCAACTTTGTACAAAACTGGAAGGGATCATTCCTGCGCTGGAACCATCCCATGCTTTTGCCCATGTGATGAAGATTGCAGGCACCCTGCCTAAAGACCATATCATCGTTATGAATCTTTGTGGACGCGGCGATAAGGACATCTTCACGGTGGCCAAAAAACTTGGTGTGGAGATTTAATTGATGGACATTAAAATTGTTCAGAGTGATGAAGAGATCAGAGCATGCCATAAAGTCATGGTTCTGCTGGGTAAGCGACGGGCCACACTATCCGAAGATCAATTCCTGGAGCAGGTCAAAAGGCAGCAGACAAATGACGGATTTATTCTTGCGTATCTTGAAAATGCAGGCGAAATATGCGCGGTAGCAGGTTACAGATATGCTGAATTTCTGGCTTATGGCAAAGTATTACATCTTGATGATCTGGTCTCAAAAGAACAAAACCGCTCCAAAGGCGTAGGCAGTTTCTTTATGAACTGGCTTGAAGAACAGGCAAAAGAACAGAATTGCGACATGTTTGTTTTGGGCTCGGGAACCGAACGTAAACGTGCGCACAAATTCTATTTGGGAAAAAATTTTACCATTGACGACTACTATTTTGGTAAAAAACTGGCGGGATAAAAATGAGCACACAACAAGCACAGCAATACGAGGTTAAAGCCGGTCTGGATAAGATCGATGGTTTTTCCGTAGTCGGGATATCTACAATCATTGCCGGCAGTGACACTGCCTCCGAAGACATCAATGCCTTGTGGGAAGATTTTTTCAAGCGTAGCATCGGTCAAGATGTTACCGAGCGTGTCGACGACGTGATCTACGCGGTCTATTCCGATTATGAGGGCGATCATACAAAGCCATATCGTCTTACATTGGGCTATAAGGTCAAAGAGGCTGTGGCGCTCAAAGATCATCTCTATCAGGTTGATGTTCAAACCGCGGACTATGCTATGATGGGCGCGGCAGGGGAGCAGCCAAAGGCCTTGATCGAGACATGGACGGCCGTCTGGCAGAGTGACCTTGATCGTCGTTTTGAAACGGATTTTGAAGTTTACGGCCAGCGTTTCTTCGAAGAGGGTGTGCATGAAGTGCTAGTTTGCGTGGGAGTGAATGTATGAGCAGGATAGATCAAAAATTTGAAAGCCTGAAAGCAACAAACCGTACTGCTCTTATAACCTTTATCATGGCCAGTGATCCCGATTTTGAAGGGAGTTTGAGCGTTCTAAAAGCTTTGCCGGATTCCGGCGCTGATATTATAGAGATCGGCATGCCTTTCACTGATCCTGCGGCTGATGGCCTAACCATTCAAATGGCAGGGCAGCGCGCACTCAAGGCTGGCGCAACCATGAAAACTACATTGCAAATGGTGCGTGATTTCCGCGAAACTAACGATCATACACCTGTTATTCTCATGGGTTATGCCAACCCTGTTTACGCCTACGGGCTTGCAGAATTTGCACAAGATACCGCTGCCGCTGGCGTAGATGGTTTTATTATTGTTGATTTGCCTCCCGAAGAGGATGAAGAGTTTCGTAAATATACAACTGAGCACGGGTTGGCGATTATTCGCCTTGTGACCCCGACAACAGATAACGAGCGTCTGGAAACCATTCTGGATGGCGCAGGTGGCTTTTTGTATTACGTATCGATTACAGGTGTCACTGGTACAGCTTCTGCCGATGTGGCGGCGCTCAAACCCCATATTGATTATATTAAAACACGCACAAACCTTCCTGTGGCCATTGGATTTGGTATCAAAACCCCCGAAGATGCGCAGGAAATGGCGACTTTATCCGATGCTGTGGTGGTTGGATCGGCTATCGTTGATAAGGTTAAGGATATCAGCAGTGATAACGCCTCAATTAAGCTCGTAAAAGCGCTTGTTTCTGCGCTTTCAGGGGTGTTAGGGGCACGTCCCGAGTGATCTAAATCCTTGACTTTTGTATTGTTATTCTGCATTTTCTAGCCTCGACAACGATAAAGGGTATTTTTAAGAATGAACTGGTTATCCAATCTTATTCCTCCGCGTATTCGCTCCTTTGTGAGCGAACAAAAAGAGGTGCCCGATAATCTATGGCAGAAATGTGATAAATGCGAAGGGATGCTGTTCCATCGTGATCTGGCAAAAGCCCATAACGTTTGTACGCATTGTGGCCACCATTTGCGCCTGAGTGTAAAAGATCGTTTGGAGATGCTTTTTGATGGCGGAAAATACACGTCGCATGAATTGCCAAAAGTTGAATTAGATCCTTTGAAATTTAAAGATCGCAAACGCTATGTTGATCGTATTAAGGAAGCGCAAACCAAAACCGGTTTGAAAGAAGCTATCACAATTGCCAGTGGCACAATGGGCGGTATGAATGTTGTAATCGCAGCGTTTAATTTCCGTTATATGGGTGGCTCTATGGGAGCCGCTGTGGGCGAGGCTATCGTTAAGGCATCCGAGATTGCTGTAAAAGAAAAAGCTGCCTTCATCACAGTGCCTGCATCCGGTGGTGCACGTATGCAAGAAGGCATGATCTCCTTGATGCAAATGCCGCGCAGCATTATTGCTGTGGAAATGGTTAAGAACGCCAAATTACCCTATATCGTTATTTTGACAGATCCAACCACTGGCGGTGTGAGTGCATCCTTTGCCATGGTTGGTGATATACACATTGCCGAGCCGGGCACCATGATTGGCTTTGCCGGTCGTCGTGTGATCGAAGAAACCGTGCGCGAAACACTCCCTGACAATTTCCAGACCGCAGAACACCTGCTTGAATGTGGCATGGTTGATATGGTGGTGGAGCGTAAAGACATGAAAAACACTCTGGTACGGATTATCGGTATCCTGACAAAGAGAGAGCCTGTCTATGATGATCCGGATGGATCGAAACCCAATAATGACAAGGAAAATACAGATCAGAGTGCAGACGATGCAAAAGAAGGAAAAGGCGGCGGTACACAAGCGACTTCACAGGCAAAAGCTGCACAAAAAGCTGCGCAAAGCGTGTCAAAAAAGCCTGAAAGCAAAGCTGTAGTTTCACAAAAGAAAAAGAAAAAAGCGACGACAGAAAAGGCATAATACAAGCAATGCACAAGGCTGATCTGAACCACAGCGACGCAATCCTTCAAAAAAAATTGGAAGAAATTTATAGCCTCAGGCGCACCCGTTCCAAAGTTAATTGGGATCGAGAGCAGTTTTTTGAGCTGTTGGCAGCGCTGGGTAATCCACACGAGAAAATACCACCGGTCATCCATGTCGGGGGAACAAACGGCAAAGGCTCGGTCATTGCCATGCTACGTGCAATCCTTGAGGCTGAAGGATATAAGGTCCATACATATACCTCACCTCATCTGGTTGATATGAACGAACGGATATATCTTGCAGGCACGCATATAGAAAACGATTATCTTGAAGCACTAATTGATGAGGCGCTGGCGCTTAACAAAGGTGCCCCGCTATCTTTTTTTGAGATCACCACTGCTCTGGCTTTTAAAGCGTTTTCAGAACATCCTGCTGATATTTTGCTATTGGAGGTGGGTATGGGCGGCCGCCTTGACTGTACAAATGTCTTTGAAAAACCACTGGCTTGCGTGATAAACCGGATTTCTATGGACCATACGGTTTTTCTAGGGGATGACATTAAAGGCATAACTTTGGAAAAAGCAGGGATCATGAAGTCATCTGTTCCCTGCCTGATCGGAGATCAGGACGAATTTTCAAAACCAGTCATGGAAGTGCTTTGCGGTGAGGCCCAAAAAACAGGGGCAATAAACTATCCATACGGGGAAGCATGGGATGTTGTTAAAAATGGTGACCAGTTGATTTTTACATATCATGGTAAATCATATCATTACCCTTTACCGGCTCTTGAAGGGGCACACCAAATAAAAAATGCCGGGCTGACATTGGCCACACTGTTTTCCATTCGTGATCGCCTTAAGGTTACCGACGAATCTATTGCTCTGGGCCTTCAAAACGTAAAATGGGAAGGACGGCTTCAACAAATCCCCTCTTCATTGCTGGGGATTGATGATTCTACAGAAATATGGCTGGATTCCGGTCATAATGACAGCGCTTCAAAATCCCTTGTATCCCATGTTCAGTACTGGAAAGAACTGGATAATAAAGAAATGTCGCTGGTTTTCGGAATGCTGGGATCAAAAGATCCGGTCAAGTTTTTAACGCCGTTCTTGCCGTTTATATCCGAATTGAATATTACGCCCATTTCCTACGATCCATCGTCGCGGAATAAAAAAGATATCATGAATGCCCTTGGTGATACTCTGAACCAAGTGACAATCCATGAATACCCGAATGTTATCGATGCCTTGCGGAATGTGGCTGCTGAAAAGGGATCACAGAGAATTTTGGTGACTGGTTCCCTATACCTTGTGGGGGAAGTTTTAAAGTATGTGCGAAATTCTCACTAAAATATTGATATCTATTAAATAAATTGTGATACTCAAAAAATGAACGATAAAATATTTCTAGTTGATGATGATCGTAATATTCTGGTGTCGGTTTCCATGACACTGGAAGCCGAAGGATTCAAAGTTGAAACATTTAATGATGGTGAAACCGGATTAAAGGGAATACTGGATGGTAAGCCCGATCTGGTGATTCTCGATATTAAAATGCCTCGTATGGACGGCATAGAAGTCTTGTCCAAATTACGTGAGGAAAGTGCCGTCCCTGTCATCTTTCTAACCTCCAAGGATGACGAAGTCGATCAGGTTATCGGGCTGCGCATGGGTGCCGATGATTATATTACAAAACCATTTTCCCAAAGATTGCTTATAGAACGTATAAAAGTTCTGCTTCGTCGCCGTGATCTTCTGGAAACATCGAATACCAAAGGGCAGGATGTCACTAAAAACATCGAATATGGCGATCTTCTCCTCGATGATGCACGGCATTTGTGTTCCTGGAGAGGTAAACCCCTGAACCTGACAGTTACGGAATATCTTTTGGTTAAGGCACTTGCTCTGCGTCCTGGACATGTGCGTAACAGAGACCAACTTATAGATATGGCCTATGGCGAAAATATTTATGTTGATGACCGCACGGTGGATTCCCACATCAAACGCGTCAGGAAAAAATTTAAAAAAATTGATTCAGATTTTGACAAAATAGAAACACTCTATGGGGTTGGTTACCGTTACAAAGAAGAGTAACGCACTGGCCGGAATATTTTCCGATGGATGAACTCGAAAAATTATTTGATCTCTACTGGGGCGGTAAAGAACGACGCATTACCGGTCTTACGGTTCGTATTATCGGGGTTAATTTCTTTGCTGTTGTTGCCTTGATTGCAGGGGTGGTCTATCTGGGACAATATCATTCCATATTGATTGAATCAAAACTGGCCCGATTCCAGACGGAAATTGTTCTTGTCACCGCCGCAATCGCAGAAGGTGCCCTCGAACATACGGAAGAATCCGGAGAAGAACAATCCTTTATCTCGTCCTCGAAAGCCTCTAATCTCGCGGCGCGCTTGGGGGCAACACTTGATAAACGCATTTTGATCTTTGATTCCAACGATCACCTGATCGTCGATTCCAAAAAACTCATAGAACAGAATAATGTTCCACCGATTTTTAAATTCATAAGCGATAAAGAACGCAGGCTTAGTAATCCCGTCATCTTGAAAAATACGGCCAGTTGGGTTGCGTCTTTCTTTCCTCGCCACAATAAACTTGATTACTTCTCGGGTGTGTTCTCGGATGATGGGAATGACTATTATAACGTTTTTGGTGCCAAGCAAATGAATCTCAGTATTTCTGCCTGGCAGGATCATGAAGGGGATATTGTGTTGACCGCTGCTTTCCCGATTATGAGCCAGAAAGAGATCGTTGGTGTCGTCATGTTGATTGGTGAAAATGAAACCATCAACGAAGATCTTGCCGATATGTGGTTCAACGTTTTAAATATCTTCCTTGTGACCCTTCTGATTACGATCTTTCTGTCGATCTATCTCTCGGGCGTTATTGCCAGACCACTTCGTATTCTGGCGTCTGCTGCAGAAAATGTCAGAAAAGGAAAATTAAGGCATACAGAAATACCGGATATGAGTGACCGGCATGATGAAATCGGTGAATTATCAATTGTTTTGCGTAATATGACGTCCGCCCTGTGGGATCGTATGGATACGATCGAGGCCTTTGCCGCAGATGTTGCCCATGAAATCAAAAATCCACTTACATCTCTGAAAAGTGCGGTTGAAACAGCGACAATCGTTAAGAAAAAGAAAGATCTTGATAAACTGCTTTCTGTTATCAAACATGATGCTGATCGTCTTGATCGCCTGATTACCGATATTTCAAATGCATCACGTTTGGATGCGGAACTTTCCCGCGAGGTTTTGGAACCTGTTGATCTTAGAGGAATGCTCATAGAAATTCTGGATTCCAAGAAAAACCCGTTGGAGCGGGATTCAGGCGTAAAAACAGACGGTCGCGCCATGCAGGATGATGTCATGATCACTTTGGACATGCCAGAGGACAAGCCCCTGATCGTACTGGGCAGTGAATCACGATTGACCCAGGTTTTCCAGAATTTGCTTGCCAATGCCCTTTCTTTTTCTCCACCGGAGAGTAGTATTAGAATTGTCACCACTATAAAGGACAAAAAAATCAGGATTGCTGTCGAAGATAATGGTCCGGGCATACCTAAAAACCGCCTGACGACCATCTTTGAAAGATTTTATACAGAGCGCCCCGAGCATGAAGAATACGGCAGGCATTCAGGTCTGGGCCTGTCCATTTGCAAGCAGATTATTGCTGCGCATAACGGCAGAATTTATGCGGAAAACAGAACAGACCATACGGACAAAGTTA
Source organism: uncultured Micavibrio sp. (assembly GCA_964352665.1). GTDB lineage: Bacteria > Pseudomonadota > Alphaproteobacteria > Micavibrionales > Micavibrionaceae > UBA1672. The sequence continues at coordinate 22,006 of CAYGSJ010000004.1, forward strand.
TTGGTGCCCGCTTTGTTGTTGTGTTAAACACGATTTAGATTTTATCTATGGAATTTTGAAAAATGATCATCGGAATAGGAACGGATCTGGTTGATATCACGCGTATAGAGAATGCGCTTGATCGTCATGGCGACCGTTTTGAACAAAGATGTTTTACAAAAGCCGAGCAAACGAAGGCAAAAAACAGAAGCGATAAAAAAGCGCAAGCGCAAACTTATGCAAAACGGTTTGCAGCCAAAGAAGCCTGCGTGAAGGCGCTTGGAACAGGGTTTGATCAGGGTATTACGATGCGTGATATCGGCGTGATTGAAGATGCGTATGGCAAACCGTCTCTGGAACTGTCAGGTACTGCCAGTCAAAAACTCCTGAATTTGATACCGGATGGATTTTCTCCTGTACTGCATTTATCCCTCACCGATGAATTTCCATACGCACAGGCTTTTGTCATCATCGAGGCGCGCTAACCCTCAATTGTTCGTAAAGAATAGACTCTTCGATTCTCTGCTGGCTTTTCGGGATATTTTGCTGTAAACCCTTTGTCTATGTCAGAAAATAGCGAAAATACAGCGGGCGAAATTTTGAATCAAGATAAGCCGGAACATAAGCCCGTCTTAATGGACAAAGAAGAGCTAAGTGAATTTTTTAAAACGGCTTTGGTAGCGATAGGGATTGCCCTGATTATTCGCTCTGTTCTGTTTGAGCCTTTTCACATTCCTTCCGGATCGATGAAGCCTAGTCTTTTGATTGGAGATTACCTTTTTGTGAATAAACCGGCTTACGGGTACAGCAGATATTCTTTCCCTTTCGGCATAGCGCCAATCGAGCAGCGTATATGGCCAAAAGAGCCAAAACGCGGCGATGTCATCGTTTTTGCCCTGCCTACGGACACGGGTGTCGATTATATTAAACGGATTATCGGCTTACCCGGTGATACAATCATGGTCAAGCGCGGGCGCTTGTTTATTAATGACAAAATTGTACCGCGTGAATTCCTGGAAGAAGTTGACATGGAAAAAGACAACGGGCGTGTCGTTAAAGCCAGCGCATATATTGAAACTCTTCCTGGTGGCATCAAACATTATATATACGAAGAGTCGGATAACGAGGCGCTTGATAACACAGACCTCTACACAATACCCGAAGCCCACTACTTCGTGATGGGCGATAATCGTGATAATTCACAAGATAGTCGCGTATCAAGCCGTGTCGGGCCGGTTCCCTTTGAAAATATTATTGGCCGCGCTGATTTTCTGTTTTTCTCGACCAATGGCTATGCAGGGCTGTTTGAGTTCTGGAAATGGCCATGGAGCATTCGCTATGATCGTATTTTTATGGATATAGATCCGTATGATCCCGGAGAAGAAGAAACAAAGGCAGAAACACAAAGCGACTAGAAGGAAAGGCTTTGCATGATGAAGCCACATCAGGAACTGCAGAAAAAAATAGGCTATACTTTCAACGATGAAGACCTTCTTCGTGTTGCGATGACACATTCCAGTACAGGCGAAAACCAGAATTATGAACGTCTCGAATTTTTAGGGGACCGCGTTCTTGGTCTTGTTATGGCCTCTCTTCTTTTTGCAAAATTTCCAGATGAAAAAGAGGGTGACCTCGCCAAAAGACTGGCTTCCTTGGTACAGGGCGAAACACTGGCCACACTTGCAGACCAAATCGCGCTGGGGGATTATATTATATTGTCACAGGCAGAGCGTGATGCGGGCGGCGCAGAAAACGCGCATATATTGGCCGATGTGTTTGAATCCCTGATCGGTGCGATTTACCTCGATGGTGGGTTTGATGCCTGTAAGGAACTGATTGCGGCACAATGGAGCGAGGTGCTCTATACTATGAAACAGCCGCCCCAACACCCTAAAACAGCTATTCAAGAATGGGCACAGGCAAGGGGTTTATCCCTTCCACAATATGACATTGTTAGTCAAAGCGGCCCCGATCACGCCCCCGTTTTTGAAGTGGAACTGATCGTCAAAGGACACCCGCCGGTACGAGCATCGGGACGTTCCCGTGCGGAGGCCGAAAAACTTGTGGCAGAAGAATTTTTAAAAGGAATTCCAGAGTGAGCGATCGGTGCGGTTTTGTAAGTGTTGTTGGGTTAACGAATGTCGGAAAATCGACGTTGGTAAATCAAATGGTTGGCTCGAAAGTGAGTATCGTATCCCGCAAGGTGCAAACAACACGAACCCGCGTTCTTGGTATGGCAATACATGAAAGAACGCAAATCGTCCTCATAGATACGCCGGGCCTGTTTCAACCAAAAAAGACATTGGAAAAGGCCATGGTTGGTGTCGCGCTCTCCAGTATGGAAGATGCGGATTACATTTTGCATATGATCGATGCGACAACAAAAAATGTGCTCGCAGCGAATAAAAGAATTATCGAGAATTTCGGCGACCAGAAAAACGTTATTCTTGTTATGAATAAGGTTGATAAAATCGCAAAACCGGAACTTCTCAAAATGGCGCAGGATTTTAACGAGGCGTTCGGATACCTTTCTACCTTTATGATCAGCGCACTGAGCGGCGCAGGCGTGGCTGATCTTAAATCATATTTCGCAGAGCTCCTGCCCGAACAGCCATGGATGTATCCCGAGGACCAGCTTTCCGATATGCCGATGCGCCTTATGGCTTCCGAAATTACACGTGAGAAAATTTTTGATCTACTTCATGAGGAAATCCCTTACGCAATTTTTGTCGAGACAGAAAATTGGGAAAATTTTGAAAATGGGAGTATCAAAATTTCACAATGTGTATATGTTGAAAAGGAAAGTCAGAAGGGTATCGTTTTAGGAAAAGGCGGCAGTAAGATAAAGTCAATTGGACAAGCTGCCCGTGAAGAGCTAGAACAGATGATGGAGCAAAAAGTGCACCTCAGTATCTTTGTGAAAGTACAGGAAAATTGGGCCGAACGAACAGAAAATTATGCGCTGTTCGGGCTTGATATTCCAAGTTAAAAAATTTGGTTTGTGGATAAACTGCATTTTTATTTTTTGTTAATAGCGAAATTTTTTTGTTCCTGATAAATTGGAATTCTTAACCAAAGAAATGAAAATGTGTTTAAGATCAAGCGTTTAGGCTTGGTTTTTCTGCTTAATATACGAATTGGAGGAATAAATGAGTTGGACTGAAGATCGCGTATCGCTATTAAAGAAATTATGGGGAGATGGACACACAGCAGCAGAAATTGCTAAAGAGCTTGGTGGGGTAACCCGTAATGCAGTGATCGGAAAAGCACACCGTTTGAAGTTGTCCAACCGTGTCTCGCCCATTCAGCAAAATAAAAAACCTGCGAACAAAAACACAAAACGTAAAGTAACAGAAAAAGCAAAGTCATCCTCCACGTCTGTTGCGAAATCTCCTGAAGAAACTGTTCTAAGGGAAACCTATGTTCCGTCAGGAAAACTTTATGATCTCACCGATCTTAAGCCGCGCATGTGCCGTTGGCCATCCGGTGATCCACGTGAAGAGGGTTTCGGGTTTTGTGGCGAACACACCATCTCCGGTATTCCATATTGTGCAGAACATGCAAAAGTCGCTTATCAGGCGGCAACGCGCAACCGTATATTGAATGCGGATAAAGAAGTTGCAAAAGTACGCAAGGAACTTGAGCAGGTAGAAGAAAAGCAAGCGGCCAGAAATTAGGTTAGCCACCTATATCAAGTCTTACCAAAGCCATGTGGTTCGCTGCATGGCTTTTGTTTTACGTAAATTTGCTATTTTCAGATGTTTATGTCATAACCTGCTCGAATTGTGTCATTTGATGACAATACATACGGAGAAAGTAATGCATTCTGAACGTCAGGGATATAGGCATCTGAGCGATACATGGTATAGCGCCGCCAAGCAGAGATATGGTGGAACGGATCTGGATACGAAAACGGCCATATATGAGGCCTGCGGCAAAGCTTATAGAGCGCTTATGAAGACCGATTGTGACATTACAGCCCCAGAAGCCAGATCGGCTGTTGACGGTGCATTGGACGGAAACCCCCATAAAGGAACGATTTTAGCTGCTTTTGATGCTGTTAAGGCAGATTTCGGGCAAGACAAGCGTGTGTCAAACCCAAAACCTTCTCCCAGACCCTCAAGGCCTACAGGTAAAAGAGTGCACGGTCTAGATTAGAATTCTTTGGATTTTTAACGCTATCTTTGTGATTTTCTTGCATAATTACACCAGAAAATGTATGAATATTGAGCATAATAATAAATAAAAACGGGTTTTACTGGGTGTGATATGGTTGCTAAACCACCACATTTGACGGTTGATTTTAATGATACGGGCGGTGCGCTCGTGCTTGATGCTGTCATGAAAACAGATCAATTCGGTATGGGGCGTGTTCTTAAGCTTGAAAATAACCGTATCGAGCCAACCGATGAAGACAGAGCTAAAATCTATGGTATGTTGCCCGAGCATTACGCTCATTACTCCGTTATAGGTAATGCGCGGCAAGAAGAATTTTCGACTGACCAGCTAAGACGCTTTCAAGATGCACTCGCCAGAACAATATCGACCTATCAGGGCTATCTCGACAGACAAAGAGAACACGGGTTTATTGAAGTATCGGATATTGCAGAAGAAAGCATAGAAAGCGAGCTCGTCATCCTCCGAGACAAAACCTGGCACAAAAGCGTAGAAGAGATGATTAAGAACGGCTCTTCTGCCGAGGTGGCGATCGATACGGCCTTGCAGGAGCAAGTAGACTTCGTCCAAGGGATGGCAATGTTTGAAAAAATGGTTGGTCAATTCGAAACGATGCGGGCCACGATACAACACCATCTTCATCCAACAAAACAATTGGCTACACCGGATCAAATCCGAAAGGGAACCGCCGTCGTAACCGATGATCTTATGCTGGGCGCTATTTCCTATTTTCGTGACCCTGAAACGGGAGAACTGCTTGTCCCTGGCGTTGCTGTTGGTACAGGAAGTATGGAAGGCCATGCCCCCATTATTGTGAAAGGGATGGGCCCCGCTTATGCCCGTACAGATATTGATCGCCTGAAAGATGGTGACATTATTATATTTGATGGAGAAAGATCACGTATTATCGTGAACCCGCCGGAGCGACTTGTGAAGGCCTACGAATCCTTGATCGCGGAACAAGACAGATTTACAGAGGCGCTAAACCGTAAATGGGCCAATCAATCTACGATTAAGATTGAAAATCCGAAAGATCCCGAAGATACAAAAATTAACATTCATTGTAATTTGGGAATGTCGTATGAAGCCAAGGCAATCAGAGAAGCTAATCCTGTGGGTATTGGTCTGTACCGCACGGAAATGGCATTCAAAATGCGGGGTGAAGATGTTCCTAAAATCATGGATGATGCAGTTTGGTTGCCGATTTTCGAGCAGAATATGCGCGCATGTGCGCCGGAAGGACGTGAAAGCAATTATATAGGCACGACGTTTAGAACCATTGATCTTGCCGGTGATAAAAGCGATAAGGCAAACAAAGAAAGAAAGAAAACAGTAAATACCCAAACACCTTATCAAATGAAGGCTTTGGTGCGCTTGCGCGCAAAACTGAAAGAAACCGGAGATGAAAATAAAGTCCGGGTTATGGTGCCTATCATATCGTCTGCCGATGATATGCAGGAAATGCAGGAGATGATGGATGCGGCCGCAGCAGAAGTTGGCGGAGAAAGCATTAAGCTTGGGTGTATGGTGGAAGTTATTTCCCTGATTGATGAATTGGAACATGTGGATGCGTCGTTTTTCTCCGTCGGTACCAACGACCTCGTTCACAGTATTTGCAGGGTTGACCGTTATTCACAGGAAAGTATTGAAAAATACGACCCAACAAATCCTTCCGTCATCAAAAATCTTCGTAAAGTGATTGAAGCAGGAAAGAAAAAAAATATACCTGTCAGTGTTTGTGGTGATATGGCCTCCGATCCAAAACATGCGGCAATTCTTGTCGGTCTGGGATATAGAAATTTTTCCACCGATGCGGCATCAACGAACCTCATGAAAGAGGAGCTCTCTAAACTTTCAAACAAAATTGACCTGTGTGAAAAACTGGTCGAAGATCTGGAAGCCATACATTCACGAGCTGAACGTGATCGCGTTCTTGATGCATTCTATGAAGAGCATATTCAAATCACACCAGAAGAAAAACAAACGCTTTTAAATGAACATTATTACCCGTTTCACGAAGATGAAAGACCGGCACCGGACGTCCGATAAATTCAATATAAACACTAATCAAAACAACAAAAAAGCGGATCATATGATCCGCTTGACTGTTATTTGTATATTCTAAATTTTACAGTGTAAAATCGTTTGTATTATCGGCCGCAGGCTGAATAGCAGTATTAACATATCCGCTTCCTGCTTCTGCCTGACGTGCTAACACTCTATCTGCGTTCAGTCCGGAAGAACTTTCTGCAAAAGGATCGGTTAATCCGTCAAAGTTGTTGAGATCGATCATTGAATACACCCTTTCTTATTGTAAATACCGCATTATCCTTGGAAACTCCGGCACCGTCGTAATCTTTAAAGATTATCTTGGTCTGGTTCGATGCCTCAGCTTCAGGTACTACTGTATATAATACTCGGGTTTTTGTCAAGTTTGAGAGGTCTATTAAATCGTCTTTTCCATTGAGTAAAGTGATAAGATTTATCACTTTTTTCTCTGTAATATCACGGTCTTCCGCTTTATTTAAAAGGACATAGTCACCGGCATGAACATAGTCATTACCCGAGTGGCTAAACTCGAATATCTGGTATGCGCGCTCAACAAGGGGATTCGGTTTGTGAATAAAGCGCGGACGCTCCCTGATTTCGCTGTTTTCTTCAATTTTTGTGCTCATATCGTAATATTACCATTGGTTTTTGAAAAAAAAAATGCTTAAGTCATGCCCGACTGTACAAAAGAGCAGAAATAGAGAGAATTTTTACCATTTTAAGGAGTATTAAATGTCAGCAGCACCTCAGGCCGTAGAGCAGGATTATAAAGTAAAAGATATTAAACTGGCCGAAGCGGGCCGCCTTCAAATTGATCTGGCACAGGATGAAATGCCGGGCTTGATGGCCACACGCGCGGAATACAAAAAAGAGCAGCCTCTAAAAGGCGCACGCATTGCCGGATGTCTTCACATGACCATTCAAACAGCGGTTCTTATTGAAACATTGATCGAACTTGGCGCAGAAGTACGCTGGAGTTCTTGTAATATCTTTTCTACACAGGACGAAGCAGCAGCAGCAATCGCGGCGGCGGGTATCCCTGTCTTCGCATGGAAAGGTGAAACCGAGGAAGAATATGAATGGTGTATTCACCAGACTATTAAAGGTCCAAACGGTTGGGTGCCAAATATGATTCTTGATGATGGCGGTGATTTAACAGCCATGATGCACAAGGATTATCCCGAACTAATGGCTGATATCAAAGGTATCTCCGAAGAAACAACGACAGGTGTTCTTTTCCTGAACCGTATGCAAGAAGCAGGGAAGTTGAAAGCACCGGCAATCAACGTGAATGATTCTGTAACCAAATCCAAATTCGACAACAAATACGGATGTCGTGAGTCATTGGTGGATGCGATCCGCCGCGCAACAGATGTTATGATGGCCGGTAAGGTCGCTATGGTTTGTGGTTACGGTGACGTTGGTAAAGGCTCTGCAGAGTCTCTTGCCTCTCAGGGGGTGCGCGTTATGGTGTCTGAAATCGATCCGATTTGTGCCTTGCAGGCTGCAATGGATGGGTTCGAAGTTACAACAATGGAAGATGCGCTATCACGCGCGGATATCTTCGTGACGACAACAGGTAATAAGGACATCATTACTGTTGATCATATGCGCGAGATGAAAGACCGTGCGATCGTTTGTAACATCGGTCACTTCGATAATGAAATTCAGGTCGAGCCTCTACGCAACATGAAATGGAAAAACATCAAGCCACAAGTCGATGAAATCGAATTCCCGAGCGGCAAACGTATTATCCTTCTTGCCGAGGGTCGTCTTGTTAATCTTGGTTGTGCGATGGGTCACCCTTCATTCGTGATGAGTGCGTCTTTCACAAACCAGACACTGGCCCAGATCGAGCTTTGGAAAAACCACAAAAACTACAAGAACGAAGTTTACGTGCTTCCGAAACATCTGGATGAAAAAGTGGCAGCGCTTCACCTAGATAAGGTTGGGGCGAAGCTGACAAAGCTTACGAAAGACCAGGCCGACTATATCGGTGTAAAAGTGGAAGGTCCTTTCAAAGGCGATCTATACAGATATTAAGTCTGAAAATAATAATTCCAAGAGGCCGCATTATGTGCGGCCTTTTTTGTGGTCCTACATTTTCGCTTGTCTTTTTATCCCATTGCTCTTTAGAATCGTTTCGTTGTGACACAACCGATACAAAAGAAAAAAACAGCTTTTAATTTTCTCGGGGCATTTGGCTCTCGGGGGAATATCCATTTGGAAAAAGCACGGCTCGAAGCCTTTCTCTCTGCTGTTCCTGGCGAATATTGCGGTTGGGGAAATGACGGCAGCGTCGTCTACTCCCAAGGGTTTTGCGATGTGCTGGGCTTAGCGCATATCGATTCTATCAATGACATCCAGAGCGTTCTGTCCCCCGAAGATTCTGCCGGACTTGAAGGTTTGTTTGAAAGATTAAAAACAGAAGGCATCTCATTTACGATTAATGTTCAAAACCGCGCCGAAAACAAAACATTCAAACTCTCCGGTACATGTGGTCAGGATTTAAGTGCCTCTGATCATTTCTATATTCTCTGGTTGGAGGATATCACGCATATGAAGTCCGCCAGTGACATCATGGAAGAAGAACACAGCTTCTTGCGCGAAGACGTCGATAGGCTGCAAGACTCTCTTGATGCGCTGCCCAATCCCGTCTGGATTCGGGATGAAAAACAGAACATCACATGGTGTAATGTTTGTTATGCCAAAGCTGTTGATTCCCCGCCCAGCACAATCATAGCCCAGCAAAAGGAATTGATCTCGTCTGCCCGCAAAAGAAAACCAAGTGATAAAGATCTGGTATTCGGCGCAGCCCTTGCCAAACTCGCATTGGAAAAAGATGCGGTGCAAGTGACCAAAATGCATGAGGTGGTTGGTGGTGATCGCGTTTTGTTGAAAATTTCGGAAATTCCGGTTAAGTCACGCAAAATCACAGTTGGTATCGCCGAAGACATAACAGAAGAAGAGCGCATCACATCAGAGGTAAAAGGAAACCGAGAGGCCACACGCGGCCTGCTGGAACAGCTCCGCTCCGGTATTGCGATCTTTAAGGGCGATGAACGCCTCGATTTCTACAACACCGCTTTTGCCGCTTTATGGGATCTGGAGGATGGTTGGCTCAATACACGCCCGACCCTTGCCGATATCATGGAAAAACTTCGCGAAACACGCCGCTTGCCCGAACAAGCTGACTTCAGAGTGTTTAAAAAAAGCTGGCTGAATATGTTTACCGGCCTCATCGAACCAAAAGAAGACATGCTCTATCTGCCTGATGGTAAGGCGCTGCGTATGTTGGTCGTGCCGCATAAACTGGGTGGTATTATCATGACATTCGAGGATGTCACCAGTCGTCTTGAACTGGAGTCGTCCTATAATACTTTGATTGCCGTTCAGAAAGAAACGCTGGACAACCTTGCAGAGGGGGTTGCGGTGTATGGTGGTGACGGGCGCCTGAAACTCTGGAACCCTGCTTTCGGACGGCTGTGGGCACTTGATCCCGAAACACTCGAGGGAGAGCCGCATGTCACCAAAGTTGTGCAGCGTATAGAAAAGCTTTTTACCAAAGAAAAATGGCCAGCAACCAAAGAACTGCTTATATCATTGGCTCTTGATCGTTCCATGAATGAGGGGCGCCTGAAAAGGACGGATAACACCCTTCTTGAATTTTCAACTGTGCCGCTTCCCGATGGCGGGGTGCTGACCACCTATTCCGATATGACCGATACGGTGCGCGTGGAAAATGCGCTGCGCGAAAAAAATGCTGCGCTGGAAACAGCAGAACAACTCAAACTCGACTTTCTGGCTAATGTTTCGTATCAGCTCAGAACGCCGCTTAGTGCGATCATGGGCTTTAATGAAATGCTGGATCAGGAATTTTTTGGTCCGCTTAATGAAAAGCAGAAAGAATACACACACGATATCCATGCGGCGAGCCAGAGATTGCTAAATCTCATTAACGATATTCTTGATCTTTCCTCTATCGAAGCCGGACAAATGGATCTGGACTTCAAGGAAACCGCAATAAAAACAATGATGGAAAGCATACAGAATCTGGTTGAAGACTGGGCCCGTAAACAAAATGTCGAAATATCACTTAAGTGCCCTGCGAATATCGGAAAAGCAGATATCGATGAAGCGCGTGTCAAACAGGTGATTATTAATTTGGTGCGTAATTCTCTGGCCAATATGGATGATAACGGTCACATCGAAATGAAAGCAGGACGCAAGGGCGATTCCGTCTTTATAAGTGTGACCGATAATGGTGTTGGTATCTCGGAGACAGAGCAAGAGCGTATCCTCCAGCCCTTCGAGCGGATCGATGTCGCCGGACAGGATACTAGAGGGGCCGGTCTGGGGCTCAGCCTCGTTCACAATATAACAAAGCTCCATGGCGGGACATTTGAACTGGAATCCAATCTTGGAAAGGGCACAACCATTACCCTTTTGCTTCCCAGATCACACAGCTAAAATTCCAGATTAATAGCAAGTTGCCCATGTTTTGGTGCCGCCTTCTTTCAGACGTTTACCCTGAATGACAATTTCTCCGACTTCGATATTGGTCTTACAGGAAAAAATGGGAATCAAAGTCCGTATTGTCAATTCGACCTGCCGACCGGGGTAAAACGGCCCTTGTGAACAAAATTCCGTTCGATCCAGAAAATACCCCTTTTCTTCGTGCACAGTGCCCGCTTTTTCCAGTCGGAACGGCCCTGTATGCCGGGCTTCTGTACCATCGGGAGTAGTAAAATAATCGGTCGATATTTCGCCATATACCTTATATGGCGCTTCATTGCGGATGGTAAAGCATATCGGGCTTGCCGTGATCTCCGCGGCAAAGGATTGCACAGGTATGGCGAGGGCTAAAAATGCGATAAAAAAAGCGTATTTCATAAGCGCATTTTACCTCAGTCTCTCCTTTCCACCAAGCCTGTTCTGCCCTATAAAGAATTATGGTTTTTGAAAGTGCGTCCGAACAGGAAACAATTGGGTATGCGGAAAAGTTTGCGCAAGACCTGAAATCGGGCGACGTGGTGTTACTCTATGGTAATCTTGGTGTCGGCAAAAGTGTATTTGCCCGTGCTGTCATACGTGCAACTTGCGCACAGCAAGATATGGAAGTGCCAAGCCCGACATATACATTGGTACAGACTTACGATGCGGATAAGGGCACAGTTTGGCATTTTGATCTATACCGGCTTGCCGATGAATCAGAAATCTATGAGCTTGGTTGGGAAGAGGCTCTCTCGGACGGAATTATATTGGTGGAATGGCCGGAACGCCTTGGTGGGTTATTACCTTCCAAAAGGATCGAACTTCACATTTCGGCACAAGGTCAGCCGGATCAAAGGACAATTGAGGTAAAACACTATGACTGACATTCCGAAAAAGGCATTTATTCTTGCGGCGGGTTTTGGAACGCGTTTGCGCCCTCACACAGATCACAGACCAAAGCCAATGGTCGAAGTTGCTGGCCGTACTCTCATTTGGCGCGCCCTTGATAAACTTCGTGCTGCGGGTATAGAGCACGCCGTGGTGAACACGCATTATATGGCCGATGTTCTGGAGGCGCATCTTAACGACTACGCAAAAAGATATCCAGATATCACAATCCATATATCGCATGAGGACGATATCCTTGATACAGGGGGGGGGGTTAAAAATGCACTTTCTCATTTTGGTGATGACCCTTTCTTTGTCATTGCCGGCGATGCATTGTGGAGCGATGGTAGAGTCTGCGCACTGACTCGTTTGGCACATGAATGGGCACCGGATCGCATGGATATCCTAACTCTCATGCAACCCATATCGCGCATGACGTTAACCCATGGGGTAGGGGATTTTGATATGCGCGATGATGGCCGTATTCAAATGTCACCGCAAAAAACAGGGGCATATATGTGGACCAATATTCGCCTGAATAGCCCTCAAATCTACAAGAATATAAAGGCAGATAAGTTTTCCTTCCTTGATATAATGAAAAATTGTGAGCAAAGCGGCCGCTTTATCGGTCTTGAGCATGATGGTGAATGGCACCACATCAGTACACCCGATGATCTGGAGGCGGTTGACGCTGCATATCAAATACAAGGGGAAGACAGTGCAGCATAAAATCTACAATATTCCTGCTGGTCTGCCCTTTTCAAAAACGCTTGTGCGTTATCTCCATCATTTAACCCGGCAAGACGGTGCACGGCCTTTGCCGGAGTATACAATTTTGCTGCCGACACGACGGGCCTGCCGGATCTTACGTGAAACATTCCTCAGTATGAACAGCGGGGCGCCGATGCTTTTGCCGCGTATGACCCCCTTGGGTGATGTGGACGAGGAGGACCTTTCCCTGATGATGTTCGGGAATGCACAGGATTTTCTCGATGTTCCGCCTGCGATAGATCCTATGAAACGCCTCTTGCTTCTGGCCAAACTCGTAGGAAGTGCCAAGGGCTTCACACAGGGGCCGGATCACGCCCTTATGCTGGCCGCAGCACTGGCAAAATTTATTGATCAGGTCGTTGTAGAAGAACTGTCCTTTGCCGATCTTCATAAAATCGTGCCCGAAGATTTTTCCGAACACTGGAAAATCACATTGGAGTTTTTAAAAATCATTAGCGAACACTGGCCCAGTATTCTGGAGGCTAATAACGTTATCGACGTGGCGCAGCGCCGAAATATCCTGATGCAGGCATTGGCCGATCATTGGCGCAAATCACCACCCGATTACCCTGTGATCGCCGCGGGTTCTACCGGCTCTATTCCGGCTGCGGGGCGGCTGCTCAATGTCATTGCAACTATGCCAACGGGCCAGATTATTCTGCCGGGGCTAGATATCCACATGGACGAAACGGCCTGGGGATATGTCGGAGAGAGCCATCCACAGCATGGCCTGAAAACCCTTTTGTCCCGCATGGAAACGGAACGTTCGGATGTGCGTGAATTGGGTATTGATCACAGTGATCTGTTGACAAGTGACCGGAACAAACTGGCCTCTGCCATGATGCTTCCGGCGCAGGTCACGGCAACATGGAAAGAGTTTGGCAAAGTCCACGACCTTGAACCGATGCTTGAGCATCTTGAATATTACGCGTGCGCGACCCAGCAAGAAGAGGCCGCTGCCATCGGGCTTTTGATGCGTGAAGCGCTGGAGGGAAAAGAAAACATAACCGCCCTCGTAACGCCGGATCGTACCCTGGCCCGACGCGTTAGTGCGCAATGTCGCCGCTGGGGGATCGAGGTGGATGATTCTGCCGGACAAAATCTTGCAGATACGCGGTTGGGTAAATTTATATCCCTTACCATGCAAATGGCCAAGGCGGGATACGATGTGGTTTCTATGTTGGCGCTGCTCAAAATTTCTCTTTGTCGTTTCGGGCAGGACGATATTCATTACGACAAGATGGTGAATATGCTCGAGCAAAAGTTTTTGCGCACAAAAGAACTTACCACCTCCCATGAAATGCTGCGCACAAAAATTAAGAAGGATGAAACAGCCAGCAAGCTTTTCGAGTTTATGGAGGGGTTCTATGCTGCACTAAAACCACTTTCTTTTTATGGCATGCAAACCGGAAAACAACCTTTCGCGGAAATTTTGAAGGCGCATGTAAAAGTGTTGGAAGCGCTGGCAACCACAACTGATCAAGCGGGGCAGGATATTCTCTGGCGTGGCGATATCGGTGAAACTGCCGCCCTTTTCCTCAGTGAACTGCTCTCCCATGATGACCTCCTTGAGGATATGAGTTTTACCGAATACGAAAAAATTATCACCAGTCTTATGAGCACCAAAACCGTGCGTTCTGCCTATGGTGTTCATCCCCGTCTGTTGATACTGGGACAACTCGAAGCACGCCTTGCCGATGCAGACCTTGTGATACTGGGCGGGCTTAACGAAGGGGTCTGGCCTCCCGATGCGGCACATGACCCATGGATGTCCCGTCCGATGCGCGGTGATTTCGGTTTACCGGGCACTGATCAGACGGTTGGCATTGCGGCACATGACTTTGTACAGGGTTTTTGCGCGGGGCGCGTAGTGATGACCCGTTCTGAAAAAGTAGATGGTAGTCCAACCGTGCCTGCACGCTGGCTTGATCGTCTGGATACGGTTTTAAAAGCATCGGGGCGCAGTTTGAATGATCTGTCTACCGGTGCATATTTGCATTGGGCAAAGACGCTTGATATGTCCGATGCCCCTAAACCGGCTGATCGTCCAAAGCCAAAGCCTCCACTCTCAACGCGTCCTTTCCGCGCATCCGTGACCAAAATAGATGTATGGATGAAGGACCCTTACGCCATTTACGCTTATTATGTTCTGGGCTTGAAAAAACTTGATCCACTGGTGCAAGACAGTGACGCGGCGCTACGCGGTACAATTATCCATGATATTTTAGAGGCGTTTGTTACCGCCTATCCCGATGATCTTCCCGATGATGCCGAAGATCGATTTTTGGATATTGTGCGCGACATATTAACCGAAAAACTGGAATCTCCTGATTTGTTGCAGTACTGGGGTGCGCGTTTTTATAAGATTGCTGCATGGTTTGTTGCGCATGAAAACTGTTGGAGACACGATGCACAATGTCTGAAGAGCGAGATCAGCGGAGAGATTGATATCGATGTGGATGGTATACCCTTCACTGTACATGGTAAGGCTGATCGTATAGACAAGCTGCCCGAGGGCTACGCGCTCATTGATTACAAAACCGGTGGCCAATACAAAGAGAGTTCCTTTAAAAAAGGCGAGTATCCCCAGCTTCCGCTAGAGGCTATCATGCTTGCCGGTGGTGGCTTTACCAAGAGTGATATTCCAAAAGGTGATGCTGCCTATCTAGGCTATTGGAAGGTCACAGGCGCAAGAACTGCGGGCGAGGTGGTTGCACTTTCTGGTGATCTGGACGAGACCATCGAAATCGTTCTGGAAGGGCTTAAGGGTGTTATTCGTGCCTTCCGTGATATAGAAACACCATTTTTTGCCGTGCCAGACCATAAAAATGCGCCGCGCTATAATGATTATGAACTGCTCTCCCGTTATAAGGAATGGGCGGTTCTGGACGAAGAAACAGGGGAGGCCGCATGAGTGAACCCCTAAGACAACAAACCGAAATACTGGACGCGAACCTGCCGCAACGCGCCGCGTCGAAGCCCCAGGAATCCATTTGGGTTGCGGCATCGGCGGGCACGGGCAAGACCAAGGTTCTAACTGACCGTGTTTTGCGTCTGTTACTTCCGCGCGAAGATGGACAGGGCGCAACGCCGCCCAACCGTATTCTATGCCTGACCTTTACTAAGGCCGCGGCCAATGAAATGGCCATGCGCATTAACGAGACTCTCGGAAAATGGGCGGTGATGGAGGTGGAAGCGCTCGAAAAAACGCTGCATGACCTGCTCGGTGTTACGCCAACGCCACAGCAAATTGAAATGGCACAGCGCCTGTTTGCTGATGTGGTGGATTGTCCGGGCGGTCTTCAAATCAAAACCATTCACTCTTTTTGTAAATCGGTTCTGGGGCGCTTTCCGATAGAGGCTGATTTGCCTGCCAATTTTTCCGAACTGGATGAGGGACAGGCGAATGACCTTGTAAAACAGGCCCAGACAAAAGTCCTGCGTCTGGCGCAGTTGCCCGAACAAAAAGCCTCGCCTCTGGCACAGGCTTTTTATACGCTTTCTACTGCGCTGGATGAAGATCGTTTTTCAAAACTGATCAATGATGTCGTGAAGGAACGTTTCCAACTCCGGAAACTAATGGAGCGCTATAAAACACTTGATAACATCTTTGCGGGTATTTGCGACCATTACGATATTGATCCTATGTTAAATGCGGATGCCGTTGCGGAGTCCTTATGTGCTGATGGCGCTTATGATGAAACAAATTTGCGCCGTGTAGCAGAGGCTATGCTGGAAGATGGAAGCAAACAAGGTCCGGAGAGAGGTGCAACCATACTAGAGTGGTTTAATGCTACCTACGAAACACGCGTCCAAACACTTGACAACTACAGTCTGGTCTTCCTTACAAAAGAAAGAGAGATTAGGAGCACAAAAGGTTTTCCTGTGAAGGCTGTGTGCGATGCTTTCCCTGAATGCACAGATATCCTGCAGGAAGAAGCAAGACGAATTTATAATGCTCATGAAACTATCAAGCGCATTCAATCTGCTCAAATGACGCGTGATATTCTTGTTATGGGCATGGCGGTGTTAGAAGAATATACAAAAATAAAACAGGAGCAGGGCGCGCTCGACTTCGATGACCTCATCATCCGCACTATGGAATTGCTCGGTGGTAACACACACAGCTTCCGTTCGCTTGGAGAAAAAGATCGTGTCATCATTCCAAACTGGATCATGTACAAACTCGATCAGGGGCTTGATCATATTCTGGTGGACGAAGCACAAGACACAAATCCGGAGCAATGGCGCATTGTTGAATCTCTGACGATGGAGTTCTTCGAAGGGCAAAGTGCGCGCGACGATGTCCTGCGCACCTCATTTACTGTGGGGGATATCAAGCAATCCATTTACCGGTTTCAGCGTGCTGCCCCCGAAGAATTTCAACGGATGCGCGGTGTTTTGCATGAGCGCATCACAAAATCGGGTCATGTGAACCGTGATGTCGCGTTGGATATTTCCTTCCGTTCTACCGCCAGCATTCTTCATGTTGTAGACCGCGTGTTTGCCGATCCAGAGCTCAATGAAGCGGTGGGCGGTGGAACTATTGCCCACAGCGCCTTTCGTGATGGTCAGGAGGGCTTGGTCGAGCTTTGGCCCGTCTTTGAAGACGACGAGAAAGTTCAAAAAAACTTCTGGGATCCTCCCACGCGGGTCATTAGCCAACAAAGCGGTGCATCGCATCTTGCCGCATCTTTGGCGCAAGAAATCCGAAACTGGTTGGATCGTAAAGAAATTCTGAAAAGTTACGATCGTCCGGTCGAACCAGGCGATATTATGATACTTGTGCGTTCAAGATCGTCTTTCGTCGATCAATTAATTCGCGAATTAAAAAAACAAAACATACCTGTAAGTGGCTCCGATAGAATGATTTTAAGCGAGCAGCTTGTGGTTCAAGATCTCTTCGCGCTGGCAGAGTTTTGTATGCTCCATGATGATGACTTAACGCTGGCCAGCGTATTGAAATCCCCGTTTTTCGGATGGAGCGAGGAAGAGTTGTTTTCGCTCTGCTATAATCGTAAAGGTACCCTCTGGCAGGAGCTGTGTAATTTTGATTCCGACAGGATTACATCTATTGAAAACCATCCGGAACCAATTTTGTGCGTTGATTCTGCAAAAAGAGAAGCAGCAAGAGATTATCTTTCACGATTGATGGGCCGCGCACGCTATCTTGGTGCCTATGAATTTTTCAGCCACATCCTGACCCGTCCGTGTCCGGCAGATGCGCAATCTGGTTTGCGCGCTATTCGCGGACGTTTGGGGGATGATGCGCTCGACCCGTTGGATGAGCTGCTAAATGCCTGTCTTGATTATGGCCGCGATCATGTCGATCATGTCCAACTCTTTCTAGAGCATCAACGCAGCCGTGAGACCAAGATAAAGCGCGAGATGGAAGAAAGTGCAGGGCAGGTCCGTATCATGACTGTGCATGGCTCCAAGGGCCTACAGGCCCCTATTGTTATTTTACCCGACACAATTAAAAGCTCCTCCGCCAGAAAAACCGGACGCCTGCTCTGGCCGGATAAAACCAATATAGATATTCCCTTGTTTTCTGCACGTAAAGATGATGATCCTACGCATTATCAAAATGCCTATAATTACGCACAAAGCCTCGATGATCAGGAATATTACCGCTTGCTCTATGTCGCCATGACTCGCGCTGCCGACAGGTTGTATATTGCCGGATATAAAGGCAGCAAAAGCGCACCGGACAGTTCATGGTATTTTAAAATCCGTGAGGCCATGGAAAAAGATCCGGCGTGCAGGACCACCGATGATCAACGCTTGCAAATTCACAACGAACAAACCGAAGACCCCGACAAGGCCAAGGAGAAAGAGCAGAAACAGCACAGTCAAGAGACATTACCATCATGGGCACAGGCGCAGGCGCCGCAAGAAGACGTGCCGCCAAAGCCCCTTATCCCTTCGCGTCCGTCACTGGAAGATCAGGAAACAGCAACGTCGCCTCTCATAGCATCAGACCAGAAACGATTCCGCCGCGGGAATGTAACGCATAAATTGCTGCAGTTTCTTCCCGACTTTAAACCTGAAACCCGTCGGGACATCGCAGAAAAATTTGTGCAAAAAAATGGATCCGACCTTTCTAGAGATGTGCAGCAAAACATCATATCAGAGGTTATGGTCATCCTTGATAATCCCGCGTATGAACCGTTTTTTGCACAAAATTCTCTGGCCGAAGTATCTGTTACCGGCTTGATGCCGGATAATCGCATCGTCAGTGGCCAGATAGATCGTCTGGTGATGAATGAAACCGATATCTGGATTATCGATTACAAAACCAACCGTCCGCCGCCGAAAGATCCAAAAGACGTACCCGCCCTTTATCATAAGCAAATGGCGGCGTATCGCGACTCGCTACAGGCGATTTATCCAAAGCACACAATCCACACTGCCCTGCTCTGGACGGATGGGCCGTATCTAACAGTGCTGTAAAGTTTGACTTTTTTGCGCTGGATGTAATACAAACCTCGGATGCGTATTTTACTGGTTCGCCACGGAGAATCCGAAGGCAATGTCGACGACAGAAAATATATTGAAAAAGGCGATCATGATATCGCCCTGACTGATCGCGGGTGGAGGCAGGCCATCGGAGCAGGCCGTTTTCTTGCCGATTATTATGCCGGTCTGACAAAATGGCCGACAACCTATATCAGTTCCTATCTGCGTCCCAAACAAACAATGAGCGGTATTCTACACGGCATGAATGGCGCTATTCCCGGTGAGCCCTTCCTTCGTGAAGATCCGCGTTTGATCGAGCAGTATTTTGGTGCGGGATATCATTTTAAGCATTTGCTGGAAGACCCTGCTGATTCATGGGGAAAAGAATTCGGCCGCGTTGCGCGTGATGTTAATTTAAGGGATCCGTTTGCGGCTGCTTATCCTCTTGGGGAATCTCCTAAACAACAATTTGTTGCGGTTCGCGGCTTTATTGATGGCACATTGGCACGACAGGCCAGAGAAAAGGGCGATGACGATTTTCTGATTGTTTGTCATGGCGCGGTAATCCGGACTTTTCTTGTGATCTGGGCGCATTTGCCGATGGACAGGCACAGGGATTTAGCATTGACAGGAAATGCCGGTGTTATTGCGATTGAAGGCAAGTTCGGGGATTGGAGCATTCGTAAAATATATGATGGTGAGGCCGGATGCGCGGTTGATCTTGACCCGCTTAACGGGATCAAACCATTTTCGCGTGATGATTTACCGTCTGTGCCCGATCATCTCAGGGAACAAGCAATAGAGTTAGAGGCCGGAACAGGCGGCGTGCCAGAGTCTGACCACGAACCATCTTAATTACAAAAAAAAAGAGCCGCAAACGCGGCCCTTTTAAAATATTCAAGGATATTACTGACAAGCCAAACATTCTTCGTATTTGCTCTCTTCGCCGAGAACACCCTGTTCCGGCTGTGCATCCACTTTTGTGCGCTTCCACGAGGCATCGCTTTCCGCGCGCTGGATTGATTTGGAGCGGCAATAGTACAAACTCTTACAGCCCTTCTTCCATGCATCCCAGTGAACGCGGTGCAAATCAGTTTTGTCGATATTGGCCGGCAGGAATACATTCACGCTTTGTGCCTGACACACAAACGGTGTGCGATCGGCAGAGTGTTCGATGATCCAGCGCTGGTCAATTTCAAACGCGGTCTTGAAGACGTCCTTTTCTTCCTGTGATAACACATCCAAATGCAGGACAGAGCCTTCATTGGTGAAGATCGAGCTCCATGTATCCTCGTTATCAATACCTTTTTCCGCCAGAAGTCTCTGCAGATATTTGTTACGAACAGGGAAGGAGCCTGACAAAGTCTTATGTGTGTAGGCATTGGCCGCAAAAGGTTCAATCCCCGGAGAGGCTCCACCACAAATAATCGAGATCGATGCGGTTGGCGCGATGGCCATTTTGTTGGAGAAACGCTCCATAATACCGTAATCCGCCGCATCAGGACATGCGCCGCGCTCATGCGCTAATTTTACAGAGGCATCATCGGCCTGGCGTTTGATGTGTTGGAACATACGACGGTTCCAGACTTTCGCCATTACGCCTTCCATCGGCAACATTTTCGATTGCAGGAAGGAGTGGAAACCCATGACACCCAGACCAACAGAGCGCTCACGCATGGCTGCATATTTTGCCCGCTTCATAGAATCCGGTGCTTTTTCAATAAAGTCGGAGAGCACATTATCCAAAAAGCGCATGATATCTTCGATAAAGGTCGGATGATCCTGCCACTCGTCAAAAGTTTCGAGATTTAGCGATGACAAGCAACACACGGCGGTTCGTTCATTGCCCAAATGGTCTTCACCGGTCGGCAGAGTGATCTCCGAGCACAGATTGGACATCTTAACATTCAGGCCAGCCATCTTATGGTGATCCGGAATGGCATCATTCACATGGTCGATAAAGATAAAATACGGCTCGCCAGTTTCAACGCGGGCGGTTAGCAAACGGATCCAAAGATCACGCGCGCTTACTTTATCAACGACTGAATTATCTTTTGGTGATTTCAAGGCCCATTCTTCATTATTCTCGACGGCTTCCATGAAACGGTTTGGAATAAGAACACCATGGTGCAGATTCAGGGCTTTACGGTTCGGATCTCCGCCGGTTGGACGACGGAGTTCAATAAATTCTTCAATCTCCGGGTGCCAGACAGGAAGGTAAATTGCTGCACTTCCACGACGCAAGGAGCCTTGCGAAATCGCCAGGGTTAGAGAGTCCATCACACGGATAAACGGAACAATCCCGGAGGTCTTGCCGTTACGGCCGACTTTCTCGCCAATGGAACGCACATTCCCCCAATAGGAACCAATACCGCCACCAAGAGAGGCAAGCCATACATTTTCGTTCCAAAGGGATACAATATTCTCGAGCGAGTCGCCTGTTTCGTTAAGAAAACACGAAATCGGCAGGCCGCGGCTTGTTCCGCCATTGGATAAAATAGGCGTGGAGGGCATAAACCATAATTTCGAAATATAATCATATAAACGCTGGGCGTGCTCACTGTCATCGCCATAATACATTGCAACACGAGCAAAGAGATCCTGATATTGTTCTTCCGGCATCAAATACCGATCGGTTAGGGTCGCCTTACCGAATTCTGTCAGGTTACCGTCTCTTGATCTGTCGATCTGGACACGATTCCCTCTCTCCATTTGCGCGATGTCAAACATGAGCCTTGCTCCTAAAAGTTTATAGTTTACGCATTCTTATTGAAATTGATTCAAGGAATGTTTTGAAAAGACCGATAAACACAATCCCTTGTGATCATCTGAAAGCTAACATACTATATATCGTATGCCCTGCCAATTTGAATGTATTCCTATTTCTGGGTGTTAAAGACAAAAACACCCTGATTTAAAATACAAAAACCGACATATCCAAATTTTTATCCCCGTGAAAAAAAAGTGAAAAAATAATATTATTACCCAAAATAGGGGTATATCTTGTGATGAAAATGGGTGAGGAATTGAGAACAAAACATGTCTTTTTGGTATGCATTCGCCATAACTTTGATACACTCGTTTCACAGAGATTCGGGGTAACGTTCTGGAATCCCAAAGCAAATGGAAATGAGAATCATGCGCAGAGATAGACAAACCAAAATTTTGGCAACTTTAGGACCGGCATCAAGCACGGAAGAGATGATTGATTCTCTTTTTCTGGGGGGTGTGGATTTGTTCCGTTTGAACTTTTCGCACGGCACACATGACGACCATAAGCTAAGCTATGAGCGGATTCGCAGTATCGAAAAGAAGCATAACCACCCCATCGGTATTGTTGCAGACCTGCAAGGTCCCAAACTCCGGATCGGGAAATTCAAAAATGATTCTGTTCAACTGGAGAAAGGGCAAACATTCCGATTCGATTCCGATGATACGCTTGGCGATGAAAAACGGGTCCATCTTCCCCATAAAGAAGTGATCGATTCCATGGGTGTCGGTAGCCGCATTTTTCTGGATGACGGTAAAGTGCGCATCGAAATTACGAAAAAGGGAGAAGACTATCTCGAGGGAATCGTGAAATCCGGTTCAAAACTTAGCAATCATAAGGGCTTCAACCTGCCCGGTATTGTGTTGCCTATTCCCGCGCTGACCGACAAAGATAAAAAGGATCTGGAAGCTGCCCTTGATATGGGAGTGGATTGGATTGCACAAAGCTTCGTCCAGAAACCCGAAGATGTACAAGAAGCAAAAGACCTCATCAAGGGTCGCGCCGCGTTGATGGTAAAACTTGAAAAACCATCCGCAATTGCACAATTATCCGAAATTGTGCAGTTAGCAGACGGCATTATGTTGGCGCGTGGCGATCTGGGGGTTGAAATTCCACCCGAAGATGTCCCGTCAGTGCAAAAACGTGTTGTGCGTTTTGTGCGTGAACAGGGTAAGCCTGTTGTCGTTGCAACACAAATGCTGGAATCGATGATTGAAAATGCACGTCCAACACGCGCCGAAGCGTCCGATGTGGCCACGGCGGTTTATGACGGGGCGGATTGTGTAATGCTTTCTGCTGAAACGGCGGCCGGAACCTATCCGTTGCAGGCCGTAGAGATGATGGACCGTATCGCCTGTAGAACAGAAGAAGACGAAAATTATCATGAAATCATGGAGGCCTCGCGCGTTGATGCCCTGCATACGCCATCTGATGCGATTACCACCGCGGCTTATTATGTGGCACAAGATGTAGAGGCAAAGCTGATTGTGAATTACACCATGTCCGGTTCGACGTCTCTCAGGACGGCACGTCAAAGACCGGAAGTCCCAATTCTATGTCTTACGCCTAATCTGAGTGTCGCACGAAGACTTGTTCTGTCTTACGGTATTTTTCCGGTCCATAACGAGGCGGGTGCAGATGATTTTGTCGGGCCTGCCCGCCACGCGGCTAAAATTGGACAGGAGAAAGGTTTCCTTGAAAAGGGCGATCGCTTTGTGATGACCGCGGGTGTTCCTTTCGGCGTTGCCGGTACAACCAACACGCTCAGAATTGCGAAAGTAGAATAAAAATGAATGAAATTCTGATTCTTTTAACGGGCGGTACCATTGACTCCTATTATTATCCGCCAACCGAAACATCTATTCCGTATGAACAGTCGGTCATTCCCGACTTTATAGAAGACAAGATTCTTCCTCACGATCATTTTACCTATGAAACGATCTGTATGCTCGATAGCGGTGATATAACAAATGAAATTCGTGAGGAGATCCTCGATACCATAAAGGGAACAGATATTAAAAAAATCATGATTGTGCACGGGACCACCACCATGCAAAAAACGTCCAGCTTTCTGGCAAAGAGCCTAAAAGGTTCGGACAAGACCATCATTCTCGTGGGAGCCATGATTCCGTTAAAAGAATTTGCCATGAGTGACGGCGGTTTTAATCTTGGGTATGCGCTGGGCAAAATTCAGGATGCGCCATCTGGTGTCTATATTGCCATGAATGGCCGCCTGTTTCCTGCTGGCACAGCTACCAAAAATGCTAGCATCGGACGTTTTATCGAAGCAGAATAGCGCGCATTTTTTTTGACATAACATAAATATATTGGTATGTAATAAGAAAAAAAATAGCGGGTTATAAATCATGGGTTTCATGAGAGAGCGCAGCAATCTTATGGCTGGTACAGCATTGGCGCTGGTGACCAGCTTTCTTACTGCCTGCCAAACTTATGATACGCGCTATGACCACATAACAGCAGAGCCCTATGAGGGCAGGGTTAGCAAGCAGGCAATCATCGAAATGGATGGAGTATGTCGTCTGGTCTCATTGCGCTATATCGCGGAAACCGGCAATATCCCGAACAGTAACGTGGGGGAGTGCCGTCAATCAGGCATAAATTTCGGGCCGTTTCAATATATAGACTGGGATAAAGAAGATGCCTTCACAGATGCAATTGAGTTGATGAAAACTCAGTGTGAGCAAGACGTTAAAAGAGATGTGTTTTTAAGGACGCTTTGTTTACAACCGGATTGGGACCGGGAAGATCGCGTGATGTGGGAAATCGCTGTCTCGCGTATCGTCTCGGATAGGGTCGCCAAAACAAAAGGATTCGAGCATTATCGTACTTCCGCTTTTACAAATGGTGTCGAACGGACCATCTGTCTGAATGATCTCTCCACTGATATTGAAAACGGGTCCCAAGGCATTGAGTATGATTGTGAACAGCAGGCTGTTGTCGAGGGTATGCTGCTACAGCATCTCGAAGATGCCTATCTTTCTCCGGATAGTGCCTGTGTACTGAAAAGACCATTTGTATATTACCTCGCGAGCGGTGAAGCCATGAACATACCGTGCCCACTCAGCCAACTCGATGGCGGCAACTGGCACGCTTTTGTTATCTCCTCTGCAACAGCGGTTATTTTTGAGGCAACGCTTAGATTTGACCATGATACCGAGCCGGAGAATATCGATAAAAAACGCAGAAGAACACATTGTTATGAAACAGTCGGCGATTACAGAATCGAAGATTTTATAGCAGGCAAGCCGTTTATCGGTTTTAGATCAACCGCTATTGTTGATAAAACAGGGTGGGAAATAGATATGGGCCCCTTTCAGCCAAAACTTTTCAAATCCAGGATAAGCTCCCGTGCAGAACTGGCAGATATTATTAGCGCGCTTGTCTCTGTGAGGGATGACGAGCTTTTAATGGCGAGATGGGAGGCAAGGGCTTCCAGAGAGAGTGACTGCCTTTTAAACCCGTCGCTATTTGCTACTTTCATTCCCCTGCTAACACAAGCCGAGCTAGCAGCTATAAGAGCTGAGAATAAAGTGGAAAGCCCTGTTCCGGCCAATGAATAATCGAAACGGCCTTGCCAAAATAGGAATATTTTACTACAATACGTTTCGTAAATAGGCGCAATGCCTGTATTGACTAAAAACGACATGGGTAAAATGGCCCGAAAAGAGGGCCCAATTCGTTTTACACTATCAAAACAATGTCTTAACAAAAAAAGAGCGAAAAAAAGCGGGCCATAATCGTAAATTTCAGCAAATTCACCCCCTGAAACGGGGTTAAAATTCAACTATTCGGGCCAGACTATTCAAAACATGTCAGAAAAAGCGGGCTATATTTTTTTAATTATGGCCCGAATCGTCTCGTTTTTCATTAGATCATCGCCATGCCGCCATTCACATGAATGGTTTGGCCGGTTACATATCCGGCTTCTTCACTTGCCAAAAAGGCGGCTGCGGCGGCTATATCTTCGCTGGAGCCCATCTTTTTAGCGGGAATATTGGCGTTTATTGCTGCTTTTTGGTCCTCATTCAGGGCGTCGGTCATGGCGGTTGCAATAAATCCGGGGGCAATGCAATTCACTGTAATCCCGCGAGACGCTAGTTCTGCCGCCATAGCTTTGCTCCATCCGATCATACCGGCTTTGGAGGCCACATAGTTACATTGGCCCGGATTTCCGGTAACGCCGACAACAGAGGCAATATTGATGATCCGTCCCGATCTACGCTTCATCATCCCGCGCTGCACGGCTTGCGCCAGCTTGAAGGGCGCACTCAGATTGACATCCAGCACAGTCTGCCAGTCATCCGCGCTCATCCGCATGGAAAGACCATCACGCGTTAATCCTGCGTTGTTGACCAGAATATCAATTTGCTCCATCACTTCTTCGGTACGTTTTACAAGGTCGGCAATTGCCGCATCATCTGATAAATCCGCAGGTAAAACATGTACCCGATCACCCAACTCATCGGCCAAAATCTTGAGTTTTTCTTCGTTCCGGCCGGATATAGCCACCATAGCCCCCTGCGCGTGCAAAGCTTTGGCAATAGCGCCGCCTATGCCGCCTGTGGCACCGGTTACGAGTGCTTTCTTCTGCGATAAATCAAACATATTTTATTAACCTTTTTACTTTATTATCTCATTATGGTTTAAACATAAGATTTGGGCTTGTAAAGACAAGGTAATGGGTTTATACACTCATGAAAATGAGAACCATTATCATTGAAATAATAAGAAGCAATAAGATTTGTTGACATAATACTCACTTTTTGAGTATGTTTGCCCAAATAATACATAATATGTTATATTTTTTGCACATGATGCAAAATAGACAATGATAGCTTAAGACGGTAGGAACATGAGTACGTCTACATATATCCATGATTTTGCAAACGCAGCGCGTGATTCGCGTCTGCAAGAAGTGCGTCCTGTCCTAGAGATTGAAGTTGAAGTTCTGGATGATGTTTTGGCTCCGATTCGTCAGATTCTTGAAAACGACGCGGATTACGGTATTTATCATACCGGCCTTTACCACCACCTTCTTGAATTGCGCCGCATGTGTCTTGATGCACAGGCTGCTCATACATCAGGCGATGCAGAGATCAGTAAAGACAGAAACCAGTTGTTGAACGTTTTGCAAGGACTTGTCGAAAGTGCACAAAACGCCGAAGACGGTATTATTGCAGTTGATTATGACGATCTTTACCAGCTTACTGTGCTTGCCGATGTTATTCGTGGTAATGCAGATATTTACAGAGAATATATGAGGGCGCCTGACATAGCAGACGCCCTTAATCGTGTCGCGGATAATATTCAGGTCGCTCAAGCGAGAAAATGGCAGCCGACTTCTGATTCTAAGCCGGGCCTTACAGCCGCCTAATCTAGAGAGTTTCTAAAAAAGCAGCAATATCTTCAACCGTGCCGACACTCTGGCAAGCAATATCACGGTCAATACGCCTTGCAAGACCACCGAGCACTTTTCCGGCGCCAAGCTCTACCATTTCACTGACGCCTTCATCACGCATATATAAGACAGACTCACGCCAGCGCACGGCCCCTGTGATTTGATCAACGAGTAGGGCCTTCAATTTTTCTGGATCGGTTTCCGCGGTGGCTGTTACGTTTGTGACAATCGGCACAACAGGCACACTGAAATTTGTTTCTGCCAGTGCAGGTGCCATGGCTTCGGCCGCCGGTGCCATTAATGCGCAATGGAAAGGGGCACTGACCGGCAGGATAACGGCGCGTTTTGCCCCCTGTTCTGTTGCCAGTGCTACAGCGCGTTCTACTGATTCCTTATGGCCGCTCACGACGACTTGTCCTTCTGAATTATCATTGGCTGCGGTGCATATTTGTTCTTGCGCCGCTTGCGCTGCAATTTTTACCACCACATCAAAATCAAGACCAAGGATAGCCGCCATAGAGCCTATACCAACAGGGACAGCCTTTTGCATTGAGGTGCCACGGAGTTTCAACAAGCGCGCCGTATCTGGCAGGGTAATCGTGCCTGCGGCCGTCAGGGCAGAATATTCGCCCAAAGAGTGTCCGGCGACAAATTTGCAGTGTTCTTTTAAATCCAGATTACCTTGTTTTTTAAGGATATTCACGACCGCCATAGAAACAGCCATGAGGGCCGGTTGCGTGTTTTCCGTCATGTTGAGGTCACCCTCTTCTCCATCGAATATCAGCGCACTTAAATTCTGGGAAAGAGCGTCGTCAATTTCTTGAAAGGTTTCGCGGGCTTCCAAATAGCTTTCAGCCAGATCTTTACCCATGCCTATAAACTGTGAACCTTGTCCTGGAAAGACGAATGCGCGTGCCATAATTGCCCCTTATAAGATATATGAAATATGCGCATGACCTTATTTTATGGAGGCGTTTTGTCAAGGTAGAATTCCTTTAAAATCCAGCGGGGAGCTTGAAAATACAGAAAAAACTTGCGTTATAGCCAGATTTCGCTATAGTCCACCCACTTTTACAACCTCGCTGGCGGTAAGGCGCTGTCAGCTTAGCTTAAGCAAATATGCTTAGCATTTAACCGAGAGGAGAGCAATATGCCTTATTATGAAACCGTGTTTATAGCACGGCAAGACTTAACGGATTCTCAGGTCAAAGATATGGCCGGAGCATTTTCAAAAATAATCACAGATGCAAAAGGTAAAGTGCACAAAACAGAGTTTTGGGGCCTTATGAATTTTGCGTATAAAATTAACAAAGCACGTAAAGGTCACTATGTTTTGCTTGAGCTTGATACAGAAGCAGCAGCATTACATGAGATGGAGCGTCAAATGCGTCTTAACGAAGATGTTGTGCGTTTCCAGACAATACGTGAAGTGTCACTGTCAGAAGGTCCATCTGTTATCATGAATAAAGGTGGGAATGATGATGACAGTAATACTGACACCAACAATGACAATCAAACTGATAAAAAAGATAGGGAGGTCGCGTAATGAGTGCATCTGATGCCCCAACGGTGAAGCGTCCATTTTTCAGACGTAAAAAGACATGTCCTTTTACTGGCCCGAATGCGCCACAGATTGACTGGAAAAACACGCGTCTTTTAGGCCGTTATATTTCCGAGCGTGGAAAAATTATTCCAAGCCGTATTACCGCAGTATCTCAAAAGAAGCAACGCGAGCTTGCAAAAGCAATCAAGCGTGCGCGTTTTATGGGCCTTCTGCCATATGTTCAACATGAAACAGATCAGCGTCCGCAAGGTCGCCGTTAATACAGGATATAAGGAGAAGAAAAATGTCATCTACACAAGTTATCCTGCTAGAGCGTATTGATAATCTTGGTGCTATGGGCGAAATTGTAAGTGTAAAACCCGGTTTTGCGCGTAACTATCTTTTACCCCAGAAGAAAGCACTTAGAGCAAGCAAGGCAAATCTTGCATTTTTTGAGGCACAGAAAAAATCTCTGGAAGCCGAGAGCGCAAAAGCACAAAAAGAAGCAGAAAAAGTCGCCAAGAAATTGGAAGGTCTTACGGCAACACTTATTCGTCAGGCATCAGAATCAGGCCAGCTTTTTGGCTCTGTTAATGCCCGTGATATAGCGAAGGTCGCTTCTGAGGAATCTCAAGAAACCATTCAAAAAACCATGGTTCGTCTGAATCAAAACATAAAAACAATTGGTTTATTTCCGGTTGAGGTTGTTTTGCATCCGGAAGTTAGAGCAGAGATCACTATTAATGTGGCGCGCTCGACAGAGGAAGCAAGTATTCAGGCGAAAACAGGCCGTGCTTTGGTAGCTGATTCAGCCGATCAACAAGAAGAAGCGGTGGTTGCAGAAGCGCCGATTGAGGCTGTTGAAGAAATCTTCGAAGAGTCAGCAATTGAAGAGATGAAGGCAGAAGCCGAAGCCGAGGAAAAGGCCAAGGAAGAAGCTGAAGCCAAGGCTAAAGAAAAAGCAGAAAAGACAGCTGCTAAAAAGGCCGAGCAAGCGGAAGAAGAAGCGCCGATTGAGGCATCTTCTGAAGCAGCAGAAGCCGAAGAAGAGGATTCCGAATAGGGTCCCTGTTGTGATATCCCCGATATTCACACCGATATAATTTTAAAGAGCTAGCGATTGTATTGTACATTTGCTAGTTTTTTTTTATGAAACAAAAAGTAGCTAATGATCCCTATACTGTTGGCGGTGGGCCATCAGATGAAGTGCCCGATGATCCTCATTACCGTATTCTTCCGCATAACATAGAGGCAGAGCAGGGTTTGCTTGGTGCGCTCTTGGTTGATAATCGCGTCTACGAAAAAATCGGTGATCTTTTGCAGCCAGCCCATTTTTTTGCACCCGTTCATCAGCGAATCTATACCGCTATTTCCCAGTTTGTTGACCGGGGACAAACGGCATCTCCAGTGACTTTGAAGGGATACTTCGAAAAAGACGAGGACTTAACCGATTTGGGTGGGGGGGCATATCTGGCCGAGCTTGCTGGCGGGATCATCAGTGTCATAAATGCGCGTGATTATGCCGAGACGATTTATGAGTTATTTATGCGCCGTGAACTTGTTTCTCTGGGCGAAGATATGGTGAATGACGCCCATGAACATCGTCTTGACCAATCTGCTGTCGATACAATTGAAAAAGCAGAATCGAAACTGTTTTCTTTGGCAGAGAGTGGTGAAACCCAAGGCGGATTTACGTCGCTTCGTGATTCTGTTCTGGTGTCTATTGAAATTGCAGAAAAAGCATTCAAATCCAAGGGACACGTCACAGGTATGACCACAGGTCTGCGTGATATGGATAAACAATTGGGGGGATTGCATCCTTCCGATCTTGTGATTCTGGCCGGTCGACCCTCTATGGGTAAAACTGCACTGGCCACCAATATTGCATTTAACAGTGCGCGCGAATACTACAAAAGCGGTGGTAAAGAAGGGGCGCGCGTTGGATTTTTCTCTCTTGAAATGTCATCAGACCAGCTCGCGACACGTATATTAGCTGATTGTTCCGGTATTTCGGCACATGCAATCAAGCAAGGGGATATTAAGCAGGCAGATTTCCAGAAATTTGTAAAAGCCAGTCAGGAACTATCACAGGTTCCACTTTATATTGATGATACGCCGGCCCTAACAATTGGCGCTGTGCGCACACGTGCCAGACGGTTAAAGCGTCAGCATGGTCTGGATTTTATTGTGGTGGACTATCTTCAGCTTTTGCGCGGGACGGGATCTCGTCAGAGCGAGACGAACCGCGTGCTCGAAGT
The DNA here is from genome assembly GCA_964352665.1 of uncultured Micavibrio sp. Taxonomy (GTDB): domain Bacteria; phylum Pseudomonadota; class Alphaproteobacteria; order Micavibrionales; family Micavibrionaceae; genus UBA1672. Next base: position 52,812 of record CAYGSJ010000004.1, read on the forward strand.
TTCAGAAATCACCCGTGGTCTTAAGGCCATTGCTAAAGAGCTGAATATTCCTGTTTTGGCCCTGTCACAGCTATCCCGCGCCGTTGAACAGCGCGAAGACAAACGGCCTATGCTTTCCGATCTTCGTGAATCCGGATCAATTGAGCAAGATTCCGATGTGGTAATGTTTGTCTATCGCGAGGAATATTATCTCCATCGGTCAGAACCTGAAATTGGAAGCGAAAAACATCTACAATGGCAGGAAAGATGTGAACGTGCTATGAATGTTGGCGAATGTATTATCGCTAAGGCACGACATGGCCCGATCGGAACAGTGCGCATGCATTTTGATGGTCACCTTACGCGCTTTAGCGATCTTGATGAAATACATACTAATCAAGGATATTAGGATTACAAATGGGTGCTTTTCGTGGCGAGCTGATTATTAATCTCGGTGCCATTCAGAAGAATTACGAAATTTTAGACGGTATGAGTGGCGCTGCTTGTGAAACGGCGGTTTGTGTTAAGGCTGATGCTTATGGGCTTGGGGCATTTTCTGTTGCGCCAGCGTTCCAAAACGTTGGCGCAAATCGTTTTTTTGTGGCCACAGTTGATGAAGGTATTGCGTTGCGTGGCGTGTTGCCGGAGGCCCATATATATATTTTCAACGGGTTTTCTTATCAAAAAAGACAGATATATCAGGAATATAACCTTATTCCTGTTTTAAATGCCTTGCAGGAAATTCATGAGTACAGAAATTTTGCTCGTGAAATTGAAGAAAAACTTCGGGGTATTGTTCATTTTGATACTGGTATTAACCGTTTGGGGTTAAGGCAAAAAGATGCAGAAATTTTATGCGCGGACATGTCGATCGTAGACGGTATTGAAGTCGATTTTGTCATGAGTCATTTCGCATGTGCGGATGAAAAAGATAATCCAGCCAATCAGGAGCAATTTGAAAAATTTACTTCCTGGACATCCTGTTTTAACGACGTCAAACGCTCACTTTGCAATTCTGGTGGAATATTTTTATCGCCTGATTATCATATGGATTTAACACGTCCGGGAATTGCCCTATATGGTGGACGGCCAGTAAATGATATCGGCAATATCATGCAACAGGTAGTCACGTTGAGTGCCCCGATTTTACAAATATATGATGTCAAAAAAGGGGAAAGAGCCGGCTATGGTGGAACGTATTGTTTTGAAAAAGATACGCGTATTGCACTTATTTCAATCGGTTATGCGGACGGGTTTTTGAGGTATTTAGGAAACACTGGGTCTTTATATTGGCAAGGATATAAAATGCCTATACGTGGTCGTGTCTCAATGGATTTACTAATCTGTGATTTATGCGAGTTGCCCGAGCAGCATTACCCGAATGTAAGTGATAAGGTAGAGGTCATCGGCCCGCACCAATCAATTGATGATCTGGCAAAAGATGCCAAGACGATTTCCTATGAAATACTCACCTCTTTTGGATCACGGTATAAGCGCCTATACATTGCATAAACGCATATCGTCCGGTAGGTCTTCGTCAGACAATGCTTTGTATTGATTGTAGACGATACTGTGAAATCTAAAATCCCACCATTCTTCGGGCAGAAGGAATAAGGGTTTTCCGCATTCATCGGCGGCCTGAAGCATAGAATCATTTAGCATTTTACGGTTGTTCAAAATTTTTTCGTTATGGGGGTGTTTTCGGTGCGCCGGATTTTCCAAAGGATCTGATTTTTTTGTGAGGTGATCAAAAGCAGTGCCCATATCAAGTAAGATTCCATCCGGGGTTTCAATAGTTAAATCAATTGCCATACCACGAGGATGGCCGCCGGCACCCGGAGGGGCAAAGAGTCTTGGTTTTTCAAGCCAATGCGGATTTTCACGAGCGCGTTTTGTATTCAGCATGGCTTCTTGTGCGGTAACGGTGCGCAGGCCATCGTAGAGCACAAAACATAAATCATATTTGAAAAAGCAAATATGTGCAGCGCGCAGAACAAGCTCAGCAAAATCCTTATGAAGCCAGAATTTGGCGTCATCGCGGTATATTTTTTCTCCAAACGCAAGGTTTTCTGGATCGGCATAGGCCAAATCAATGCGGAAATTATAATCCTTGCAATAATCGTTCATGCAAACGAGGTCTTCCGGTTTTATTTTTTTCTGTTTTTGCATGACTGTATTTTCGTGGATTGCCGTGTTCAAGACCAAGTTGTGTGTAGACTGCACTTCTCAATTGCTTTAGTGTCTTTTTCGTTGCTTCGTTTTGAAAAAATAAAGACTTTGTGCTCATGAATACACAAATAACAGAAGAGCCTCAAATACGGACTATGTCAAGAAACCCGTTTGAGGTTATCCTTGATTTTTTTGCCTCTGTGGGTGGCGGAATGCTAGCTTTCTTGGCAATTATTGGCCGTTTGTGTTTTTTTATAGGGCGCAGTGTAAAACATTGTTTTATGCCGCCCTTTTTTCCATCACAACTTATGCGGCAACTCATTGATATCGGATATTATTCTTTGCCTGTTGTTGGTTTGACAACTGTTTTTACAGGTATGGTTCTGGCACTGCAAAGCTATACCGGTTTTGCGCGTTCCAATGCTGAAGATGCGATTGCAGGTGTTGTTGTTCTATCTATCACACGTGAATTAGCCCCGGTTTTAGCCGGTCTTATGGTTGCCGGTAGAGTTGGTGCCTCGATTGCGGCAGAGATTGCAACGATGCGTGTGACAGAGCAGATCGACGCACTTCAGACGCTTTCTGTTAATCCGTATAAATATTTGATCGCGCCTCGATTACTGGCGGCGACCTTCATGTTGCCTTTGCTGGTATTAATTGGCGATATTATTGGTATTTTTGGCGGCTATATGGTTTCTGTTTACTCTTTGGGATTTAGCCCTGCCAGTTTTCTCACACAAGCCTGGGATGCTCTGGAATATATCGATGTGGCTTCGGGACTATATAAATCTGCGGTGTTTGGGTTTATCGTGGCCACAATGGGGTGCTATCACGGATTTAATTCTGCGCGGGGTGCGCAAGGGGTTGGCAGCGCGACAACAAATGCGGTTGTCTCGGCATCAATTTTGATTTTGATTTTTAACTATCTACTGACACAGATATTTTTCTCATGAGTGAAGTCACAAAAATTTCCAATGACGGTATGGAGGGTAATGAAGAAGCATTGCCCAAAATTTGTTTGCGCGGCGTGTCGAAATCTTTCGGGAAAAACAAGGTTTTGGATACTATGGATTTGAGCGTGCCTACTGGAAAATCTTTGGTGGTGATTGGTGGCTCAGGCACAGGAAAATCAGTCATGCTTAAATGCATATTGGGCTTGCTTGACCCTGATGCCGGATCGATTTTGATTGACGGGAAGGAAAGTGTTGGGCGAGATCCTTCGGTACGAAATGAAATGATCAAAAAATTCGGGATGTTGTTTCAGGGTGCTGCGCTTTTTGACTCATTGAAAATCTGGGAAAATGTTGCTTTTGGATTGGTGCATGGGCATGGCATGAACAAAAAGGATGCCAAAGAAATTGCAGTAGAAAAAATCAAAGCAGTTGGCTTGCGGCCGCAAGTTGCAGAACTTTATCCGGCAGAGTTATCCGGCGGCATGCAAAAACGTGTAGGGTTAGCGCGCGCTGTGGCTACAAGCCCGGAAATCATCTTTTTTGATGAGCCGACAACCGGGCTTGATCCTATTATGGCGGATGTTATTAATGAATTGATTGTGCGTCAGGTAAAAGGTCTTGGGGCAACTGCTCTCTCTATTACCCATGATATGGGAAGCGTTAGAAAAATTGCGGATTATGTCGCAATGATTTATAACGGACGTATTGTCTGGAAAGGCTCGGTTAAGGAACTGGATCATTCCGGGAATGAGTATGTTGAACAATTCATACATGGCCGTGCCGAAGGGCCTATTACGCGCCGTGTAATTTGATATTAATCTGGTCAGGAAACGATGAAATATCTCTGGTATGGATTCTTGGGTTTGTTTTCCGTCGGTTTTTTCGGCGCAGTAATCGCTATTGGCGGTTTTCTTTATATTTTGCATTATTATGGGCAAGACCTCCCCGATTATAGTCAGCTTCGTAATTATGAGCCACCGATCGTAACACGTCTTTACGCGGGTGATGGTCACTTACTGGCCGAATTCGCTCAGGAAAAAAGGGTTTTTGTGCCGATCGAGTTTATTCCGGACAAAGTAAAGCAGGCCTTTATTGCGGCAGAAGACCAGAATTTTTATACCCATAGCGGCGTTGACATGAAGGCTGTTTTGCGCGCGATTTTTGTTAATTTAAAAAACGCAGGGTCAGGAAAAAGGCCCGAGGGTGCCTCGACAATAACGCAGCAGGTGGCAAAAAACTTTTTTCTAACCAGCGAGGTTTCTTATGTTCGTAAGATCAAGGAGGCTATTCTTGCGTATCGTATGAATAACACGCTGGGTAAAGATCGAATTCTTGAGCTGTATCTTAACGAGATTTATCTGGGCGGTGGCGCCTATGGTGTTGCGGCGGCATCTCTTTATTATTTTGGTAAGTCACTTGATAAACTTACAATTGACGAAGTGGCTTATCTGGCCTCTTTGCCTAAAGCACCTAATAATTATCACCCTATTAAACATCCTGAAAAGGCGCTGTCCAGGAGAAACTGGGCGATAGGGCGTATGTTAGATGAGGGGTATATCACAAAAGCGGAAGCAGAACTTGCGACTCTTTCAACCCTTGAAATGAAAGAAGATGACGCTTTGCGCGTGGATGCACCGTATTTTGCGGAGGAAGTCCGCCGTGAATTATCCGAGCGATACGGTGAAGACAGTTTGTATCAGGGCGGGCTTGTGGTGAAAACATCGGTTGATCCTGAGCTTCAGAAATATGCCGAGACTTCTCTGCGTGAAGGATTGATGGAATATGATATGCGGCATGGCTGGCGTGGCGGTGTTGCAAAGCTGGAGTCTATGGATGACTGGCGTAAAAAACTTGAGGCGATTACAAAGCCGGAGGGCTTGATTGAGAATTGGTTGTTGGCCGCGGTTCTGGATGTATCAGATGATCGTGCAAAGATTGGTTTTGTTGATAGGGACCAAGGTATCTTGCAGTTACAGGATATTAAGTGGGCCAGAAAATATTTGAATGAAGGTTATGCTCAGGGACCTGAAGTTAAGTCTGTAAAACAAGTTGTGGAAGTAGGAGATGTTATTCTTGTGTCTCCGAAAGAAATTTCTGAAGAAAACAAAGATCAAAATCCTTCTAACGCCTATATTTTAAGGCAAGTGCCGGATATTCAAGGCGCTTTGATTGCGCTTGATCCGCATACTGGCCGTGTGCTTGCGATGCAAGGTGGTTGGGATTACAGATATGGTGGAAGTGAGTTTAACCGTGCAACTCAGGCCAGCCGTCAGCCAGGCTCTGCATTTAAACCATTTGTTTATTTGGCTGCGCTTGATAAGGGCTTTACCCCGGCTACGCTTGTTCTGGATGCACCGTTTGTTTTGGAAGATCAGGTGGCCGGAACATGGAAGCCAACAAATTACTCAAATGAATTTTATGGCCCGACCCCCATTCGTGTGGGTGTTGAAAAATCGCGTAATCTTATGACAGTGCGTTTAGCCGACTTTTTGGGTATGGAATTGATATCCAAATATTCCAACCACTTTGGGATTACCGAGAACATGCCACCACTTCTTGCCAATTCATTAGGTTCGGCTGAGACAACACTTTTCAAGATCACCACGGCGTATGCAATGCTAGCCAATGGTGGTAAAAAAATTGCACCAACATTTATTGATCGTATTCAGGATCGATATGGGAAAACCATTTTAAAGCATGATAAACGCCCCTGTAATCAGTGTGGTGATATGATTAAGTGGGAAGGGCAGCCTGTTCCGAAGGTTCCGGATATCAGAGAGCAGATTGCCGATCCTCGTACGGCATACCAAATGGTTTCAATTCTGGAAGGAGTTGTGCAACGTGGTACGGCTGTACGCTTGCGTTCGCTTAATCGTCCTTTAGCCGGTAAAACCGGAACAACAAATGAATCACGTGATGCCTGGTTCATAGGGTTTTCTCCTAATCTTGTCGTGGGCGTGTTTACGGGCTTTGACAATCCTAGATCTTTGGGAAAGAGAGAAACCGGATCGTCAGTGGCCGTTCCCATTTTTAAGGGTTTTATGGAGCGTGCCTTGGCCAAGAGGCCTGCGGTGCCTTTTAGAAAACCATCCGGTATTCGTAATCTTCAGATTAATGCAGATACTGGTGTGCGGGCCCGTCCCGGCGATGAACATGTTATTTGGGAGTCTTTTTTGATTGGTACCGAACCAACGGACGAAATGTATATTCTAGATGGAAGTGGCATTACTCTGATGCCGAGCTTTTATAATCAGAACGGTTCCTTCTCTGACAAATATTACAACCCCGAGACTGGTGGTACATTTATTCCAAGGGCCGGGCAACCATCCTCTATTACCACAGGAACGGGTGGACTATATTAATGTCCTGGTATGTTTATATATTGGAATGCGCTGATGATACGCTCTATACAGGCATTACAACAGATTTAAAGCGCCGTATGGACGAACATGATTGTGGCAGGGGCGCAAAATACACAAAAGGCCGTGGTCCTCTCAAGTTGGTTTATAGCGAAGAATGCGGAGACAGGTCTTCCGCCTCGCGCAGAGAGATGGAGATCAAGGCTTTGTCCCGCGAAGAAAAGATGGGGCTCTTTGCCTAGAGGCAGGTGTTATTTAAGTTCTTTAATGTTTTGCAGAAGCTTTTCATGCTGCTTTTTATCCTCTTCGCGCTCGAACACAAACTCGTTTTTATCCATATCGACAGAGAACAAATTCGAGTGAACGTAGTAAAAGGTCATCAATTCCTCGTAACTTTCCAGAAATTTTTCTTGTTTACTCAGGAAGGAAACAAATTTTTCAAGTTGCCGGGTTTTCATTTTATTCCATTTTTCCTGAAAAAGTTCTTGAGTTTCTGAATTTTCAGAAGACAATTCTTGCGCCAGTTTTATGGAGTAGTTTTCAAATAATGAAATAATTGAATCAGAGGAGGCACGTAATGCAGGTGCGATGTCCTGATTAAACATCGTATAATTCTCTTTTGTGTACTCGGGCGTTTCAAAATTGTAGGCATTAAACATTTCGACCAGAATCGTTTTGTTTTCCTTAAAGCTTGTGGCGCGATCTTTAAGTTCTGTTTTGAAACGGTTTACATAGTTTTCAAATAGGTAGTCGAGCTCTTTGCTTCTTTTTTCGTCTTCAAGCCGCTGTTTTTCCTGCTCTTCCTCAAGTCGTTTGGCCTCTATCAATGCGTTTTGGTGTTGTTTATGCAGATAATATCCGCCAGCGGTCACAGCAACTATCGCACTGATCATGAAGACGATGGCAAGGTTAGTATATGTTTTGGAATGTGCCATGGGATGTTAGTCGAATTTTACATCAATATTTGCAGGCGGATTGGAACGTAAAAGCTTTTTTTGTTCGTAGGAAATATTGCGCAGCTTATCAATATTACCTGCAAAATAGGTATATGCGCTGATTTTGTAGAAGTTCACTTCTCTAGACCCTGATTTGTGATAATATCCGCCGCCCTCTTTCAGGATAAAATTGATAAGGGCTTTATATGTTTTTAGAAATTCAAACTGCATTTTGAAATGCTGCTCTGCGAGTGCTTTGAACGCGTTCATTTTTTCTTCCCACAGGGGATCAAGAATTTCATAGTCAACGGTTCTCATGCCTTCACGTATTAAAGCGAATTGCTTTTCTGTATTGGTAATGTCATCCATTATTTTTTTGTAATTTGTATTCAGATTATCCATGGCCAAAGCAAGATCACCAGAAAACTCCTTTTCATAGCGAGTAATCTTAAAACGTTCCGGTTCCATATGCGCAAACAACTTTTTCTGATAAACAAAATCTGTTTCGGCTTTAAGCCATAGTGATACCAGTAAATCATTATAAACAGCGTCAAGGCGCTCAGCCTGTTGTGTACTTACCAGTTTCGAAGAAAAAATACGTGGGATAGGTCTTGCGGCTTCATCTATTTTCTCTTTTTTTTGTGGTGTGATGTCGCCGTGGTAACTTTGCGCCAACGAAATGGGAGACCATGCCGATAGACTCAGAAAACAGACAATGGCAAAAGTGTATTTGATTGCTCTAAACATTTTTTCATTCTGGCATGTTGTTGAATACGTTGCAACTTTTGAAATCACTTGGTATTTAGATTTTTTTACCCTATAGATAATCGGCATTATGATCAAAAACACCGATTTTCCGCGTAAACCGCCCGCAAAATTTGTATATGAACCGCCTGCGGGTCCATTGGATATTATCCATCAAGATGAGCATATATTGGTGATTTCCAAGCCTAATGGGTTATTGAGTGTTACGGGACGCAAACCTGAACATCAAGACAGCTTGGAGACACGTGTTAAAGAGTCGTATCCAGAGATCAGAATTGTGCATCGCCTGGATATGGAAACATCGGGCCTTATGATTTTTGCATTTACAGCAGAGGCTCATAGAAATCTTGGTCTGCAGTTCGAGCGCCGTAAAACCCGTAAACATTATATTGCCGAGGTTTGGGGGGATGTTCGGGACGATGAGGGGGAAGTAGACTTACCCCTGATTTGTGATTGGCCTAACAGACCGCTTCAAATGGTTGATCATGAAATGGGCCGCTCAGCGCAGACATATTGGCGTGTTTTAGAGCGTGGACAGAATTCAACGCGTGTTGAGCTTATCCCTTTTACAGGGCGAACACATCAGTTGCGAGTCCATATGGCAGAAATAGATCATCCTATTTTAGGCGATGATTTTTATGCACACGAAGACGCATTTAAGGCGGCACCTCGTCTTTTACTTCACGCACATAAATTGATGGTTCATCATCCGGCTGACGGGCATGAAATTTGGTTTGAAGCGGAATGCCCCTTTTAGACTAATATCTCTCTATTCGGTTGAGCCACCCTGATTTGACCCACCAATCAGGGTTTTCCAGTTGTATTGAAGAAGCTGCCTTTTCCGCTTTTTCAAGACTTTCAAAGAGACCAAAACATGTTGCCCCCGAGCCGGTCATGCGTGCCAGAAGGCACCCGTTTTCCATTTCAATCGCCGTTAAAATGTTTGAAATTTCAGGAACGTGTTTTGTGGCCGACACGGTCAAATCGTTTCCAAGGGATGACAGTGTTTTTACAAGCGTATGTACGGATGAAAATTTTCTCGGCAAGGCGCTCTCATTTTTAAAAGAGCCGGAGCGATTTAAAAAAACATCCTTTGTCGGGCAGTTAACCAGCGGGTTAACCAAGACAACAGGAATTTCGGGCATTGTAGGTGCTTCGTCTATAATATTGCCAAAACCTCTTATCACGCTGGGGCGGCACTTCAAACAAACGGGTATGTCCGCACCCAGTTTTTCCATCATAGGGAATATGTAGCGTTCATCGTGGGGTATGTCCCAGAAATCCATTAATCCCCAGAGTGTAGCAGCAGCATCAGATGAACCGCCGCCTAATCCAGAAGCCAGAGGAAGATTTTTGATCAGTGTAATTTTTAGATTAAGTTGTTTATTTGTAATTTGAGATAAGGCCCTTGCTGCCCTGACTACAAGGTTGGGATTGTCGAGTGTAGAACCCCGTTCTTTTTTTGAAAAATACTCTGCGAAGGGCCCCCGCACCTCAAACGAAAATGACGGTGCCATGTCTATGATAATTTCGTCGCCAATATCTGCGAACACCACAAGAGAATCCAAGCTGTGATACTCTTTTTCCAATTTTCCAGTAATATGCAGGAATAAATTGATTTTTGCTGGTGCAAAGATTAAGCGTGATTGGGGCTTAGAAACAATCATTGGTGTTGTGTATCTTCTAGGCCGGATAAAAGCTTTTCTTCAATTTCTTTAATTTGTTCCGGATCGTCAGAATGGTTTTGTGCTCGTCTCCATTGAAACTGTGCCTCCAGTGTTCTTCCGACTTTCCAATAAGAGTCGCCAAGATGGTCGTTAATTGTAGGGTCAGCAGGCAAGAGTTCGACAGCGCGCTCAAGATAGATAACGGCGTTATCATAATTCTGAGTGCGATAGAAAACCCATCCCAAAGAGTCTGTAATAAATCCGTCATCCGGCCTTAATTCAACGGCGCGTTGAATCATATGCAGGGCTTCCTCGAGATTTTCTCCACGGTCTGCCCAAGCATAGCCCAGATAATTGAGTATGTAGGGGTGATCAGGTTGATGTTCGAGCGCCGCTTTTAGTTCTTTTTCAGCAGCAGCCCAGTTATCGAGTTGTTCGTAGGAAATACCGCGAACATAATGTAAATGCCAAAAATCGGCAGGAATTTCTCCGCCAAATTTTTTTATGGCCTGGTCATAAGCTTCAAGCGCTTCTTTGTATTTTTCATGATGCCTATAGAGATTGCCGATTTTTATGAGTGTCTCTGCATCTTTATAATTTTCGGATAGGTTTTGAAGCAGTCCCAAGGCTTGCTCAACGCGACCTGTTTCTTCATAAATTTCAGCAATTTTATATTGTGCCTGTAGGTAATCTTTATCAGATTTTGGCACTGACTTATAAAGTGCGATCGATCTATCATATTGTTTATGGCTTGAGTTTATTTCCGCGAGTAAAAGTTTTGTATTGACCATATCCGGTTCAAGATAGAGCGCTAAATAACCAAATACACGCGCGCTTTCATCGTTCTGTTCATTATAAAGGGTACCCGAAATGTCATGGAAGGCTTTTGCCAGACCTTGTTGTGCAGATTCTACTTTTTCGAAAAGGGGTTTTGTCTGGTTGTTTTTTAAAGATGAAATTTTTTCTTTGATAACTTGGTTTTCCGGGTTGTCTCTTAAGACGGTTTCATAAAGTTTAAGGGCTTTGTCTTTTAAACCGACATGGCCGTAAAGATCTGCAATGCGTTCCTGTTCGTGAGAATTTATGTCTTCGACTTTAAGGGCCTTATCTATCATCTGTTCAATTGCAGAATGGTTGCTTAAAAAATCTGAAATGAGGATGGCGTGATATAGCTGCATCGTGTTGTTTTTCAGATTTGTTATTTCGAGCTTATTTTCTGCGGCGTTTAGCCAGCCTGTTACAAAGGGTCTTATAAAGTTTGCAGTCCCGTCAACGGTCAGTTTTTCAAAAAGTTGGGTGGCTTCTTTATAGTTATTTTTTTTGAATGCTTCCGCGATTAAGAAAACTTCTGCAACAGTGTTGGGTGTATCTTGTGTCTCATTTTTGAGACGGTGTGCGAGTGCCATGGCTTCTTCTGCGTTGCCAGAGCCCATAGAGAGAATCATTGCGCGTTGAAGTATTCCATCGGGGGTAATTCCGGAATCCACCAGTCTATTGATATAGTCATTTGCACTTTGCCAATCATGTTGTTTCTGAGCAAAGCGGCTTGCAAGATAGTCCCCTGCATAGACCGTTTTGGGGGTTTTGAATGGTTCTTGTATGAGATCAACTCTGGAATTTACATCTTCATTTTTTGGAATCTGTGTTGACGGTGTTCCTGCGAAAGCCAGAATAGTTTTGATCTGTGATCCAATAGCAAAGGCTACGCAGCAGGCTGCCAATATAAAAAAGAGACGTTTCATATTATTTATATATTCCTTGTTTATGTCTTTATTTTCAGATGTCGTCATAAGGTTTTACCCCTTAAATTCAAAAATACTAAACAAAATTACATATTGGGATAATTCGGTCCATCACCGCCCTGAGGTACAACCCAGTTTATATTTTGTGACGGGTCTTTTATATCGCATGTTTTACAATGCACACAGTTTTGTGAATTTATTCTAAAATGTTTTTGGCCATTTTCTTCGACAATTTCATATACCGCGGCAGGACAATATCTTTGTGCGGGTTCTGCATATTCCGGCAGGTTGGTTTGTATTGGAATTGCAGGATTTTTTAATTGAAGGTGGCATGGCTGGTTTTCTGCGTGGTTTGTATTTGAAAGTTGTACAGAAGTTAGCCGATCGAATGTAATCACACCATCTGGTTTTGGGTAGTTGATCGGTATGTGCTGGCTCGCCTTTTCAAGTTGCTTATGGTCAGCGTGATTTTCAAGCGTTCGCCCGAGTTTACCTGCGGTTACGGTTTCTATGGCAGCGTTGATGAGTCCGCCCCATAGTCCTTTATGAAAGCCAGGGCGGATGTTTCTGACCGATTTTAATTCATGCCATAGCCATGTCTGTTTAAGATTATCAGCATATTCACGACATTCAGTGCCCCAATCGGGTGTTTCTTGCAGATGTGTATGAATGCTTTCTGCAGCAACCATTCCTGATTTCATGGCGGTATGGTTACCTTTTATTTTAGGCACATTCAAGAAGCCAGCTGTATCTCCGATTAATACACCGCCTGGAAAGGTTAGTTTGGGGAGTGACTGGAATCCTCCCTCAACCAGAGCGCGTGCGCCGTAGGCAATGCGTTTACCGCCTTCTAGAAGGGGTTTGATTTTTGGATGGGTTTTGAAACGCTGCATTTCCTCATAAGGGGATAAATACGGATTTTTGTAATCCAGCCCGACAACAAAACCAATAGATACAAGATTATCTTCCATGTGGTAAATCCATGAGCCGCCATAGGTTTTAGTATCCATTGGCCAGCCAATAGTATGCTGACAAAGGCCCTGCTGGTGCTTTGAAGGCTCAACTTCCCAGAGTTCCTTTATACCAAGGCCGTAGGTTTGCGGGTCACTATGTTCCCGTAAATTGTATTTTGTGATCAGAGTTTTGGTCAAAGAACCATGGCAGCCTTCGGCAAAGACAGTTTGGCGCGCATGAAGTTCCATACCGGGTTCGAAATGATCTGTTTTGTTGCCTTGTTCATCGATGCCCATATCTCCGGTAGCGATTCCAATAACGGAGTCCAACTCATCGTAAAGAACTTCGGCAGCAGCAAAACCGGGGAAAATTTCAACGCCCAGATTTTCAGCTTGTTCAGCAAGCCAGCGGCACAAATTTCCAAGCGAGATAATATAGTTCCCCTTATTGTGCATTTGGGGCGGGGTGATCATTGGAAATGATCCTTGTCTGGTCAAAAACACAAATTTATCTTTTGTAGCGGGACATGTGAGAGGGGCACCTTTTTCTTTCCAGTCCGGTATTAGCTCATTTAATGCGCGTGGTTCGAATACAGCACCAGAGAGAAGATGAGCACCAATTTCAGAGCCCTTTTCTAAAACACAGACTGACAAAGTTTCATCGAGCTGTTTCAGACGAATCGCGCAGGATAAACCTGATGGGCCACCACCAACAATAACCACATCATATTCCATGTTTTCGCGATCAGATCTTACGGATTCTGGCATTCTGTGGTTTCCTCTTTCTTTTTTCAGGCTTCTATTCTACCCTCATCTTATATAGGAAATTCTTAATAAAATAAAGGATATGGCGTGATTGATCAGGCCTTGAAAGAGGAAATTGTAACGGCTTTGGATTGGTATGTCGATCAGGGTGTAACAACAGTTGTCTCTGATGAGGTTGTAGACCGCACGGTTACTCAGGAAATCTCCGTAGAGCAAGACAGGGCACCTCGTCAATCTTCAATTGGAGCGGGTGAAACAAAACAAGCTGTTTCCTTTTTAGGAAAATCAGATGCTTATGAAGACGCGCTAAAGAGGGCGCAAGCAGTGTCTACTCTAGAAGAATTAAGGGAAACTATTGCTTCGTTTGATGGTATTGCTCTGAAAAAAACAGCAAGCAATATGGTTTTTTCCGATGGTAATCCCAAAGCAAAGGTGATGTTGGTCGGAGAAGCACCAGGAGCGGATGAGGATCGGCTAGGTAAACCTTTTGTAGGCGTTAGCGGGCAGTTGTTAGACAAGATTCTGAAGTGTATAGATTTAGAAAGATACGCAGAGGATCCAGAAAAAGCTGTGTATATTTCGAATATTTTAAACTGGAGACCACCGGGAAATAGAACGCCGTCTCCAGGTGAAATTGAGGTAAGTTTACCTTTTATCGAGCGCCATATTCAGTTAATCCAGCCCGAAATATTAATTTTTTGTGGTGGTGTTTCGGCCAAGTCATTATTGGCCAGTTCCAGCAGTATTTCACGTCTTCGGAAAGTTTTTCATGAATACAGGCCTATAACAAAAGGTGTCGGAGATAAAATTATACCTGCGATTGCAACTTATCATCCCTCGTATCTTTTAAGAACGCCGCAGCAGAAAAAGTCTGTATGGGCAGATATGCTTATGCTTCGACAAAGAATTGAAACTAAAGACAAATCGTAGAATATTTTTCATAATTAAATAAAAACTGGACAAAAGTGCAGAATTTATGTACTAATCCAGCCGTTATGAACATACAAGGCTTCGGAAAAAAAGGTGCACAGGTCTGTGCCTGTGCCCTCATGTTAAGCATTTTATTTCTGCCGGTACACGCGGCGGAGACGGTTCCTATTCCGTTTCTTAAGCCAAGCGCTGCAAAGACAGTCTTATTGCCTATTCCCAAAGCCAAGCCGAAACATGTAGAAAATGTTTCTTTTCAGGCGTTATCGCTGAATTTGGCGAGTCTCTTTTTTCTTTCTGATAATAAGACAAATAAAAGATCAGCACATTATCCACACGGTTATAAACCGTTATCTGGTGAACAAGCCGCTCTTTACATGCAGATATTCGAAATGCAGGCACTTGGAAAGATGGAGAGTGCAGACAGGCTTATCAAGGAATTGACTGATAAGAGGCTGGTGGGGCATGTGCTGTATCAACGCTATATGCATCCTTCCTATGTGTCTTCATTCAAAGAGCTTAAGAACTGGATGGCGGTGTATGCCGATCATCCGGGCGCTGATAAAGTATATAAATTGGCGCAGGTAAAAGGTAGCGACAGAATAAACGAACCCAAAACCGGGCCACTTTTGGCACGTGTTAATGAGCCAACAATTTATTACCCGAAGCACTATAAGAGCGTGACTAAGCGCAGCACGGATCAACAAAAATCTGTGCGTGATCTTTCAAGGAAAGTAAGAGCTTTTGTGCGTACAGGAGAGCCTTCTAATGCGCAGCTTTATATGCAGTCTGCAGAGGGTGTGGCGTTTATTGATGAGGTTGAATATGATGGCCTTATTGCACAAATCGCCGCCGGATATTTATACGCAAAAGATTTTCAGTCCGCTTACGGACTTGCAGTTCAGGCTGCGGATCGTTCTGGGAGATTTGTACCCGAAGCCGCATGGGTTGCAGGACTCGCGTTATGGCAGCAGGATAGTTTTGAAGCTGCTGCACCTTATTTCGAAATGGTAGGGCAGTCAGCCTATGCGTCTGGTTGGTTGGCATCAGCTGGATATTATTGGGCTGCAAGAAGTCACAAAAAATCTGGTAATGAGGGGGCGGCAACCAAGGCATTGGAGCGAGCGGCAAAACATTCCAGAACATTTTATGGTTTGCTTGCGGCGCATTCTCTTGGAACGCTTCCCTCTTTTCACTGGGATGTTTCCGAATACACAGCTGATCATGAAGCTCTTATTTTAAGTTATCCGGCGGGTAAGCGCGTTTTCACTCTTGTGGCTGCGGAGCAGTATGATCTGGCAGAAGAAGAACTGATGCGTTTAGATTATAAGGGAAATATTGATCTTTCTCGGGCGGTTCTTGCCTATGCGTCCCATGTAGGTTTGCCTGGCGTTGCGCTGCGTTTGGGTAATATGATTGAGCACAAGACAGGTCAGTACTATGATAGTGCTCTCTATCCGGTAAGTCCGTGGTCGCCGCAGGATGGTTATAAACTTGATCCTGCGCTTGTGCATGCTGTGATCCGGCAGGAATCCCGTTTTGACCAGAATGCACAAAGCTATAGTGGGGCTCTTGGTTTGATGCAAATTATGCCCAAAACAGCGCAATATATAGCTAATAATACAGGTTATAAAGGCGGACTAAGTGCACAGACTTTGAAGTTGCCTGAAGTTAACATGAAAATTGGTCAGGACTATTTGGATTATTTGCTTAAAGGGCAATATGTGAAGGGTGATGTCGTATCGTTGCTGGTGGCCTATAACGCAGGGCCGGGTAATTTACTTAAATGGAAAGAACGTATAGGCGAGCAAGCTGATCCTCTTTTATTTGTTGAAATGGTGCCGATTCAAGAAACACGTGACTACGTAGAGCGCGTGATGTCAAATTACTGGATATACCGGATGCGTGCTGGTCTGGAAGTTCCAAGTTTAGGTGCGCTCTCAAAGGGTCGTTCTCCTCAATATGCACATGTCATGCAGGCAGAATATCCCTACAAGCTTGCTGCTCATCAGTAAGGCGATTTTCTGATTATTCTCTCCACTTGCGGCCATAATTCGGGATCACCTATTGCGACCACTTTTCCTGCAGAATTCAGGGTTAACTCATCGCCACGCCAGTCAGTGATTTGTCCTCCAGCTCCCTTAATAATCGGAACAAGCGCTGCAAAATCATAGGGGGATAGATTTTGTTCGAAGGCTATATCCATATAACCACTGGCTATCAAGCCATACATATAGCAATCGCCGCCCCATATCATGCGGGAGCGCCCATGTTCGAATATCTCGTAGGCGCGGTCAAACTCTTCCAGTTTATCGAACATCATCGGGGTGGTTGCGCCGATACTGGCATAATGTACATCGGTGCATTGGCGTGTTTTAACAGTTTTGCCGTTCATTGTGGTTTGCTTGCAGTCTCCGACCCATCTTTCTTTCAGTATGGGTTGGTCGATAATCCCGATTTCAGGGATTTCATTTCTGCAAAGTGCAATCAATGTCCCAAAAGTTGGCCGTCCAATCATAAATGATTTTGTGCCATCTATCGGGTCGATCACCCATGTTAGTTCGTTTTTGCTTTCTTTTTGACCATATTCCTCCCCGAGGATACCATCATCCGGTCTGGTTTGTTCAATCAGATCACGGAGGGCTTTTTCAACTTCGCGATCGGCTATTGTTACGGGACTTTCGTCTTCCTTTTTTTCGATATCAAAGGGCTGGCGGTAATATTTTTGTATTATTTCTCCCGCTATATCTGCCATCCTATTGGCAAATTCAACAAATTCGTTCATAAATATTCCTCCAGACATACTTATGAAGAATAGAGTGAAGTGATGAAAACAGTCAATGACGTCCGTAGGGAATTTTTAGGGTTCTTTGAAAAGAAGGGGCACAGTGTGGTCGATTCCTCTTCACTTGTGCCGCAAAACGATCCGACATTGATGTTTACCAATTCGGGAATGGTTCAGTTTAAGGATGTTTTTACAGGCAAGGAAAAGCGTGATTACACGCGAGCGACCACGGCGCAGAAATGTGTGCGTGCTGGCGGTAAGCACAATGATCTTGAGAATGTTGGATATACGGCTCGTCATCACACCTTCTTTGAAATGCTAGGGAATTTTTCTTTCGGGGATTATTTTAAAGAAGAAGCGATTGCCTTTGCGTGGGAACTGGTCACCAAGAGTTTCGAATTACCGTCTGAGAAACTTTGCGTTACTGTCCATGCGACTGATGAAGAGGCGGCCGGTATCTGGAAAAAGGTTTCCGGTTTTTCCGATGATAAAATCATTCGGATCGACAGCGATGATAATTTCTGGCGTATGGGTGATACAGGGCCGTGTGGACCGTGCACGGAGATTTTCTATGACCATGGAGATCATATTTGGGGCGGCCCTCCGGGTTCACCGGAGGAAGATGGCGATCGTTTTATAGAGATTTGGAACAATGTTTTCATGCAGTATGAACAAGTTGATGCTGATACGCGCATTGATCTTCCTGCGCAAAGTGTTGATACGGGTATGGGGCTGGAACGTATTGTGGCGACTCTGATGGGGTCAAACAATAATTACGACATTGATATCATGCGATCACTCATAGAACACAGCGCGGATCTTACAGGTGTCGCGCCGGACGGTGATATGGCGGCCTCGCACAAGGTGATTGCCGATCACATTCGCGCGGCCTCATTCCTTATGGCCGATGGTGTGATGCCCTCGAACGAAGGACGCGGTTATGTGCTGCGCCGGATTATGCGTCGCGGCATGCGGCATGCGCATTTGTTGGGCGCACAAGACCCGCTGATGTACAAGCTCTATCCAACGCTGCTGGAAAAAATGGGCGAGGCGTATCCAGAACTTAAGCGTGCAGAAAGTTTGATTACGCAGACACTCGAGACTGAAGAAAAACGGTTTAAGGAGACATTGGACCGCGGGCTAAAGATGCTTGATGAAGAAACGGATAAGCTAAAATCAGGAACGAAATTTCCCGGCGATGTGGCGTTTAAACTCTATGACACGTTTGGGTTTCCGCTTGATTTGACGCAAGATGCCTTGCGCGCCAAAGAGATTGAAGTGGATATTGATCTCTTTGATAAATGTATGGCAGAGCAAAAAGCTCAGGCACGCGCGGCTTGGTCAGGTACAGGTGAAGTTTCTATAGATTCTCACTGGTTTACAATCGCCGAAGAACTTGAAGCTACGGAATTTTTGGGTTACAGCTCTGATGAGCTTCAATCAGTGGCAAAAAGTTTGTTAGAGATAAATGAAGGAAGTGAACTTAAAGAGGGTAGCGAAAAAGAAATAAAAAACCTCCCATTTCCTGCGACTAAGCTAGGGAAAGGTAAAAAAGGAATTATTATTTCTAATCAAACACCATTTTATGCCGAAAGTGGCGGACAAGTTGGTGATACAGGAGTTATTATAAATTCTGAAGACAGTATTTTTAGAGTAACAGATACAAAAAAAATATTAGATAAGCTTTGGCTTCACATGGGCATTGTTGAAAAAGGTGAGTTCAAAGAGAATGATGTAATAACTATGAAAGTAGACACAGACCGCCGCGCGGCGATTAAGTCTAACCATTCTGTCACGCACTTACTTCACGAAGCTTTGCGCCAGGTGCTGGGTGATCATGTTGCGCAGAAGGGATCATTGCAGGATGCGGAGCGCACACGATTCGACATCTCACAGCCTGTGGCAATCACCAAGGACCAACTCGCGGAAGTCGAGAATATCGTGAACAAAGAAGTACAGGCTGATACCGAAGTTGTCACGCGTGTTATGCCGCTCGATGAAGCCCGTGAAAGTGGTGCGATGGCTCTGTTTGGCGAGAAATATGATGACGAGGTTCGTGTTGTGGCCATGGGTACACAGCAGGGTAACAAACAATTTTCGATCGAGCTTTGCGGTGGGACGCATGTCAAAAAAACAGGTCAGATCGAGAAATTCAAAATTATTTCCGAAAGCGCCGTATCTGCCGGTATCCGACGCATTGAAGCCGTCACGGGTGCAAGGGTGGATGCATATGAATCCGGTAAGGCGGAGGCTGTGCAAAACGAGATTAACCGTTTGAAAGTTGATATAGAAAAACTGCGCGGTGAGTTTGTTGAGTTAGGTGGAGAAGACTTAGTCACCGCCGAAGCAGACAAGGATGATTTGATTGCCCATAAGAAAATGCTTCAAAAACAAATTTCCGATGCACGTCGTGCACAAGGGGCGGAGACTTCCGATGACGAAATCAAAGACATTGGCGGCGGCAAATTTATCGGCAAAGTCCTCGCAGGATTTCCACCCCAAGACCTCAAACCCATGGCGGATGAACTCAAGGTCAAGATTGGCTCCGGCGTGATAGTGCTTGTGGCTACGAATGAGGACAAAGCCTCGATCGTTGTGGCGGTGACCGATGACCTCATATCAAAAATCAGCGCAGTCGATCTGGTGCGCGTGGGTTCCGAAGCGCTGGGCGGTAAAGGCGGTGGAGGCCGCCCCGATATGGCGCAGGCCGGCGGGCCGAATGCTGCTGCTGCAAATGATGCCGTTTCTGCTATCGAGAAAACCCTCGAATCTGCTTAAATTCCCCCTTGCATCCCCTGTTTAAGGTCGATATAAGAAGTCACACTCAATTTAAGGTGATAAAGGAATAAAAATTATGGCGACAGAACGGACATTTTCAATCATCAAGCCGGACGCGACAAAGCGCAACCTGACAGGAGCGATCAATGCGAAGCTGGAAGAAGCAGGCTTGCGTATCGTAGCTCAAAAGCGTATTCACATGACACGCGAGAAAGCTGAAGGGTTTTATGCTGTTCACAAAGAACGCCCATTTTTTGGTGAACTTGTTGAGTTTATGTCATCTGCACCAGTTGTCGTTCAAGTTTTAGAAGGGGATGATGCTGTTGCCAAAAACCGTGAAGTGATGGGTGCAACCAATCCCGAAGAGGCGGAAGCTGGAACTATCCGTAAAGAATATGCTTTGAATATAGGAGAAAATTCTGTGCACGGATCTGACTCTCTTGAAAATGCAGAAATCGAAATTGAATATTTCTTCAATGCTGATGAGATCGTGGGATAGAGTTTAATCTCTGTTCCATAGTTTAAACGCTGTCTTTGTTTGTTTGAGGGCAGCGTTTAGTTTTTGCGCTTCTTGGTAGGCGCTATCTTTCTGAGACATTTTGGCAGATTTTTCTACATTTGCGGCAATTTCACTGACCACTTTCATTCCAAAATTTCCAGACATACCCTTTAATTCGTGCGCGCGTGCACCAAGAGAAACAAGATCATCCTCGGTCACAACATTTTCCATGGCCTTAACCAGCTCTGTTGCTTTACTTAGAAATCCTGCCAGTAGATTATCAAATTGTTCTGTTCCGAGCGTATCATAGAGTGTTTCAAGCATTGATTGGTCCAGAAATGCGGATGCATCTTGATGATCTCCTTTTTGTTCGGGGGACTTGTCTATATCGGCAGGTTTTGGTTCTTCTATACCCTGCTCCTCTACAGCAGGCTCTTTCACTGCGGGCTCATGTTCCTGTATAGGCTCACTCGCTTCTGGCGTTTCTGGTTCTAGTTGCTTTTCTTCCGCTTTTTGCTCTTGTTCTGTGACGCTCTCACCTGTTTCCTCGTCATCTTCAAATCTTATTCCTCCTGTATCTTGTACGTTTTGTTGTAAAAGATATTGCTGGATTTCAGTCATCTCGTTTTGGTCTTGTGGCTCAGTGGATTGTTTGTGTTTGGTTTTTTTGCTGGACTCATAAGGTTCTGAACTCTTTTTTGGGTCAGGTTTATTTATATTTGTGAGTTTTAGTTCACCGCTATCCTGAGGTGCTTGTGATTTATTTTTTGGTCTTTCTATGAGGAAATCTTCGCGATCATCAAAGGAAAGGTTGTGCTCAATATCCTCAATATCCTTGATGCCTTTAATGTTATTAGCTTCCCGACTGTCTTCGGAAGTCTCATTATTTGGTTGTGCTTTAAGAGGGTTCTCAAATTTACCGATAGAGGCATTATAGACAATATCATGGAGCTTTTTGGAATCTATCGGCTTGGCGATAAAACCGTTCATACCAGCTTCAAAGTAGCTTTCTATATCCTCCAGCATAACATTTCCTGTTAGGGCAATAATAGGTATGGAGGCTATTTTTTGATTCTCGTGGGCTCTAAGTTTCTTTGCTGTATCCAAGCCTGAGAGCCCCTGCATTTGAATGTCCATGAGGATAAGGTCCAGATCTGTAGTGTGGACGGTTTCAAGAGCTTTTTCACCACTTTCTGTCAGGAACAGTGTATGGCCATCTTTTTGGAGAAAGCCTTGAAGAACTTTCCTGTTCATTTCATTGTCTTCTACGATCAGGATATTCATGGGACGTAGAACCTTATTATTTTTTTCAGTACCACCAGTGTTTTCAGTTTCTGCATTCGGGTCATGTTCTTCCAATATTATTTCAAAAGAGAATACACTTCCTTTACCTTCTTCACTTTCTACCTTGATTTTACCCTTCATTGCTTCAATCAGCTTGTCTGAGATGGCTAACCCTAACCCTGTACCACCGTATTTTCTTGATGTGCTTGTTTCAGCTTGCTTGAATGGAGTGAAAAGCTTTTTCAATGCCTCTGGTGAAATCCCGATACCTGTATCTTTTACTGCAATTTTTATGAAAGGCGTTTCATCGGTTCCGCTTTTTTCTATTTCTATGATTACGTGCCCTTCTTCAGTAAATTTCAGAGCATTATTTGTTAGGTTCAAGAGAACCTGTCTAAGGCGTATAGGATCACCTGAAACATATTGCGGTGTATTCTCTGCTATATCTGCTCTTAGCTCGATGTTTTTTTGTGCCGCATATCCGGACATTAGAACAACAACATCTTTGGCCAATTGGTGGAGGTCAAAATTTATAATTTCAAGTTCCATGCCACCATGCTCGATTTTCTCAAAATCAAGAATATCATTTAAAAGTGCCATCATAGTGTCACCAGATTTGCGAATGGTGTCCACATGATCTGTTTGAGTTTTGGTGAGATCAGTGTCTTGAAGTAGTTGCACCATACCCAAAATACCATTCATAGGAGTTCTGATTTCATGGCTAACAACCGCAAGGAAAGCAGACTTTGCCTGATTTGCTTTATCAGCAGCATCCTTGGCATTCCTCATTTCTTCTGTTCTTTTGACCTCGCGTTCTCTAAGCTCTGCCATCAGCTCTCTTTCACGCTCGATCACTCTAAGTAAACGGGCTTGATCTGCAGAATCTTTGGATTTTTGAAGACGAGCAAGAGAATGTTCTTCACGCTGCTTACTAATTTTTTCCTGCTCTCGTCTTAAATTTCTGTGAATGTTTGATTGTAAGTAAGATGCAATAAAACAGAAAGATCCAGGGATTTGAAGAAACCAGAAACTGTTAAGGATAATTGTCGAAGGAGGTAAGATTCCAAGGGAAACCAAGGTCATAATCAGGAATGAAAGCGGAGCAAAAGCGAGCCCTGTACAAAATAGTGCCGTTATTGGCATCGTTTTCTCGCTTGAGAGAATGGCAATAATTATAAGCGCGGCAAAACAAAGAAAAACCGTTCCTGTTAGTGCGATAAATCCTACTACACTTATGCCCAGAACAAATACGTATATGGCTGTCATAACAGTAATCAAAACGGCTAGGGCAACCAATGCAATGTTTTCCATCGGTTTTTGATTGCTTGTAATTTTTGTAAAAAATTTAGTCGCAATTATAAGGGGGAAGAAGCTAGCTATGTATAAAAAAAACAGGGCATGCCCATTCATAAAACCATTGGGAACGATGGCTGCATTGGTGTTGAAAAAGAGGGCGCAAAGTAGTGTGTAGTAGGATAAAAGCGCGATAGAAGCATTGTTTCTGCCTATGTAATAGGACGTAAAGAAGAATGCCATTAAGCCTATAAATATAAATCCGGTCAGGATAACCCAAAGGTCTCCGTTCAATATTTCCTGCATAAAGGCTTTTTGCGATAATAGTTGGGGCGCTAGCACCAGAGGGAACCCTTTTTCTGCTTCGATATATATTACAATCGTATTGTCTTTTCCCGCCGCAATCTCAATTGGTAGTGTTGTCCCCATAAAAGGCGAAGATTCGTGTTCTTTGTTATCCGGGTCAAATGAGAGTGTTTGCTTAGTGTCATAGTTCATAATATGAAGTTTTTTTATCATACCCATCCGGCCATCGAGCGTCTTTCCAAAATCCAGAACCCAGTTATCGAGATTTGTAGAATTTCGTACGGAGAACAAAATCCATACGGGCGCATTTGTAAGCCCTACGCTTATTACGCCTGAGTCTTTTTTCTGGCCTCTTAAATTACTTTTGTGGCGTGATATAAGTGTATCGGGACTTAGAACCTTTTCTGTATCGATTGTTATATAACTATATGATGCAATTGCGATTCTTTGGTTTTCATCAGTCAAGTTAATGCTGTTCGTTGTTTGAGCTGAAGAAACCCCGGGAACTGTGAAAGATCCTAGAAAACATAGGAAAAACCCCATAAAAAGTGCAATTTTTTTATGGTTTCCTGTTATTTTCTCAAATCCGCTCTTTTTTAACATAACTCCGGCCGAGCTTTGATGTTTGTCTGTAGTGCTAGCACACTTACTTCCTACGCAGGATTATGACCGGAAATGGTTAAGGATTAATTGAACAAAAACAAAGAATTGCTTATGTTCAGGCGTGAAAAACAAAAAATTCTAAAACAGATCCACAAATGCTAAGGCCAATCCTATCAATGTGATACAACTCACTATGACAGCATACTTCCCAGCAGTAACAAAATTATGCCACATCGCTTGTGCGTCTTTTAAATCTTGCTGGCTAATTTCAACATGCTCATGATCAGACATTTTTAGACATTTTCCTCTTTGTTTGTTCGGTCAATACCCTGTTTATACTAATCAAATTTATGGCTTTAATCCATGAAATGTTTTTGATTATTTTGTCATAGAGCTGGCAATAATTTTAATTGCTTCAGGATAGGCTTCGTGTTCCTGCTCAAGGATACGCTCAGCAAGAGTATCAGGTGTATCATCTTCCAGAATTGGAACCTCTTTTTGCAGTATAACAGGGCCGCTATCGAGTTCGGCATTCACAAAATGCACAGAACAACCGGACTTTTTCTTTCCGTCGGCAATGGCACGTGCATGTGTATTAAGGCCCTTGTATTCCGGCAATAAAGAGGGGTGTATATTGATAATCCGGTCTGTCCATTGCTCAACAAAAGATGCCGTTAAAACCCTCATAAAGCCTGCTAGAACTATCATATCTACCGTATGTTTTTTAAGGCGCTCTTGAATTTCATCTTCAAAATCTTCCCTAGACCCGAATGCGGTGTGGTCAACGATTTCTGTTTTAATACCGGCTTTTTCTGCTGCTATCAGGCCCTTTGCATCGGGGCGGTTAGATAAAACAACTGATATTCTGGCTGGAAAATCGTGATTTTTTGTAGCTTCCAGAATGGACATCATGTTGCTGCCCCGTCCAGAAATGAAGATTGCAAGGTTGAGAGGTTTTATGTCCATGTCGATATATTTTCAAGAAATATACTAATTTCTCTGCGTTCTTGACGTTTGATTTTGCCGATTCTATATACGGTTTCACCAGTACTAATTAGTGATTTTGCAATTTCATCAGCTTTTTTAGGGTCACATACCACGACCATGCCTATTCCACAGTTTAATGTGCGGGCCAAATCATGTTCGTTCACAGCACCTAATTCTTTTAACCAACTAAAAATCGTAGGTAATTCCCATGTTGAAGCATCGATGTGCGCCATTAGGCCCTCTGGCAAGACACGCGGGATGTTTTCTGTTAATCCACCACCTGTGATATGTGCCATTCCTTTAATGGCGGGTTTATTATCAGCACCTTTTATTTTAAGCGCCTGCATGAGTGATTTCACATATATGCGCGTTGGGGCGAGTAGCGCTTCTTTCAGCGTTTCTGGCTTCACTTTGTTCTGCTTTTCAATGTCTTTATCTTGCTTGATGATATGCATGGAAAATGGTACCGGGCTGTCATATTCGAATCCCTGTGAGGTTTGTATAATTTTACGCACAAGAGAATAGCCATTCGAGTGTACACCGTTTGAAGCAAGACCGAGGATGATGTCATCCTCCTTTATAGCCTCTCCGGTAATCAGTTCGTCACGGTTTACAGCGCCTACTGTAAAGCCTGCCAGATCATAGTCACCATCTGCATAAAGACCTGGCATTTCTGCGGTTTCGCCACCGATCAAGGCACATCCTGCAATTTCACAACCTTTGGCGACACCCTCGATGACTTGTTGTGCAATGTTGTTTTCTAGTTTTCCCGTTGCAAAATAATCAAGAAAAAACAAAGGTTCTGCACCTTGTACAATAAGATCATTTACGCACATGGCAACAGCATCAATTCCGATAGTGTCATGTGTATTTGAGTCGATAGCAATTTTGATTTTGGTTCCTACCCCGTCTGTTGAAGAGACAAGAATGGGATCGTGATATCCCGCCTTCTTAAGATCAAAAAGTGCGCCAAATCCGCCCAAGCCGCTTATTACACCATCTCTCGTTGTTTTTTTGATAGCGGGTTTAATGCGCTCGATTAGTTCTGCTGCTGCATCAATATCTACACCAGCCTGTTTATAAGCACTGTCTTGCAAATTTTCTTTCATATTGCTCTAATTCTCTCATGTCGTTATAAAAATAACTATATTCAATTAATTTCAGAGGCAACATGGGCATACCGCATCCCGAATATAACTTCAAGCGTATTGTCGCAATTACAGTATTTGTTATTGCTTTTCAGGCTATTTGTCTGACGGCGTATGCCTATGATTCACTCTTTATCATTGATGATATAAAGGTGGATGTTACGGCCGAGAACTCCGTGATGGCTCAGAATCAGGCTTTTGAGCTGGCGCAACAGCAAGCCTTTGAAGCTTTAACACAGAGAATGGTTGAGGAAGCACAGGCAAATTCGGTTGAAATGCCGGATATGCTGACTATTTCTTCTCTTGTCAAAGATTATGAGGTTACGGATGAACAGCTTTCGGCCGTTCGTTATATTGGAACATACCGCTTTCGCTTTCGTGAAGATGCAGTTAGCCAGTTCTTTTCAGTATCGGGCTTAACTTTTACAGAGACCAGCAGCCGGCCTCTTCTGGTTTTACCTGTTTTTCAGATTAATGGCAGGAATACACTGTGGTCGGAAAATAACATATGGATGCAGGCGTGGGCGTCCGCAAAATTGTCAGGGGGACTCGTTCCAGTAGAAGTGCCAATCGGCGATTTGATGGATATAAGTGATATCGATGAAAATCAGGCATTAAGTTATGAACGCCATAAACTTGATCGTATGCTAGGGCGTTATAACGCAAAAGAAGCGGCCATTATGATTGGTGTCCCTGATGCGGCCCTCTCGGAGTCTTCAGACTTTAGTGCAGCAGCCATAGGTCGTCTCAGGATTAGCGTATACAGAACTGACCGCGCCGAGGCTGAGCATGTTCAGGATTTAATCATAGAATCGAATGGCAAGGAGTCAGTTGAAGAACTTTATGAACGCGGCGTAACAAGAGCCTATCAGGCCCTTCAGAAGGATTGGAAATCTAAAACCCTGTCAAGCGCGGAGCAAAGCCAAAAATATGTTGTTCGGGTTACATATCGTAATCTTGATCAATGGACGCGCATTCAAAGAGAGCTTGGAAATGTACCAGGGCTTCATAATTTGAGCGTTACATTACTCAAAAGGAATGAAGCACATCTTTCATTTTCTTTTCGTGGCGATGAACTGCGCTTAAGGGATTTGCTAAAGCGTTCAAATTATTACTTAGGACAGACACATCAAAACGGAAACACGCCAGTGTATGATTTGGAGTATGGACAAAATAAAAAGACATCTAATGGATTCTACCGTTCAGTAGAGCCCGCGTCAGGCAAATCTGATATACCTAAAAACGGTATTCACACCTTCTGAAACAGAAAGAAAAAACATGTTCTTTAATTTTATAGAGCCTTTTGTAAATTGGCACGAGAAGGAGCACATTTCCAATGACCACTAGGCCCTTGAAGGCATCGACCCATTTTATTTTTTGGGTGTGTGCGCTGTTTGTTTTTATTTTAACTATTGCTTTGTTCAAAGAGGTTTTGCTTCCTTTTGTCTTAGGAACAGCAGTTGCCTATTTGCTTAATCCTTTTGTGAACAAGCTAGGCCAGATCGGTATTGCCAGAGCGCCAGCCTCTTTAATGATTCTAGGCGGTTTTATTATTCTGATTGTCAGTTTTGCCGCAGCGATTTCACCGATTGTGTTTCGCGAGATGTCACAATTTATTGACGATTTCCCAGTGTATATTGATAAATTCTGGGAGTTGGTTACGCCCTTAACCAACCAGTTGGATCAATATATAGGATATTCCGACGACGAGACCGCGAAACAGTTTTTAAAAGATAATGTTGGCTCTGCTCTTGGTATTGCGAATATTACAGCCCAAAAAATTGCCTCTGGCGGCATGGCGGTTCTGGATATGATATCCATTACAATTTTTATGCCGATCGTTGCTTATTTTATGATGAAAGAATGGCCAAGAGTAACAAGATGGGTTACTGATTTAATACCAAGACATTCGGAAGATGTGGCTATGGGTTTACTAAAACAAATTGATCAGAAACTATCGGGATTTGTGAGAGGGCAAGTTACTGTCGCTCTTTTCCTGGGGATTTCTTATGCCATTGCTCTGTCACTTGCGGGGCTTAAATACGGAATTCTTATTGGTCTGACATCAGGCGTTTTATCCATTATTCCGATGGTTGGATCGGCAATTGGTTTGATTGTGAGTGTTTGTGTCGCATGGTTTCAAACTGGTGAATTAACTTTTGTTGCCTTGATTGCAGCTATTTTTATTATAGGCCAGCTTATTGAAGGTAATTTTTTAACACCAAAACTTGTGGGTAATAGTGTGGGGTTGCATCCTCTTTGGGTTTTCTTCGCTTTGCTAGCAGGGGCTAGCTTGCTGGGGATTCTGGGGATGTTTTTAGCAGTTCCAATTGCAGCGGTGGCCGGTGTTCTGTTATCCTTTGCGCTAACTAAATACAAGTCGAGTGCATATTATCAGGATTCTGATAAACTTGCCGACTCGAATCAAAAAACAAAAAGCAAAGTTTAAAAACATGTTTGGCGCTACGCGAAAAAAGCTGCAACAAATCCCTCTTGATTTTGGATCAAGGCACGCTTTT
Organism: uncultured Micavibrio sp.; assembly: GCA_964352665.1. GTDB lineage: Bacteria > Pseudomonadota > Alphaproteobacteria > Micavibrionales > Micavibrionaceae > UBA1672. Next base: position 81,228 of record CAYGSJ010000004.1, read on the forward strand.
GAACGCTCTGATTTTCATATAGGCAAGAGTAATCGTGATGCTGTCGGCTGGATTGATCGTTGGCCTGATTGGCCGGCGCCCGTTTTGATTTTGCAAGGAGAAGCAGCCAGCGGTAAAAGCCATTTGGCGGCCGTGTGGCAGGATAAATCCGGTGCTGTTTTGATTAAACCTGAAGAACTATTGAAGAAAAGTGCCGGAGAAATTTGTGATTTAGGGCAGGCTTTTGTTCTCGATAGTCTTGATCCGTGGCTTGGTGATCGTGATGCCGAAACGACATTGTTTCATCTTTATAACATGCTTAAAGAAGAGCAAAAAACGATGATGATTACGATGCGGATGTCTCCGACCCAGTCTGATTTTATTATAGCTGATCTGGCTTCTAGATTTCGTGCAGCGCCAACAGTTACTATTCATACACCTGATGATATGTTGTTGGCATCCGTGATGATAAAGCTTTTTAGTGATCGTCAGTTAAATGTAAATAATGATGTGATTTCGTATCTTTTGCCCCGAATTGAAAGGTCTTTTTCTGCGGCGCGTGATATTGTCGAACGTGCAGATCACATGGCGTTATCCGAGAAGAGGGGCATTTCGGTCCCCCTGATGCGCAAAGTTTTAAGCGAGATGCTTGAGTATTAATTTTTTATGAAGGCTCTGTGTCGTGTGTATGCAGTCTGACCTGCCCAGCTACAATCTCTTCGCCATTTTGATTATGGATCATCACGCGGCTTAAAGGAGTATTTCCATCAATCCTATAAGCTTTACCTTCAGCAGTCAGTACATCGCCGAGTTTGGGGTAGCCTAAAAAGTCGGTATTTGCACTTAAGGTACCATAGGACCTTCCTGCTGGCAGGGTTTCCAGTAAAGCGTAGCAAGCCGCGGCATCAACAAGTGTGAGTGCTACGCCGCCATGAAGCCTTTTTGGGCTTCTCGTGTTTAGTTGGTGTTTTTCAACCACCATACGAAGAGATACGCGTGCTTTCTCTATCTGTTCTATGGTTATTCCATTTCCTTCAATAACCGGGTTCGGTGCTTCACGCCTTTGAAGTGCTTCCAGAAATTCTCTTCCACATAAACCCCGCCCATCAAAAACTCTTTTCTCTGCGGGGCGCTCAAATGCTGGTTGTATATGTCCTCTCAAATAACGAGCACGAGAGTCGTAGACACCTAACCTTACCTGACCGCCAGCAACCACCTCACGCTTTTGATTTTTGATTAAAACTTTACAAAGGGGCATGCTCCCTTTTGGTTGTGCAGCCCAGCCGGAGACTGTTAATGTATCTCCTAGTCTTGCGGCTCTGGTAAAGTCGGTGTTGGTGCTCATAACACGGTATGATTTTCCGGGAGGCAAAGTTGTAAGGAGGGCATAACAAGCAGCAAGGTCGATGAGTGTTAGTGTAATCCCACCATGTAAAGAGCCTGTGCCACGTGTATTGGTTTGGTGTTCTTTTACTGTCATTTGAAGCTGCACGCTTTTTTCACCGATGGAATGAATTTTGATTCCATTATTATCAACTACGGGATTTGAAATAGCCCCAACTTGAAGCGCCTCCAAGAATTTTGGGCCAGCTAGGTTGACCACAAAGGGGCCGTCATCTCTAGAATCGCTTGGTGTGCTCATCATCTTCAACTCAAAATTTAAGTGCGCACAGGACCATAAAGAGTGTTCTGGAAAATTGCAAACTTTTTGAAAAAGGAGGAGCCCGGACGCATTTGGGTGTGAGTGAGTGTGATCTGCGTCCGGGCCTTGGGGTTACCTGCCGTAGGGTTTGGGTCAAGGGAATGGGCAGGTCAGAAGCCTTAACTTAATGTGCCATCTGTTTCTTGGTTTCCTTTTGCTCGTACATACCTTTATCAGCGGCTTCGACGATCGTTTCTATGGTATCGCCCTTTTTGTATTCTTTTAGTCCGAGGCTGGCCTTGATCCGGATTTTGGTTCCCTTCCAATCAAAGGTCAGCGCATTGAGGCTTTGCCCTAGTTTGCGGGCTCTATCCATTGCCATGGAAATGGAGGTATTCGAAAACAAAATGATAAATTCGTCACCGCCGATGCGGGATGCTATATCCATGCAACGAATCGTATCATTCAGAAAATCACCAACGATTTTTAGAGCTTTGTCACCGGCTTGATGGCCAAATGTGTCGTTTATATATTTGAAGTCATCCAGATCGATCATAATCAGAATGCCGCCCTGATTATGTCCGCGGTTTGTGCGCTCTAGCTCTCCTTCAAAAGCTTTATAAAAGCCACGACGATTTGTCAGTTTTGTTAATTCATCCGTGGTCAGCATATTTTCTAAAGAAGCAATCCGCTTGTCTTTTGCGCGGAGATCGCGCTCTGCAGTTTCAAGCATGTCATACGCAGTTTTGAGTAACGTACTCGTATTCGTATGAAATGACGAAGAATAGGGGCTTTTCTTAAGAAAATTGAAAAGACTACTCTTTTGATTCTGTTTGTCTGTCAGCGTGTTCTGTACAATTTGTGTCATGGTACTACCCTTCATAATCATTAGGCATCAGTGCCTGTTTATTTATCTCCCGGTAAGAGATATGCGAAGGGTGTGCCAGTTATGGTAAAAATACTGTGTTTTGTTTTTTATCAAACACTTATAAGTATTTTGAGGTAGATTTTTAGCACAAGAATTAGCTCAAAGCAGGATTTTTTCCGGCATTTTTAACCTGTGGAGAGGAAGACTTTGCCGTAATACAAGGATTACCCTTTCGGCACATCCTTGTTTAGGGTATGATAAATAAGATCATTATAAGGATTGGGCATAAATATTTTGATGAATTTTCAAAGCGATACATGTCAACGGGCGGTTTTTTACCTGTTTTTTTGGTTTTCATTGGTTTTCTTACCTTTAAAAGCACATGCAGCCCTTGATCCTGCACGCGCTGCGGGTCTTGTGCCGCATAAGGCACTATATGATATTCGTCTTTCGGCCAGGAAAAGCAGCGCCAATGTTGCTGATATCAAGGGTACTATGCTGTATGAATGGCAGCCATCCTGTGATGCCTGGATCACCAATCACCGCTTTGATATGCGATACGACTATATTGAAGTACCACCGGTTCATATCACAAGCGATTTTACTACATATGAAGCATTTGATGGCAAGAGCATGAATTTTGCGCTTCAAAGAAAGCGCGGTGGCGTTGTTCTTGAGGAAATCCGAGGTAATGCGCATACGGATGAGTCAAACTCTGCCATTTATTCTATGCCTGCGGGCTTGGAATTTGATTTTCCTGAAGGTACGCTTTTCCCCATGACACATACTTTATCTGTGCTTAAAGAGATACAAGCCGGTAATAAGTTCTATAATGTAACCATGTTTGATGGTAGCGATACGGATGGCCCCGTTGATGTTAATAGCCTCGTTCTTGAAGAGGCGCACTATGAATTACCAAAGGAACATATAGAAGATATTGATCAGACATTGCTGGATAGTAAAAGTTGGGACCTGAGGCTTGCTTTTTTCCCCCGGAATACTTTTTCAGAAACCGCAGACTATGAAATGTCGCTTGTTTTTCATGAAAATGGCGTGGTTACGGATATGGTCGTTGATTATTCTGATTTTTCTGTAAAGCAGACTTTACGTGCGTTAGAGCTTTTAAACGATACTTGTGATTTGTCAGATAAAGGGGAACAATAAGTTATGTATTACAAGTACTTTAAAGAATTGCCGTATGTTATTAAAAAGTTTAATGATTTTAACTTTTTTGCAACGCATAATGAATAAGATGAACACGGGTGAAAACCAGAACTGATCAAGAAAAGTAAGTTTATATGGCTAAAAAAGTCCTTATTGTTGAAGATAATGAACTAAATATGAAGTTGTTCCGTGACCTTTTAGAAGCGCATGGCATAGATACTGTACAAACTCGTGAGGGTAAATTAGCGTTTGATATGGCAAGAGAACATAAGCCAGATTTGATTATTATGGATATTCAGCTTCCTGAAGTGTCCGGTCTTGAAATCACAGAAAGACTGAAGGCTGATGAAGAACTGAAATCAATACCAGTTATTGCGGTGACGGCCTTTGCCATGAAAGGTGACGAGAAGAAAATTCGTGACGGAGGGTGCGAAGATTATATTTCAAAGCCGATATCCGTTTCACGCTTCATTGAGGCTGTTGAAAAACATCTGCATGGGAAAGACACTGTTAGTGAGGATGGGTCTTTAATTGGTAATGAACAACAGAAGGAAAGCTTATAATGTCTGCACGCGTTCTTGTTGTTGATGATATAGAACCTAATGTGAAGCTTCTTGAAGCAAAACTTGCCTGTGAATATTATGAAGTCATTACAGCGACCAGTGGACAAGAAGCATTGAGACAGGTTGAAGAAGGCAAACCAGATATTGTTTTGCTGGATGTGATGATGCCTGGTATGGACGGGTTCGAAGTGTGCTCACGCATAAAATCAAATCCTGATCATGCCCATATTCCTGTTGTTATGGTGACGGCATTGACGGATGTTCAGGACAAAGTGCGTGGGCTCGAGGCTGGCGCAGATGATTTTCTAAGCAAGCCTATTAACGATGTTGCCCTTATGGCGCGCGTTCGTTCGTTAGCTCGTCTAAAAATGGCTTTGGATGAATGGCGCATTCGTGAAAACGCAGCCAACCAGTTCGGAATCGTAAGCGAAAAAACCAATTTAATGAGCGAACCTGTTGAGGGCGCACGTATTTTGTTAATCGAAAGCAAAGAATTTGATCGTAAGAAAATTACAGATTCTTTGTCTGCGGATTTGAACATTGTTATGAGTGTTGATAGCGGTATGAAGGGCATGGAACTCATCGCCAGTAACGATTTCGATATTCTGATTGTAAGTCTTAATCTTGAGGGAGAGGACGGCTTGCGACTTTGTTCTCACCTAAGGTCTAACGAAAAAACACGAGCATTGCCTATTGTAATGATAGCAGAAGATCAAGATATGGATCGCGTGGCGCATGGACTTGAGATTGGTGCCCATGATTATATTATGAGGCCCATAGAGAAAAGCGAACTGGTCGCTCGTATCCGGACCCAAATTCGTCGCAAAAGATTTCAGGAACGATTGCGTTCTACCTACGAAATAAGTTTGTCCATGGCTCTGACAGACAGCCTAACAGGGCTCTATAACCGGCGCTATTTGGAAGTGCACTTGGAAAAGCTTATTGAAAGCAACGCACAAAGCAAAAAAGCACTTGGCGTTATTATGATGGATATTGATCATTTTAAAGAAGTAAATGATACGCATGGCCATAAAGCCGGTGATGATGTTTTGCAGGTGTTTGCTGAAAGAATGAAAAACAATTTGCGAAGTTTTGACTTGGTGGCGCGTCTGGGCGGTGAAGAATTTGTAGCAATTTTACCTGATGTGTCGCCTGAGCGTGCTTATGTTGTTGCAGAACGTTTGCGCCGTTCTATTGCTGATGATCCTGTGCCGTGCAGTGTTGAAGGCGGTTTTTTAAACATTACAACCTCAGTCGGGGGTGCCATCATTAATAATGGAGGGCACGCCATTTCCTCCATATTAGAGCGCGCAGATAAATGCTTGTATGAGGCTAAAAATTCAGGTCGGAATTGTACGGTTTTCGAAAATAAGGGTAAACTTGACCCTGATGAATATAAGGAAGTAGAAAGATCTTTTGATGATCTTCCTGTGCCCGAGAAGACAGAAAACCCCCAAGATATACAAACTGATGTGACCTCGGAGGAGGCATCGTCCGGTCAATAAAAAAAACGCCCTGTTTAGGGCGTTTGGTCTTTAAAAACACGACTATTTTAGTGTTTCTTTGATGGCGGCATTTTCTTCTCTACAAATTCAACATGCATACCTTTTTTCCCGGTCTCAGGGTTTACGGCCCATGGATCGTATTTCTTTTTCTTGACCTTGTATTCCGCGCGTGTGCTGCGTTTCGTGTAATAGCGGTAGCCTGTACCTGCTTCACTTTCAAGTCTCACTTTTACGTATGACGCCTTTGCCATTTTCTCGCTCCTAGTAATCTGAAGTCCGCTTTATGCAGGGTTTTAACTTTAATGTCAAGTATTTCAACCTTACCTTTTAGTGTTTTTTATGTGAAGGCGCGTGTCCCGGCCGTTTTTTGCCTTTTTTTGTAGAGTTCGGCCGTTTATTGGTTTGATTTCTAGGTGTCATTCTAGGTTTAGACATACCAGGTATATCTGAGCCTTTTTGACCAGGTGCCAACTGGAACACGCATGAGCCTGTAATGCCGTCAGCTTCCTTGATAACAACGCTCAAAGGGGCACCCATTCGGAAGATATATCCATGTTTACGGCCAATCAGTGCATGTGCCTTTTCATCGTGGATATAGTAGTCATCTCCAAGGGATTTCATGGGGATTAGACCATCTGCACCACTCTCATTGAGGGTCACAAACAAGCCAAAACGAGTAACACCGTTAATTTTGCCTTCGAACTGGGCACCTATATGGCTGGAGAGGTAGCTGGCCGTAAAACGGTCGACCGCATTGCGCTCTGCGGTCATTGATACACGCTCGGTTTCGGATATATGTTGTGCTATTTCATCGATGCGTGCTTTTTCTTCCTCTGTGATCCCTCCTTTGCCAAGATCATACGCAGAAACGAGGCCGCGATGTACAAGCAAATCGGCGTAGCGGCGAATAGGAGAAGTGAAGTGCGCATATTTTTTTAAAGCCAGACCAAAATGTCCGATATTGTCGGTGGAATAAACGGCCTGACTTTGTGTGCGCAATATCATTTGTGATATGAGGTGGCTGTATTCGCTTTTAGCAGCGGCCTCCAGCAAGTAGTTAATTTGCCTGGGTTCGATAGACTGTCCTTTGGGTAGCGAGAGGTCAAAGCTTTCGAGAAAATCCCGTGCGCTTTCCAATTTATCGTAGCTTGGTTTGTCGTGGATACGATAAACGCAAGGCACATTTTTACTTTTTGCCTCAAGTGCTGTTGCAGCGGCAACATTGGCAAGGATCATAAATTCTTCGATAAGTTTATGGGCATCAAGTCTTGCACGCTTTTTAACGCCGGTCATTTTACCTTTATCGTCGATAATAATCTGACGTTCGGGAAGATCAAGATCGAGGGCGCCACGTTTTATTCGGGCTTTATCCAAAACGCCATAAACCTCATAGAGTGGCTTGATCACACGATCCATAAGGTGGCCAGTTGTATCATCTGTCTGACCGTCATAGGCGGCTTGTACCTGTTCATAGATTAGCCGCGCAGCAGATTTTATAAGGGCGCGTACAAATTTATAGCGTAGTAATTTTCCATCCTGATCAATCCACATATGTACTGCAATAGAGGCGCGTGGTTCTTTGGGACGAAGGGAACACAAATCGTTTGATAGGGCTTCGGGAAGCATGGGGACAACCCGATCTGGAAAATAAGTTGAGTTCCCTCGTTTCTGTGCTTCACGGTCAAGTTCACTGCCGAAAGTCACGTAATGGGCAACATCTGCAATGGCAACAATCAGGTGATAGGAACCATCTTCGAGTCTTTCCGCGAAAACCGCGTCGTCAAAATCACGGGCATCGGCACCGTCAATCGTTACCAACGGTATATCACGTAAGTCTTCACGTCCTTTTAGATCTGGTACTTTTAGGCCGTTCGTTTCGTTTAGAACGGAGTCAGGAAACGTATCATTTAAGCCTGCTTCATGCAGAGAAATCAAACTGATTGCGCGGACATCTCCCTGTTTACCCAAAACACTGGTTACGCGCACACGTTTTCGTTTCAGGCCGCGGGAGGGTAAAACCTCAGCAGCAACCAAATCACCATCTGTTGCGCCTTCCAAATCACCTGTTGAAATATCAAAATCATATTTTGCTTTTTTATCTGTCGGGGAGAGAATGGCTCCCTTTTTTTGTATTTGTACTATGCCCATCACTTGTCCGCCTTCGTAACGGGAACCTTGATCGATCAGGCGGATAATGCGTGCCTCGTAAAGGTTATCATTGATTTTAGAAAGGCGGCAAAGTGCTCTGCTTTTTTCACGGATATTTTTAAAGTTTTTCTTATCAGGAACAACTTCTATACGGGGCGGTTTGCCCATTATATCTTCGTCCCACTCTAACGGGCGTGCAAAAACATCACCATCAAGATCGATATCGTGAACTTCTATAACGGCTACTGAAGGAAGGCCGTCCGGGGCTGTATAAATGCCACCTGGTTGTTTGGTAATAGATCCGTCTTTTTCAAGTGTCTTCAGTATTTGTTTAAGGGCAACCCTGTTTTCTCCTCCTTTGATACCGAAAGCGCGTGCAACCTGGCGTTTTGTAACAGGTGTTGCGGAAGAGCTTATGAATTCAAAAATTTTTTCTTTGGTAAGATCGGCCATGAATTAGGCGCTTTTCTTTTTCGAAGATTTTTTCTTCGTTTTCTTTTTAGCAGGTTTTTTCTTCGGTTTTTCTTTTTCTGGACTTTCTGCCTGCTCGGCTTCCTTTTTAGCCTTTGCAGCTTCTTTAGCTGCACGTTTTTCAGCAGCAAGAGCAAGAATTTCGACGGCACGGTTCATTCCAACATGCATGACATCGTCGTCTTTAGGCAGGGATGTAAACTTACCTTCATGTTTCAGGAAGGGGCCAAAACGACCTATTCCGGCCTGTATCATGTCGCCGGTTTCAGGATGTGTGCCAACATCACGGGGTAAGGCAAGCAAACCAAGAGCCATGTCCAATGTAACGTCTTCGACATTTGTTCCTTGTGGGAGTCCCTGTCTTTTTGGTTTTGGCAAGGCCTGTTTTTTTGGTTTCTTTGGTTTCTTTTTACCATCTGCTTCCGCTTGCTCAACTTTTGATTTATGTATTCTCTCTATTTCCTGATTAGCAGCTTCAATTTCTGCTACGGCCTCGGGGGCGGGATCAATCTGGACATACGGACCGTAAGGGCCACGTCTGAGGGAAACCGTTCTTCCTGTGCCAGGATCGTCACCAAGTACTTTAGGCTCATTTGCTAATCCTGCAGCGTCATTTTCTTCGCCATCAGGGACAATTAAAGGACGGGTAAACTTACATTCTGGATAATTCGAACATCCAATAAAGGCGCCGAATTTTCCAAGCTTAAGTCCCAATCGGCCTTCTTCCAGCTCTTTATGATCCTTACAGGCCTGACATTCTCTGCTGTTATCACCTTCAGGAAAAAAGTGCACGCCTAGCTCAGCATCAAGGTGATCGATCACCTCTGTTATCGTAAGGTCCTTTGTGCCGTCTACTGCTTCTTTGAAATCAATCCAAAATAAACGAAGGGCTTCTTTCCAGTCCACATGACCGGAGGCAATAGCATCGAGCTCTTCTTCCAGATTGGCTGTAAAATCGTAATCGACATAACGTGTAAAGAATTTAGACAGGAATGTTGTAACCAGTCGTCCACGATCTTCCGGTACAAAGCGGCGTTTATCCATAGTCACATAATTACGGTCTCTCAACACTTGAAGAATTGAGGCATATGTAGAGGGGCGGCCAATTCCTAGCTCTTCCATTTTTTTAACAAGGGATGCTTCGCTATAGCGAGGCGGAGGCTGTGTGAAATGCTGGTTTGGTTTTGTATCAATCAGTTTTGCAGACTCACCTTCGTTCATAGGTGGTAGGCGGCGATCCGAGTCTTTCTCATTGTCAGTATCGTTATTGTCTTCATCTGTATCTTCTTGATACAAAGTTAGAAAGCCATCAAAAGCGATAACCGATCCGTTCGCACGTAAAACAACATCATCCGTTCCATCTGAGAGATCTACTTTCATCTGATCCAGAATGGCATTTTCCATTTGGGATGCCACTGTACGCTTCCAGATAAGATCATAAAGGCGCCATTGATCTTCTTCGAGTTTTCCTTTTACTGAAGAAGGCGTTCGGGACAAATCAGTTGGCCTGATGGCTTCATGTGCTTCTTGCGCATTTTTTGCCTTGGATTTATACAAACGGGGCTCATTAGGCAGATATTTTTTGCCGTAGTCATTACCAATGACATCACGACATTGCTTTACCGCGTCTTCTGAAAGTGTGGTCCCATCTGTTCTCATATAGGTAATAAAACCGCCATCAGCGTCATTACCTTCGTATAAGCGTTGAGCAAGTCGCATAGTATTCGATGCAGACATGCCGAGTTTGCGTGATGCTTCCATTTGCAGTGATGATGTAATAAAGGGTGCAGGAGGATTCCGTCGAACTTGTTTCTTTTCAATTTTTTGTATAGAAAGCGTTTTATTTTTTATACGTTCAACAGCGGCCTTTGCGCTGTCTTCGGTTCCGATGTCAAATTTGTCCAATTTATTACCAGCCAGATGTGTCAGGCGTGCTATGAATGGAGTGCCGTCTACAGTGTGATGGCGTGTTTCGATTGTCCAATATTCTTGAGGTTTAAAAAGCTCAATTTCTGTTTCACGCTCACATATTAGTCTTAGAGCAACGGACTGAACGCGCCCTGCAGAGCGCGATCCAGGTAATTTTCGCCAGAGCACGGGCGAGATGTTAAATCCGACCAGATAATCCAAGGCGCGGCGCGCGAGGTAGGCATCAATTAGAGGTTGATCAAGAGCGCGAGCATTTTTAAATGCCTCTTGAACGGCCCCTTTGGTAATCTCGTTAAAGGTAACGCGATGTACTTCTTTACCTTCCAACAAACCGTCTTCTGCAAGCAATTCATATATATGCCACGCGATGGCCTCTCCTTCACGATCCGGGTCAGGAGCAAGGTATAGAGCGCTGGCTTTTTTAACAGCCTTCTTAATATCTTTGACATTTTTTTCGGCACGCTCGCCAAGTTGCCATTTCATCAGGAAATTTTCATCGGGCAGTACCGAGCCGTCTTTATTTACTAAATCACGCACATGACCGTATGACGCCAATACCTCGTAATCCGATCCGAGATATTTGTTGATCGTTTTGGCCTTGGCGGGCGATTCAACGATAACGAGGTTTGTACTCAATGGTTTTTCCTATTTTATTCTTCTTTATCCAACATGCTGATTCTATTGCCAGGCAAACGTTTCACGCGTCCTGCAAGCTCCAACTCCAGCAAATGTGTCTGGAGCGTCGAGATAGTCACATGACATGCCCGGAGCAATTCGTCAACAGAAATTGGTGTAAAGGATAAATTGGATAAGATCAAATTTTGGATATTTTCCGGTGTATCAGATTCACTTTCCACAAAACTTTTTTCGTTATGTGGTTGGAAAAAATTAACAATGTTCATGGGAGTTTCACGAAGAGAATTTCCTGAGAAATCCATAAGAATTTCCATTATATCATCCGCATTACGAATAAGCGTTGCCCCCTCACGTATAAGATGGTTAGGGCCGGAAGCACGCGGGTCAAGCGGTGAGCCGGGAACTGCATAGACGTCTCGTCCCTGTTCTCCGGCCAAGCGTGCGGTGATAAGCGATCCAGAGCGTTTTGTGGCCTCTACAACGACTACGCCTTTTGATAATCCCGATACAATCCGATTACGCCTTGGAAAACTAGCAGCGAAAGGTTTGGCGCTGAATTTACTTTCTGCAACGATCAAGCCCTTTTCGGCTATTTCCTCATAGAGTTTTTGATTTTCTTCCGGATAAACTACATCAATTCCGCCAGCTACAACGGCGATTGTTCCGGTGCCAAGTCCGCCCTGATGGGCGGCTGTGTCAATGCCGCGTGCAAGACCCGAAACAACAATTTGGCCACGAGCACCGAGTTCGGTGGCAAGTTTCTGTGCGAATTTTCTACCATTCAAGGATGCATTTCTGGCGCCTACGACCGCAACACATGATTTATTCAAAAGGGTTATGTCGCCAATCACACTAAGAACAGGGGGGGCGTCCTCGGTGGCTGTCAATGCAAGAGGATATTCTTTGTCCTGTACAGTGATGATCCGCCCGCCTAGTTTTTGTAAAAGCTTACATTCTTTTGCGATTTCGTGCTCAGGTGGTGGATCAAGAGGTTTTGAACGTCCGCCGCGTTTAGATAGTTCTGGTAAGGCTTCTAGGGCTCGGGTAGCACTGCCGAAGCGCTCAATGAGCTGGTAGTATGTAATTGGCCCTATATTTTCTGTTCTGAAAAGGCGTAGACAGGAAAAACGTTCTTCTTCCGTTATTTCTTTTTGAATTTCATTTTGATTTTCTGGCAACGGGTTCTTCCTTATTTTTCTTTTCGCCAATTCTTGGCTCCTCACCTTTAAGGAGGCGCTTAATGTTGTCTTTATGACGTGTCCATACCAGTAGGGTAATAGCGCTGCAGATTACAGCAGGTGTTTTGCCATAGGCAAAAAATGTAACCACGGGGGCGATTAATACCGCCACTAGAGCAGCGAAGGATGAAATTTTAAAAAGCAAAGCGGTCAAAAGCCAAACACCACACGCAGATAAGCCTGCAATAGGAACTGCGGCCAGCAATACTCCTAATGTTGTGGCAACCCCTTTTCCACCTTTAAATTTTAGCCATACAGGAAAACAATGCCCAAAAATAGCAGCAAGACCAACTGTCGTTGTGACAGTCTCAATAGAGAGAGGGTGTTGTGGTGGAAACCAGAATTTATCAATGCTGTATGTTGTCATGGCCAAATACACAATGGCGGAGCCTTTTGCGACATCTAAAAGCAGAGTAAAAAAAGCGAGCGGTTTGTTGCCCGTTCTGAGAACGTTTGTAGCCCCGATATTTCCCGACCCTAAATCTCTGATATCTTTTTTTATAAAAATCTTCGTAAGAAGCAGGCCGAAAGGGATACTGCCGACCAGATATGCAATTGGTGTATAGAAAATTATTGCGCCGAAGGCTTGCAGAGATAAGTCCATAAACTAACCTTCTACTGCCATATCAAGGATTGCCATTCGAGTAGGTATCCCGTTTGCAACTTGCTTTTTCATGAGGTTGCGTTCTTCATCGTCCGCTAATTCATCACTCATTTGCATACCCCTGATGAGCGGGCCTGCTTCCATGATTTTTGATTTGGGCGCAACTTTATCTATGCGTTCATGGGTTAGGCCATACGCATTGAAGTAAGCCGCATCGGATTCAATTAACCCATTTGCCATCCGCTCTTTTTGTAGGCGGATGGTGTATATAATATCTGCGCCATCTATACCATCTTCAAGCACAGTAAATTTTTCTATGCCCGGACCAGGAAATTTTTCCGGCATAAGTGACTCTGGCGCGACAACACGAACTTTAGCCCCCATTTTTGTCATGAGTTGCATATTGGATGAGGCGACCCGACTATGTGCAATATCACCTACTATGGTGATTTTTAAACCTTCTATCGAGCCAAAATTCTGCTGTATGGTTAGGGCATCAAGCAGAGCTTGTGAAGGGTGCTCGCGCCAGCTATCGCCTGCATTTATGACAGGGCAATTAACGCGGCTAGCTATGAAGTGTGGGGCGCCGTATTCATGGTGACGGACCACAATAGCATCTGGCCCCATTGCACTTAGTGTATCTATTGTATCAGAAAAACTCTCGTCTTTTTTAAGAGAACTGAGTTCAACATTCCAGTTCACAACATCCGCTCCAAGGCGTTTGGCGGCGATATCAAATGAAGTAAGTGTACGTGTAGAGGGCTCAAAGAAAAGAGAGAGGATCACCTTGTGTTGTAGTTTTTCTCTGTCCCATTTTCCGTTTGCGAGGGCGTCTGCATAATAGTCAGCGCGATCCAGATAATTCTGGATGTCATCGGGAGATAGCGCATTAATGCCCAATAAATGTTTCATGATCCCAAGAAATGCACAGAAATTTACAATAAGTCCAGAAGAAAATTCGGTAGATCATGAAAAGCAAAAAAGGCAGAGGTTATAACTCCAAAGATAAAGCCAGGTCCCGCGGGCACTGTTAATTTTGAAAAATCCGTTTTATCCCCGGTTCTTTCTGTAAGATAAAATCCATGCATTATACCGTGAACCAATCCTGCAAAAGCACCGATAGAGAGGGCAAGAAAGATATAATCAGCACCTAGCCAGACTCCTGCTGCGGTCATGAGCTTTACATCGCCCAGTCCTAAAGTATCTTGTTTATAAATCCTGTTCGCGATTGTACGGATTACAAGGAGCAACCCTCCGCCTGCTAGTGCACCGAATAAAATGCTTTCAACAGAAATAAACTTAAAGTTTGTCGCCAGATGAAAAAACAATCCTGCGACGAAGAATACCAAGACATATTTGTTTGGAAGAAGTCTCGTTCTTAAATCAATAATAGCCAGAAACCCAAGAACAGTAAGGGATACGGAAATGCATGCGATGGTAATAACTATTGTCATGAGAAAATTTATATCACATTTTATCTAAAGTTAGGACGTTCTTTATTCTTATGGGTTATCATGCATGTAGGTAATTGCGCCACTTTGAGGGCAGAGCTATGGAAAATAAATACAAGATTCTGGTCGTTGAGGACAATGATTTTGTTCGCATGCAGATTTGCAAATTTCTCAATGACGAGGGATATGAGACCGAAGAATGCATCGATGGCGAAGACGCGCTTATTACTCTTACGGATGAAATCAATTTAGCGATCGTAGATGTTCGTATGGAGCCTGTGGATGGTTTTGAATTTATAAGGTCCTTGCGAAGCGATAGTATTCTGACACCGGTTGTTCTGGTAACCGGTGATGACAATCCCGATCTTTTAGGTGAGGCAGGCAAGCTTGGCGTCTCAGCAGTACTGAAAAAACCTGTGCAAAAAGATCGGTTGATTAAAACAATTTCTAGAACTTTAAGCATAGCAAGACATTAATGAACATGTTAGGGTTTGTTGTCAGATCTTGAAGTCATAGTTCTATGAATGTTCTTAATGTTATGAAAAATTTCCTCCTAGAAGGACTTGGTTCGCCTTTGCTTTGCTTTGCAGGGTTAGGTGTTTTGGTGTCGTGCGCGCCGGTGAATGTGCCTGCTCCACGAAATCTTTCTGTGCCTTCTCCTACCATGGCGTCCCAACGTCAGGAATCTATAAATGAAAAGCCTGATAGCGTTATATACTTGCCTTTAGGTAGTGATGTTCTCGTTCCCAAAGCTGCGGCTGGTGTTGGTTTGCCCATGGAGAATGTCGGGCCCTTCGAGTTGCGTTCTGAGACAGTTGCAGGGGCGTTGCAATTGGTTCTGGCTGATTATGAAATTCCAATGGCTTTTGAAACTGATGCCGGGTTTGAGCGTACTGTCACGGTTACAAATTTGAGGGGGCCGCTTGATAATGTTGTAAAAAAAGTTTGTGGGCTTGCGGATTTGTATTGTTCGTTTGAAGATGGATTGTTGCTCATCAAGGAGACGCAGACTTTTACTGTGACTGTTCCTCCTATAGGCGGTGAAACAGATGTTTTGGCTAATATTTCATCGGGGTTGCAGGCTATAACTGGAGCGAGTCCGATTACAGAGGAGGCCACAAGAACGATTATTTATGAGGCGACAAATAGGACAGCGGAACTAGCACAGCGTTATTTTCAGCGTGTCCGAGCCAGTACGGCCTTGATTGTTTTCGAGGTTTATATCTGGGAAGTTACGCTTAACAATGATAATTCAACGGGCATAAACTGGCAGGGTATTGATACATTTGGAAAATTTACCAGTGGTCTTAATGTTCCTGGTGCGGTTAATGCGAACTTTAATCCCATAAGTATTGGTTTGCCAACAACTGGAGATCTGGTGTTCGGGTCTAGCGATGTATTTGATTTTATTTCGGAATATGGAGCTGTAAAAACGATATCCCAACCCCAGATCACAGTTTTATCAGGTGCTACAGCAAGTTTGCGGGCAGCAGATACTGTGAACTATGTTTCTTCATTGACGAGATCAACAGACAATGGTGAAACAACGGTTTCTACTGAAACAGACTCGGTTGATACTGGTTTTACTCTTGCAATCTCAAGTCATTGGGATAATGCAACGGTCTACGGTGAGGTTGATATTAACCTTGAGGAGTTCAGGGGGTTTCAGAATTTTGATGCTGATGGCACAGTTTTACAGTTGCCGCAGACAACTGAGCGGGAACTTTCAACGCAGATACGCATACGACCGGGTGATTCACTGCTTATTGCAGGTTTGGTGCGGGAAAATGATGAGTTTGATTCCTCGGGTGCGGGGTTTGACTCGCCATTTCTTCCGACGTCCCGTGGGGTCAGTACGTCTAATACAGAGCTGGTCTTTCTATTGAAGCCCCGCGTCATCGTTTATACAGATGAAAGAAGTGTGGATAATGCGCTGCCTCAAGTTTCCTCTGCAGACGGTACGCTTACAGAATATCCTGTCCAAATTATTGAAAACTAAAATTATTAACGAATTGCACTCATTGATTGCAAAATTGGTTTGCAGCGCCTTTTTTGACGGAAAGTCGTGTATAAATCTGTTTGTAATCCCTTAATATTTTTATTTTATTTTGGTTCTACTATAAACTTTTCGAGTAAGTACTTTTAACAGCCCACAAAATATATGCATTCGCATTGTCTTAAACATTCTATATTTTTTCTTGCTGTCCTTTATTTTTTAGGGGGCAGTGTTTCTGCTTTCGCACAGTATCCAGGCTTTGATGAGCCTGGTACACGTGTTACAGGCGGTGGTGCTGTTGGTTTGATTCCAGTAGAGGGCAATGTGGATGGTGGGTCTGTTCCCATGGGAGCAACGGCGCAAGTTGTTGTTCTATTTCGAAATGAGGGCGCGCAGCCAGTTGAAACGGGCAAAATCAACCTGTATCCCTCTTCGAATGTTTCTGCTTCAGTATCTTTGAATCAATGTGCTACCGAGCCGCTGCCTTCGGGTGCGGAATGTGCTATTGCATTGTCTATAAAAGGCTTGCAGGCAGGGGCTTGGAGATTGGAAATGCTTATGTTGCACAGTGGGCGGACACGTCTTGTGACAGCAACCATATCTGGATCAATAGAACCGAATGGGGATGCTGCAAACAAGCTGTCTAGCGATATTGAGACCATTCCCAATGAACTTGATTTTGGGGCCTTGGCCTCGAGTCAAACTCTTGTAGAGCCTGTAATATTGAGAAATATTACATCAAATCCAGTGAAAATAACGGATATTCATATAAATTCTGCAGAGCGTTCCGGTTACTCTGTTGATACTGATTGTGAGGAATTAAGAGCGGGGCAGGCCTGTATTGCGATGGTTACGTGGGCACCAAAGCAAAAAGGGCCTGCAACGGGAGCCTTAGTTATCAAGCATGATGGACCAACAGGCGTTTCGAGTGTTTCTTTGTCAGGTGATTACGCGCCGGATGAAGTTGATGGTGCGGATATATTTCCCGATGCAGTTCCAGGTAAGGGGTTGTTGGTGTCTTCCCAAACAGAGGTTGATTTTGGCGATAGTATATCTTCGGCGTCTACCATAACGGTTTCTCTGGTTAATACGGGAGATTCTGCCCTGACAATCAAGGAAATAAAGCTTTCAGGCTCTGATAACGGGTTAACGATTGGCAGTGGTGGCTGTGCGGCTGATCTGGCCCTTGAGCCTATAGAGGCTTGCCCTCTTACTTTGACTTGGTCTCCGGCGCGTGTGGGCGCGCTTCTTGATGATATTCAGGTCATCCATGATGGGGCTCGGGGTATCTTGGTTCTTCCTGTACGAGGAGAGGCAGATTCCGTAGTAAGTCAGGATCAAAAGGCGATTGTATTGTCTGAGGCCGAGCCAACAAGAGTTATTAGTAACAGTGATGTGGCTTCGGGAGAAAATTCAAATGTAACAAAATCCAAGTCTAAACTTCCTGCCGTTGCTAATGCTGCGAGCGCTCTGGATGGGCTTAAGATAACCTCTTTCTCTGCGAAAAGGGCAATTGTTAATGGGCCAGGAGGCAGCAGATTAATATATGATAACGAACAAATCATGCTAGGTGGTGTTGTGTGGGATGTACATATTCAGCAAAACGGTATTGAGTTTTTTAATGGTGTCGATCGTGTTTTGCTACTTTTTGATAGATCTTTATCTTCTCTTAACCGAATTGCAGGACAATCAAGTAGCACGGCTCTATCGCCGACTGCTTCTGAGTCAGGTAATTAACACAGGGAAATTAAGGCAGGCAATATGTCCGAAAGTTCGTCGATAGATCAAAATGAACGATCAGAAAGCTCTATAAGAGAGCGTGTATTTAAGCGCCGTCGTCAAAGACAGAGTGAGGGTCGCGAACGCTATCTTGATATGGTGCAACGGGAAAGAGCACTTATGCTGGAACAGGGCATAGGACGCTCTACGGAACAGCTTTTGGATATGGCCGGAGCTGCTGCTATTTCCGATCTTGATGATGAAGGGATTAAGGATCGAGCCACAGGTGACCAACTCAGGGCCGTTTTGCCAGTGCAAGCTTGGCTTCCGCTTAGTATTCACCTTATTGCATTGCAAGATAGTGTTCTTAAAATTGCGCCTTTACACGATTTAAATGAAAGGCAAGTTGAAACACTTATTTCTACGGCAAATCGAAGCGGTTTTCATGTTGAACGCATTGAATCAGAAATGTGGGACCGTAAGGAACTTGTTGATACCTTGCGATCTGTTCACGATCTTTCAGCTGATCGTTGTGAAAAAACACTCTCTCTTTGGATGGGTGACGTGGATAATGGACTTCTATTAAACCAGTTTCAAAGAGATATGATGGCAGAAGCTTTGCAAATGAGGGCTTCTGACATTCACCTTTTACAAGATAATAACCCGGAAGCGCCAAACTGGATACAGTATCGTATTGATGGTGATTTGATACCAATGCACCTGTTGCCAGCCGATGCTATGGCCCGTTTGACAACACTTTTGAAGCGTGATGCGGGTCTTAACTTCGGGGATAGGGTGACGCCAAAAGATGGTCGTTTTGGGTTTCAATGGCAGGGTCGTGCTATTGATGTACGTGTGGCTGCCGGCCCTCAAGCACAAGACGGTGAAAAGCTGACTTTGCGTCTTCTGGATCGTGCATCTTTGAAGGGGTTTGATGACTTATTTCGTCGTCATGAAGATGTTGCGGACTATCTTTCTAGACTTTTATCGCCTGAAATTAAGGGCGGAGGCGGGCTCATTTTACTTTCCGGACCGACTGGTTCTGGTAAAACCACGACATTGTATGCGTGCGTACAGCAAATAGATCGGCGTCGTCGACATGTTTTGACCATTGAAGACCCGATTGAATATGAGTTGCGCTATGCAACTCAGTGGCAAGTAAGGCCGGGGATGGTTGGGGGTGAATTTGCGGACCTTATTCGCGCTGCGATGCGTCATGATCCGGATTACATAGTAATTGGGGAGATGCGCGATTCAGACACAGTAGAAACGGCTTTGCGTGCTGCGGAATCCGGACATACTGTGATTTCAACAGTGCACGCGGATACTGCGCTTCAGACTTTTGAGCGGCTGCGCTCTCTCATGCCTGCCGAGCGTGAGCGTTCTTCAACTTATACATTGGCACAACAGGTTGGTGCGATACTAAACCAGCGCCTTGTAAGAACATTATGTCAAGGGTGTGGGCATAAAATGAAGATATCTGATGTTCTCGATCAAGAAGGCATTGATCAGCTTGGTGTTGAGGAAAATATTGAAGTTAAAAAACACAACACAAGCGGCTGCGATTTATGCGGACGTACAGGAATTTCAGGGCGTACACTTCTATTGGACGCACTTATTATCACTTTAGGCCCCGGTCATCGTAATAATATTTACGAAGCCTTAATAGGTAATGTGAATAATGTATTACATGAAGAAGGTGTTGTGGTTCACACGCGCCGTGAGGGGTTGGTTGACCTCGTCGTTTCCGGTCTTGTAGATCCTCAAGCAGCACTTTCTTATCTTGAAGAATAACACTGCGTATCCTTTAGTTTTTAGGTGGTAATACCATGCAGCAATGGCTTGCAGAGATCGCGTATGAGACTACGTCTGGACCGAAAAAGGTTACGGAGTCTTTTTACTTGCCTACGATTGACGATGTGCGTGCCGCCATTACTAAAAAAGGGGGGTATGTTTTAAATGTGCGCCCCTACTCTCGCTCTCCTTTAGAAAGAGTTTTGGCCCGATCTACTTGGTGGCAAGTCCAATTATTGCGTGGGATTCAATTTAGGTCGACCTCGACATCACCGGGGGTTGCGCTTTGGAAGATTATTCAAGCTGAAACAAATCCAAGAAGGCAAAATATTCTTTCACCTGCTCGTGAAGCGCTTTCGAGAGGCTTAAGCGTTATTGACGCTCTTAAAGCGCTTAACATTTTCGACCATGGTACAATCGCCATTCTAGCCGGTTCTGAGCGGGCTAACAGGCTGGCAGAGGGTATACCTCATGCTATACAGTCCATTACCCAAAAACGCAAAAATACGAGAGCCATTTTGGGAACAATGTCATGGCTTGGGTTTGATGTGTTCTCTATTGTTACATCTCTTTGGGCTGGTAAAGACATGGTTTTAGGGTGGTTTAGAGATAATAAGCCCAGTGAAGGAGCAGAGAGAGAGAAATTTGAATATGTAGTTAATAATCTTGAATTGACATGGGATGTTTTAATATGGACTGCTGTTGCTTCAGGTGTCTTTATGGTCTGGTGTATAGTGTCCTTCTGGCTAAATCGAGGTAAGAAAGACTGGCCAACAGCAAGAGTTGTGCGCAAAATTCCCCTGATAGGGGCTTACTTACGGGACTTGGCCTTTGCCGATTCTATGATGGCAGCAGCAAGAATGCTTCAGGGACGTGTTCCTATTGATGATACGTTGGAGCAATCTGCGGACGCCTCTGCATCACCTGATGTTGCGGCTTATTGGCGTGAAGCTTCTTATAATTTGGGACGAGGCGTTGGTTTGGGTGCTGCTCTTGATCGTGCGCCCTTAACCAGAAGCGAGAGGCTTGAAATTGCAGGCTTGTCTGACCTAGGACAAGTTGCTACAGTGATGGTATCGATTGCCGAGATGCGTTCTGCAGCGGCGAAAACCAGACACAAGCTTATTGTTTGGATTGCCTTTGCCGTAACGGGCTTATTCTTGGCGATAGCTTTCGGTAGTGCAATTTATGCCCTTACGGTGATGAATATGAGTATGGATTCGATGATGGGTGGTCTAATGCAGGGGGCAATGTAAATTGGCAGTTTTAGAAACACAAAACCAAGATAAAAATGTTTCAGTAAAGTCTGAAAAAGCACCATCTCGTCCGCGCCCTGGTGCGGCTGATTTTCTGGCGGGTGAAAGCAAGGAATTCAAATCAAACTTAAGTCCTTATTTGCCGCAGGATCTTGTAGGGGGTTCTTTGCCTCATATTCCGGGATCTGAGGATGAGGCTGTATGGAATGCTGCGTCACAGGCCTGTGGAACAGAGAAAATTAACTATGCTTATTCAGTTGATGAAGGGCGTGTTTGGTATCTTGCCTGTCCTTCGGCATCTTTAGCATCAAATCCAAACAGCTGGTGTCCCCTGATAGCAGCGTTGCCTGGTAACAGTGAGTATTGGGACAAAGAGACAGTCTACCTATATGAACAGGAGGGCGTTGCATCTGCTCTACGGTGGGATCCGGAAACAGGGCGCATGCAGGTATTTCTCGGCGCTTCAAGGACCATATTACCCCGTGTTCAAAGTATGGATGCAAATTTTGTTACGGTAAACCCCAGTGTTGCAGATGTTGTGCCATGGCGCAATCGTGTGTTACGAACCGAAAAGTTGTCCCGGGCAGTGGTGCGTATGCTCATTATTTCGGGCTTGGTTGTAAACATGATTATTTTACTAACATTGTTTATAAGTTTGATATCAATCGGCTATGTATCACGAGATTTGGAAGAGGTTAAGCAAAAGACTGATCAGGCTTCACTAGATCTTGTTGAAAGTGCTGCTAATGTGATGCAAAGTGATTCCATCAAACACATGGTTAGGGTTCAGCAGCTTTTGGATCAGGTTGCCTTGTCAAACGGATATCTCGTTCGATACGAGGTTTCTGGAAATCGTGTTGAATGGAACGCAATCGTACCCCAGGGGCTTGCAAACACTGCCATAGAGGATACAACTTTGCGTGAGATTGCCTCAGGCAGAGCACGTGTTTCTGCCCCGAAAGTTTTAGGTCCCGAGAAGGGCGATCATGTGAGAATCGAAGGTAAAAAGTAAGGTTTGTCATGGACATCAAGGCACTAAAGGATTTTGATTGGAGATCGCTCAATAAGTACGTGAGCCCTAAGGCCATGGACGATATGAACGTATTTCTGGAAAAACTGCCGCAGAACACTAACAAGTCACTTTTAGTTTTGACTGCTGTTATTTGGAGCGTGGCAGCAGCAGCAGGGTTGTTTACAACAGTAAAAATGCAAGAGTTTGCCGAATTGTCAGTGAATAGGGACGAAGCAAAGGCTCTTTTGCCGAATGTTCCGAAAATACAAGATAAGCCTGTTGCTGCGGCCGAGGTAAAAGACTTTGTGGATGAGTTGCAGGAAATATATAAAGGTCTTGAAATAAAAGGAAATTCATCCAATATTATCATACGTGCAAAGTCGACCGCCCAATATGGGCAGTTCCGTGAAGCCATAGGACATGTTCAAAACGGCGGACTTGGTTGGCGCGTTGATGTTGAAAAGCTGTGTGTTGGTAAAGAATGCCCACAATATCCGCTTTCAGCTTCGCTTAAAATTAACAGTGTTTCTGTTGAAAAATAGGAGACTGGCAATTTATTTATTGACTGTGAAGAGAGATTTGAAAATGCGTTCTTATTACAAAAACTTTTATAAAAATACGAATGAAGATGGGAATGTCCTGTTTTTGATTTTAATAGCAGTGGCTCTGTTCGCGGCACTTTCTTACGCGGTGACTTCTTCGACAAGATCGAGTGGAGGAGACGCAAGTTCGGAAACAAATTTAATCAGCAGCGCACAGATAACGCAATATCCAGCAGCAGTGAGCACATCAATTGTGCGTATGATTATTGGTGGCAGATCAATTGACGAGATCAGGTTCAACAGGCCTTCAGAATATGGAACACTTGATTCCACTGGCATAGGTGTTTTTCATCCATCAGGTGGCGGCGCAACATATATTCAAGCTCCTGGTGATATAATGGTAGATGGCCTTGCAGGGAACTGGGTTTTTAACGGTGAATTAGAAATTCCTGATATTGGTTTGGCGGGAGCAGGTGGCAATGACATCATTGCTTATCTTGTAGGGGTTAAGCAGTCTATATGCTCAAAGATCAATGTTGAATATGGATTGGGAACCACAATACCTGTTTTAAATGCGGATAGATCAGGTGATTATGGTGACCGTATGTTTGACAATGGAGTAGCGGATTACGCCCTTCCAGTTGGTGATGTACCAGACATTGATGACGGTTCAGGGGCCTTTGATGGTCAACCTTTCGGATGTTTCCAGAATGCTGGCCCAGGTGATTATGTGTATTACCATGTTATTGTCGAAAGATAACTCTTTTTTGTTTAGTTATTTTCAAGAAAAAAAAGTTATAGAATGCGAGCGAGGTAGCGCGCTTGTATACATTCTTATTGCGATCGCTCTTTTGGCTGCTCTGACTTTTACCTTTATGCAGCCATCCAGCCAACAGACTTCTTCTCAGAATAGCTTTAGGGCGATTTCCGAAATTAGGGGGCAGATTGATACAATTCGGTCTGCAATTCAGGAATGTGTTCTGTCCTATAAAAAGGGTGATAAGAGTATTGATATATCTGGCAGTGGAACAGATACGGGAGCTAGCAGAAACTTTCCAATTAAGCCCAATTCAACGCATTTCAACACAGCAACCATTGGTCCTACAGCTGGTCGTCTTGTAAAAGATATTAGATGTCCAGGTAATCCAGGAAGTAATGATGAAAACCATGAGCTAATATTTGGCGGGACATCCAATAAATTTTTACCACCTGCACCTGATTTGTTCGAAGATTGGCAGTATTACAATGGTGTGGATGGCATTTTTTTCTGGATCCAAACAAATAAGACAGATGCATTCATTGATACTGCTTTTCAAAAACTTGATGATCAGTTTGGTGAATGTGAGTCTGATATAATTGATGCTTCCGGTGGCGCAATAGACCTAGACAGCGATGCACCTGCAGAGGTGCAATGTCCATCCGGTTATACGTGTTTTCGTGTGCGGATGAGGATTGGTGCTTCTGCAGAATATAACGGTGATGCCGACAGTGACGAAGCGGCCTGCCCATAAAAATTTCTACTGAAATTCCTCTTCAAGCGTTTTTACATCCCGCATAACGTCCTTGAAAGCAGAAATAATATCTTCCACAAGCATTGCACAATCTTTGCTTTGTTCCGCATCATCCTGAAGTTTTGAAGCTAAATCGCCTAATATGTTGCAGCAGGCTGATCTTGCTGCTCCTTTAAGGCTATGACCGTGTTCTGAAAGCTGGCGCATATTTCTTTCTTGTAGCGCGAGCTCTATCTTTACGATCATAGGCGCTGTCATATCAACGAACATTTTCATCATTTCAACGGTGGTGCTATCCAATGTTCCTATATTTTCAACAAGACAATTACGATCAATTGGCTTGGAGGTTTTCCCGAGATTTTTACTTTTAGATCCCTCTGTTGCGAACGGAATAACATTTGCCTCATCCAGAAGTCTCCAGCGTACTAAAAGCCCCCTCAATTGCCCTAAAGAAACAGGCTTGAGAAGGCATTCATCAAAGCCGTGCCGCATGAAAGTTTCGCGCTGTGCCATCTGTACGTCCGCTGTGAGTGCTATGATCGGAAAATGTCTTTTTGTATTGTTTTCTTCGTCACGAATGGTTTTTGTAAGTTCGTAGCCATCCATTTCGGGCATATGTAAGTCTGTAAAAACTATGCCGTATTTTCCTGTTTTGAGAAGTCTAAGTGCTTCTTTTCCATTTTCAACGAAGTCGGCCTCAACCTCTAAACTTTTGAGTTGTCGTTGTAAAATATCACGCACACTGTCTGTGTCTTCCGCAATCAAAAGGCGTGTTGGCCCTTCAATAACGCCGACGTTTTTACGCGCAGAGTTTTTAACAGCTTCACCGAGCCCCGCGCGGCTGGCTGGTTTTGTAAGAAAAGTAGCGCCGAGCGAGTTAAGGCTATGTGATAGACCGATATCATCGCGAACAGTATACATTACAATACCAGTGAAGGGTCTGAGGTCCAAAATGTCTCTAATAAGGTTTAATCCCAGACCATCCGGGAGGCCTTGATCTATAACAGCGACATCAAAAGGATGTGTTGTAGCCAGTCTTAAACCTTCCTCACAGGTGGAGCAGCTTTCAACTTTTGCGCCCATTGATCGAAGAGAATTCATGATTTCTTTTGCTCCTTGAGGGTGATCTTCAACTGAAAGGACGGAAATACCCTCAAGATCAGGCAGCTCTATGGTGCTTTCATCAGTGCTGACTTCCTGTGTTGGTATCTCAAACCAGAATGTAGAACCCTTACCCTCAACACTATCAACCCCTATTTTCCCTTTCATAAGTTCAACCAGCTTTTTGGCAATCGATAATCCTAATCCTGTTCCCCCGTACTTTCTTGAGGTTGTGTTATTGGCCTGCGTGAAGGACTGAAAAAGCCTATCGCAAACATCCTGACTCATTCCGATCCCTGTATCCACGATCTCAAAACGTAAACCAAGCCCGTCTTTTGGCTTTTTTATATGCTTGATGTTTGTAGTTACTTTGACGGTTACACTTCCATCATGTGTGAATTTTAAAGCATTTCCACATAAATTCATCAAAATTTGCCGTAAACGTTTGGGGTCACCCCTGACAACAAAAGGTACATCTGTTTGGATATCGTCTATTAATTGCACATGTGCGCCACGAACTTTTACGGAGAGAGCTTCTAACATCCCGCGCACCAAAAGCCGCACTGGAACTTCAAACATGTCCAGTTCCATAGCATCTGCGTCGATCTTGGCAACATCCAAAACATCATCAAGAATTTCTAGAAGGCCGCTTGCGGCGTTTTGGGCGGTTTTTACCATGGACGCTACGTTTTCGTCAGGCTTTTCAAGCTCAATAAGTTCCAAAAGACCGTAGATGGTCTGCATCGGTGTTCTGATTTCATGGCTCATTGTGGCAAGAAAATTTGATTTTTGCTGTGCAAGAGCGTCGGCCTCGGCAACCGCCTTTTCCAGTTCGGCTACTATCTTTTGAGAAGCCTTTTTAACGGGTTTCTTTACCGTTGTAGATGTAACTTTCTTTTGTGCCATTGTCTTGAGAGGACATTCAGGTGAGAAATAAGGTGAGAACATGCTTGCAACATATGCGTATATTAGAGTATCACAGACTTTCTGATATCCATAGAAACGAATTGATCAGGAGAATAAAAATGGGTTATAAAGTTGCGGTTGCAGGCGCTACGGGAAATGTCGGGCATGAGATCCTGAACATTTTGCATGAGCGCGATTTCCCTGTAGATGATATTATTGCCTTGGCGTCAAGCCGATCTGTTGGCAAAGAGGTTTCTTTTGGAGATTCTGATATCAAGGTCCAAGACCTTGCTACATATGACTTTAAAGGTGTTGATATTGTTCTTTCTTCACCTGGTGGGGCAGTGTCTGCAAAATATTCTCCCATAGCGGCAAAAGCCGGTGCTGTTGTTATTGATAACACCAGTCATTTTCGTATGGATCCGGACGTGCCCTTGATCGTGCCAGAAGTTAATCCGGACGCTATTAAAGAGCATACAAAACGCAATATCATTGCTAATCCAAATTGCTCAACTATTCAAATGGTGGTTGCATTAAAGCCGTTACACGATGCCGCAACAATAAAGCGTGTCGTTGTTAGTACATACCAGTCTGTGTCAGGTTCTGGAAAAGCGGCAATGGATGAGTTGTTCAACCAGACTAAAGGCGTATACATGAATGCAGTTGCTAATCCGGCTGTTTACCAAAAACAAATCGCTTTTAATGTCATTCCGCATATCGATAGCTTTATGGATGATGGTATGACCAAAGAAGAATGGAAAATGGTTGTCGAAACCAAGAAAATTCTTGATCCGAGTATTAAAGTTTGTGCGTCTTGTGTTCGTGTTCCTGTGTTTATTGGACATTCCGAGATGATTAATGTTGAACTGGAAAAGGAACTTTCAGCCGCGCAGGCACGCGAACTATGGCGTGAATTTGACGGTGTGACAGTTGTTGATCTGGACAATGAAGATCTGGAATATGTAACGCCGCAAGAAATTCAGGGCGAAGATGATGTTTATGTTTCCCGCATTCGTGAGGATATCAGTGTTGAAAACGGGCTTAATTTCTGGTGTACCAGTGATAATTTGCGTAAGGGCGCCGCGTTGAATGCGGTTCAAATAGCAGAGCTTTTAATTAGCAAAGCCGTAAAAGCCGCTGCTTAATTACTGGACAGATCAATTCCCATCGAGGACATAATTCTATCAAAAGCACGGAACATAGTGTTTTTGAGACTCATTTCTTCAATCATCTCGTTATACTCCTCCATATTGAGCGCAACAGCTTTCTGTACGTCGGCACGAAGCGCATCCATATCAATATTGCCCATTGCATTTGCGTGCAAACGTTCAACCAAATCATCTTCGTTTGGATGTAGCTCTCCATCCTTATAGGCCATAAGGCGCGCAAAGTAGACAACTTGTCCGCGATGCTCGGGGTGATCAACATGTGGAAGGATATCTTCAATATTTTGGGGAGTAGACATATCATCTTCCAGTGTTGCGGACTGATCTTCGCTTAAAGGAGGGTTTTGTTTTGCCATCATGGTGCGCATATAGTCACGCTCGGCATCACAAAAAATGCCATCTGCATGTGCTATTGCAATCATGCAACGGAACATGGAAAGTTTGCTGTTACTGACCGTGTCTTGAGTCATGGTTACGGGTCCTTTGGCTGGTAATAGTGATTCACTCAAACCAAAGTTTACATGATTTTCAAATCAAGAATAGGATTTTTTAGCCCGGCCCGCCCTGTAGGTCATCATGCTCTGATCTAGGCTCGAGATCATGCGAAGGAGGAACTGCATGAGTAATTTCATTGAGACCCTCACATAGAAGGGGAACCGCCTCAGCATATTTTTCTGGGCCCAGAGCATTTGCAAGTCTTAAATATCCCTTCCCTTCTCTTTTGCCATTGTTAACTGTAACAACACCATAGTTCAAAGCCAAAAACTCAACAATATCGTTCATGTCACTGATTTCATAGTCGCCAGTAACATCTCCATGCACTGTCTTGCCATAGAAATAATCAAGATCAAGTTCAAGAAGACTGGTCATGCCTGCGTCACCGTCAACAAGACTGACGACATTCCCGTCTTCCAAGCCATTTTGTAGGGCAACATTATTTGCCTTGTACTTATTTCTTAATTTTGCTTCGTGTTCTAGAAGAGGTTGATCGAATTCCGGTCCCAAAAAGTCCGCTATATATTCAAAATATTCATCTAGTCCGGCTAGGCCAAAGCTTTGCATCAATTCTTGTTCAAGAATTTTTTTAGCAGCGTCATTCATGACAACTATGGTCATACCGGGGTTTGCAGTACCCCATGCTTTTGTTCCGGGAATAATTCCTATGAATGGTGTGTCACCTGCTTTTTCCATTGCTTCTTTTAGGCCAGCATCCTGATAGTAGCATTCACCTGCTTCGATATCAGCATCCGGGTTAGCTTCGAGCGTATGGAAATAGGGCATGTCATACATAACCATGATTGGTTTTTTACTCTCGGATACTCTTTGTTTGTTTACTGTTTCTACATAATCCATAAAGCCTACATGCCATGATAGGGGATAGATTTTACCTGTTGGATTATGCTGTCCGTTAACAATAATGCCTTGTAAAGCATCAACACCACTAAATGTTTGAGAACTAAAGTCTCCGTCTGGGCCCGGGTTCGGGTATTCTGATGCTGATGATCCGCGTGCACTTCTGATCATCCCGTCATACATCGGCCAATGATATTGTGGAATGCCTAGTTCTTGGGCGCCTTCATCGGCTAATCCGTTTTGAGCAGTAATTGCTGCTTTTAGAACAGCGCGGCCTTGGGTTGGCAAAACAAAGACATGTCCTGCGTCTACGTTTGTACCAAAATAACGGTTCACTTTTCCTGCTGCTGATTTTTTAGCTCTTTCTGAACCACCAACGCCGCGTTTAGGGTACACATGGCTAAATCCATCACCATCTATTGTTCTGGGTTCAATAGCAGCATAAACTGCATCGGGTTTTTCAGTTTCTGCGCCTTGACCAAGATTGTAGCTTTTTCTACTTGCAGAGAGCAGGTTTCTGTTCAACTGGGTTGAGGCGGTAGTCGGGCTAATTCCGCGGTTAAGAAGAATGCCTTCTGCGTCCAAATCTGATTTTATGGTTTGATCTACAATACCCATAGCGTACTCTCCAGAAACTCAATAATTATAATATTTTACTTTTTTGCTAATATTAAGAACAAAGTTACTAAAGTCTTGGCTGTATTTTTGCAAGAAAAATATTGTTTTTATCTTTGAACTAGCCATTGCCTTTCTATTCTCATCCATTACACTATTGTCCGAAAAGATAAGAAAAAAAGGTTTTCAAACAATGCGATCGGTGCAAAGACCCCTTTCTCCACATCTTCAAGTCTATAAGTTACCGCTCACGGCCCTGATGTCGATTACTCATCGAATTACGGGGGCGGCTCTTGTCGCTGGAACAGTGCTAGTTACAGCATTTCTTGTCGCTGCGGCGATGGGTAAAACGGAATATGATTTGATTATGGGTATGGCCATGACGATGCCGGGAAAAGTTGTTTTGTTCCTTTGGTCGGCGGCTTTGTATTTCCACATGTGTAATGGTATTAGGCATATGGTTTGGGACATGGGCAAAAACTTTGGTAAAGCCAGCGCCATGCGCTCGAATTTTTATGTACTAATGTTTGCAATCCTGCTGACTCTCTTAACATGGTTGTTTGCGAACGGAGCTTTTGCGGAGTAAGAAAATGTCAGGACAAAATCAAAATCATGCGTTTGTAGCGCCGCTTAAAAAAGCCAAAGGTTTAGGCTCGGCCCATGAAGGTGCGGATCACTGGATGCAGCAAAAAATTACGGCGCTTGCAAATATTCCTCTGATCATTTGGCTTATTTGGTCGGTTTTAAGTTTGCAAGGAGCTTCTCATGAACAGTTTACGCATTGGCTCGGTCAGCCTCTGAATGCCATACTGATGATCTTGCTTGTCATTTCTGTTTTTTATCATGCCAAACTTGGGTCTCAAGTTATTGTAGAGGATTATATATCAACCGAGTGGCTTAAAATGATGAAGCTCATCGGGCAGAAAATTTTCTTATTTGCTCTGGCGGTGGCGTGCATATTCAGCATATTGAAAATTGCTTTCACGGGATAGGTCAGGAATGTCAGAAACTTATGAAATTGTAGATCACGAATTTGACGTTGTTGTCGTTGGCGCTGGGGGTGCTGGATTGCGCGCCGGTTTTGGATGTGCCGAGTATGGTTTGAAGACGGCCATCCTTTCAAAGGTGTTTCCAACACGCTCGCACACAGTGGCGGCGCAAGGTGGTATTTCGGCTGCGCTTGGTAATATGGGTGAGGATAGCTGGCAGTTTCACATGTATGATACAGTCAAAGGGTCCGATTGGCTTGGTGATCAGGATGCGATCGAATATATGTGCCGGGAAGCTATACCAGCAATCATAGAACTTGAGCATTACGGTGTGCCGTTTAGCCGTACAGCTGCAGGAAAAATCTATCAGCGTGCTTTTGGCGGGATGACAACGCATTTCGGAAAAGGGACGGCGCAAAGAACATGTGCAGCTGCGGACCGTACCGGTCATGCTATTTTGCATACATTATATACACAAGCCCTTAAACATCAGGCCCAATTTTTTATCGAGTATTTTGCTCTTGATCTCATCATGTCGGATGATGGGCAATGTCTAGGTGTTATGGCGTGGGATCTCGACTCCGGCAAGCTACATCGTTTCAGGGCGCATCAAACCATTCTTGCGACGGGTGGATATGGTCGTGCTTATTTTTCCTGTACCTCTGCACATACATGCACGGGTGACGGTGGTGGTATGGTTTTACGCGCCGGTATTCCTTTGCAGGATATGGAATTCACACAATTTCACCCCACTGGTATTTATGGTGCCGGGTGTCTTATAACAGAAGGTGTGCGCGGTGAGGGCGGCTATTTGACGAACTCTGAAGGCGAACGTTTTATGGAGCGCTATGCACCGTCAGCCAAGGACCTTGCGTCACGCGATGTTGTTTCTCGTTCCATGACGATTGAAATTAATGAAGGTCGTGGTGTTGGTGAAAATAAAGACCATATTCACTTGAACCTGATGCACCTAGAACCTGAAATTATTCAGGAGCGTCTGCCCGGTATTGCTGAAAGTGCCCGCATTTTTGCCGGAGTTGATGTGACACGCGAGCCTATCCCCGTTTTGCCAACGGTGCATTATAATATGGGCGGTATTCAGACGAATTATAGAACCGAAGTCATTAATCCAACGTCTTCAAATCCAAATGCAGTTGTTCCCGGTTTAATGGCTATTGGAGAGGCTGCATGTGTTTCTGTACACGGAGCAAACCGTTTGGGTTCTAACTCGCTTCTTGATCTTGTTGTCTTTGGTCGTGCGGCGGCACACACTGCGGCAGAAACAGTGCGGCCGGGCACACCGCACAGACCGGGCGGAGATGGAACAAGGGCAATCGATCGCTTTGACCACTTTAGGAATGTATCTGGCAGCACATCAACTGCGGAATTACGCGATTCAATGCAAAAAACAATGCAAAACCATGCGGCTGTATTTCGGACTGGCGATGTTCTCAACGAGGGGGTTGGAAAAATTAACGAATGTTTTGCCGGTAAGGTTGATCTTGGTATTAAGGACCGATCACTAATATTCAATACGGATCTTGTGGAAACTTTGGAGCTTGATAATCTTCTTGGGCAGGCTGTTGCTTCTATGCATTCTGCCGCGAACAGACAGGAGTCACGAGGGGCTCATGCCCGCGAGGATTTTCCAGATCGTGATGATAAGAACTGGATGAAACATACTATTACCCATGTCGATGACAAGGGGAATACAAAGATATCCTATCGTCCGGTGATTATGACCACGCTTACAAATGAAATTGAGCCGATACCCCCCAAAGAACGAGTGTATTAAAAACCTAATATTAAAAATTAAAATATTAGAGAAAAATAAATTTGAAAATTTTTAGAGATATTGAGGAGATTGAGTCTGCTGTTGCTGAAGGCAAAGCGGATACAGCACTGTCCTTGAGCAAGCAATTGAAAGAGGCCTATCCAACGGTTGCAAAGGCGCAGGTTTTGGCCGGAACAGTATTTTACGAACAAGAAAATTATTCTCAGGCAGTAGAGTGTTTTGCAAAGGTTTTGATCTTGAAATCGGGCCACAGTTTTGCCAAAGAATACCTGTTATATTCTATGTTCATGGCAGACAAAATCGAAGCTTCTGATCTCCTTGCTACTGCTTTTCTAAAGCTTATCATAAGGCCTGACGGTTTAAATATTGACTTGGTTACCAAGGTTTGGATTGATTTTCTTCATGATACTTCGAAGTTTAATTTCGAGGAGATCACTTCTAAAGGATACCAAGATTTTAAAATATGGGTAGAGTCACTTTCCTTTGATCAGCGAGAGTCTGTTTTCTCCGACATACTGATTTATGGCATGGTTTTAAAAACTGTGCCGGATATGAGGATTGAGAGATTTTTGACCTACTGTAGACGGTTTTTATTGGAATTTTCTTATGAGCATAAAAATCTAGCCATAAAATCATCAATTTCAAAGTACTCGAAACTTTCTGTATCCTTGGCTCAATGTTGTTTTAACAACTCTTATGTTTTTGAGGTTTCACAAGAAGAAGAAGTACTTTTACAAAAATTTTTAGCGCAGGATTTAGGTGAATTAGAGGTTTTGGATGTAGCTATGATTGCGTCCTATGTACCCCTTTATTCTCTAGAAAAGCTGGCATTATCGTTAACCAGAATGTTTTCACCTATTTCAGGTAGAGGAGTGTTGAAGCCCATAATTGCGCAGCAGATTATTGAGCCAAAATCGCATAAAAAATATTTCTCTAAAATGAAATTTTTATCTGATGTTGATAATAAAAAATCCAAAGATGTGTGCAGTCAATACGAGGAAAACCCTTATCCGAGATGGCATATTTTGAACGCCGTTCACAAGGATGATATTGAAGAAGTCATTTTCGATGATATGCCTTTCAAAAAAGATTTTTTGATTGCGGGCTGTCAAACGGGTGCTTATCCCATAAATATAGCTCTTTCTTATCCGGCTTGCCACGTAACGGGAATGGACACTAATCCTTCTAATCTGTCTTATGCCCAGTATAAGGCCGACGAATTTAAAATTCGGAATCTTGAATTTATCAGTTGTGACATTTTGGATGTAAGTGCTCTGGGAAAAAGTTTTGATGTTATTCATTCTGTTGGTGCGTTGAATCACATAAAGGGTCCAAAGCAAGGTCTTGATTGTCTTCTGAGTGTTTTAAAACCGGACGGATACATCAAGATTGGATTATACAGTAAGGCTGCGCGCCGTTATATTTCTGCGTGCCAAAAAGATTTGATTAAGATGGGGCTGAACCCTGATATTAACGGGATAAAAGCTGCGCGGCGCTATATTTTTTCTCTTCCTGCGGATCATCCTTATCATAAAATGGAAGAGTATACAGATTTTTATAATGCCTTTATGACCCGCGACATGTTATTCAGCGTCCAAGAGAATTGCTTTGAAATAAATCAGTTGCAGAAAATAATTAGTGCCGGATCTCTCGAGTTTTTAGGATTTTCAGGGATGAATTTTAACAATGCAAAAAACAGGTTTTTAAAGAAACATCCCAATGAGAGAGACTTACTTGATCTTGAAAAATGGGACAAATTCGAATTAGAAAATCCAGATACATTTATTGGTATGTATAATTTCTGGTGCCGGAAACAATCTTAAGCGGCTTTCGTGTGCTCAGGAGATTTTTTCATGATTTCTCTGATTTTTGCTACAAACTCCTGCGCTGTGCTGGCTTCAACACCTTCAATGCAACTTGACAAGTCACCTGTCATGCACCCGGTCTCAATTGTGGCCAATGTTGCCTCTTTTAATGCCATGGCGCGTTTAACAGTTGGGCTATCGCCTTCAAGATCTGCTTTATGACGGATGGCTTCGGCATAAGCAAAAATATAGGCGGTTGGATTGGCAACCAGCTTGCCTTCGTCGTGCCAGAATTTATCCAGATCAGGCGCGGTGCCGTGTGGTGGGTCGGCAAGCAGTGTTCCGTCTGCACTCACCAATGTTGAATCCATCATACCTAGAGAAATGTGCTCTCCCGCCACTTGGTCAGAGGTGACATCTCCATCATAATTTTTAAGGGCCAAAATAAAGCCATTTGTTTTACCTTGCGGGATTTTTGATACTGCTGCATCAATAAGTTCACTAGGGTAGAATTCCAAGGCTCTGCTTTCAAAATTTTCAGCATATTCCTTGAAAACATCTTCAAAAATTTCAACAAAGCGCCCGTCATAGATTGGAAGAATTGTCTGTTTAGTAGCCAAAATAACAGATTTTCTCATGGAAATAGCTTGTTTGAAGGTAGCATGTGCAAAATCGCGGATTGAAGAGTCTGTTTCTGTGCTAAGCATGGCGACACCTTCTTCTACGTCGCGCTTCGCCAGTTCTTGCTCGTTACCTTTTTCATCAATATAGACCATTGTTAAAGTGCCATTGCCTGGTATAGAGACGTTTGGAGCGCCGTAAATACCCCCCACGGCTTGACGTGCAATGGTCACTCCTACCATAGCAGGTGCGTTTGTTTTTAAATTCTTGGCCATTAAGGGGGTGCGCATAATCACGGCACCGTTAATCGCACGGCGCAATATACCATTCGGAGAGCCCCATTGTTTACTTAAACCCATTTCTTGGGTTTGTTTGACATTAGGCGTAATTGTGGGGCCTTTTACCGCGGCTTTATGTGTTTTCAAATCTTCAATAGCATCTTGCAGAGCTTTATCGTTTGTCTTGTCGCGTGCGGTAAGGCTGATATCATGGATTTTCCAGTCCACATCAAAGAATGGTGCTATAAGCTCTTCTCTAATTAATTTTGACATTTCCGGCCAGATTCCATCGCCAGTCATATCTACAATAGTTAAAGCCATAATTTGCCCCTTCTTGATGTTACGCTAAAGAGTATAGTCATAGATTATGAACAAAAAATAAATATTTATCTTGCTGAAATACAAAAAAAAAATCTACAAACGCCTTAACAAAGCCCATAAAAGCGTTTAGAATCTGGACGTGTTCAAGATTGAGCGAAAGACTTAAGAAATGGCTGAATTTACCCTTCCTAAAAACTCGAAAATGCAAAAAGGCGAGAAAGTAGATGTTTCTAACGGTGCAAAGCGC
Organism: uncultured Micavibrio sp.; assembly: GCA_964352665.1. GTDB lineage: Bacteria > Pseudomonadota > Alphaproteobacteria > Micavibrionales > Micavibrionaceae > UBA1672. Next base: position 116,453 of record CAYGSJ010000004.1, read on the forward strand.
CGCAAAACGTTTTCTGTTTACCGATGGTCACCGGATGATCTGGATGATAAGGGGGTGGTAAAAAACCCACGGCTTAATGAATATACGATTGATCTCGACCAGTGTGGCCCGATGGTTCTAGATGCGCTGCTTTATATAAAGAACACAATTGATTCGACTTTGACCTTGCGCCGTTCCTGCAGAGAGGGCATTTGCGGGTCTTGTGCTATGAATATCGATGGAACCAATACATTGGCGTGTACAAAAGGTATCGATGAAATTAAGGGAACCGTCAAAGTAACACCTTTGCCGCATATGCCGGTTGTTAAGGATTTGGTGCCTGATCTAAATCATGTTTATGCGCAGTACACGGCAATTGAGCCGTGGCTAAAATCCGATACACCAGCGCCAAACCGCGAGCGGCTGCAATCTGATGATGATGCATTGATTTTGAATGGTGAAGATGGTCATGGCCCCGCTGCTTGTATCCTGTGTTTCTGTTGTTCGACAAGCTGTCCATCCTATTGGTGGAATGGAGACCGTTTCCTTGGTCCCGCTATTTTATTACAGGCCTATCGCTGGATATCAGATAGCCGCGACGATGCAACAGGCGAGCGACTTGATCAATTAGAGGACCCGTTCCGTTTGTACCGCTGTCATACAATTATGAACTGTACCAATACCTGTCCGAAGGGGCTTAACCCTGCCAAAGCCATTGCAGAAATCAAAAAAATGATGGTTGCCCGCCGCTAATTGATCTTCGATGATTTGATCATCTCGACAAGTTGGTCGAGCGCGGTTCCCCAACCTTGCTCAAACCCCCTTTCATTATGGGTCTTTCTTGATGCTTCATTGCTGTGACGAGCAATGGCCACATATTTTGTGCCCTTTTCATGCGGTTCTAGAATAAGGGTTGCAGAGAAGTAATCTTCAATACAAGCATTTGGTTTGCCTGCAGGCCTGAAATCCGCTACCAAAGCATCTGTCCATGTAAGCCTTTCGTTCTCAATAACTTCCAGATAACAGCCATTGCCTTCATGTTTTTCACCATCCGGTCCTTTCATAATTGTACGAAACAGCCCGCCGGGACGTAAATCAATTTCACATTCAGTAGTCATCCACGGCTTTGGGCAAAACCACTGCACCAGGTGCTCAGGTGTTGTCCAGGCCTGCCATACTAATTCTCTTGGTACGTCCACAATGCGTTCCAGCAGTAGATCAAGTTTAGGGTCTATATTGTAATTTGTGTTACTCACCTGTTTCGGGTTTGCACTACTCATTTCTTAGTCTCCTTCATTGTCATTAAATATTCGTCCAGCCGATCTAACCGTTTTGCCCACAAGTTACGCTTTTCTTTTAGCCAGCCTTCTGCTTCTTCGAGCGGGTAAGGGGTGAGCTGGTATGTGCGCACACGCCCCTCCTTTTGTGATGTCACCAGACCGCATTCTTCAAGGACTTTCAGGTGCTGCATGAAAGACGGCAGTGCCATTTCGAACGGCTCGGCCAATTCTTTCACGGGTGCGGGTTCATCACTTAATTGAGCCAAAACAGCACGCCTCGTTGAATCCGACAAGGCATGAAAAACACGATCTAATTCTGCATAATGGTTAGTCATATACCTAACTATACAGGAGTAAAATAGTTAGGTAAACACCTAAGTGTTGTTTTATAGTTTCAGACCCTGAACGCCTAGAATCTTCATCCGACTGGTCTCTCCGCGTTTGATGGTGATCGCGTTTTTCGGGATTTTCCATTCTTTGGAAAGTAATTCAATCATTGCTTTGTTCGCCTTGCCCTTTTCAGGGATGGCTGTGACTTGAATTTTAAGAGTACGTTCTCCGAACAAGTCTTCTTCCCATCCTAGAACTTCATTTTTTTTTGCTCCCGGGGTGAGTTTGACAGTGATGGTTTGTGTATCTGCGCTATTCATATTATATATCTATCATGAGCATACACATTGTGAAACTTGTTGTTGGTGTGGCTGACTTGCGGGAATATTATGAGCGCCAGAAACACGAGATTTTTGATTATCATGGTACTTTAGCTGTGCCGTGTTGGACACGATATAAACCAAAAGCAGCCGATGAAATATTACATGAAGGCGGTTCGATTTACCGCGTAATTAAAAACCGTATTGTTTGTCGTCACAGGATAGCCGGTTTTGAAATGGTTGAAACATCATCAAAGGGGAAGATGTGTATGATCGTGCAGGACGCCGAAATCATCGAAACCGTGCGCACACCGAAACGCCCTTTTCAAGGGTGGCGCTATCTCAAGCCACAGGATGTTCCTAAAGATAAAGGTGTTTATGCGGGTGATCACGATGATATTCCACCAGAGATGGAGGACGATCTTCGTCAGGCAGGGTTGCTATAGGGGGGCTATGTCAAGCCCAATGTCTAACGCTGGTGCAGAGTGAGTCAAAGCACCAACAGAAATAAAATCAACGCCAGTTTGGGCAATTTCATTTACAGTGTGAAGGTTAACACCGCCAGATGCTTCGGTCAGTATTTGGCCATCAATCAGTTTAACCGCTTTTTTAAGTGTAGGCACATCGAAGTTATCAAGCATAACGATATCGGCACCGCCGTGCTTAAGCACTTCTTTTAACTGATCCAGTGTGTCGACCTCGATTTCGATTTTTATCATATGTCCGGCATTTTCTTTCGCACGCGTTAGGGCCTGATCAATGCCACCAGCAAGGGCAATATGATTATCTTTGATTAGAATGGCGTCATCTAGGCCAAAACGGTGATTGTGGCCTCCGCCTGCGCGGACAGCATATTTCTGAATCGCTCGTAAGCCAGCCAACGTCTTGCGGGTATCGCAAATTTTGGCGTTTGTACCTTGCACTTCTATAACAAAGCGCCTTGTTAGTGTTGCAATTCCAGACATATGGGTCATAAAGTTAAGAGCCACACGTTCAGCGGTTAGAAGAGCAGCCGCTGGCCCTTCAACGATGGCTATATCCTGCCCACTCTCCAGCACTTCTCCATCTGATGCCAACACATCGAACTCAAAGTCGGGATCAACATGGCTGAAAGTTGATAGCGCAAGAATTAAACCGGCCAAGACACCCTCTTCGCGGGCTTTAAACACTGCTTTGGCATTTGCATGAGGATCAATTGTTGACTGGCTCGTTATATCTATGCCGTGGCCCAGATCTTCCTTTAAAGCGCTTCGCACAAGATCTTCAATCAATATGGATGGAAGTTGCATAATCAGCTTAGCTCCAACATACGGTCGACGGCTTTTCTTGCCTGTGCGGCAATTGCCGGATCAATGGTTATTTCAGGTTGTTCGGTTTGAAGGCACTCTAGAATTTTCGGTAAGGTAATCCGCTTCATGTGAGGGCACATTTGGCAGGTTCCAATAAGCTCTACACTAGGATTATTGGCGGCAATGTTATCGCTCATCGAGCATTCAGTCATAAGCATAGCGCGTGCGGGTTGATTTTGTTTAATAAAGTTATCCATTTGGGCTGTGGAACCAGCGTAATCTGCCTCTGCCATAACATCTGGCGGGCATTCTGGATGTGCCAAGACAACGATATCGTTGCCATAGGTTTTTCTTGCGTCTTTTATGTCTTGGGGCGTGAAGCGTTCGTGAACAATACAGCTTCCTTCCCAGTAAATGATTTTTACGTCTGTTTGTGCGGCAACGTTCTGTGCCAAATACATATCAGGAGCCATAATTACAGTATCATGCCCTTCTGCGCCCAAAGCGTTAACAATTTGCAATGCATTTGAAGACGTACAACAAACGTCGCTTTCTGCTTTAACATCTGCAGGTGTATTTACGTAAGTTACGACAGGAACGCCAGGATGTTTTGCTTTTAGTCCGCGTAAATCTTCGGCGCTCATACCCTCTGACAATGAACATCCAGCTTTCAGGTCAGGTATTAGAATCTTTTTTTCCGGACATAGAATCTTTGAGGTTTCAGCCATAAAATGTACGCCACATTGTACAATTATATCTGCATCGGTTTCGGCCGCTTTTTGTGCCAATAATAGTGAGTCGCCCACGATATCACCTACCCCGAAAAAAATGTCCGATGTCATGTAATTATGTGCAAGAACAACAGCGTTTTTCTCGTGCTTTAACCTGTTTATTTCATGGATGTACGGCGCAATCGTTTCCCAGTGGTCACGATCATATTGTTTCGATAGCTTATCGAAAAGAGGGGCGGTTGCTTTCTTAACTTCATCTGTATAGGCCAGCGCGGTCATAGTTTTACTTCTTACCCTCGCAAGGTTTCATCTTGTGCAGTTTTATTTCATACTCATACAGGGCAGGTCAAGCAGAACTGCATTTATTATGACGAATTACGTGAGGTCAAAATAAGGGCAATACCGCTAATAACAATAATTGTAGCGCCAGCAAATATCCAAATATCAGGAAAATCACCAAATATGAAATATCCGATCAAAACGGCAGCAACCATTTGTGTGTAATGAACGGGTGCAACCATTGAAAATGGCGCGATTCTATATCCATGAGCAATTCCGCATAAACCTATTGAAACAAAGGTTCCATTCATCACAAAAAGAGGGATATGTTCCCACGCCACCATGGGGACATCTGGAAGAAATGATACGCCAAGTAATAAAACGATGGTAATACTTGGGTAGAATGAAAGTGATAACAAAGTTTCATCTTTATGGAGTGGTCTGGAAAGAAGGCCAAGACCAACAATAAAGATTAGTGCAAGAAAAGCGTAAATCATTCCGTTTGAAATTTCTGTAATATCGGGTCTGAATGCTATGACTACGCCGGAGAAACCAAGAGCAATGATAAGCCAGCCTTTTGCTTTGACAGGTTCTTTAAAAACTGGCCAAGCGGCCACTGTGGTTAAGAAAGGTGAGAGAAACAGAATGGTATAAAGCGTTGCAAGAGAAAGCTCTCTCAAAGCGCTGACTGCAAGAAAGGAGACTGCAAGTGCACATATACCACGGCCTATATGAATATAGAGTTTTTGTGTTTTTAGCGTTTTTTTAAAACCACCAAGAAAAGGTGAAAAAATAATACCGAAAATCAGTGCGATATAGTAAGTCCAGAACACTACATGAGCACTTTCATAGTGTTGGCTTAGCCATTTTGCACAGGCGTCTGCAAACGCAAAGCTGGTAAAACCACAAAATGCGTATAGAATTCCCTTTTGTGTTTGATTTAAAGTGCTTAACATATGTTCACAGGATAGGGTTGCAAGTCCCAGTGTAAGAGGTTTGGATGATCACTACAATAGCAGTTATTTCAATAGGCGGTGCTTTGGGTGCGCTTTCACGGTATGGTGTAAATGTTGGATCTGTACAATTATTTGGGCACGGGCTTCCTTGGGGTACTTTGATTGTTAATGTCGTGGGATCGTTTCTTATGGGTATTGTTATTGCAAAATTCTCCCAGATGGATGGTGTATCCCAGGATTTAAGGTACTTGATCCTTACAGGTTTTCTAGGTGCGTTTACAACGTTTTCTACTTTTTCCCTAGACTTTGTAACCCTGTGGCAAAGGGGTGAGATGATGCAAGCTATGTGCTATATGCTATTGTCTGTTGTTTTGTCCATTTTAGCTCTTTTTGTTGCCCTTTGGATTATGAGAGGACTAACGGCTTGAGCAAAGAGTTACAATTTATAAAAGTCAAAGATGATGATGACGGCCAAAGGCTTGATCGTTGGATAAAAAAGTATATTCCTGATATGCCCTATGTTTTGGCTCAAAAGCTTTTGCGTAAGGGGCAGATCAGAATTGATGGAAAACGGGCAAAGCCTGAGTCCAGGATCGAAGCAGGGCAGGAAATAAAAATACCACCATTTGACATAACAGATAAAAAAAATGTTTCCTATAAACCAAAAATTTCAGACGAAGACGTTCAATTTATGCACTCCTTGGTTCTTTATGAGGATGAAGACATTATTGCAATTAATAAACCCTATGATTTAGCAGTGCAGGGCGGTACCGGTACAAAAAGACATATTGATGGTTTACTTGAGGTCTTTAAAGATAAGGATGATGTCGTGCCTCGCTTGGTGCATCGTTTGGATAAGGAAACAAGTGGCGTAATGTTATTGGCCCGTTCAGCAAAATGTGCCCGTGCTCTTGGTAAGATGTTTAAGGAGAAGCGGGTTCGTAAAATTTATTGGGCAATTCTAACACCAACGCCAGGAACTTTGGATGGCACCATTAAGGCACCGATCATCAAGTCAGGCGAGAACTATGAAAAGATGGTTATTGATGAAGAAGACGGCAAATATGCAATAACCGAGTATAGTGTCTTGGAACATGCCGGACGTGCGGCAGCCTTTGTTGCCTTTTGGCCGCGTACAGGAAGAACGCACCAAATCCGAGTCCACGCGGCGCAGGCCATGGGCTGTTCAATTATCGGGGATGGTAAATACCGCGCCACTAAAGATGCAGAGTCAAAATTGATAGATGCTGACTTAGCAGGTATGAATTTAGCAAAACGATTACATCTTCATTCACGACGAATTATTCTGCAACACCCCATTAAAGCTGGAAAAAATCTTGATATAACAGCACCATTAGCCCCCGATCTTGTAAAAACCTGGAAAAATCTTGGGTTTAATCACAAGACCAAGCAGGATCCGTTTGAGTTGCTTGATTGATATTTTCAATCAAACTATATTTTTTAAGAGGAAAAGAGTGTTTATATGTCTGTAGAATCCCATCTTTTTGAAAAGAAAGAAAAAAACTGGATATCCCGTCTTTTGAAATTGACGTTTTTTTTATGTGCCTTTGCTCTTGTAGGAATCACGATTCTTGCCAATATGGGGGGATCGACAGATGAGTTAAAGCAATCTATTGAACGTTTTATGAGCGATTTGTTTAAGGGACGCCCTGTTCAGGTTGAGCAGCTTGTAAGTATGACTTTTTTCCCGAGAATAGGCTTTGATGCAGAGGGTATTAATGTCATGTCAAAACCTGAAGATGGTTATTCCATATTGAGGTTGGGCAAGGTACGTGTGTTTATGGGGTTTTGGAATGTTGCAACACGTACTCCAAAATTTACACATTTTTACATTGAAAATGTTGAAGCAATCAAGGGTGCGCTGGGGCCAAGGGAATTTTATGTCGATAAAATTTTTATTGATCATGATACCGAGAAAGGTGTCGCACAGCTACGAGGCGATGGAAAAATAGGGGTCTATCCTTGGTCATTTGAAATGAATGTGGATGTTTTTGGATCTAAAGGAAAATACAGTTATATGCTCAGTAAAAACTTTCCTTTGGTTTTTGATGTGGCCAATATTCATTTTGAAACACGCTTTATTAACCACGAAGATAATTACTATAAATTACAAGACTTTAAGATATCCTCCGATGGCGTAAGCATATCCGGAAATTTAATTTTATCCGCCCTGTCAGAGAAACTTTTAAAGTTAAAAGGGGATATATCTATAGGTGAGAACAAGACTGATTTTTCGCCTGATCTGGTTTTTGATTATACTAAATATCCTGCAAAAGTGTCGGGAACGGTCATTGCAAATCAAATTAATTACAAAGACTTTGCAAGCGATAGATCAGTGTTGACTTTGCTTCGAAGGCTTCACGAGATTGCCGGATATAACGAAATTAAGGCATCGGACAAAAATAATTACTTTTTCCTAAACGGGTATGCCCTCGATATTGATTTCGATTTTAAAAAGTTGAGCTTAAAGAGTTCTGATTTAGCAGATATAAAATTCCCGCTTCAACGTCGTAAAAACGCTCTGAAGTTTGGCCCTGTAAGTCACAATACTACACAAGTGATGCCGTCTTTGATGCTTTTAACCATTGGTGAGGACGAACAAACAGCAGCTATACTGCAAAAAGGTGTTTTAAATATAGAGATGTTCAAGGATGCTTTTGGTAATATTCCATCTAATCTTTTGAGTAAGGAAGTTCTGGGTGTTGAGTGTGGCATGGCAATGCTTGAAACGCGCGACGATCATAGACTATCTCTATTGTCATTTGCCATTGGGCTAAGTGATGGTTCTATCGGGTCTAAGGTAGAAACACTTAATAGGTTTGATCCTATAAGCGACCTAAAACTTTCATACTCTACTGAGCCTGCGGAGCTTAAGACAATCTCCTTGGACAATCAGTCCTACGACTATGTTAATTCTGTTTTAAAAAGCGCCTCTGAAAGCTCTCCTTGTGCTGCTTATGTCATTAAGCAGAATGTTCAAGTTGATCAAGGAAAAGCATTAGAATGAAACGTTTCTATAAGGTCGTCTCTACGCGAAAGTCTTCTAATGGTTTCGAAATATTACTTGATAACCGGCCTATTAAAACCAAGGCTGGGCATATTCTTTTAGCGCCAGAGGAGCCTTTAGCAGAAGCATTAGTTAGGGAATGGTCCGCGCAGAAGGATCAAATTATTCCTGATACCATGCCATTAACGCAAATTCTCAATACACAGTTGGATCGTGTTTCCACTGAGCGTGAAGCCATGACCGCTGCAATCCTTAAGTACTTGGATACAGACTTGATTTGTTATTTTGCCGAGGAGCCGGAAGAGCTGATTAGTCTCCAAGAACAGAGTTGGAAGAGATGGCTTGATTGGTTTGAGGAAGTGTTTGGGGAAGCTCTGAAAACAACGAATAGTTTACTAGCGTTGCAGCAGTCTGAGCGGGCGCATGAATCGGTTCGTGACTATGTAAAGAATCTGGATGATGCGTATTTTACAGTTCTGCAGCTTGTCACCTCTTTGTCTGGTTCACTCATTTTAGGACTTGCCTTTGTCCAGGGAAAGGCTAAGGCCGATGATATTCTCGCTGCATGTTATGTGGAGGAGTCGTACAAAGAACAAATATATAATGCAGAAAAATACGGAATGGATCCGATGTTGGAGAAAGAGAAGTTATCCAAACGCAAGGATTTTGAAGCGGCAGAAGTATATTTTAAATCAATATGTTAACGTCTTCCGAATAGTCTTTCTATATCTTTCAGGGATAACTCAACAAAGGTTGGTCTGCCGTGGTTGCATTGTCCGGATAAAGGTGTATTTTCCATCTGCCTGAGCAGAGTGTTCATTTCTTCGATGTTAAGCCGTCTACCTGATCTGACTGATCCATGGCAAGCCATTGTCGAAAGGATTTCGTTAAGTTGTTTTTCTAAAACATCACTTCTGTCTTCTTCTGAAAGCTGATCAACTAAATTGTATACCAAACGTTTTGTATCGACCTTGGAGCCCAATAATGACGGGATTGCATGCACAGCGACAGCACCTTTGCCGAAGGCCTCAATATCAAGACCAAGCTTTGAAAGCGTATCGGAATGCTCCAGAAGTTTTTCAGCCTGAATCTCATCCAGCTCTATGACTTCAGGTGATAACAATCCTTGTTTTTCTATTCCTGCTTCTTCTATTTGTGTTTTAAATTTTTCATAGACAAGCCGTTCATGCGCCGCGTGTTGGTCTATGATAGCAATACCGTCTTTTGTTTGTGTGAGGATATAGTTTTCGTGAAATTGTGCTCGTGCGGCGCCTAAGGGAAAACCTTCAAACTCTTGGTTTTGATCGATATTTTCATGATACCGTGTAGCCGGAGCCTCGTGAGAAACAAACGAGGGCTGGGATAAAAACTCATTTGAAGGCTGTTCTGCCAGACTTCCTATTGAGCGTCCGCCATATGCATAACTGCTAGGGACAGAAGGGCGACTTCCCCGGTGTAGCGGAAGTGCCAAGGCATTTTCATTGTCAGCTCGAAATGCGCCAAGGGTTCTATTAGCAATTGTGCTGGATGTTTTAAAACCGCCCGTATGAATTGCATTTTTAAGGGCCCCTATAATTAAGCTACGGATTTTCTGCCCATCACGGAAACGCACCTCTGTCTTTGCAGGATGCACATTCACATCCACATCGGTAGCAGGTAAATCTATAAAGAGCGCTACCACGGGATGTCGGTCACGGTGGAGAACATCAGCATAAGCAGCTCTTACACAGCCATGGAGAAGTTTGTCACGAACCGCACGACCATTAACAAATAGGTACTGATATTGCGATGTGCCGCGTGTGTATGTCGGAAGAGCTGCGAAACCGGATAGAGATATGCCTTCATATTCAGCGGCAATATGCATAGAGTTCTCTCCGAATTCACGGCCTAAAATGGAGGAAAGGCGACTTTGTTGGTCCAGAACTGCAGGGAGGTTAAGCTTTTTATTCCCGTCATGCGTGAGAGTGAAGTTTATATGTGGGTACGCCATAGCCAGGCGGCTTACGATATCTTTGATAGCCGAGAATTCGGCACGTTCCGACTTTTGAAATTTTAATCGCGCCGGTGTTGCAAAAAACAGATCAGAAACTTCTATACGTGTACCTTTAGGATGTGCACTTGGTCTAACGTCTGATTTTTTGCCGGCTTCACAAGAAATTTCCCATCCTTCACCGGTTTGCTGGTTTTTTGTTTGTATTTTAATACGTGCAACTGCTGCTATTGATGCGAGAGCCTCTCCTCTAAAACCTAGAAATTCAATGTTAAGAAGGTCATCAGAAGGGAGCTTGGATGTAGCATGACGATCTAGACAAGCTGAAATTTCTTCCCTGTCCATTCCGTTGCCGTCATCTGTAATAACAATTTTAGCTTTACCACCGGCGACTATATCAATGCTGATTTTATGGGCACTTGCATCAATTGCATTTTCAACCATTTCTTTAACGGCAGCGGCGGGACGCTCCACAACTTCGCCAGCAGCAATCTGGTTGATCAGTGTCTCAGGTAAATATCTAATACGCATGAAAAAACTATAAGGTGCATAGATTTATTTGTCAGCATTATGTTTATTTTTTGAGGGGAATCTAGGTGCATAACGTTATAGAAACAGGCTAAATAGAACTAAAATCTATTATAGCTTCGTCAATTTTTGCATCATCTAGCCGTGCATTTTTGAGTATGGCGCCTGATAAGTCGGCACGGCGTAGATCCGCGCCTTTAAGGTCTGCATAGGTAAGATCTGCACCCATAAGAATAATATCACGCATATCGGCATCCTGAAAATTAGCAAATCTCAGATCTGCACCGCTCATATTAACACGATCCAGACGAACACTTTCGTCAGCCTTATCAAATTTCAAGGGGCTTAGGCGTGCTCCACGAAGATGAGCCCGGGTCATTTTAACATTTTTAAGGCTCGATCCCCTCAAATCTATATTTTCCATGAAGCAATCCCGAAAGTCTGAATAATCAAGCAATGTGCTTTGCATTGCTGCGTGGCTAAGGTCAAGATTTAAAAAAGATGCGTTTGTTGCTCGAATGGCCGTCAAAGAGAAAAAACGCAGGTCAAATATATGTCGCAAATCATAATCACTTAAATTAAGACGGCGTCCTTCCGCACCGATCGTGGCAACCCAGATGGTGTGTTCTTTCAACATGTCTTCCAGAGTTTCTTCATCTTCTACAAAAGCTTCCCCTAGACCTTCGTTTGTGATTGCATTTGTACGGCTAATGCCTGCAGTTTCAGCATTGTGCATAACGACGTCTGCAAGAATGGCACTATTCATATTAGATTTTCTGAGATCTGAGCCTGTAAAATCTGCTCCTGCCAAGTTTGATCCTATAAAGACTGCATCTTCGAAAATGGCGTTGCTTGTTTTTGCTTTTGCCAGATTTGCATCAGTGAAATCCGCGGAGTTCGCACGAACTCCGGATAAATCAGCATTTGTCAGTTTGGCCCCGGTCAAAATCGTTTTTGTACCGTCTCCGTGCATCCGCTTGCGATCAGTTAGCTCTCCCTTTTTCCCTTTTTCCATGATTTTCCCCTCGCGCATGTCAGCCTGTGCGAGGTTTGTACCTGATAGGTTAACGCGTGCCATATAGGCACCGCGCAAGTCCGAACGTGAGAAATTTGCATGCGATAGATCAGCATTTTGTAAGTCACAAGCAAAAAAGCAAGCAGAAGAGAAATTACTGAGTGATAGATCTGCTCCGGCTAAAACTGAGCCTGTAAAATCTGCTTGAGAAAGGTTAGCACCATGAAAATCAATCGCAGAAAGATTTTTATAGCGCAGCATAGCGCGTCTGCCGCCAATGCGTCCTATAAGAAACATTTCGTGCAGCCTTATAGCTTCATTGACTTCCTTTTGGGTAACAAGAGGAAGGTCTTGTGGCTGAGGTATGTTTTCAACAACATCGAGCATAGTCGTACTCTACACTAAAATGAGTAATTTTTCGCTACTTTTTAAATTGTAATAGTTACTTAGAGGCTGCGGATGTAGTCTAGAAGTCCGCGGGTACCATTGTCAGATTCAATATCATTAATACTCTTGTCAAAGTCCTCGATGATTGTGTTAGCTAGGACTTTTCCAAGCTCGACGCCGCACTGATCGAAGCTGTTTATGTTCCATATTATCCCCTGAACAAAGATTTTATGCTCGTACAGTGCCAGAAGCATACCAAAGCTATACGGGGTTAACTCGTTTATTACGATCGTATTACTTGGCCGATTTCCAGAAAAAGACTTATGTGGGTTCTTATGATCGAGCCCTTCCATTAAAGCCTTGGTTTGTGCGATTCCATTCGCCAATAGTTTCTTATGATGCCCTGCAATATCATGCTGTGGTTTTGCAACCATTATAAAATCACAAGGAACGACAGTGGTGCCTTGATGAATAAGTTGAAAATAGGCGTGCTGAGCATTTGTTCCTGTTTCGCCAAAGATAATCGGGCCTGTTTTATAATCTATTTTTCTATTATGGCGATCTACGGATTTACCATTCGATTCCATGTCTAATTGCTGCATATAGGCGGGCATGCGCCACAATCCTTGGTCATAAGGATTTATTGATAATGCAGGATAGCCCATAAAATTTCTGTTCCATATCCCTGTGAGTGCCAGTAGCATAGGCAAATTCTTTTCCAAGGGAGCATTTTGGAAATGCTGATCCATGCTGTGTGCGCCGGCCAGCATTTGTTTGAAATGATCAAAACCTATAGCAATGCAAAAACAAAGCCCAATCATAGACCACAAGGAATAACGGCCACCTACCCAATCCCAGATCGGAAATATATTTTCTTCCTTAATTCCAAATTTGACAGCTTCTTCCACATTTTGTGTGGCTGCTACAAAATGTTCCGATATATCTTCTGATTTCAGCTCTTTTTTTAACCATTCACGGGCGCTTATTGCATTGGTTATTGTTTCTTGAGTAGTGAAGGTTTTGGATGTGACAATAAAAAGGGTTTTTTTAGGATCAACCAGTCGTAATGTTTCGGCGAGATGCGCACCATCCATATTAGAAACAAAGTGTAATTGTATGTCTCGGTCTGTAAATGGTCTCAAGGCATCATATGCCATGGAAGATGCCAGGTCAGAACCACCAATGCCGATGTTTACGATGTGTAAAAACTTCCTTTTGTTCCTGACGTTGTCAGTAAACGCCTTCATTTTTTCAAGAGCGCCTCGGATAAGGGGCATAATATCTTCATTATCCACTTGAATAGGGTCTCTATCAGGTTTTCGTAGAGCGGTATGAAGGACGGCCCTGTTTTCTGTTATATTTATTGGTGCGCCTGAAAACATTTTTTGACGCCATTCTTCAATCCCGCAAGCATGGGCAAGATTTACGAGTTTTGAAAGTGTTTCTGCATTTAAAAGCTGTTTGGAAAAATCCAGCATCAAATTTTCATGTACGACATGAAAATTTTCATAACGCATGGGGTCGGCCTCAAAAAGAGAGGTGATCGTTGTTGTGCACATTTTTTTGGCATGTCTTTTTAAAACTTTCCATTCAGAAAGCTTTGAGCGCATAGGATCATTTTGGCTTTTATCGAGGACCATTTTTATATTTCTATTCTACATTAGGCAATGTTTCAACGATCTCAGCATCTTCTATACCGTCAGGATTGCCAACTAAAATAGTTGTAAATTTATTTTTGTCGAGCACTCTTTTTGCCGCGTTTTGAATTTGTTCTGCTGTAACGTGTTGTATTTTGTTTTTACGTTGGTCGAGATAGTCGATGGGAAGATCATCCAATTGCATTGATAAAAGGATTGCAGCAATTGAATCTGTTGAAGTAAAGGAAAGTGGTAGAGATCCAATTAAGTATGATTTTGCATTTTTTAGTTCAATTTCAGACACAGGCTCTTTTTTTATTTTGTCCCACTCTTCATGAATAAGGGAGAGCATTTCTAGGACCGATGGATTGACGGTAGATGTAACAACATGTAACACATCCGTTTCTTCATATTCCTTGAAATATGAGAATATCCCGTATGTAAGGCCGCGTTTCTCACGAATTTCTTCCATTAAACGAGAGCCAAAACCGGATTCCCCCAGAATAAAATTCATCACTTTTGCAGCATGATAATCATCATCTTTACGATTTACGCCCTTTTGCGAAATTCTAATAACGGTTTGTGGTATGTCTTGTTTATATAAATATGTTTTTCCAACGTTTTTGAGCTCAAATTTCTCAAAGTCTTTTGAGTTAACGTCGGGTAAGATCGAGAAAATGTTATCTAGCACGGACTTTAGTTCTTCGGCGCTAATATCTCCTGCTACACCAATAATCAGCTGGTTTTTACCAAGTTTCTTATGAAAGTTATGTAGGTCTTCTGTTGTGATGTTATCGAGTGAACTGAGTGTACCGCCACTGTTAAGTGCATAAGGATGTCCCTCAAAAATGCGGTCATTCTCTATTCTAGCGTTCATCCATGTAGGGTCGGTTATCGACGATTTAATACGACTTTTATTCGAAGCACGCATGCGCTCCAAAGGCTCAGGATCAAAACGGGGCTGGATTAGCGCGAGCTTAAGAAGGTCAAAGGCCTTATCCTTGTTTCGTGTTAACGTTTTGAGCTGTCCCCCGAAATGGTCACGTGATGATGTGAAACGCAGACTTATAGAGTTATCTTGGAGAAGTTTTTGAAATGCAAGACTCTCTATTTCTCCGGCTCCCTCATCCATTGTGTTCGATGCAAGCTGTGCAAGGCCTTGTTTATTTATCGGGTCGTTCTTAGCGCCGGCATTTTTAAATGAAAATTGTATGGCAATGACGGGGACAGAATGATCCTCCACCAGCCAGGCATGTATTCCGGTTGCGCTTTCTACAGCCTGTATATCCAAAACCTTTTCCGCAGCTAAAGCGTTATTACAAAAAACAAAAAAAACAAAAATAGGTATGAGTGATGTTATCATTTTATTCATTTGATTTTTCCTTATCTGCCATCGGTAATAAGATGCCTTCTACCGGCGGATATTTATAAGGCGTAGAGGGGTTAACGTATGTTTTAGCTGCGCTTACAACCTGCTCTTTTGTAATTTTTTCAATGTCTTGTGGCCAGAACTCAATATCATCAAGCGAGGCACCGGTTATTATACTATGGCCTATAATCATGGCGGGGCCGCTCAAACTATCACGCGCGAAAACGCTTTCATCTTTCATTCTGGTAATGGCATCTTTTAATTCTTGGTCTGTGATGCCCTCATTAACCACTCTTGCTAATTCCCTATCAATTGCCTTACGTACGTCTTCTATACTTTTGTTTTCTGCCAATGATGCAAAGATGGAGAGCGTTGCATCATCCCAATCAGAAGAATCATAAGAATAAGAAATGTTTGTTGCTACTTTCTGTTCTACAACCAAAGAAGAATATAGGCGTGAGTTAGAGCCACTACCCATTATATGGGCAAGAATTTCAAGTGCCAGAGAATCTTGTTTATCTTGCCGCAAACTAGGGGTTCTATATGTCCTTGTGAAAGCAGGTTGCTTAATGCTCTCGTGTTGTAAGGTTACCAAGGCTTGGGATATAAATTCCGGAGAGATTGTTCTTATTCTTTCCGGTGTGTCAGCAGGCTCAATGATGCCGTAGGTGCGTTTTGCAATCTCATAGACCTCGTCTGGGGACACATCTCCAGAAACAACCAGAACGGCATTGTTTGGCGCATAATACTTATTATAAAACTCTTTTGCATCCATCCAGGTTAAAGTCTCTATTTCATGCATCCATCCTATGACTGGTATACTGTATGGATGGTTAGGAAATAAAACTTCACGAAGTTGCTCTCCCAATTTTACACGCGGGTCGTTGTCTGTGCGTTGTCTTCTTTCCTCCTGAATAACTTTTTGTTCGGCCTTGAATTCATCTTCCGGAATATCAACACCGCGCATCCGGCCTGCCTCCATACGCATAACAGTTTCAAGATGCTCGCTGCCTATGGACTGGTAATAGGCAGTATAGTCTTGGGATGTGAAGGCATTATCTTCTCCACCAAGAGATCTAATGATTTTTGAGAATTCGCCGGGGGCCAGATTTCCAAGAACTTCGTGTTTTTGTCCTTTGAAGAGAAGGTGTTCCAGAAAATGCGCAATGCCGGACTTGCCAGCAGGTTCGTCTGCTGCACCTGCAGCGTACCAAATCATGTGTGTTACGACGGGTGCGCGGTGGTTTTCAACGACTATAATGCGTAGGCCGTTTTCCAGTTTATAAGATTTTGCATCGAATACCTTTTGCACTTCTTGTGCATGAGCAAAATTTGTTAGAAGGAATGCAAGCATAAAGCTTACTGATGCAACTTTACAAAGGTTGGAGAAAGATAGAGTTCTATGCATTTTCTAGCCTTTAGTCTTCGATGTAGGGTGTTTCGCCTTCGGTAATGCTTTTACCTTCTTGCTTGTTTTGTTGTATACGTTCCAGTTCTTTCTTGGAATCAACTATAGTGGCAGAAGATTTTTCATCTGAGCTTGTCAGATTAAGAAGTTTATCTGCAACTGCCTTATTTCTGTCTTTCATTTCAGCAGTTTCATTATTAACCGTAGCACGTATGTTTGGCTCGGCTTGTGTGCCGCCTGCTTTTTCCAAAAGTACAGATTCAGCCTGACTTGATGAATTTTCTGCTGTTTTATGTTCACCAAAAACAGCCTCCTTTGCCTGTTTTATTGTTGTCACTTCTTGAGGTCTCGGGGCACCAAGATTGGGGGGCGGCAGGGCAAGCTTGCTTGGAATTTCTAGAGGAGCACGTGTAATCACTGCAAATTCATCCGGAGAGTCTTTTTCGAGACCAAGATTTTCTTTAACACTCGAGCAAGCGCTTAAAGGCAGAATAAATGCCAACAGTGCGAAGAGAAATGTAACCGACTTTATTGTGTGCATGGCTCTTATCTTACCTGATTGTTTGTTATCGATGTAGTTTTCTTTTCTTGCGACTACGATATCTATATTTTCTTCGAATATCAAAGAATAAAGATACAATGACTAACAGCCCTATACCCATCACAACGGCCATATCCGCTATGTTAAAGGCAGGCCAATGATAACCAAAAAGATGGAAATCCAGAAAATCTATTACGGCGCCAAAACGCGCTCTATCAATAACATTTCCAAGAGCCCCCCCTATAATCAGGGCGTAGCAAAAACCATGTAAATCTTTTTCGGCCTGCCACATCCATCGCGCAAACATAACAGTAATTGCAAGTGCCACTAAAATTAAAATATAAGCCATGTATTCACCATGTCCACTAAACATGCTGAAACTGACTCCGGTGTTCCATGCCATCACTACATTAAAGAAAGATGTGATTTTTATACTGCTGAAGGGGATAATAGAGGGGGTATTTAAATACCATTCAAAAAATCCAATTCCATTATTATCGGTGGTTTCAGGCCTGAATATGACTTCCATAACAAACCATTTTGAAATTTGGTCAGGTATAAGAACGCAGATCACAACAAAAATCCAAGTCATTCTTTTGAATGTTTGCTTTGCTTTGCGTTTTTTGTGTCGCTCTTCAGGACTAACGTAAATGCTTTGCTCTGCTGATTCTGTCATCAACGGGATTTTCCTGTAAATAATGCCGATATCGGGCACAGGTTACTTCTTTATGCTGTTTTATCAAGCCTCTTTTTCTTCTTTAGACTCATGCCCACATTCAGCTTTTTTCCGGCAGCACCATTTTGTAAGGGCATAATCGAGTGACAGCATACCTCCGCCTTTTAGCATCGGTACGGCGAGCAGCAGCATCCACATGTAGTGATCGTTATTTGCTACGCCGTAATCGGCAGGAACAACGAATTGTATGACCAATGTCATCAACAGTAGGCCGGCGGCGCCGAAACGTGTAAAAAGGCCAAGCCCTAGCAAAACGGGCAGAACAAGCTCTCCTGTCGTTCCACCAATTGCCGCAATTTCGGCAGGAACACCGGGAATAGGATGATATTCGGTAAAGGCTGTAACCTGATTGCCCCATTGTCCGTTCAGATAATCATTAAGGCGCAAACGACCCGATGTAAAAAATATATTCGCCATATACAGACGTATCCCCAAATCGAGGAGGGGAGACAAAGTCACATTCGAAACATGAATGAGTTTACAATAGAGGTTACAAAGGGATTTCATCGCGCGGCCTTTATGCTGCTTTTGTTTTCTTGCTGTGAAATTCGACCGCGTCGGTACAACGGTTACAAAGTTTTGTCTCTGCATCCACTTCCGGCAACACCTTCCAGCATCGCTCGCACTTTTCGCCTTCTGCTTTCTCAAAAACGACGCCGACTGTAGGAATAGAATCTATCTTGAATGCGTCTTGAGGAGTTTCTCCCGCGATAAGTCTTACACTGGAAACGATGCAGAACTCTTCAATTCTTTTTTCATTAAATGAATTACGAAGTGAGGTCGCCAAAGCTGGATCAACATACACAATAGGTTTTGCTTCAAGTGAGGAACCAATTTCATTGTTTTGTCTTCTAATCTCGAGCGCACCTAAGACAACACGCCGAATCTGTTTGTAGGGAGTAAAGTTCCCACTCAATTGAGCATTCTTCCAATTCGCGGGCACCTCGGGAAAATTCCGCAAATGCACACTCTCCGCATCTTCAAACACGCCTTCCGGTCTATGACTCCATGCTTCTTCTGATGTGAAAGACAAAATCGGGGCGAGCCATGACGACAGGCAACTGAAAATTTCCGCCATTACTGTGCGACAGGCGCGGCGTTCGAAACTATCTGTGCGGTCGCAATACAAGCGGTCTTTTCGGATATCGAAATAAAACGCCGAAAGCTCCTGATTGCAGAAATCATGCAGCATCTTTGCCAGTTTGCCGTATTCGTAATTCTCGATTGCATTACGCACAAACCCGTCCATTTGCGTCAGTTCATGCAGCATATATTGCTCCAGCTCCGGCACGTTCTCATCCGTTAAATCTACGCGTTCTTCCGCGGTAAAGCCATCCAATGCGCCCAGCAAAAATCTGTATGTGTTGCGCATTCGGCGATATAAATCGCTCGTATTCTTGATCGTATCCTTCCCGATGCGGATGTCCTCGTTATAATCGGACAACATCACCCACAGACGTATGATATCCGCGCCGTACTGTTCCATCATCTTGAGTGGATCAACAACATTGCCCAAAGATTTGGACATTTTATAACCCTTTTCATCGAGCACAAAACCATGCGTCAGTACGTTTTTATACGGCGCACGCCCACGCGTTCCAACACTTTCCAAAAGCGAGGAGTGGAACCATCCGCGGTGCTGGTCTGATCCTTCAAGATAGAGATCAATTTGATCTACACCCTCGAAACAGGGCCATGTTTCAGTGTCTTCCACACAAAATGCGTGGGTCGAGCCGGACTCAAACCATACATCGACAATATCGAATATCTGGGTGTAATCATCGGCCTTGTAATTATCGCCGAGGAAACGCTGTGCCGCGCCGTCTTTCCACCACGCGTCCGAGCCTTCGGATTCGAACACATCGCCAATGCGTTGAAACACGTCTTCATCAGACAAAACATCGCCTGTATCTTTGTGGATGAACAATGCAATAGGAACCCCCCATGCGCGTTGGCGTGAAATACACCAATCGGGGCGATTTTCGATCATCGCCGTAATGCGTGCTTGCCCTTTCGCAGGATGCCAGCCCGTGTCCTTAATAGCTTTAAGGGCCTTTTCACGGATTTTATGCTCTCCATCCATGGCAATAAACCATTGCGGTGTCGTGCGGAAAATCAGTGGTGCTTTGGAGCGCCAGCTATGCGGGTATTCGTGCTTTAGCGATCCCTTCGCCAGCAGATTTCCGGCATCGGCCAATTCACGCAGTACAGAAAAATTCCCTCCGCCCAACTCGCCTTTTTGGGTGTAGATTTCTTCGCCTGCGAACAAACCAACATGTGGACGGAATTTTCCGTCATCGGTGACATTGTCTGTTACTTCAATTTCATTTGCACGGCCAAGATTAAAGTCATCCTCTCCATGTCCCGGCGCGATATGCACGAAACCTGTCCCTGCATCATCGGTTACAAAATCACCGGCCAGAAGAGGAACATCGAATGTATCGTAATAGGGGTCTTTTTTCGCTAAGGGATGTTTACAAATACTTCCGGCAATATCATTTCCTGTGAGCGTGTCTATTAAATCCCATTCTTCAATTTTTGCTGCTTCTCTCACGCTGTCGGCCAAAGATGTGGCAACCACAACTTTCTGACCCTCATATTCGTAAATTCCGTATTCTATGTCTGTCCCGAACGCAATCGCGCGGTTAGAGGGGATTGTCCAAGGCGTTGTCGTCCAGATAACAACACTCGCGCCCTCAAGCAGCGGGCTATCTGTCTTAACAACCGGAAACTTTACCCAGATCGTCACGGATTTATGTTCTTTATATTCCACTTCTGCTTCGGCCAGCGCGGTTTTCTCCACCACTGACCACATCACGGGGCGAAGGCCTTTATACAAAGAACCGTTCAGTGCAAATTTATGGATTTCACGAACGATTATGCTTTCTGCACGATTGGTCATGGTTAGATATGGGTTGTCCCAGTCGCCGGTAACACCTAGTCTTTGGAATTGTCCTATCTGTATATCTTTCCATTCCTGAGCGAATTTCCGGCACTCCTCGCGGAAGCTCAGAATATCAACTTCGTCTTTGTCTTTGCCTTCCGCGCGGTATTTTTCTTCGATTTTCCATTCAATAGGAAGACCATGGCAATCCCAACCCGGTACATAAGGGGATTCTTTACCCATCATTGTTTGTGATTTGACGATCACATCTTTCAGGATTTTATTAACGGCATGTCCCATGTGGATGTTGCCATTCGCATAGGGCGGGCCATCATGCAGCACAAACTTTTCTTGACCTTTGCCTTTTTCTCTTAACTTTTCATACAGATTGATTTTATCCCACTGCGTAGAAATTTCAGGTTCTTTCTGTGGTAGTCCACCACGCATGGGAAATTCCGTCTTCGGCAGAAAAACGGTATCTTTGTATTCTTCTTTTTTAGTCTCGTCAGTCATTATGTCCTCAAAAGTGTGCGAGATACTATGGCGACCCATTGCCTAAGAATCAAGAGGTTAAATGCCTAAAAGCCAGATTATTAGGGGGATGTAGAATAGGGCAAACACGGTGCTCAGCAATATTGTTGTTGCTGCTTTTTCCGGTTCTAAATTGAGTTGGGCAGCAAACGCGACGGTATTTGCAGCAGGAGGCACGATCGCCATAATCATAATAAGATGATGAATATCAGTGCCGAACCAGTGCAGAAAATGCAGATCCATAAGGACAGAGCCATAGGCAAGCAGCGGCCATAGAATGAATTTTCCGGCAATAACAAGAGAAACAAAACGACCTCCAAACACAAAATGTTCAAGACGCGATAGGGCTGCCCCTATAATCATCATACCAACTACAACGTAGCATCCCTTGAAATACGCCCAATATGTCCAAAATAATTCCGGGAGTTCAATATGCATTGCATTAACAGACAAGCCTGCAATCATCGCATAAAGAGATGGAAATTTTATAAGTTTAATTAGGCTTTGGCGTACATCAAAAGCACCACGGGCTGCGAGATAATAAAAAATTGTTGCTTCATAAACGAGCCCACCCAGAATCATAAACATATAAACAGCAATAACATCATTTTCAAAAAAGAGCAGTGCAAGCGGAAGTCCAAAATACCCTACATTGCCGGATCCTGCACATAGGGCAAGAAGGTTGGCTTTTTTATCGCCGTAAACTATTTCTCCGATTTTCAAGAATGTGAATGTGACAATCGTCAGTATCAAAAACAGCAGAACCGGTAAAACCAGATATGCGGGTTTGAAGTCAATGTCGGACACGAACCCGAAGGTAACAACGGGCATGAATATAAAAATCGCAAGATTTCCAAGACTCTGTCTATCAACATGTAGATAGCGCCCCGCAAAATATCCAAGTCCGATCAATCCATATAAAGGGAGCAGATTAAAGAAAAGAGAAAGAAAGACTGTCATTTTTGTGCCTCGAGAATTTCTCTGGCTTGTATGCAATCTTTTTCCATTTGTGCAATCAAATCATCCAGTGAGTCAAATTTTGCCTCGCTTCGTAAAAGTTGAACTGGTTGTACACAAAGTGTTTCTCCATATATTTCCTGATCAAAATCAAAAATGTATGTTTCGATTTGTCCGGTTGGCACCTCGAACATGGGCCTTATGCCTATATTAGTAGCGCCCATCATCCAGTCTTTCTGGCCTCCTAATTTCACGAAACAGGCATAAATCCCGTAGGCAGGGTGAATAACATCATCCATCTTGACGTTGGCTGTTGGATACCCCAATGCGTGCCCGCGTCTGTCTCCTTTGAATACCGTCCCTCTGATTTCCCAGTTCCAGCCGAGCATTGCATTGGCTTCATTTATTTTCCCATATCTCAAGTGTTGGCGAATGTTAGAGGAAGAAATGTCTGTGTTTTCTCTGCTTTTTATTTTTTCTATTGTTGTTACGGGTATACCGGACTCTGATATTGTTTCGTGGGTTCCTTTGCGCAATTGCCCAAAACGAAAATCTTCACCTACTATCACATGCGCAACATCCAAATTCTCTATAAGGATGTTATCGATAAAATGTTGAGCTGACTGGCTGGCGAAATCCCAATCGAATGGGAGGGTATAAACCACGTCAACACCCAATTTTTCGAGACGCTCGAGCTTGAGTTCTTTGGGGGTGATACGATAGGGGGGCTCATCTGGTCTGAACAGTTGCCTTGGGTGAGGCTCAAAAGTAAGAACACCAAGAAGCTTATGTTCTTTTTTGGCAATTTCTTTTGCTTTGTTCAATAATGCTTTATGTCCCAGATGCACACCGTCAAAGTTGCCGATTACGACAACACAGTTCTTTTCACTTTCAGGAACATTGATGTAAGTATTAAAGTGTTTCATGTTTCTTTCTAGAGTTTCTCTTATATTCTTATATGCCTAATAAAAAAAATAAAAATTCTTTTTTTTGACTCCATTTTTTTATTGGGATGTGTAACCTTCTCTTTCGGTCACACGAAAAACAGAATCATGTCACCAAAGATAAAATTTTGTTCTAGGGCTGACCGGATTTAACAATTGATTTATAAAAGGAATAAAATCTATGTCTAAAACATCTACACTTAATACGTTGTTGGTTGGTGCAGTTGCTGTTACGGCGCTTGGCGCTGCTGCTGCTCCTGCGCATGCTATCTCTGAAGGCATGGAAAAATGCTTTGGCGTTGTGAAGGCAGGCATGAATGGTTGTGGTTCTGCTGACAAGGCACATGGTTGCGCAGGTCAAGCAACAGAAGATGCAAGTGGTGTTGAGTGGGTAGCTCTTCCTACTGGTACTTGTGAAAAGCTTGTTGATGGTTCTCTTGAGCCTGTTATGGCTGATGATCATGGTATGGATCAAGTGGAGGAGCATGGAGAAGACCATGGTTCCGATCACTAATAAACATTTTAAATAGATAAGTCTGTGATACGTATGAGAAAATCTCAGACTTTGAACTTAAACCCACCGGAATCGTCATGTACCGATCCGGTGGGTATTGGTTTGCGTGCACCGCATTATCAAGAGATTATTGATTCCAAACCCGCTTTGGGTTGGCTTGAAGTTCATCCCGAGAACTATTTTGGCGGGGGAGTGCATCGTCATTTTTTATCTAGAATACGCGAAGACTACCCGGTCAGTATGCATGCGGTTGGTTTATCGCTGGGCTCGGATCAGCCATTAGAAGTAGAGCATCTTCGCCAATTCAAAGAGCTTATAGATATCTATGATCCGTTTTTAATTTCC
Organism: uncultured Micavibrio sp.; assembly: GCA_964352665.1. Taxonomy (GTDB): domain Bacteria; phylum Pseudomonadota; class Alphaproteobacteria; order Micavibrionales; family Micavibrionaceae; genus UBA1672. The sequence goes on from CAYGSJ010000004.1 coordinate 140,431, forward strand.
GATCATGTTTCCTGGAGCGCAAGCGGCAATGCACACATGAATGATCTTTTACCACTTCCCTACACGAATGAAACACTCGCTCGTTTATGTCAGAATATTGATCAGGCTCAAACTTATTTTAGAAGACGAATTTTGGTAGAAAATCCTTCTACCTATATTGCTTTTAAAGGGAACGAGATGCCCGAGTGCGAGTTTATGAATATGATTTGTTCGGAAACTGGTTGTGGCATGTTGCTGGATATCAATAACATCTTTGTCCAAAGCCATAATCATAATCTGGACCCAATTGAATATATAAATAATATTGATGGTAAATTTGTTGGTGAAATGCATTTGGGCGGGCATATAGAGAAATCCGCAGGCGCTAGCACCATTTTGGTGGATAGTCACAACCAATGTGTGCGGGATGAAGTGTGGGCGCTTTATGAGCATGCTGTTTCCCGTTTTGGTGCTATTCCAACGCTGATAGAATGGGATCAGGATTTCCCAGAGTTGGGGGTTTTGTTGAAAGAGGCTAGCAAAGCACGAAATATAATAAATTCCTCTTCAAGGGAGCATCTGGATGCTGCTGAATAAGATACAGGAAAATTTTAAAGATACGTTATTGCAGCCAGCAACGGGAATAAAGGATTGTTCGCAGGAGTTCTTAGAACTTTTTGAGGATGGCGATATATCCATTCAAGATCGGCTCAAAGTATACCATAACAACGTAGTTGGCAGTATTAGCGCAGCGCTTTGTGCAACGTTTCCCTTATTGGAGAATTTAGTTGGATTGGATTTCCTGAAAGCAATGGCGCGGGCATTTTTATTTGAAAACCCGCCAAAGGGCGGGTGCTTGCATTTTTATGGTGCAGGGTTTGACAAATTTATTGAAACTTACGAGCCGGCAACAGCGTTTCCTTATTTGCCGGATATTGCAAGATTGGAATTAGCGGTTAACACTGCTTATTACGCTCGAGATGATAAGACTTTAAAGGCGGATACCTTATCGAATATTCCAGAAGAAAATCTGGAAAATCTAATTTTAAGCCCTAGAGATTCTGTGGTGCTGGTTGATTCACGTTATCCTCTTTTGGAAATCAGAGATTTTTGTGTTGACGCTGCGGATAAAGATACCCCTGTTCTTGTGGGGAGGTCTAAAACTTTTCTGATGGTGTTTCGCCCAGAGCTGGATGTGTATTTTGTTCCGCTGGATGAGTATGAGTATAATTTATTGCAACAATTGTTCGAGCACAATCCGCTTGGTGCTGCTGTGGATCATACACTTTGTCAGTATCCGGATTTTGACTTTGCAGATTTCCTGCAAAAGCATGTCACTTTAGGAACTTTTCAAGAGATATAGTTTAATTTGCGGAAGCAACGATAGTTGATGGACTGTCTTTTGGCGTGTGCAGCCACCATGCCTCGCGATTAATAGAAAAGATAGGTTTGTAGTGTGTGATTTCATTTGCACGCTTCATCGTTTTTATCTGGTTATCTAAAATCACGGGGCCTTTTTCTGAATACACAACCAAAACAGCATGTGGCATGTTTTTTCTTTGATCCTGTACTATTGCAATGCGCATGCGTTCTTCGGGTACACCCAAAGCACGAAGTGCGGCATATTTGGCAATTGCAAAATCTTCACAATCTCCGCCGCGTTTTATAAATTCTATCGGTGTTGCCCAAAAATCTGATTGGCCCCAGTTATTTTTATCAAGGATATATTTCTTCTTGTTCATCATCTTGTTTACGTCGTCAGCCATATCGTATATCGACACCGACTGGAAGTTTATCAATTCGTTTTGAAGATTTTTGATAATTTTTTGTGCACTGACAGTATTCAGGCTATTACTAAAGCGTTCAAACATTTCTGACCATTTTGTAAAGGCTTTCAGGTTTGTTGATTTTTTTTCAGTAGCGCCAAATAATTCCGGATACTTTGTAATTTTGTCAAAAGCCCCCTTAAGATCTACAGAGGTTATAACTATACGTGCCGGAACATCTTCAAGATTGTTGGCTTGAGCTTTTTTAGCGAAGCCTCCTAAAGACACAAAACACATGATTGTAGCAGCGGTGATACGAATGAGATGCTGTCTGCAAAGGATACCCAAAAGATCGTATTTTGTTATTTTACTCTGTTCAATAAGGATCTGACCAAGAGGTTTTTTTGTAGATTTTTGATAATTCAGGGCCTTTTTTAGGTCTTTAGGTGAAATATAACCTTTCAGAACTAGTGTTTCTCCAATTTTATCGCGGCTAAGTGCGTGCTTGATATATCTCAGAACACCTGTGTGTAAGACTTTTTTGTAACAAGATTTCTGTTTTGTACCCTTTTTACGCAATTGCTTCTTCCCTTTTTTCGCACATACGTGCCCTATGCGTGCACTTTAATTAAACACGAGAAAGATTGACGAATTCCTAACAAAGGCGCATAAAAGTTAATGTTTTTAACAAAAATGGCGAGTTTTAGTGAAAATGGCAGAAAAAACCCAAAATTACTTGAAAATCCTAGGTAAAATAGCCGGGTCAAAGGTTTTGGTCGTTGGGGACATTATGTTGGACCGGTTCGTTTATGGAACTGTAGACAGGATATCTCCTGAAAGTCCTGTGCCCGTTCTGTCGATCTCACGGGAAAACATGATGTTAGGTGGGGCTGGGAATACTCTTTCGAATCTTTTTCATCTTGGTTGTAAAGGCAAGCTTTTGTCGGTTGTAGGAGATGATGAAACCGGGCAGAAAATTGTAGAACTTGCTAAGGATCAAGATATTGATTTAGAAGGATTAATCCTGTCAAAAGACAGAGCCTCTATTGTTAAAACCCGGTTTCTTGCAGGACACCAGCAACTTCTTCGTACCGATTACGAGAGGCCAATCCCTATTACTCAGGAGATGGAAAAGGAGCTTTTAGGCCGTGCAAAGTCTCTTCTTCAGGAAGTAGATGTAATGATTCTATCGGATTACGGTAAAGGGTTGTTAACAAATGATTTTCTGAAAAACCTCATTAATATGGCCAAAAAACATAAAGTTTTGGTTTTAGTTGATCCTAAAGGCCTTGATTACAGTATTTATGCGGGCACTGATATCGTTACTCCCAATAAAAAGGAGCTATCTGAAGCAACGGGAGGGTTGGCCGTCAGCACAGATAATGAAGTTGTTGATGCAGCACAAAAACTTTTAAAAACAAGCAAAATAAAATCTGTTGTTGCAACAAGATCCGGTGATGGAATAACAGTTGTCGAAGGTCAATTAGTGGAACATGTACGGAGCGCCTCTGATATCGAAGTTTTTGATGTCTCCGGAGCGGGGGATACGGTCATCGCAACGATTGCAGCTGCGCTGGCTGCCGGGGCATCGCTGGTGGAGGCTGCTTCTCTTGCCAATATCGCGGGAAGTATCGTGGTTGCAAAAGTTGGCACAGCACCTATTCGTTTCCAAGAGCTATACGATGCGGTTAATGATCGACCCAATTTTAGAAATACAATAGTTCCCGATAGCCAGAGTTTTGAATCAAGCTGGTATGTTATGCAAGAGAACATCATGCGATGGAAGGCAAGAGGCTTTAAAATTGGTTTTACCAATGGATGTTTTGACATTTTGCATCATGGCCATGTCAGCTATTTATCAGAGGCCCGTCAGAAATGCGATAAACTTATCGTTGGCTTGAATCACGATGCGTCAGTAAAAATTCTTAAAGGTCCCGATCGCCCAGTGAACGATGAAAAATCAAGGTATTCTGTGTTGTCGGCCCTTGCTTGCGTGGATGGTGTTGTAATGTTTGGTGCCAAAACCCAAGGCGATGATAATACTGCGTCACGTATTCTAGAGTTGTTGCAACCCGATATCTATTTCAAGGGTGGTGATTACACCATTGATGAAATTCCTGAGGCCAAAACAGTTATTAATAACGGGGGTGTTGTTGAACTGATTACTGAACAAAAGGGCTACAGCACAACAGAAACCCTGAAAAAAGCAATGGGTTGATTATAAGGGATAACCATAAAAATATTTTAGTACAACATTGACAAACGCCACCATATTGAGAATGATTATCATTATCTCTGTGCTTGATATGGGAGTTGTTATAGTGCTTATGGATTTTTTATCTCTTGAATCTTTCTTTGGTTACAAAAGTGCGGCTCTGTTTTTGGAGGAAATACAAAATAGGTACAGCCATGCTGAAATAAAAAGTGCCTTTAGCAAAGGCTACCTTGAGAGACGCCGTATTTGTATTGGCCCTGATTGCGGGCGCTATTTATGCTGGTTGTCTGACAAAGGCAGATGTGAAGCCAAAAAAAGTATTTCTGCTTAGTTTTCAGATTATTAAGTCTGTACCTTATGCCGAAGAGTTGGTAGACTTTGCACTGTAAGATTTGTGCCTAGCCTTCAAATTTTGGGATTTTTGACATGCGTTTCTTTATCAATTCAACGATTTTATATGTTTGTGTTTTGGCTCTTGTAGGTTGCACAAACTATCCTAATCCTATGCCAAGAGGGTATAGTTCGTATAACCAGCCATATAAATCAGCACCAGGACCCCTCCCCCCTGGGATAGGCTATTCATTTGATGGTGAACAAAATGATAGCGTTATCGAGGACATGCGCTATGCGGCAAGAGATTTAGTTGAAAGGCTGGATAGAAAGCTTTCTTTTAGTGTTGATAGAATTCATTTATCGGTTTCCGGCCAGAATGCATTTTATGGAAGTTTTGACCACTTGTTGCGCGAAGAATTTACACGTCAGGGCTACCTCCTTTCAGAGAATGCTGATAAGGCAATAAATATTGATTTTGTTGCAGCAGAGGATAAAAACTGTCCGTTAAATATAGGGGCAGAGGGGTCTGCTTATAGACATCTTTATCTTGCCTTGTTATTAACAACACAGCCAGAGACACCGCCCGAAGTTATAGGTGGTTTTTATGAGGTTCCCACTTATGGTTTTAATCAAAAATCTCTAGGATTTTCAGGTTTGGACGTTCCATCGTGCATTCCCGAAGAAACGGTTTCTGAGGTCCAGTAAATTGAACATGCCAGCTATGAGACTAAGCCATTATTTTTTAGTTTTGATGTTTCTTCCGGTACTTTGTTCCTGTGGAGAGGTGATTGCTTTCAAGGCGGTAACAGCCAGCCTTACTGCTGCTTCTTATGGTCTTTTTTCAGACCCCGATGTTAATTTGAAAGCAAAAAACTATGCTGCTGCTGATTTTCTTGTAGGTCAGATGGGGCCCAAAGTAAGAAAAAACGATTATATCCTTGCAGAGCCGCTGGAGGAAGTTGACCATGCCGGTATTACATCACCGCTGGGGATTGCAATACCGGAAGGCATTGGTTTGCGTTTCATTGAATTGGGGTATAAAGCGCAATTACATAAAGTAGCCAGTGAAAGTAATGCAGGATTGTATCCTCAATCAGATGCTGCGCCTGATTTTGTTCTTAAAGGAACCTATAAAGTGGAAAGCAGCGATGTGACCGTTTATTTGCGAGTCATCAATATTCGTACAAAAGATGTTGTGGCGAGGTTTGATTACAAGCTTCTTCCGTCTCGGGAAGTGCGCGAGCTGGCACAAACACCAGCAAGAATTTATCGCGTATCCAAGTGATTTTTAACGTGCCATCAAGACGTAGAAATAGTGTCGGCTTCCATCTCCTGCACATTCCACGCATCCTTGCAATGAAGGTTTGATTGAAAACGATGCTTCAGTGGGTATATTAGGGCTTGCATCAAATTGTGTGCCGGCATCAAACCTAAAGGCGTCTCCACCATATATGCACGTACCCGGATCTGTTGGTAACCCCGTATAGCCAATTTTTCTGTTAATAAGGGTACAGAATATGTTTGTTACATTAGGCAGGACTGCCACTAAATCTGCTGCGTTTGACCCAACTTCCGGAAGAGCGCTGTGGCCATAAAATTCCCATGCACTTCCGTCATTTATACCTTGTGGTGGTGAGGTGTAAAGTGCTCCGCCCCCAAGCCGGTCAAATAGTTGGTCACTTTTATCTGCATCTGCGCCGAGATCACCGTAATCCGGATCGGCGTCTGGATGTGCAAATCTAATATCAACCTCGCTGTGGCCATTTTGCATTATGAAATTAACACCACGTTCCAATTGTGACGCGTAACGCTGCAACTCGGTTAATCTTAAAATCTGTCTTTCGTCTTCTATGTGCTGATTTTGCTGATTAGTTCCTTGAACAGCAACTGTCAACGCACCAATCAAGGCAACTGCTAAAAGAATTATAAACAAAACATTGCCGTCTTCTGTTGTGCCATATTGTCTCTTTGGCGGTTTTGATAGACGATTTTTATACATCTAAAAATGTTCCTATTGATAGGTGCTTGGCGGAATTTCTATGCAATCAGTCAAAATTTTGCATGCATCTCTGGCGCTTTTCTTGGTGTATCCCTGAAGTCGGCCTCTAAATATCCACCCTTGTTCAGTTTGCAAAGGGGCAATGGTGCTCTTTGAATGTTTTAGGTATTGCGGCAATGTGGCAAGGCTTTGGGTAACAGCCATATTCGCTCTTTCGCGTGTCGTAAAGGCTCCGATTTGTATAGACCAATCCCCGAACTCCTTGTTTGGATAGGAACTTTCAGCAGAATTATTTAATGCGTATTGCTGCGATCCTGGAGCGAGAACATAGCTCGGGATATCTTCACCAAGATGGGCTGAAATAGAGATTAAGCCTGTTTCAATTCTATTTCTTACGTCAATATCATAATCTCCTTGTCCAATCATACGATTAAAAACAGAGTTTTCAGAAGATGTATTTAGCATATCCCAACGGGAAGCGGACGTATCAGCATAATAACCATCCATATCGGGTGCAATATAAGCAGCAATGGCGGTAACGGGTTTCTGTCGAGGAATAGGAACCTCGTATCCTGCAATCTGCATTTGATCCAGCTTTCCAAATGATTCATTCAAAAGCTTTTTCATTTGATTGTTTCTTGATTTTCCGGTTCTGCCACCGAAAACAGTACCTACTAGGCGCGTGTTTCCCCTTTTTACAGATGCAACCAGATTAAATCCGGATTGACTGATATAGCCGGTTTTCAAACCATCCATACCGTCATAGCTATCCATCAATTTATTATGGCTGGAGTAGGTTTTCCCCTGATATGTAAATTTCTTTTTAGAGAAATAGTGATAATATTGGCTGTAATCCGTGACAAGTATGCGTCCTAGCTTTGCCATGTCTCTGGCTGTACTGACTTGCTTGGAATCATGCAAACCCGATGCGTTTCTAAATTTCGTATTTGTCAGGCCAAGCTCTTTTGCTCTTGCTGTCATCATACGAGCAAAGTTGGCCTCATTGCCACCCAGCTTTTCAGCTACAGCCACAGCGATGTCGTTTGCAGATTTTATAGTCAGAGCATTTATTGCATCTTTTACCTTTATTGTGGACCCTGGTTTTAATCCCAGTTTACTAGGGATCATGCTTGCAGCATGATTTGATATACGAAGGCGCGAGCTTAACCTAATTTCATCCCTCTCGAGCGCATCAAAAAGCATAAGCAAGGTCATCATTTTTGTGAGAGAGGCGGGGTGCAATATTTTGTTCGCATTGTCCTGATGCAGGATAAACCCTGTGTTCGCATCCATTACGAAAGCCGCGTATTTATTATTAGATTCTGCAAATGAGTTTGAGACTGTACCAAGCCATGAAACCATGAGAATTAACAGCAGACAAACGTATGCAAAATACCTCTTTAAGGCATTTACAAAGGAAAAACTAATAATATCCTTTCGAAGTAAAGGCATGTCCAATCCTGATTGTACTGATTTGGAATACAGCTGTGAATGTATCCTACAACAACGGATTGTAATAGATTTTTTCTGTTTTGTCTAATCAATGGAAGTGGATATCCCTTTTTGTGCAATGCACAAACTGCTTGACTTAAAGTGATGAAAAGTGTAAAAAATTAGATATATTGTGCGTTGCAAAAAATAATGCTGAAATTACAAAGCGTTCCGTGCAAAATAGGAAAAAGAGAATGGAGAAAATTATGAGTAAGTCGTCACCACAACTTGACAAAATTATGAAAGAGACTGCTGATTTTGGTGCTCGGTATTCAGATGCGTGCACAAAATCAGGGGCAATTTGGATGAAAGGCGTAGAAGATATTGTTACAACTATCGTATCTATGGCCCAGAGTTCTGCAGAAAAACAGGCTGAATATGTGAAAGAAGCTATGGGCAGCAAAACCATAAGCGACTTCACGGAAGTTCAAAATAAAATGGCTCAGACTAGTTTTGATGATTTCATGACAGGAGCAACCAAAATCTCAGAAATTGGTACAAAGATTTTGACTGATAGTGTTGAGCCGGTTAATGAGCAGATTTCAAAAGCTGTCCAGAAAGCTACTAAAGCAGCTGCAGCATAAAGTTTTTAGACATTAAGTAGAAAGCCTGCAATTGCAGGCTTTTTTTATGCCCTGTTTTCAAAAGATTCTACAGCAAATTCTATTATTGCCCCCGCAATATCAACGCCGGAAACATTTTCCAGCCCCATTTTTTTGCTTTGGAAATTTGGTGAGGTATTAATTTCAATAACCAGAGGCCCGTCATTTGACCGTACAAGGTCTACCCCTGCTACGTTAATATCAATGGCTTTTGCTGCACGTATTGCCAAGTCTTCTTCTTCAGGGGTAAGTTTAAGTGATTTACCCTGTCCTCCAAGTGCAATATTGGCACGAAAGTCTCCATCAACTGCCTTTCGTTCCATCGCTGCAATTACTTTTCCACCCACAACAAAAGCACGAATATCGGTTCCTGCAGACTCTTCAATGAATTTTTGTACAATAAGCGGGGATGAAAGCTGTTTGAATGTCTTAAGCAAATTGATGGCATGTTTCATATCATCTGCTAAAAACACGCCTACGCCTTCAGTTCCTTTGACAAGCTTAATAATTAAAGGGACACCACCTACAGTGTTAATAATATTATCAAAGTCTTCTTTAGAATAGGCAAATCCGGTTGCCGGAAATGGTATTTTTTCACGCATCAGGCGTTGTACGCACTGCAATTTGTCTCGGCCCAGCTCTAGCGCACTTGAACTTTCTGATGTAAAAACACGCATGGATCTAAATTGCTTTAATATTGTTAAGCCATAATCCGTATGGGGGGTGTCAATCCGGGGAATGATTATATCAAAGTCGCTCTTAATCGAATTTCCTTCGTAATATATCTCAGGCTTATCTATGCAAACGCCTATACTACATTTTAGAATGTACAAAAGCTTGACGTCGTACCCTCTCTGCTTTGCAGCTTCAAGAAAACGATTGTCTTCTTCTTCATGACCAGTCGTTAGAATACCAATTCTCATTGTTTTACTCCGTAATGAATTAAGAAAAGAAACAAGCACAACAGACCAAGGCCTTTGCAAATAAAAACTGTACTGAATTATCTCGTGTAATCTAGTGGTTATCTGTTCTGATTGTAAATAGCATTAAGTATTTTTTAAACTATTAAGGTCTTTTTGTATGTATGGTACTATCAAGTGTGCTAGTCCTTATCCAAGTTGTTCAACTTGGTAGTTTTTAAAAAACAATTGGTGATATTAATTATGTGTAGATGGATAGCCTATAGCGGCCAACCTATTTTTATTGAGCAGTTAATTACGGTTCCGGAACATTCTCTGGTCGAGCAGAGCTTTAGCACTGAAATGAATTTCAGAGAAGATGGAAGCCTTATGGCAGTTAATGCTGATGGGTTCGGGATAGGCTGGTATGCCGAAAGATCGCAGCCAGGGCTTTACAAGGATGATAGGCCTGCCTGGAGCAATCACAATTTTCATGAGCTTTGTAGGCAAATAAGAGCACGCATCTTCCTTGCGCATGTGCGTGCAACCACGACAGGGTCTGTGCAGCAAAGTAATTGCCACCCGTTTAAATATAAAAACTGGCTATTTCAACATAACGGTGATGTCACTGATTTTCCTAAAATCAGGCGTGAGCTTCAATGTGAAATTGCACCCGAGTTTTTTAATGAATTAAAAGGAACAACAGATAGCGAGACTTTCTTTTTATTAGCTCTAAGCTATGGCTTGCAGGACAATCCCAAGAAAGCCCTGAAAGAAATGGTTAAGCGCGTTAAGGCGGCGATGAAGAATAATGGCTATGATGGTCATCTTAATTTGTCCTGCGCTTTGAGCGACGGGCAAAAAGTACACACACTTCGTTATTCCCATAATGTGCAGAGCAAATCACAGTTTTATTCTACCGAATCGGGCTGGATTTATGAAAGGGGTACAAGTGCCCCGAGCACAAATTTTTTCCCTGAAGATAACATTGTAATCGTGTCAGAACCACTCGATCGATTAGATAACAAGTGGAAGGAAGTGCCGGACAATTCCTTTACCACTATTTTTCAAAATGACATAAAAGTAGAAAGTTTCATGGATTAGTGGAGATAGCGTTTGCTTCTCTTAGTCCGTTTTACTATAAAACCCCTATGGTTTTAGAATTGATGCAACCCACAGATATTATGATCAGGGCAGGGCGCCGCCTTGACTCTTTGGGGCTTGCTCCTGCGACAAGTGGTAATTATTCATTGAGGCTTGATGAAAAGCGGATCGCCATAACTATATCAGGGGCTCACAAGGGGCAACTTCAGTCAGAAGATATTATGAAAGTTGATCTGGCAGGAAACCCTTTAGAAGAAAAAAAGCCTTCTGCAGAGACGCTTTTGCATTGTGTGCTGTATGCGCTATATCCGGACTGTCGTGCAGTTTTACACACACATTCAGTTGCCTGCAGTGTTCTTACAAGGGCTAATCCCGAGGCCAATAAAATTGTTTTAAGGGATTATGAAATGTTAAAGGCGTATCCCGGGGTTGATACGCATGAAACCTCTATTACTCTTCCTATTTTTGATAATTCACAAGATATGGTAGAACTGAGTAAAAGAGTAGAAGAGATTCTAAAGGACAAGCCGGAAACGCCCGCTTACCTCATTCGGGGGCATGGTATTTACGGCTGGGGGCGCGGTATGGATGAAGCCTTAAGGGTAATCGAGGCCACAGAAATGCTTTTATCCTGTGAAATGCATAGTCAACAAATCAAGAATTAGGAGAATAATAATGAGCCGTCTAACGATATATCCTGATCAAGAGCCAGAGAATATCATTCTCGATACAAGCGATGGCGATGTAATCGGGGAGAAGCTGAAAGAAATAGGCGTACGATTTGAGCGATGGGAGACACAGGAGCCGCTTCCTCAGGACGCAGATGACGAGGCGGTAATGCACGCCTATTCAACGGATATCGAGCGATTAAAGACAGAGAATGGCTATCATTCTGTTGATGTTATCCGTTTGGACTCATCGCATCCGAATAAAGTCGAAATGCGCAATAAATTTCTGAGTGAGCATACCCATAGTGAAGATGAGGTTCGGTTTTTTGTTGAAGGCGCAGGGGTATTTTATCTCCGTGTTGGCAATAATGTTTATATGACACTTTGTGAGCGAGGGGACTTGATGAGTGTGCCTGAAGGTACGCGCCATTGGTTTGATATGGGACCAGAGCCGCATATAACATGCATCCGTCTATTCACTTCGAAAGAAGGCTGGGTAGCGGATTTTACGGGTGATGATATTGCTGATAAATTTCCCAAATTTGAAAAGAAGGTTGCTTAGCACATGACACAAGAAATTCGCGCCATTGTTACGGATATTGAAGGTACAACCAGTGCACTTTCGTTTGTGAAAGAGACACTTTTCCCTTTTGCCTACAACAAGTTACCTGATTTTGTCTGGGAGTATGAAAAGGAAATAGAAGATATTCTTGATGCAATACGTCAGGAGGAAAAGAACTCTGACCTAACCATAGAAGAAATTATCGAGGTATTGCTGCGTTATATTGATGAAGATCAGAAAATAACACCGTTGAAAACATTGCAGGGAATGATTTGGAAGTCCGGTTATGAATCGGGAGAGCTTATAGGACATGTATATGATGACGCTCTGGAAGGGCTTAAGCGCTGGAAAGCGCAAGATGTCGATCTTTATGTTTATTCATCCGGTTCTATTGAAGCCCAAGAACTTTTGTTCGGTAATACAAAAGATGGCGATTTGAATTATCTGTTCTCAGGGTATTTTGATACCACAATCGGCGCAAAAAAAGAGCCTGAATCCTACTCAAAAATTGCTGCGGATATCGATGTTCCGGAAGAAGAAATTCTATTCTTATCGGATAGTCTAGATGAGGTAAATGCCGCGGCCACAGTTGGTATGAATGTAATTATACTGGATCGTGAGGGTTCTTTGTTTGATGCTCTCGGCCATACGGTGGTGCAGGACTTTAATGATATTTTGAAAGATACAGTTGACGCATGAAAATAAACGGTAAGCATTATCGCTCTATAGAACTTAATCAGGATGGCTGGTCTGTACGTATTTTTGATCAAAGAAAATTGCCTTGGGAACTAGTGGAAGTGAAGCTTATTGAAATGCAGCAAGCGGCCAGAGCCATTTCTGAAATGTGGACTCGCGGTGCGCCTATGATTGCTGTAACGGCGGCCTATGGCTTATGCCTTGCTCTTCGTCAGGATAGTTCGGATGAAAATCTGGAAAATGCATACAAACACTTGTTGGCTACCCGTCCTACGGCCATTAACCTTCGCTGGGCATTGGATGAAATGATGATAGCTGTTAAACCTATGCAAGGTCAGGCCCGCATTGATGCTGCGTACAAGCGCGCAGGCGAGATTTGTGATGAAGATGTAGAGATTAATCGCAATATAGGACTAAACGGCCTTCCTTTGATACAAAAATTGGCAGAAAAAAAGGGGAACAAGCCCCTTAACATTCTAACACATTGTAATGCCGGATGGCTGGCGACAGTCGATTACGGTACCATAAGTGCTCCGATATATATGGCACATGATGAGGGCCTTGATATTCATGTCTGGGTAGACGAAACACGCCCTCGTAACCAAGGGGCGTTGTTAACGGCCTATGAGCTTCAACAGCATGGTGTGCCGCATACTGTAGTTGCAGATAATGCCGGCGGACATTTGATGCAAAAAGGGCTGGTTGACCTTTGTCTGGTTGGTACAGACCGTGTAACGCGAAACGGTGATGTCTGTAACAAAATAGGCACATATCTAAAGGCGCTGGCCGCTAAAGATAATAATGTTCCGTTCTATATTGCTTTACCGTACCCGACGATTGACTATCGCATGGAAAGCGGAGATTTAATTCCTATTGAAGAGCGTAGTGCAGCCGAAGTTACCCATATGACGGGTCGTACAGATGATGGTACGATCTCGGAATTCCAGATTACGCTTTCTGGAGCGTCTAATCCTGCTTTTGATATTACCCCGGCGCATCTTGTAACCGGATATATAACAGAGCGCGGTATCCTTAAAAAGGTTTGTGATGGCGAAAAAAATGAGCCTGTCTTTATGGAAGATGCAGCCTGAATATTAGGTAAAACGCAGCGTACATAACGCATTGCGGCAAACTGCTTCCAGACACAAAAAATAAAATTAATAAAATCTTATAACTATTTCAATTAAATAAATATTTTATGATTCTTGGTTTTAATAATCAGGCGCAAAATATTTGTCTTATACCCCCAAAATAGGGTACAATAGCGTGGGAGTGTCTTTCTTGCGTAAACATAGGGTAGCACCAAGATGGTGAGTAGTATAAATCTTGGCAGCTCAATAACGAATAATTTATTGAGCATACAGAATACTCAGCGACTCGTCGATCAGACGTCGCTGCGCCTTGCTACGGGCTTAAAGGTTAATAGCGCCCTTGATAACGCCCAGAATTATTTTGCAGCCAGAAGTCTTAACAATCGAGCAAGCGACCTTACACGGTTGCTGGACGGCATAAAACTCAACATAAAAACAGTACAACAGGCAAATACAGGTGTAGAAGCTTTATCCGAGCTTGTAGATCAGGGGCAGTCCATTGCACAACAGGCCGTTGATTTGATTGCACAGGCTCCTAAAGAGCCAATTGTTATAGGTAATAAAGATATAAGTCAGGTTGCAGATCTTACAACTTTGGACGGAATTAATGCCGGAGATCGGATTGCTTTTGGTACACGACCTCCGGATTCAATTATTTATGCACCTTTAGTACGCAGTTTTACTATTACCGCGGGCCTTAGTGCCAATGAACTCGTATCTCGCATAAATACTCTTAATGATCTCATACCTAACATTGTAGATGTGCAGCTAACCGAAGATGGGTTTTTACAATTTGGTGCTCCTGGAGATTATTCCTTTAACATTGAATTTCTTTCGGCATCTGGAACAGATTCTGACAATCAAGCTTTAGCAAGTGCTCTTGGATACTCTGAAATAGCGCCACTTCTTGGTGATGGTACGGGAAATAACGAAGTTCAGTTTACCCTTCATAATTCGAGAACTTTAACTTCTTTTCAGCTCTTTAATGCGGCTACTAATCAAACGGCTACAAGATATGACCCTATTAGTAGTCTGGAAGGGCCGGGAGATTCTCTCATTTTCTTCTCCTTGGACAGCGCGGCAGACATCTTTGAAATTGGTGTGAATGATGAGGATAGAGTATCAATTAATATCAACTCAACCACAACTGTTCAGGATTTTCTGGATGCGATTAACGGTGATGCCAGCCTTAATACGCTTATCGAAGCAGGATTTGATGAAGGGGAAGGCAGAATAACAATCGAGGCAATTGACCTTTCCGTAGAAAAAGTTCAAACCTCAATAGTAAGTGACGGCCTGGCTGCCGCGTTTTTTGGTTTTAACATAGGCCCCCCTATTTACGGCACAGGAGCTGATGTAGATGTTATTCATCTAGGGACTATCGGAGGCACGTTCTTAGATGAACTCAGAGCTCTGGAGGAAGACTATAGTGATGTTCTGCAAGCAATAGACGATATTACAAAGGATTCAAACTTTAGAGGCATTAACTTGCTGGCCGGCGATGACCTTACTACATTCTTTAACGAAGATTTGTCCAGTTCACTTTTGACGGAAGGTATTAATTTCACAGCGCTTGGTCTGGATTTGCAGGAAGCAAGTTTTAGGAATGCTGCCGATGCTCAGGTTTCACTGGATGTAGCAGCGCAAGCTCGGGATACCGTTAGGCAATACGCGTCCACCTTGGCTAATAATTTATCGGTTATTGAAAATCGGCTTGATTTTACAAGAGAGAATATCAACATCTCAAAAGCTGGCGCGGATGATCTGACGCAGGCTGACTTGAATGAAGAGGGTGCAATATTATTGGCTCTACAAACACGCCAAACCCTTGGCGTTACGGCACTTAGCATCGGCGTTCAACAAGGCGCAGGCATCATAGACATCTTTGTGAATGATGACTAGGCGGCTGTCCAACCGCCATCTACAGAAATTGATGATCCTGTAATGTTTTCGGCGGTGTCGGAACATAAAAACAAGGCTATTTCTGCGACTTGGTCAATGGTCACAAATTTCTTTGTCCATTGTGCCGCAAGCATAACATCGTTAATAACCTCCTCTCGTGTAATACCCCGGGCTTCGGCCGTATCATCAATTTGTCCTTCTACAAGGGGGGTAAGCACGTATCCCGGACATATTGAATTGCAGGTAATACCGTTTTGCGCAACTTCGAGTGCTACAGTTTTTGTTAGACCCATAACGCCATGCTTTGCTGCAACATAAGCGCTTTTGAAAGGTGAGGCTACCAAACCGTGAGCCGAGGCAATATTTATAATCCTGCCCCACCCGTTTTTTTTCATGCCCGGTATGATCGTGCGGCAAGTATGAAAGGAGGCGCTCATAATTATGCCGATAATTGCGTCCCATTTTTCTGGAGGAAACTCCTCGATTGGGGCAACATTTTGAATGCCGGCGTTATTAATGAGAATATCAATATGACCAAATTCTATTTCAGCCTTTTTGACCATATTTTTGATTTCATCCGGTTTTGTCATGTCTGCGCCGTCATAAATCGCTTTAATATCTTTTTCTTCTAGGTTTTTACGGTTGTTTTCGATTTCATCTTTATCGCCAAATCCATTCATAACAATGTTTGCGCCCGCATTTGCCAGACAATGGGCAATACCAAGACCTATCCCTGAAGTTGATCCGGTTATTAGGGCGGTTTTGCCTTTAATATCTCCTGTTATATGCATCATTGAAGATCCCCTTCGAACGTTTTTGACGAGGATAGTCTATCATTTTGAATAAAATCAGCCATGGTGTTTTTTATATTTATGCAAAAAGGTCAATGGTGCGTGCATTCGCCGCACTTGCAAATGCAAGACTGTTAAAGGCCAGTTGTTGTCTGGCTTGGGATGCAAGAAGATTAGCTCCTTCCTCGTTTAGATCAGCATGTGTTAAATCTTGCGCTCCCGATTGCAGTTCATTGATTATTTCTTTTGTAAATTGCAATCTAATTTGCAAGATATTTAAGTCATTCGACAAAGTTCGGCCATAGTCACGAACTTCTTTTATTGCTGCTTTCACAGTGTCAAGAATGGCTTCTGTCCCTGTTTCGGTTCGAAAGCCGACATGCTTTACACCCAAGCCTGCAGCTGTGAAGTCTACCCCTTCGGAAAGAAGGTTGCTTGATCCTGTTTCGTTGAACAATGTTAGTAGGTTTTCACTCGCGAGAAGATTAATGCCACGGTAATTAGCATCGATTGTGATCATTCTAATTTGATCTAGAATTTCGTTGAATTGCTGATTTTCATCACTAAGCGGTACAGTATTTCCTGTATCAATAACTGCGGCTGCGTGACTTGCCATATCTTCTGGTGTCAATGTGTCATTATAAATTGCGACATCTGAGATACGGCCATCAAAATAATAGGCATTTCCGATTTGCGAGCCATCATGGAACCAAGTAGACCCATTCATAAACCCAATTCCTATATCTCCACTATGCGCAGGGAAAATGGATGGAACTGCCTCTTGACCTATAGGCTCTCCGTTTAAATATCCTATAAATTCGCCTACCACGGAGTCGAATGTGAAAGCGACGTGGTATGTTTCGTCGGCACTAATAGGCATGGAAATGTTAACTGGTCCCCAAGCGCCCTGATCTCGGCCATTGATATAAAGCAGGCCATTAAGAATATAGATTGAGAAGGCATTTACGTTTGCCCCTTCTTCATAAAGAACTTGGCGCGGGGTTGTCGTATCAGCATTAAATACCAGTTCAACAGTCCTGTTTGCATGATTAGAGGTATTGATTTGTACGTTATCCGGTATGCTTATGGCTTGGCTAATGCCATCTAGACGTACGCTTGTGTCTCCTCCGGAATACAAAGCACCTGCGTTTAAAGTAGGGTTATTCAAATATGATCCGTCTACTGGGACGCCGATAGATCCTAGATTTGCAGCCGTTGCTCCTGCTGATTCATTCATGCGCCAATAAGCGACGGGTGTGGCATCAATAATTTGTGTGCTGAGTGGGTCTATTATTATGCCAGTTGGCTCAACAAATTCTCCGGCTCTTAAGGCAGCTAAATGATTTTCTGTTATGGTCTCGCCTAGACGCAACAGTTTTTCGATGGCCTCGACTCCGTGTGCGGCTTCGTTAATGGTTTGGATGCTGTTTCCAAGTCCATCTAGTCTTTTGTTTAGGTCAGAGGCTCTATTGCTGAGGCGTTTTGCCTCGAAGAAGCTTTGTGCATTATCTAGGGACGAGTTGACCTTAAGACCGCTGGCAAGTCTCAGGGTCGTACGATCTATCAAGCGCTGTGTTTGCTTAATAGCCAGAATATTTTTGCTTAATGCTGCACTGATAAGGACGCGATCAATCATGATTCACCCCCTGACTTGCTCGAACAGCTAGACAAAAATATCCTGAAAAAGGCCGCACAAAAATGCCTCCGGCAGGCAATTTTTGCCGAAGTTGCCATAATACATATCGATGTCAAAACACGTCTTCCTGTCGTGTTCATAGCCATCTCTTTTCGTTTTGAGCCACAAAGGCTCTTTTAATAGGACATACTCCTTATGTCCTTCGGTAGACTAAGGAGCAATTTGTGTGCCGTCTTGCTTGCTGGATGAAAGGCCATAAAAAAAGGGCCGCTGGCCCTTAATTGGATTTTGAGTTGTTGGTCGGTTTATTACAATAAATCCGAATTCGGTCCATGGATGATTTCTAAATCATCTGGCGCACTAGGATGACTTTCAGGGGCTGCCTTTTGAAAAGACTCTAGCGCAATACAGTTTTTTTCAATCTCAAGTATTGTGGTGTAGCTATCCAAATCCACTTTGAATCGTCTTGCATTATACACTTGGGGTATCAGACAGATATCGGCCATGGTTACGCGATCACCAAGTGTATAAGAGCCGTGCTTTTTGTATTTTTTTAGAAACGCTTCATAGGCTTTGAAGCCTTCATGGACCCAATAGTGAATCCAATCCATGGATTGTTCCTGTGTGAAGCCCATTTTGCCCATTAGATAACCCTTCCACACTTTTGGGTTACCAAAAGGATGTATGTCAGAGCTGATGATATTAGACATTTGCCTGATATAAGCCCTGTCTTGCTTCGTTTCTGCCATTATAGATGGTTCAGGAAAGGTTTCATCGAGATATTCCAGTATAGCAAGTGACTGGGATAACCCGGTATTGCCATGAACCAGATAAGGAACCACGCCTTGAGGGTTAACCTGTTTATACTCCTCTGATTTATGCTCTCCCTTTAAAAGGTCAATATGAACGGACTCATATTCAATGCCTTTCAGGTTTAAAGCTATTCTTGACCTGTATCCGGTTGATGCCCGGAAATATTCGTAAAGCGTCACTTGATCAGCCATTACGCAATTTTCCTTTCCTGATTTTTGGCATCCTTTTGGTAGACCACCACTTTTTGATCAATGGCCCCGAATATTGAGTTGCCATTTTCATCAAGCATTTCAATGCGGATATGATCACCGAATTTCATAAATGGGGTTTTAAAATCGCCCTCTTCAATTTTTTCGATCATTCTTATTTCTGCAAGACAGCTTGAACCAACGCTGCGGTCACTATTTGAAATTGTTCCCGATCCTATAATCGTACCTGCGGCCAGAGGTCTTGTTTTCGCCGCATGAGCAACAAGGGCGGGGAAATTAAATTGCATTTCAACACCGGCATTCGGACGGCCAAACTCTTTACCGTTTAAAGTGCTTATAAGCGGTAGATGCAGTTTTCCGTCTTTCCAGTGATTTCCCAATTCGTCAGGGGTGACGGCAACAGGTGAAAAAGCGCTTGGTGGTTTTCCATTAAAAAATCCAAATCCTTTACCAAGTTCGGCAGGAATCAGAGCACGCAGCGTCACATCATTCATAATCATGATCATAACAATATGCTTTTCTGCTTCTTCTGGCGTTACACCCATAGGCACATCATCAACAATGACGGCGACTTCTGCTTCGAAATCAATGCCATGTGCCTCGCTTATGGCCTCGATCGGGGCAGTTGGGGCAATAATTGTATCTGAAACTGCCTGATACATAAGTGGGTCTGTAAGGAAACTCTCTGGCATTTCTGCGCCTCGTGCCTTGCGAACAAGCTCAACGTGATTAAGGTAGGCACTACCATCGGCAATTTGATATGACCGTGGCAAAGGTGATTCACATTTTTTCTGATCAAAAGGCTCTATACCCTGTGCACTTCCTGCTTCGAGCGCTTGATATAACTCTATTAGTTTTGGTGCCGTTTCATGCCAGCGATCTAGCGCATCTTGCATTGTTGAAGCAATATTTTCAGCGCTGACAGTTTTGGTCAGATCTTTAGAAACGACCATAAGCTGGCCATCACGCCCTGATTTATAAGAAGCTAATTTCATTTTTGTAGAGTTCCTTTTTACTAACTGTTTACCGCGTCCTTGTCATCAATCACGCCGCGGCGGATTTGATCGAGCTCAATAGATTCAAACAGAGCTTGAAAGTTTCCTTCGCCAAACCCTTCATTGCCTTTGCGTTGAATGATTTCAAAGAAAACCGGGCCAATAGCATCTTGTGTAAAAATCTGGAGCAATAACCCTTGGTCATCCGTTGGCGCGCCATCCACTAGAATACGGAGTTCTTTCAATTTCTCTAAATCCTCTCCATGCCCGGGCACTCGTTCATCAATCTTTTCATAGTAGGTATCAGGCGTCTTCTGAAGAGGTATTTTATTTGCTTTCAGGCTTTCAACAGTTTCGTAGATATCATCTGTGCCAAGAGCAATGTGTTGAATACCTTCTCCGTTGAAACGGTTCAGAAACTCTTCAATCTGTGATTTATCGTCAGAACTTTCATTAAGGGGGATTCTGATTTTGCCACAAGGACTTGTCATTGCTTTACTTTTAAGGCCGGTTAACTTTCCTTCGATATCGAAATAGCGGATTTCACGGAAGTTGAAAATATTCTCGTAGAATTCTGCCCATTTAACCATGTTCCCTCTATATACGTTATGGGTTACATGATCGATATAAGTCAGGCCCGATCCCTTGGGATTTTTGTTGTCTGCTGTGAAATCAAAGTCGTCTTCATAAAAATCACTGTTATCAATGAAATACAGAAGACTTCCGCCAATTCCTTTAATGGCAGGAATATTCTCATTCATAGAGCGACCAGAAGGATCAGCAGCCTCTGCACCACTCTTCAGGGCTTCTTTATAGGCGAATTGTGCATCTTCAACTTTGAAACCCATAGCGTTTGCGCCGCCATTATGTTCTTTGGTAAAGGCCGCAGCTTGCCCGTCTTTTTCAGCATTAAGTAGAAAGTTTATACGGCCTTGTCGATAGAGTGTAATATCACGCTTCTTATGTTTTGCCACAGGTGTGAAACCCATATCTTCAAAGAGCTTACCAAGCACATCTGTATCACCTGAATATTCAAGAAATTCAAAACCATCTGTTTTCAGAGGGTTTTCATATAAATCGGCCATATCCACTATCCCTTAATTTGTTGAGGTAGAGAACAATCTAGTAAAGCCTATGTTGCAATGCAAGGCTTTACTTGATTGACATCGCTTGTATTTTTCTTCTAAATTTCGAGTTTGTGTTTCAAAAAAAGGATTAATGGAATGGCACTGGAATTTTCTTATCCCGATGTTAAGCATTTTGAAGATTACGACAATCACGAAACGGTTTTAAAGGCGGAAGATCCAGAAACGGGATTCAAATGCTTTATTGCAGTCCATAATACGCTTATGGGAGACGCCCGCGGTGGCTGTAGGTACTGGCCGCATTATATGAGCGAAGAAGCTGCCATTAAGGATGTTCTCAGACTTTCCAGAGGTATGACATTCAAAACCACATTGGCTGGTCTTGAGTATGGCGGCGGCAAGACAGTTATTGTTGGCAAGCCGGGCACGAAAAACCCTGATGAGGCGACGATGCTTGCCTTGGGGCACGCTTTGAATGAAATGGGCGGAATTTATGAAACGGGTGAGGATGTCGGCACACGCACTAGTGACTTTGAAATTGCCGGTCAGGTAACGGATTTTGTCCGCGTACGCTCGGTTGCATTGGCGGCCGCAAAAGACTTGCCGGGTGGCCCTCCGTTGTACACCGCGCATGGTATTTTTCATGGCATCAAAGCTGCTGTAAAGTATAAGTTGAAACAAGATAACCTAAACGGAGTTAGATTGGCTGTTAAGGGATTAGGCAATGTCGCAAGCTCTCTATGTCAAATGCTTTATGATGAAGGCGCTATTTTGACGGTTGCTGATATTGACGAAGAAAAGATGAAAAATGCAGCAGAAAAATGGAATGCAAAACTTGTTTCTCCTGATGAGATTATCTCACAAAATGTTGATGTGTATTCACCTTGTGCGCTTGGTGGTGACATCAATAATGAAACGATAGATACGATTAGTGCACGGATTATCGCCGGAGCAGCAAATAACCAGTTAACAAGGCCGGAGCATGCACAACAGTTGCACGACAGGGGTATTTTATACGCACCTGATTATGCGATTAATGCAGGTGGAGTAATCAATGTTGTTCTGGTTGGTTACACACATGATCAAGTGATTGAGCACGTTGCAAGGATTGGCTCTACACTGCTCGAGATATTTGAACGTTCTGATACAGAGAATATGAGTACTGCAGACACAGCAGATGCAATTGTCATGGAGCGACTTTCTCAAAAGACCGAACAAGTTAAAGAACAAATGCGTGCTTAAAAAAACTACTTTTTCTTAGGATCAAATGTTTTGGGAATGTTTGCCCAAACATTGTTGTAATCTGTTTGCAGATTTTGACTTTCAAGGCCAAGTTTTGTCGGGCGCATGACGAAACGGCTTTCGAACATGAAGGCAAGTGTCTTGCCTAGATATCTTGGTTCCAGCTTCTCTGCTATGGCTTTTGCAGTAACCTTGGCATCCGGCCCGTGCGGTGACATACAGTTGTGCAATGAGCACCCGCCTGGCTCGAACCCTCCACCCTCTTTTCCATCATAAATACCGTGTATCATGCCCATAAATTCGCTCATGACATTGCGGTGGAAATAGGGGGGACGGAACGTATCTTCACCAACCATCCATCTTGGTGGAAAAATTACAAAATCAACATTTGCTGTTCCGGGTGGATAGCTTGGAGATGTGAGAACAGTGAAAATTGAGGGATCAGGGTGATCAAAGCTTACTGTATTGATTACATTGAAGCGATCCAAATCTAATTTGTAAGGGGCGTAATTTCCATGCCATGCTACGACATCAAGAGGTGAGTGCCCAAGCTCGGTTCTTGAAAATGTACCGCCAAATTTGACAACGAGTTCAAAACTGCCTTCTTCATCTTCATAGGCTGCTACCGGCGTCAGGAAGTCCCTTGCGTTTGCAAGACCGTTTGCGCCAATTGGCCCTTTATCAGGAATAATAAAAGGATGACCAAAGTTTTCACATACATATCCCCGTGATGGCCCATCCGGCAGATCAACTGCAAATTTAATCCCCTTTTGAATAACAATAATTTCACCTGGCTTTGCTTCTAATATACCCATTTCTGTGCGCACGGAGAGCATACCTTGCTGGGGTACAAATAGCATTTCTCCGTCCGCGCTGTAGAAAAAGCGCTTTGTTTTTTTCATGGATGTGTTTGCCGCGTAAATATGTACACCCAAACCACTCCAGCTAAAGCTGTCGCCATTACCGGCAAGTGTTAGAAGACCATCGATAAAGTCTGTTTCTTCTTTCGGGATATCAAAGGGGTTCCAGCGCAATTGATTAGGTAGAGGAGGTACTTCATTAAACGGAGAGCCGCGAAAAGATACGTGGTTCATAGGCTCATATTTGGGGTGAATGACAGATGGCCTTATTCTGTACATCCAGCTACGTTTATTCTCAACCACAGGTGCCGTAAATGCAGAACCGTTTATCTGTTCCGCATATAGACCATAGGCAACTTTTTGAGGAGAATTTCTTCCTTCCGGGAGTGCCCCGGGTAAAGATTCAGTTGCGAATTCATTACCAAAACCACTCATATATTTTAGCTGTGAAGACATACAAAATACTCCTTAAAATAAACCTTAATCTACGGTATGGCGGATTATATAAGCAAATAAAAATATTATAAAGGGTTATGATTCTAGTTCTTTTTGAACAGAAATATTATTTGTCATCAACGAGCAGAGAAAGAATATAAAGACAAACTCTCCAAGCCACCAACTTTGCCAGAGCCCGTAACTTATCGAAGCCACGACTACCACCATGACAAGAATAGCTGTCAAAATTTTTCTATCTCTAATTTCGGTTTTTGCAATGCTGAGGATAATTTTTCGTAAGACGATCATACCAGTCACAACCCCGATAACACCGAATTCCATCCATAGCTGAACAGAAAAATTATGTGGGTGTAAAACAGTGTTGCTCTTGTGATACATGTGTCCATGCTCAAAAAAAGGTACATAACGTGTTGCTTCTATACCGTAGCCGTAAAAAGGATTCTGAAGGGCGTATTGAATTACAAACCCCCATATTTCAATACGGTTTCCAGCATACCCTTCACTTAGCCAGGGGATATCCTGCGCTGTTATAATTAAATTCTCATAAAGTATTTGGATTATGAATGGTGTTGAGGCCATAGCAATAGCAATCAAGGCAAGCAGCCCTTTATGAGAGTTTGAATATTTATATGGGAAAATAAATAAGGTAATCATGCCAACAATAAAGGCTAATTGTGCCGATTGGCTTTGTGTTAGAACCAGCATTAACAGAAGGGCGCAAGTCATAAATATCATGAGCGCTTTTTGTAGTGCAGGTTTGTCAGAGAGCTGTTGCAGAAAGAGCAGGGCAACCATATACGAAAAGACAGTGCAGATAATACCTCTGTTCATCACAGCGGTGCTTATGCCTACGCGCGGTTCAATGCCATGGGAAAGCTTATAGATAGGGAGTTGGAAAGCCATTTCAAAACTACAAAGGAGTGCGGCACAAGCAACACTTACAGGGAAAATCCAGGCATAGGGCCTGAAGGTTTCTTTACAGATCGATTGTGAAATTGCAAATAAGGGAATGCTTGTTGCCAATATTACAGAAACTGTTGAGGCTCTTATCAGAGATTCTTGTGGTGCAAGAGACCAAATACTACTTACAAGACAAAGCGCACAAATTGCCAGAATATAGAAGGCATAAGTTTTTGAAAAATGAAGCTTCTTTGTTTTATCAAAGAAAAAACTTAAGCTCATTAACACACCAAAAAGACAGGGTAGAAAACTCAATGCACGTGGCATATGAACGGAAAGTATTGGAATGATTGAAATTCCAAGTACAAAAACCAGTGAAAACGTATTATGGCGTGTCAAAATCTTGAAGCTTTCTAATTTAAAACGTCACCTGTTTAACAGATTTTTTGAAACTCGGCAGCCGATTTTTAATTTTTTCCAAGATTAATCCTTCTCATGTCGTCACATATATATAAGATGGGACAAAATCCCACTTAATGGTGTTCAATTATGCCGGATACGGATAGTGAAAAACTGATAGGGCTTGCTGTGAACGGCGATGCCAGTGCCTTTGAGGAACTGGTAAATGATTACTATGAGGTCATGTTTAAGATGGCATATAAATGGTGTGGAAACAGACGGGATGCAGAGGATATTACCCAAGAAGCGTGTATAAAGCTTGCCCGCGGCATCCAGAGTTTTAAGGGCGATTCAAAATTTACAAGCTGGCTGTACCGTCTTGTAATCAATACGGCAAAAGATTGGTACAAGTCGCAAAACCGACATCCTGAAGGGGGAGAGATGCTGGAAACACTGAGCGCCCCCGACAGCAAAGAAGATCAAAAACTCTATGCCGCCCAGGTATGGGAACAGGTTTATAAACTGCCTGAGGCAGAAAAAGAAACCGTCCTTCTGGTGATCGGGCAGGGGCTATCCCACAAAGAAGCCGCAAAAATATCTGGTGTGAAGGAAAGCACAATTTCATGGCGTTTGCACGAAGCACGTAAAAAACTGGAAGACATATTTGGAAAGGAGCAAAACTATGGATAATGAGCGTTTAGCTAAAATCCTCTCGGATGAGCATGTTCCCGATATTAATATAAATGCCCGCAAACGTGCGGTAAATATGGCCGTAGCTGAGTTTCAGAAACAAAAACAAAAAAATTCCCAAGGAGTTTCAATCCTTCGTCGTCTTATGGGTATCAGTAAGACAAAACAAGGAGTTGGAACAATGGAACAAAGACAAAGAAACAAATTTATCTATGGCGGCATGGCAACGGCAATGGCAGTTGTTCTTGTTGGTGGTTTGAGCTTTACACAACTGGATGATGTGGTGCGCAGACATACGCCAAGCAACACGGTTGCGGTACAAACGCCGGCTAAATTACAAGGTGTAGAATTCAAGACGAATGAAACAGCTTCACAGGAGGTTAGCCAAACCGCTCCACCTAAACCCGAAGCTCAGGACACAGATGGTGAGGCACAGGCCGTGCAGGGCAGAGTGGCCGAGCCGGAGATCGTTGATCCTGTGCAGAAGTGGCGCCGTGATGATGCGCCCGTACAGCATGTACTTCCGGATCATAGAATTAAAAAGGAAGATCTGGGTACGAGACAAGAAGGTGACGGTGTAAAGCAATGGCGGAGAGAGCAGCCAGAATCCAAAGAAAGCATGGTAGATGAGCAAGTATCTCCTGCTTATGCCGAGGCCATTGAACAACAAAGCCAGCCGGATCTCGAGCGTGCAATCACAGAGGGTAGCAGTTCGATCCCTGCCCCAATAAAAACGTATGATTCTCTTAAGAATAATCAAACGGCAGGACAAGCTGCACCGGCCGAAATGATGATGGAAGAGCGCGCTCAAAGTAAAGAAAAAGCCTATAACGTGCCGTCATCTAGCATCGTGGCCGACCATTATGAACCTATGCCGCCACAATACCAGGATCAGGGACGCGACAAATTCGAGCATGCCGCTATCAATGCCTTCAAGGTGGTTGCAGCAGAGCCCGTTTCGACTTTCTCATCAGATGTTGATACGGCAAGTTACAGTTTTATCCGTAGACAGCTCAATAACGGTATCATGCCTAATCCCGATGCGGTGCGGATCGAGGAAATGATCAATTATTTCGATTATAGCTATCCTTTGCCGGAAAGCCGTGCAGAACCGTTCGCGCCGACTGTAATGATCATGGATAGTCCGTGGGCAGAAGGTAAAAAAGTCATGCATATAGGTATCAAAGGTTATGAACTCCAGAAAGCGGAGCTCCGCAGTAACATTGTATTTCTTCTGGATGTATCGGGGTCTATGAACGCGCCGGACAAATTACCGCTGGTCAAAAATTCTATGAAGATGCTGCTCGATAGCCTGCATCCCGATGATACGGTTTCGATTGTAGTATACGCCGGACATACAGGTGTTGTGCTGGAGCCGACCGCGGTATCAAAACGCTCAACCATTTTAAATGCGATGAACAGTTTGCGCGCTGGTGGCGGAACAGCCGGAGCAGCAGGGATAGAGCTTGCTTATAATATGGCTGAACAAAACTTTGATGAAGGCGCCGTAAACCGTGTTATTCTTGCGACAGACGGTGATTTCAATGTTGGTATTTCAAGTCATGAACAGTTGAAAGACTATGTTGCGAAGAAACGTGACAAAGGTGTGTTCCTGTCTGTGCTTGGCTTTGGGCAAGGTAATTACAATGACCAGATGATGCAGGCATTAGCGCAAAACGGAAACGGAATTGCGGCCTATATCGATAATCTGAGCGAGGCACGCAAAGTGTTGGTGCAGGAAGCTACATCTTCTTTGTTCCCGATTGCCAAGGATGTAAAATTCCAAGTGGAATTCAATCCTTCGAAAGTGGCTGAATATCGCCTGATCGGTTATGAAACACGTGCCCTAAACCGTGAGGACTTTAACAATGACAAAGTCGATGCCGGTGATATTGGCGCGGGACATACGGTTACAGCAATCTATGAGTTTGTTCCTGTCGGGAGCGAAGCTGTGAGCGTTGATCCTCTGCGCTATACCGCGAAGTCAAAACCACAGGCAGAAGACGTGACGGATAACGGCGAATATGCCTTCCTTAAAATCCGCTATAAGTTGCCCATGGAAAATACGAGCAAACTTATGACCCGTCCGGTGACCTATAGAGATGATATAACCCATTGCCCTGCGAGAGCTAAATGTAACAGACCATCTCCCTCAAAAGATGTCCAGTTCTCTCTAGCGGTTGCAGGATTTGGACAAATCCTGAAGGGCGGCAGCTACACGGGTAATTTCTCTTTTGATGATGCTATAACACTGGCCAATCAAGGTAGAGGACATGATTCTTACGGCTACCGCGCCGAGTTTATTAACATGGTGCGCTTGGCTAAAAGTCACTCTAGATAGTAAATATAGCCAATGATTTGAAAAGAGGCCTGATAAAAGGCCTCTTTTTTCTGGCTTTTATACGACTTTTATACTACACAGGCGCTTGCATTTCGAAGAAGAACGGTCAAAGAGTGTCAGAAAATTTAAGAAATATAGCTATTATTGCGCATGTGGATCATGGAAAAACCACACTGATTGATTCAATTATGAAGCAAAGCGGGACTTTCCGTGACAACCAACAGGTTGACGAGCGCGTTATGGATTCCAACGATCTTGAGAAGGAGCGCGGGATTACAATTCTTGCAAAACCAACCTCTATCCAATGGGGTGATACACGTATCAATATTATTGATACTCCAGGTCACGCCGATTTTGGAGGGGAAGTTGAGCGTGTTCTCCATATGGCTGATGGCGTGATATTGCTGACTGATGCAGCAGAAGGCCCGATGCCGCAAACAAAATTTGTTCTTGGCAAGGCCCTTGCCCTCGGACTTCGCCCGATTGTCATTATTAATAAAATCGATCGTCCCGACGGCCGCCCCGAAGAAGTGGTGGATGAAGTTTTTGATCTTTTTGTTTCGCTCGATGCCAGTGATGCGCAGCTGGACTTTCCTATCCTCTATGCTTCTGGGCGCAGTGGTTGGTGTACACGTGAGTTGGGCGATGCACGTAAAGATCTTACACCATTGCTTGAGGTTGTGCTTGATCACGTACCCGCTCCCAATGTTGATTACGATAAGCCGTTTGCCATGCTTGCAACGCTTCTGGATTCTGATCCCTATCTCGGACGCTGTTTGACAGGACGAGTGGAACAGGGTCGCGCTTCTGTTAATGACACGGTTAAGGCTATGGGGCTTGATGGTAAGACTGTTGAAACGGGCCGTTTGACAAAACTCTTGAAATTTGATGGTACAGAACGTGTGCCTGTTAAACATGTTAAAGCAGGAGACATTATTTGTATTGCGGGTCTTGCCAAAACTTCTGTTGCGGACACGATTTGTGATCCGGCTGTAACAATTCCAATGAAATCAACACCCATTGATCCGCCGACTATGTCTGTAACAATTTCGGTCAATGACTCTCCCTTCGCAGGAAAGGAGGGCAAGAAAGTAACCTCAACGATGATCCGCGAGCGACTTTTAGCGGAAGCAGAAACAAATGTTGCCATTACGTTTGAAGAAACAGAAGGAAAAGACGCATTTGAAATCGGTGGGCGCGGCGAACTACAACTTGGCGTTCTAATCGAAACCATGCGCCGTGAGGGATTTGAATTAACGGTATCCCGCCCACGTGTGCTTTATCAGAAGGATGAAGCGGGGAATAGACTGGAACCTATCGAAGAAGTCATTATCGATGTTGATGAGGAATATGCATCAAACGTTGTTGATAATATGAACCGACGTAAAGCCGAGATGACTGATATGCGAAGCTCGGGCGTTGGTAAAAAACGCATCACGTTTCTTGCACCTTCACGCGGTCTTATAGGATACCAAAGTAAATTCATGACCGATACCCGCGGGACAGGTGTACTGAATCGCCTATTCCATTCTTATGCACCTCACAAAGGCGAGATCGGACAACGCCGTAACGGTGCGCTAATCTCAACAGAGATGGGAACAGCCGTTGCCTATGCGATTTTCAATTTACAGGATCGCGGTGTGATGTTTATTGGTCATCAAACGCCCGTATATGGTGGAATGATTGTCGGAGAGCATAATCGCGACAGTGATCTTGAAATCAATGTTCTCAAGGGAAAGAAACTCACAAACGTACGGGCATCCGGTACGGACGATGCTGTTACATTGACGCCGCCGCGTTTGATGTCACTTGAAGACATGATGTCTTATATAAATGATGATGAATTAATGGAGGTAACTCCAAAATCCTTGCGTTTGCGCAAGAAGTTTTTGTGCCCTCATGAACGAAAAAGAGCAAGTAGAGCGCAGTCCGCTTGAGTGCTATAAAAAGTCTTTTTGTGGGTGAAAAGCTCTTTTTTGTTGTAGAGTGTTTTTTTTACTGCGACACTCAACAGAGTAAGTGTCTTCTAGGAATTTTAGTCTATGTATGAAAATAATGTGCTTGATGGCAATTTGTCGGGTGAGGTTCAGCAAGTAGTTTCCGAAGAAGACCTGAGTCAAAAGGAAAAAGTTATGAAACTTGTTCAACATTGTGAGCAGTTTCAGCAGCCAGTAAACTCCAAAGCCTTGTTTCAGCTATTTAATACATTAGTGCCGTTTCTTATAACATACGTGCTTATGGTATATTTTTATTCACAAATGTATTGGGTTACGGCTTTATTGACTATTCCAGCCGCTGGTTTTCTGGTGCGCATTTTTATTATCCAGCATGATTGTGGTCATGGTTCCTTTTTCAAATCCAGAAAATGGAATAATCGTGTGGGCCGTGTTATGAGCCTTCTTACATGGACACCGTATGATTTTTGGAGAAAAACCCATAATATGCATCATTCTGGGTCAGGCAATCTTGATAACCGCGGTTTTGGCGCTATTGAAACAATTACAGTCAAAGAATATGGGGCGCTTGATACCAGGACGCAGTTTTGGTATCGCATATACCGCAATCCCTACATCATGCTACTTTTGGGTACCCCGTTTTTTATTATTATTGGTCAAAGATTTCCAACCGCAAAGCCCTTCCCATTCTCCGAATGTAAAAAGCATGTTGAATTCAGCAATATTTGGAAGAGTGTTATAGGACTTAACGGTGCTCTTTTTGCATTTTATGTCCCATTGAGTTTTGTTTTTGGATTAGGGCCAATTCTTTTAACTTATTTGCCCATTGTTTTCCTGACAGCAATAATTGGGGGCTGGTTATTTTTTATTCAACACCAATTCGAGGATGCGTACTGGGAACGTGACGGTGAATGGAATTACCATGAAGCGGCTGTTCTCGGGAGTTCTTACTATGATTTACATCCCATCCTTCGCTGGTTCACAGGAAATATAGGTCTGCATCATATCCACCATCTTAATGCTAAAATCCCCAATTATCGTTTGCAGGAATGTATGGATTCGAACGATGAGCTTAAAACTATCAACAGAATTACATTTTGGCAGAGTTTTAAATATGCCACCCTTTCTCTTTGGGACGAAGAGCAAAATAAAATGATCAGCTTCTAATTTTTTCCCCTTCTTAATAAAATTTGTGTAACGTTCTTATCGAGGCGTTCGAATAGCGTCAATAATATCTACACATCTTTTTTGAATAAGGGAGCATATAAATGGCTATTCAAACTAATGAAAAGAAACCACTTAACAAGAAATTGGCTGTAGCAGCTTTTGCAGGCATGTTAGCTGTAGGAGCGTTTTCAGCATCTCCAGCGTTTGCGGGCTCACACGGCAATAGTTGTAGCGCGAGTGGTTGCAGCAAGAAAACTGAAAAAGCTGGCTGTAAAGGTTCAAGCAGCTGTAAAGGCTCGGGCTCTTGCAAAGGAAAGAGCAGTTGTAAGGGCGGCCATAGTTGCAAAGACGCTGCTAAGTGTAAAAATTCCGGGACCTGCAAAAGTAAGTCTTCATGTAAATCTAAGAGTAGCTGTAAGGGCGGCCACAATGATGGCGGTCGTTACAACGACTAATTATTACGATGGGAAATCAGACTTTTCCAAATCTAGGATATGGGTTGGGTTTTCGTCCAACCCATTTTCCTTATATTAAGGAACATAACCCGAATATTGATTGGTTTGAGGTTATCTCGGAAAACTATATGGATACGGGCGGGCGACCGCGCCGTATGCTTGATGAACTGCGTGAAAAATACCCCATCGTTATGCATGGGGTATCCTTGTCTATTGGCACGGTAGATCCGTTAAATTCAGAATATCTTCAAAAACTCAAGGCACTTGAACGCGATATAAACCCCCATTGGATTTCCGATCATCTATGTTGGACGGGTGTGGCTCATAAAAATACACATGATTTGTTGCCTGTGCCCTATACCGAAGAAGCTTTGAGGCATATTGTAGAGCGAATTAAGCAAGTGCAAGACTATCTAGGTCGACCTATTGTTTTAGAAAACCCCTCTACATATTTGGAATTTACGTGCTCCAGCATGAGCGAATGGGAGTTTATAGCCCGTATGGCAGAGGAGTCAGGTTGTGGATTGCTGCTTGATGTTAATAACATCTACGTCAGCTGTTATAATCACCGTTGGGATCCCAAAAAATATATCGATGCGCTTCCTCTTCACAGCGTTGCTCAGGTTCACCTTGCGGGCCACACAAATATGGGAACCCATATTATAGATACGCATGATGATCATGTGTTGGACGAGGTGTGGACTTTGTACGCGTACGCTATCAAAAAGGCAGGGTTTATTAGTACGATGGTTGAATGGGATGATAAGATTCCTGAATTCCCAGTCGTTATGGACGAGCTGAACAAAGCAAGACACTGGGCAAAACAATCAATAGGGCCAACAGATATGCCCACTTTCAAAAGTTTTCGTGATAATATCAGGCCGCCTGAAAATCCTTTGCCCTATACTGAAGAACTCGCGGACATGCAAAATGCAATTTTAAGCGGGAACGTCGCAGAAATGAACCCTGATGAACGCGTGATTCCTAAACCTGACTTTTCACCCGAAGACCAAGTGCATAGTTATATAAACGGATATCGTTTCAGATTGTTTGATGTTGTTTACGATGACTATCCGGCGTTAAGGGAAGTAATCGGTGAGGATGATTTTACAACGCTTTTAGACAACTATATAGAAGCTACGCCGCCGGAACATTTCAATATTGCGCGATATGTTGATCAATTTCCAGAATTTGTCAGAGAAAATGCAGGTACGTTTGAATACGAGCTTTGTATTTTGGAAACAGCACTGTCTAGAATATTTGATGAAGAGGAAACAAGTGCCTTACTAAAAGAAGATTTAGAAGGTCTGGATCCTGAAAGTTTTATGGATCAGAAGCTACATCCAAGACAGGCATTAAAACTGTTTGCCTTTTCCTATCCTGTTAATGCGTATTATGATAGGCATCTTGCTGGGGATAAACCCGATACGCCTGAAAAAACGCCATCTTATTTGGCAATTTATCGTCACAATGACGAAATGTGGCGCCTGGATTTGGAAGAACGCGAATATTTGGTGCTTAGCTCTCTGTTTTCCGGATTAACCGTAGGGCAATCGCTGGAGGCTGCAATACCGGAAAGTCATTCTGGCGAAGAGATGATGCAGTCAATCGGTTCGTGGTTTTCAAAATGGATGAGTAATGGATTGCTGGCCAAAGCTAGCTAGCATTTTGTTTCATGTCTTCTAATTCCAGCCATCTCAGCTCGGCTTGGTCAAGTTCATTACGGGCCATCGGTAATCTGGTTGAAACTTCTGCAAACTTTTCTGGATCACTTGTGTAAAGGTCGGCATCACCTAGAATGGCTTCGAGCTTGGAAACTTCTTCTTCAAGTTTCTTGATCGTTTTTGGCAATTTCTCTAGCTCGTGTTTGAGTTTATACGTGAAGGGAACAGGATCCTTTTTTGGTTTGTCTTTTTTCTGTTTATGCTCGGTTTGTTCTTCTGGTTCAGATTTCTGGCTGTTTTTAAACGCGATGTAATCACTGTATCCACCAATAATACCCTCGATTTTTGCCTCGCCTTCAAAGACAAGGGTTTTGGTAACGACCTGATCAAGAAAGTCACGATCATGGGATACAACAAAAAGCGTTCCGTCATAACTCTTCAGGACATTTGTCAGCATATCGAGCGTATCCATGTCCAGATCATTTGTCGGTTCATCAAGTATGAGCATATTGCCCGGATTTGCTAAAATTTTTGCAAGCATCAGTCGGTTTTTTTGGCCGCCGGATAGTGTTGAAACCGCGCGCCACGCATCTTCAGGATCAAAAAGAAAATCCTTCAGGTAGCCACAAACATGGCGTGATTTTCCGCGTACGTCTAAATAATCCGAGCCTTCATCACACAGATTATCTTTTAGAGATTTATCTTCCTGAAGCATGGAGCGTTTCTGGTCGAAATAGCTAAAGTTCAGATTCTTAGCGCACTTTATTTTTCCAACATCGGGTTGTTCTTCTCCGGTTATCAGGCGCAAAAAGGTTGTTTTTCCAGAGCCATTGCGGCCTAGAATACCGATGCGGTCTTTCTTTTTGATACGCATATTGAATTTATCGAGTATAGGAATAATACGGCTAGCATCAGGGTCGGTAAAGCTTTTGCCAACATTAAAAAATTCAGCGACATTTTGTGATGACTCTTCTGCAGTTAACGGAGGTAGCTCTATCTTGGATACAACGCGCCGATAAGATTTTTGATCTTTATCAAGTTCATCACGTGCCTTGAATGCTTCTGCTTGTCTTCGTACATTTCTTTTGACGCGTGCTTTTACCCCTTTATTGGCCCACTCAATTTCTTGTTCTACTTTTTTTGCGCGATTATGAAGTGCTCTGCCTTCTTGTTCTAAAAGCTCTGTTGACCACTCTTCAAAATAACGAAAACCTCTGGGGGCAACTTTAAGCTGGCCACGATCAAGCCAAAAGACCCTGTCCGTTGTATTTGCAAGAAAGGTTCGATCATGTGAAATGATCATAACAGCGCCACGATAAGCATTAATATAGCCCTCTAACCATTCAATTATTTGTAGATCCATATGGTTAGTAGGTTCGTCCAGCAAAAGAATGTCAGGCTCCTCGACCAGTGCTCTGGCAAGTGCTGCGCGCCTTAATTGCCCGCCGGATAGGTTTTCTAGTTTATCATCGACTTTCAGGTGAAGCGGTTCGATCACCATTTCAATACGGTAATCAATATCCCAATCTTCAAGCTTCTTGTTCAAACCTTCAAAAACATAGTCACGTACAGTTTTGCCTTTGATGTTTGAGGCATTTTGTTCCATGTATCCTGTCGTCGTGCCTGGGAATAGAAACCTTTTTCCGCCATCAATCTCACGATCACCAGTGATGATATTCATCAGCGTTGTTTTTCCGGCGCCGTTTTTTCCGACAAGGGCAATTTTTCGGCCTGCATGAATATGAAAGGTTAAACCTTCGAAAAAAGGTTTACCGGCAATCAGGACACTCGCATCTTCAACACTTAGTAACAAATCAGACATTTGAAGACTTCTAGCAGAGGTACATACAAAGTGGTAGTGTATTTTTGATTAGATGATACAAGGAGGCTTTATTTATGGATGCTGCAAAAATATTCAAAGAACTTGGACTGAATGAAAAAGCGCTAAATGATGGAAATCTAGAAGTATTTAGTCCGATTGATGGAAAAAAAATAGCCTCGGTATCAACTGATAATTCAAAAGATGTAGCCACCAAAATCGCGCAGTCCCAAAAGGCTTTCGAGTCATGGAGGCTTGTACCGGCACCTCGTCGGGGAGAGTTGGTACGCATTTTCGGAGAAATCCTTCGTGAGAATAAAGAAGCATTGGGCGCACTGGTTACGCTGGAGTGCGGAAAAATTTATCAGGAAGGTCTCGGCGAAGTTCAGGAGATGATTGATATTTGTGATTTTGCTGTCGGGCTTAGTCGGCAGCTGTACGGGCTGACCATTGCGTCTGAAAGACCTCAGCACAAGATGCGCGAGATATGGCAACCTTTAGGCCCCGTGGGTATCATTAGTGCCTTTAATTTCCCTGTGGCCGTTTGGTCATGGAACGCTGCACTTGCTCTTGTCTGTGGCAATAGCGTTCTTTGGAAGCCATCCGAAAAAACGCCTGTTACGGCACTTGCATGTCAAAATTTGTTTGAAGAAGCTTGCAAGCGTTTTGGAGATGCACCGGATGGTTTGTCTCAGGTGATTATCGGTGAGCGCGATATTGGTGAAACGCTTGTAGATGATAAGCGCGTCCCATTGATAAGTGCCACAGGTAGCACAGCTATGGGGCGGGCTGTTGGTCCACGTGTGGCACAACGTTTCGGGAAATCGCTTCTGGAACTCGGCGGAAACAACGCTATTATTGTTGCCCCTAGCGCGGATTTGAATTTGGTATTTCAGGGTGTTGTTTTCGGTGCCGTTGGAACATGTGGACAAAGATGTACCACCACACGTCGTTTATTCGTGCATGAAGACGTCTATGAGGCTCTTGTTCCGCAACTCAAAGCAGCTTACGAAGGTTTATCTATAGGCGATCCGTTAGACGAGAAAACTCTGGTGGGGCCGTTAATTGACGAACAGGCTTATCTGGCCATGGAAGATGCTTTGAACAAGGCCCAGCTAGATGGAGGCGACATCACTGGCGGCGGCCGCGTATTGGCTGACCAATATCCTAATGGCTACTACGTGAAACCTGCCATCGTTGAAATGCCAAAGGGATCAAATGTTACAGAAGAAACCTTCGCGCCAATTCTATATATTTTCAAATACAAAGATTTAAACGATGCCATTGCCCGCCAGAATGATGTGCCACAAGGTTTGTCATCTTCTATCTTTACAAAAGATATGCAAGAGGCCGAACTTTTTACCTCTGAGGCAGGCAGTGATTGTGGTATTGCCAATGTTAATATTGGAACCAGTGGCGCAGAAATCGGTGGGGCCTTTGGCGGAGAAAAAGAAACGGGTGGCGGTCGGGAAAGCGGTTCCGACAGCTGGAGAGCGTATATGCGCCGAATGACGTCTACTGTCAATTTCTCATCTGAATTACCCTTGGCGCAAGGCATTAAATTTGATACGAATAAGTCATAACACAAGAAGGAATACAACCATGTTTAAGACGAAGTTTTATATACTTTTTTCTTTGGTATTTGTAATGTTTTCTCCCGTTTTTTTTGTATACGCAGATGATATGACCGATGAGAAACTTGCTGCTTCTGCTCCGCCAATAGAGAGCGATCATGAAGGTGCAATCAAAATTGGTATGAAGGCTCCTGATTTTACTTTGCCTAATGCGAGTGGTGAAATGCGCTCCCTATCGGAAATGCTTAAAGTAGGACCGGTAATATTGAGTTTTTATCGTGGTGGCTGGTGCCCTATATGTAATGATCAGCTTTACGCATATCAAGAAATACTGCCCGAGTTTCAAGATTTGGGTGCACAACTCGTGGCCGTATCACCGGAAAAACCAGCCAACGCTCAGGACACAGCGGTAAAAAATGAACTGACCTTCGATGTATTAAGCGATGATGGCAATAAAATCGCGCGTATGTATGATTTGATCTGGACAGTGCCTGAGGCTGACCGTGAAAAATTTTCAGAATGGTTAAAGGGATCTACGGGGCAAACTTTGGCCGAGTTTAATGGCATTGATAATTACGAGCTTCCTATTCCTGCAACATTTGTTATCGCTCAAGATGGCGTTGTGGTCTATGTTTTCAGAGATGAAGACTATAAAAAGCGTGCTGAAAATGAAGACATTATTAAGGCTCTTGAAAATATAGCGCAGCATACTCCCGTACCAAATCCAGAGTGGAGCGAAGAATATATGAGCATTGAAGGAAACTAGGCGCGAAGTACAGCCAACCATTCTTTTTGATTATCATTTAACCGCTCGTCGGGCGTCATAACAGCGCCGTTTAAGGCGGTTCTGATATTGTTTGGTGTTTCGGAAATTCCGTTTTCCAGCAATTTCAGTATGAGCTTTTTAATCTTACCGATGTTCTCGTTGTAAACGGCGAACACGGCCTCAACGCTTACATGTTCGTCAGGATCTTCACGCCAACAATCATAGTCCGTTGCAATTGCCAGAGTGACATAGCCCATCTGTGCTTCGCGCGCTAGGAATGCCTCGGGAACATTGGTCATGCCTACTACATCACATCCTGCAGCACCACGTAGGAAGAAGCTCTCTGCCTTTGTCCCAAGTCTTGGACCTTCAACACAGGCATATGTTTTCCCTGTGTGTAGGGCAATGTCCAAGTCATCAGCAGATTTCAAAACATCTTGAGTAAGGGCAGGACAAGCGGGCTCCGCCGTTGAAATATGGGCTGTTAGACTTTCCCCGAAGAACGATGCGGACCGCTTACCACGGGTATGGTCAAAATACTGTGATACCAGCGTAAGATCGCCCGGTTTGATTTCTTCCTGTAAAGAACCTGAGGCAGATATGCTAAGAATGGTTGTCGCGCCTAATTTTTTCAATGCATATATATTTGCACGAAAGTTAACTTCGGATGGCAGGAACTCATGATTTCGACCATGCCTTGGCAGGAATAATACTTTTGATCCGAATGCTTCACCTTCAACAACTGGCGCCGATGGTTTTCCAAAAGGCGTATCTATGTTGTGTTCTTTTATAACTTTGATCTCGTCTAATGCATAAAGACCCGAACCACCAATAATTGCCAGCATTATAGTTCCTTTCCTAGCAGCCATGTCGTATGAGTTAGATTTAGCGCTTTATGGGAAGATTTACAATGAGGCATCATGAATTTCAGAATTTTTATTTCGTTCTCGTTTTTGTAGGTGGTGTTTTGCAATATGAAATCTGCTGTGAATTCTGGTTACCCACTACCTATATAGAGTTTCCCTTGTATTCAAACGAGTAAGGTTTGAGTTTTATTCAAATAAAGCGAGATATTGGCCATAACCCTCTTTTTCAAGGTCATCTTTATGAATAAATCTAAGTGATGCAGAGTTTATACAGTATCTAAGACCTCCCTTATCCTTAGGACCATCATCAAACACATGGCCTAAATGAGAGTCAGCAGTGCTGGAGCGGACTTCGGTTCGTGGGATCCAGAGTTTGGTGTCATCTTTTGAGTTTAAAACACCACTTTCGATAGGTTTTGTAAAACTTGGCCATCCCGTACCAGAGTCAAATTTATCAGTAGAGGAAAAAAGCGGCTCTCCCGAAACGATATCTACGTATATTCCTGGCTCTTTGTTGTCCCAGTATTCGTTTTTAAATGCCGGCTCCGTGCCGTCATGCTGTGTCACATAGGACTGCATACTACTTAATTCTTTAACTTTTTCTTCTTTATCGGGCATTGAACTCTCTCCATGTTCCTGTGCAGATGTAGACTGATAAGCAATAAAAATTACTGCTGCCGCAATAATTGCTATTGTTGCTAAAAACTTATCCTTCATAAACATCTTATATCCCCTAAATTTCCCGTGTTGTATTCATATATTCGACTATTATAGGCTGTGTGTTACATAATTTTATTATTTAGGATTATTTCTTTTCTTTTTCATATCAAAAGGTTACAGTCCCGATCATGAAAAGAGTAGCTTTTTATTTTTTATTTCTGAGTTGTCTCACACTGACGGGTTGTGTAGCGGAACGGTTGGCGTTCTGGTCGAGCGACTCAATAAAAAAACAGTACTATATCAATGGCTTGGACCATGACAAGGATTCCAAAGAATATACCCAGTCCATTATGGAGGAACGATTCTCAGAAGGCTTATCCGTATCGGAAGACGATGATTATCAAGAGGTTTTAAGCTTTAAGCAGGAGTTTGTCAGGCGCGACATGCTTCGGGCGCTGCATGCACGGGGGTATTATGATGCTGAAATAGTTTACAAGGACTTAAACGAGACGTCCGGTTCTTACGATGTTAAGTCAGGGCAGCTTTATACAATTGGTTCTGTTCAAATTGTTCCTGCCAAATACTCAAAAAATCTTGATCAGTTATCGATCAAATCAGGAGATCCTCTTACAGCAATTTCTGTTTTAAAAGCCCAGTCAAAGATACTAAATCTTGTACAAAGCGATAGTTGTGCTTTTAACGAGAGCATTAAGCATAAGGTCAAAATTAGGCTGAATTCTAAAATCGGCGATATAATCTACGAAGTTGACCAAGGGAAAAATACGGTTTTTGGAGATTTAACTTTTACCGGTCAGGATAGGACCAAGGAAGAATATTTAAGCCATTTTATTAAATGGAAGCCGGATGATTGTTTTAGCCATCCAAAAATTGTTGCCGCCAAAGACAAGCTTTTGGCTAGCGGACTTTTTTCCCGAGTGGATATCAAATTTCCTAAAGATGCAAAGTCGCTAAGCTCAATTCCAGTAGAAATTGTTTTAGCGGAAAGGGCAGCTCGCTCTGTGAAGACTGGATTAAGCTATTATACAGACGAAGGCGTTGCTGTACTTCTAGGGTGGGAACATCGTAATTTTTTGGGCGGCGCAGAAAAAGTGAATGCAGATTTATCTTTATCTGTCATAGAGCAGGCCCTGGACTTCAAATTTTCAAAACCCTATTTTTATAGAGAAGATCAGGCATTACTTCTTAATGTTTCTTTTGCGCACGAAGATACTGATGCTTTTGACCAGTTTGGTGTTTCGGGTGGTGCAGCAATCAAGCGATCATTTAACAAGAGATTGTCAGGACGACTCGGCATCGACTTTGAGTTGACACGTATTGAAGAAGATAGCGGCGAACAGGAAAATTTTGGTTTGGTGTCCCCTTATGGTGCTCTTGCATATGATAGTCGCGATGACACTCTCGATCCGCATAAGGGCTGGTTATTAGGCGGGTCATTAAAACCGTTTTATGATATGCTGGGCGAAAGTGATCCATTCTTTAAATCCGAATTTTCAGCGCATAAATATTATGAATTGCATAAAAAGGCGGTTTTGGCAGCACGCCTTATGGTGGGATCTATTTTTGTTACAAACACAGAAGATATTCCGGCAACAGAGAGATTTTATTCCGGAGGCGGAGGTTCCGTGCGCGGTTTTGGATATCAGGAAGTTGGCCCGTTTGAAGATGATGACCCTCAAGGCGGACGTTCCTTATTTGAGGGTTCCTTGGAGATGCGCTTTAAAATCACTGATAAAATAGGTGCCGTAACCTTTGCTGATGTAGGGCACGTGAGTGATGAAGTGACACCTTCCTTTGATAATCTATCAGTGGGTGCAGGAGCGGGAATTCGGTATTATACTGACTTTGGCCCCTTACGTTTTGATTTTGCTGTGCCTGTGTCAGGCAAAGACAACACGGACCAGAACTTTCAGGTCTATATTAGCATTGGTCAGGCATTTTAGGATCATGTCATGAACAAAATTCTCTTGGTTGTATCAAAATTTTTATCTAGATCGGTTGTTTGGGGTCTGGCCGTTATTGCTGCTCTATTCATTTTTGTTCAGTTTGCTTTATGGGGTGGCGTAATCTGGCTGAATACTTCGGGGGGGCAGGATTTCCTGCAAAGCAAGCTTGGGGAAAGTCTGGAAGGCAGCCAATATAGTGTAAAATTAACTGGGTTTTCTTTTGGTTTTCCTACGTATTTTTATCTTGGTGGTTTTGAAATATATAAAGGGGAGACCGTTATTGTTGATGCCAATTCAGTAAGTGTCACCGCAGATATGTTTCCATTATCTGAAAAAATTCTTAAACTTAAAGTAAAAGTTGGAAATCTGGTTGTAAATAGACCAGAAGAGGACAAATCAGGCAGCACAAGTACTTTCCCGGTCATTGTTGAAGGTCACGATTTGCCTGACATCTATTTTAAATCTATCGTTACTGATGTCTATCTTCGTCACCTCTCCATTCATGGTGAGAAGAGCACGAGTCCGCTTCATTTATCGCCCAGAATTATAGGAAATCTAGACTTTTTGGACCAAAAAGTAGAGGCGAACTTTCTGATTGTAGATATGGCCAAAGAAAAACAAAAATTCTGGCCACATAAGATAATTCTCATAGCCTCGTATGACAGCAAAGAGCCTGTGCTTATTCTAGATAAAATCCAAGTGGAAGGAAAAGAGTATAATCTTGATGGTAATGGAAGAGCGGCGTTCAAAGAAAATGGTCATCTGGGTTTTGAAGGTAAGGTCACTCCCAAAGAGTTGAAGGATCTTTCTGCTTTGGATTTTGTGATAAGGGCAGAAAATGCAGAGTTTTCTAAAATTAGGATGGAAGCAAAGGGAAAACTTAAAGGATATCCGGTTATATCAAGCGCTTCGGTGGATATAAATGAAGGGGGTATAAACATAAATGACATAAAACTTACGGCTCCCGAGCTTTTTATTTCTGGGGCGCTCATTAAAAAGAATGATCAGACGTTTTTTTCTGGCGAATTTATTGGAAAACTCAAAAGTCTTGGCCCATATCAGAATTATGTCGGGCTTGGCCATAAACTGGAAAATGCAAAGTTTAAAGTTTCTTTGCAAAAAGAAAAAGAGCCGGCTTTATTGTTTGATTTGTTCATTCCTAAATATGGACATGATTCCACCAGCCTATCCGTTCATGAAGTAACGCTTCAATCTAAAATCATAGGTGATAAAATTATAATCAATAGCCTTTCAATGGGCGATCAAGAGGGGGGCACTCTTAGGGGCTCGGGCCATTATACTTTTGAGGATGGCGGGGCAGACCTGAATATCACAGCAAAAAACTTTCATGGACTGAAAGGTGCTACTGCCGATGGCGTCTTTGATGCAGACATAAAACTTTCGGGGACCAAGGAGCTTTATAAGCTAGAGGGTAATGTCTCTCCAGAGCGTATTGTTATCAAGTTACCTGAGCGATTTTCACAATCAATACCAAGCCTGAATATTCAAAAAGAACATCAAAAAGGGCTTACTTCAGAGAGTATGAAAGAAAATGTGGTACTGGATTTACTGGTAGATGCTCCCAAATCTTTTTTTGTAAGGGGCTGGGGCCTAGATACCGAGTTTGGAGGAAAAGTTGAGATTAAAGAAACGCTTGATGACCCAAAATTGGAAGGAAGTTTAAGCCTAATTAGGGGACGGTATAATGAATTTGGCAAAACATTTAAACTGTCTAAGGCAAAACTTATATTTTCTGGGAGTGTGCCACCTTACCCGAAGCTTGATATTTTAGCAGAAACAAAAGTGCAGGATATTAAGGCCCAAATATTTATTGAAGGCACAGCAACAGAGCCTAAAATTTCTTTTGGTTCTGTGCCTTCAAAACCTGAAGATGAAGTACTTTCGTATATCTTGTTTGGAAAGACTACAGACACGCTCTCTCCGTTTCAGGCTGTCCAGCTTGCACAATCACTGCAGAGGTTTTCGGGAAATGGGAATGCAATGACAGCTTTTGATCCTTTAGGTGCCTTGCGTTCAGTAACTGGCCTTGATGACCTCCGCGTTGAACTAGACGAGGAAGGGGAAGCGACTGTTGGCGCCGGTAAATATCTTTCGGATAAAGTGTATCTGGAATTTGAAACAGGACAGCAAGAAGGCAGCGGTAATGCAAATATCGAGGTTGAGGTTACGCCAAATATAACAATCGAAAGTGAGGTTGGGCAAGATGCCAAGGCCGGAGCAGGTGTATTTTGGAAATGGGATTATTAGTCTTTTTTGGCTCTAAATTTTCAACCCTCGTTAATCATGTAAAGCGAAGGAATTAAAAACAGCCATAATGGCGTACATTACAAACAGAATTGCCAGTGGACCTCTAAACAGTCTTTCTTTCTTCGCTAAGCAGTATAGCGCGTCCCATTTAGGGTTGAGTACATGTTTTATCTCTTATTCATGACAATTTAAACACCTAAATCTTTGTTTTTTTATGAATCTTCATATTCATCAATCAGTGTATAAACAGTTTGTCATTCTTGCAGTAATGATACGTTTGTTTATGATTTAACCATTCGATTCTTTTGTTTTTTTGGAAAAATCAGGGTAATGCTGAAACGTTTTATCATTTTAGGAGCTTTATGTATTCTCTGCAGTTGCAAGACTTCAGATGATGATGCCCCTGTAAAACATGGAATTGCTATGAATGAAAGTCTTATTCTTAAGCAAGACAGCAAGGTTCTAAAATCCTGGTGGAGTTTCTTTAATGATCCGGTTTACGAGCGTCTTGTTGCGGGGGCGCTCAATCTAAATGCCCATGTGTCTGAGCCCAAAATACAAAACCCTCAAAACTATGATGAACTCAAGGCTTTTTATCAGGATCAAAAAATCGATCTTATACTGGACGTTTCTCATAATTATTTCGAGTATCGCTACATCCAAAATCAAGCATTTCTGCTCGATAAATACATTCAAGATAGACAAGCTTTCCTATCGGACCTTGATACTCATTACGAACTAAATGAGGACGATACCAAAGCTTTCAATTTTCTAAGATCCGAGCTTGGGGCTTTGCTTAAGAAAAAAGTCGAATTTGAAGCACAGCTGAGTAAAATTTCTAAAGAGATAACGACTATAACAAAGTTACTTCCTGAGTATGTTGCGGAAGTTCTAAGTGAAAAAGAAGCAATACCTGAAGCTGATATTATGCCGATTTTGGCAAGTCCGGCGTCCATTATTGCCAACGCAACAGGCGTTGTTGCTGCGCGCGCCTTGTTTATCAGGTCAGTTTCGCAAAACATTGATTTTTCTTCGACGGAAATTATTTTTCCGCAGAGTTCATTCAATAGGTTTTTCGGTATTTCTGATGATGTCTTTATAGACAGCGAGAATTTTTGGGGCGTTTCCTCAGGCACAGGAATACAAAACCTTGATTTTTCATCTTTTCAGAGCCTATACGATCAGCAGGGATTTACAGCTTTCAGAAACAATGTCGAGAAGGCAGTCAATGATGTAGAAACTCTGGTTATAGCGTTTTCACACGTCAGAGAACAGCATATTACACTAGAAATAGCGGTATCTAAAAAAGAACAAAACACGCCTTTATTAACCGGAAATTCTGACAGTATTACAGAACGCCTATCTGATTTGGAAGATCATGATGCGCTGTACAGAGCACATTTAGCAGCTTTACGTGCAAAGTACGAGAAAGCCAAAATCCTCCTTAATTTATATGGTGAACTCGGGACGTATTAACCTAGAGGAAAACATGAAGATTAACAGTATCAATCCAACAACAGGAGATGTGTTGGAGACTTTTGTTCAACTGGATGATCAAGAAATTGAAAACAGAATCCAGAAGTCTTACGCTTCTTTTTTACTTCACAGAGACTCAAGCTTTGCTTTAAGAGCCGAGAAAATGAGAGCCGTTTCAAGAGTTCTCAGAGATAAAGAGGACGAATATGCGGCTGTGATTACCAAAGAAATGGGGAAGCTAAAAGTCGCGGCCAAAGCAGAAATTCGCAAATGTGCCGATTTGTGTCTCTATTACGCGGATAATGCAGAGCTGTTTTTGAAAGATCACGAGATTCAGACCGATGCGAAACAATCTTACATGAAGTATTTGCCTCTTGGGCCTGTTCTGGCTGTTATGCCATGGAACTTCCCTTTTTGGCAGGTGTTTCGTTTTGCTGTGCCGGCTATGATGGCGGGTAATGTTGCCTTACTAAAACATGCGTCGAATGTGCCGGGATGCGCTGTTCTCATCGAGGACACGTTCAGATTGGCAGGATTTGAAAATGACGAGTTTCAGTCATTGCTGATTGGTTCAGAAAAAGTAGAACAAATTATTGCAGAT
Organism: uncultured Micavibrio sp.; assembly: GCA_964352665.1. Lineage (GTDB taxonomy): Bacteria > Pseudomonadota > Alphaproteobacteria > Micavibrionales > Micavibrionaceae > UBA1672. The sequence continues at coordinate 185,390 of CAYGSJ010000004.1, forward strand.
GATCGGATTAAGGCTGTAACCCTTACAGGATCGGAGAAAGCTGGCGCTTCTGTTGCTAGTATTGCTGGTAAACACATCAAAAAGGCTGTGTTGGAACTTGGTGGAAGTGATCCGTTTATTGTGATGCCTTCTGCGGATATCGTTCAGGCCGTTTCTTTGGCAGTTAAGGGACGTGTGCAGAACAATGGCCAGACCTGTATTGCGGCTAAACGTTATATTGTCCATCAGGATATTTATGATGATTTTAAGGAACGCATCGTTCAGGCCTTTCAAGTGTTGAACATTGGTGACCCGATGGAAGACACTACTGATATTGGTCCTCTTGCAACCGAAAACATAAGGAGTGAACTTGATAATCAGGTTCAGGAAACCTTAAAACGTGGTGCAACTTTGCTTTGTGGTGCAAAAATTATTGAAGGTGATGGTTATTTTTACAGGCCGGGGTTGATGGAGAATATACCTGAAGATAGCCCGGCCTACAAAAATGAACTCTTTGGCCCGGTGGGGCTGTTGTTTAAGATCGCCAATATCGAAGAGGCAATAGAGCTTGCCAATGATACAAAATATGGGCTTGGGTCCGTTATTTGTACAAAGAACCCAGAGGAGATTGAGAAGGCCACCACAAGAATTGATGCGGGCTGTACTTTTGTAAATGCAATTGTAACTTCGGATCAACGTCTACCATTTGGTGGTACCAAAGCCTCTGGTTACGGCAGAGAACTATCGGCGGAGGGTATTCGGGAGTTTACGAATATCAAGACAGTTGTGATTGCCTAGAGTTTATCTTTCATTTTTAACCTGATTATAGGCCAGTAACGCGAATAGAAACGTACCACCCAGAATGTTTCCTGCCGCCGCCGCCGTCAGAAAACTGAAGGTCTCGGCATAACTAGAAAACCCCAATATCAGCAACATGAAGGCTTCCGTTGACCCCGCGACAATATGGGCGAATTCTCCGAGCGCTATGATATATGTCATGAGCATTATGACCCAGAACTCTGTGCCTCCATGTGCGCTTGGCAACATCCAGACAAGGCATGCAATCAAAAAGCCTGCGGGTATTGCAGATTGAAAAATATGGAAGAAATCCTGGTGTACGGCGTGTTTTGAAATATCAATAAGGATTGTCAGTTGATCGGAGGATACAAAATTATACTTGCTGACCAGTAATGCCGCCAGAAATGTTCCAACAAAATTTGTACATAATACGACAGCCCATAATTTCAAAGTCCTTGTGAAATTACGTAATGTGCGTTTCTCTAATAGAGGAAGGACTACAGTAATCGTATTTTCTGTGAAGAGCTGGAGACGTCCGAGAATTACGATGATAAAGCCAAATGTATAACCCAGTTTCTGAAGCAAAAAGTAGTCATTTTCTGCAGGCAAGTGATACCTAATATAGCCTTCGCAAAATAATGAAAAACTGATGCAAAGACCTGCTGCCAAGCCTGACCATCCCAGTGAGGCTAAAGAGCGAGAGAGCTCTTCTTCACCTTCTGTAGAAACGATTTCATAAATAGTCGGTGATGTAAGCCGCAACCTTTCATCAATTTCATCAGACGTACTACTCATAAGTTATCTCCAACGTTAAACCTTTTTCGGATCTATTCTAACTCAGGTGTAGAATGAGGCCATCATATATCGAATTAATTTTTTGTTGTGCACTTTTTATTTTAAAGAGGGGAGGTTAATGCGTTAGCCACAGATATAGTATTGGAATCCAGATAAAACTTAAGGTAAGTGTTCCTTTAACAGCTTGGTAACATATCCAGGCCCAGAACATCTTTTTTCCTGGTTTTTTAAAAAGTTTCCGCATGTTCTGAATGTTTGCTTTTGGTGATTTGGTTTCCATTTCTATACCTTTAGACAATTTGTGTCATATGTGTTTAATTGGTGTCAATCCCGAATACCAAAAGGAAGGAATAAAGCGTGCTTAAATTAGAATTTAACATTGGTGTTTTTATCCTTTTGTTCGGGATTTTCTTATTCCATTCTCCAAATATTTATGCAGAAACAAAATTGTACAATACAAAAAAGACATCGAATAGCTCCAGTAATGTTTATGTTCCAGAACACAAACGCCCCGAAGAGCAGGTTGTTAAAGAGCTTCCTGCTCATCCGGACAGTAAGGTCACCGAACAAAAATTGAATGAGTATGAAGAACTTCATGAGCAGAAAATGAAAGAAGTAGATGACGTTACTATATTTCATACCAAAAAGGTTATAAAGGCCTGTCAGGGACATTGGGAAAAACAACACTGTATGTCAGAGCTTGCAGATTTCAGCATGACCCTGACCGTTACCTACGCAGATCAACTGGATAAGGCTGATAAACGTGAATATCTCGATATGCTAAAGGAGCATTGCGCCGCATCGACAGCGGCAAGAGAAGTTGATGTGCCTGCTTATGCAATGAGCAGTGCCATGACAGAATGCGCAAATATTATGGTCGATATAAATGAGGCAACGGATGTTTATCCGGATCCTAATCTTTATCAATTAGCGGTAGGATCTATTATGTGTCTAAACAAAAATCTGGCATGTTTTCTAATAGAGCAACAGCTTTTGGTTCAGGCGCGGAAAAATTAGGTTCTCTGTTCAGCGATAGCCGGAATATGATCTTATATAGGACAGAAGATCTTCCGAAGCTTTTCCATCGACATCAAGATTAGCCGATCTTTGGAATTCTCGGATGGCGTTTGCGGTCATCGGGCCGCTCATACCGTCAACGGGGCCAGGGTATAAACCTCTTTGCATAAGTTCTCTTTGTATCTCGGCCGTAATGTGGGTGTTCGTGTTACTATAACTATTGGTCGGTGCTGGGTTTTGCCTTTTTTCCTCCTGCAATTGTTCCACAATGCGGTTAACTTCATTGATGCCAATGCCAAGAGAAGCCGCTAATTGGTCAAGGGCAGATTGTGCTTCCGGGCTCCCTTGATCGGCTGCTGTTTTATACCAGGCCAAAGCTTCGTCTGGTTGTGTAGATCCCAGCAGACCGTTTTCATATATTAGCCCCAGATTATAGGCTGCTTCGGTTACACCCCTATTGGCCGCTCTTTCAAAATAATATGCGGCACGCTCCGGGTTATAGGGAACGCCTATTCCCTCAATATTCGCAATCCCGAGGTTGTACTGTGCCTCTGGATGATTTTGCTCGGCAGCTTCGCTGTAGAGGGTCATGGCTTTTTCTATGCTTTTATCTACGCCTATACCCTGATGATAGAGAACGCCGAGATTATATTTTGCATTGGCAACATTATTTGTTGCCGCCTCGTTAAACCACAAGACCGCACGTTCAAGATTTTGTTGAATGTCGCCGTGTCCGGCTACATATATGGCGCCCATGTCGTGTTGTGCCTCGGGGACACCCTCAAAGGCTTGTGTCTCAATTTTCTTGGCTATATCTGTGAGCTTAGGATCAGGTTTTATACGATTTTTTAAGCCTGTCAGATATTCCGTTTTAATGTTCTGGGCGTTTGTAATTTCAGGAATCTTCTCTAGTTCTTCTTCTCTTGTTTCTGTGTTGCCAGATAAGTCCATATCTTTCGTTGTAAGGCTTGAGGGCTCTATCTCGTTTAATGCCCGTGCGACACGTTCAGGATCTTTTTCAAATACCTGGGCAAGGTTGGTCTCGTTATAGACATCCAGAACTTTAGGTGTGTTCTGGTCAGACTGAACCTCGGAAGGGTCAATGTAACCCTTATGGATTTTTATCCCATATTCTGTTTCATCGATGTCAGAGATCCCATTTTCAGATGTGTTTATTCCAACACTATCTTGCGGCGCGTAAAGATCTTCTTCGGAATAATTTTCGAGGGGCTCTGGAATGTCTTTATATGTACTCGCTTGTGATGGCGTAGAGGAAAAGGAAAGTTCTTCCGGACTAGTGTCTAGCGATACAGTGGGGGGAAGACTTTTTGTGAGGGTCTTCTGTGAAACATTTTGCGCCATTTCATTCATCAGCCAGCCCACAAGTAACATAAGCGGAACAATGATGGCCAAGCTCGTCATCTGTATCCGGATAGGCCTGCGCCACCAGGGCATCAAGGCTTCTTCTTGGATTCTGCGGCTGAGAACAGATGGGTCTGTTTTAAGATTTTTATCTGTAATATTTGGCATATCAACGCCCGCTACGCCTTGGTCGGTAAGAAGCACCATAGCTTTTGCGTTCAGTGCATCACGCGTCTCAAGTACGGCTTGTTCTATTCTGTCTACCTTTCTAAGAATTCTGTTGCGGTCTTCAATTGCTTTGTCAATTTTACGATCCAGTTTCAGGTATTCCGAAGCAACATCTTCGATTTTGTTATCCAGCGTGTCATAACGAGTCTCGCCATCGCTAACACGTTTTGTAAGAGCAACGTAAGCGGCAACGTTATTGACCATTTTTTCTCCTTGCTCTTTTTGCTTTCCCTCAAGGAGTGTTTGCCGCTCGACAATCTTTTGTTCTCTCTGTTTTTGCTCGTTTAACTTTTCTTTCAAAGCTTCGAGCGAGTTGTCGCGCGTGTTGCTTTTGCTTTCAAGAATTTTTACTAAATTTCTGGCTTCTTCCAATTGTTTAAGAGTCTTTTTTACGCTTTCTTCAACGCGTGAAGACTTTTTGTTGGCCTCTTGCTGCTTCATGGAAACTTTTTGTTCCAGATCTATGTAGTTATTTTCATGTGCAGCGGTTTTCTTTTCGAGTTCTTTTATGGTGGCCTTATAGCCTACCAGTTCGGACCGCAGGGCGGTCTGATCATTTTTTGAGTTTTTAAGTTTTGTATTGAGCGATTTTAACAAGAGCAAAATTTGCATTTGAGTGCTGTCAGAAGGCATTACGGGTTCGGGCGCACTTCCATTCTTTTTGTGATGTGCATCATCATTGTCGGCGTTTTTAAAAAATACGCGTCCTTCATCTGTTTTTGTAAAGCCCATATTTAAGACCCTTTTGGAAATACTTGAGAGAAATTATGCCACAGGGTAGTCATAATATATTTTGTAAAATAATAGCAAGAAAATTGCTGTTTTCTTTGGGTTTATCCTTTGGATAAGTGAAGCTTTGATTTCAGTATTTGACGTTTTTGTTATACATTGAAAATTCTATAATCGATAAAGGGCACATAATGACGACAGAAGATTGTATTTTGCATGCGTACGAGCTCACTGGTGATGGTAGTGGAAAGCCTTTAAAAGGCCAGCTTGCCGCAGATAAGGTGAAAGCAAAAGAGCTTGCCTGGGTTCATCTGGACGCTAGTCATCCCGATACGCGCGATTGGTTATTCAGCAATGTTGATTATATGGATGATTTGATCATTGATGCTCTATCTTGAAGATGAGACAAGACCGCGTGTTGTGCAGCACGATGATGGGGTCATAATGATATTGCGCGGGGTTAATCTTAACGAAGGTATGGACCCAGAAGACATGGTTTCTATCCGGCTATGGGTGGACAAACACCGCATTATTTCTCTTCAAAAACGTCAACTTCGGGCTGTTAAGGATATTTGTTCTGATCTGGAAAATGCGCAAGGCCCCAAAAACTCGGGCGATTTTTGTGTGCAGCTTGTGCGTAATCTATTTCAGCGAATGGAGCCGGTTTTGGTGGAGTTAGATGAAAGAACGGATAATGTCGAAGAAGAAATCCTTGAAACGCCAGATATGTACAGCAGGCATGAAATTATCGATATAAGAAAGATGGCTATTTTAATGAAACGATATATAGCACCACAAAGAGATGCTATATCATTTATTCGTTCTACTGATTTATCATGGCTAGGGGCCTCCCATAAAAGATCCCTGCAGGAAAGCCAGAATAGATTTACCCGTTATGTAGAAGATTTGGATTCCATCCGTGAGCGTGCACAGATTGTAAAAGATGAGCTTGCCAACATTTTGGCAGATCGTATGAATAAAAATATGTACGTTCTTTCGATTGTTGCCGCTATATTCTTGCCATTAGGCTTTTTAACAGGATTACTCGGTATCAATGTGGGGGGCATGCCAGGGGCTAATAGTGACATTGCCTTCTGGGTGGTTTGCTTTATCTGTGCTGCATTTATGCTCGTTTTGGGCGGGGTTTTTAAATACTTTAAGTGGTTTTAAAGAAGAAGATCTAAATACTTTCTGTTTCTACAATTTGTTCCAAAGCATCAAAGAGTAAAATTTCTCTTGATTTGCGTGCAGGTTTTATAATATGTTCCGCGCAGACGTGGGAGGTTATCTCGTAAACAAAGTCCATTATGAGAGCCGAACCACGAACTCCAACGCTGTTTTGTAAGGAGAATTAAAATGGCAAAGAAAATTTCGGGCTATATTAGCCTGACAATACAAGGTGGTGCGGCAAATCCTTCGCCACCGGTCGGTCCGGCCCTAGGACAACATGGTGTTAACATCATGGAATTTTGTAAGGCCTTTAATGCAAAGACAGAAGATCAAAAAGGAATTCCAATTCCTGTAAAAATCACTGTGTTTGAAGATCGTTCCTTTGATTTCATCACCAAAACCCCTCCTGCGAGTTATTTCCTCAAGCAGGCGGCCAAGCTAAAGAGTGGTTCGAAGACTCCTAGTCGCGAAGTAGTTGGTCAGGTGCGCAGATCACAGGTTAAAGAGATTGCTGAAAAGAAAATGGCCGATCTAAACGCCAATGACATCGATGCGGCAATGAAAATTATTGAAGGTTCTGCCCGTTCTATGGGTATTGAAGTTGTGGAGGGTTAAAGCTATGACAAAAATGACGAAGAAAACAAAAGCTTTAGCTGACAAGATTGATCGTAATAAATTTTATGATATCTCGGAAGCCGTTGCAATTTTGAAAGCAGCAAGCAAGACTAGCAAATTTGATGAAACCATTGAAATAGCTTTGAACCTTGGCGTAGATACAAAGCATGCGGATCAACAGGTGCGCGGCATGGTATCTCTTCCAAATGGAACAGGGGCAAGCGTACGCGTGGCTGTTTTTGCAAAGGACGATAAGGCAGAAGAAGCCAAAAAAGCAGGAGCTGATATTGTCGGTGCAGAAGACCTTGTTGAGAAAATCCAAAAAGGCGAAGTTGAATTTGATCGTTGTATAGCAACACCGGATTTGATGGCGCTGGTGGGAAGAGTTGCAAAGGTGCTTGGCCCTAAAGGGCTTATGCCAAACCCTAAACTCGGTACAGTCACTCCCGATGTTGAGAAGGCTGTGAAGGATGCCAAAGGCGGAGCGCTTGAGTTTCGTGCAGAAAAAGCAGGCGTTGTTCATGCTCGCGTTGGCAAGGCCTCTTTCGATGACAAGAAGCTTGTCGAGAATGTAGCTGCCTTTGTTGATGCTATTAAAAGAGCAAGACCTTCTGGGGCAAAAGGTCACTATATTAATAAAATATCTTTGTCGTCTACGATGGGGCCAGGATTAAAAATAGATCCTGAAACTCTTGAGGTGGCATAAATTTTTTCTAAATTTACTTGACGAGCCGCTTTTAACCATATAAAAGCTGGCTCGTTATTAAAAATAACCTGTCCAAGACCACAGGCAAAAACTTAAGCCCTGTATAGATTAGGTGTCACAGTATTAAGGCGAGTGTGCTCGTCGTGGCATGTGTTTGGATGGGTGGCTTTAGGCCACTTTTTTATTGAATTTTTTATAAGGAGCAAGACCCATGGGTATGAACCGGGCACAGAAAGAAGCAGAAGTCAAAGCGCTAAACGAGCGTTTTACAAATGATGAGCTTATTGTAGTGACGCACTACACAGGTCTTACCATGCCTGAGATTTCGGAATTACGTTCGAAACTCCGTGAAGAAGGTGCTACTTTTAAGGTAACAAAAAACTCTTTGGCAAAGATTGCTCTTAAAGGCACGAAGTTTGAGAAAATCGAAGATTTGTTCACAGGACAAACTGCTGTGGCGTCTTCGCAAGATCCTGTTGCTGCTGCGAAAGTGGCGCATAAATTTGCTAAGGATAATAAAAAGCTCGTTATCATGGGCGGTGCATTGGGTGAGATGATTCTAGATGCCGCTGGCGTTGAAGCGATTGCCAAGTTGCCATCACTTGATGAGATTCGCGCCAAGCTTATTGGGCTATTACAAGCGCCAGCACAGAAAATTGCAGGTGTTCTACAAGCGCCGGCACGTGATCTTGTCGGTGTTACCAAGGCTTATAGTGAAAAAGGTTAATCTGTTTTGAATTTTGAAATTTAGCTACATATATAAGGAGAAAATGTTATGGCTGCTGATTTAGGTAAAATTGTTGATCAACTCTCTGAACTGAGTGTTTTGGAAGCTGCCGAGCTTTCAAAGCTTCTTGAAGAGAAATGGGGCGTAACTGCCGCTGCCGCTGCTGCACCAGTTGCTGTTGCCGCTGCAGGTGGTGGAGATGCTGCTGCTGCTGAGAAGGATGATTTTGATGTTATCCTTGAAGCTGCTGGTGGTAATAAAATTGCTGTCATTAAAGAAGTTCGTGCGATTACAGGTCTTGGCCTGAAGGAAGCAAAAGATCTTGTTGAAGCTGGCGGTAAGGCTGTTAAAGAAGGTGCTGCTAAAGCAGAAGCCGAAGAAATCAAAGCCAAACTTGAAGCTGCAGGCGCAACAGTCGCCCTTAAGTAATCAAGCGGTAAGTATTAGGCATCTCCTGAGCATAGTGCTTAGGAGATGCTTTTGTGGTTTTGTATAAATTTAGGGTTGACAATGGCCCGACTCTAGGCCATACAGCTAAAAACTTTTTCTGGGATAGACGTGAAGAAACGCGCAGCAGAAACGGAATCCGTCAAGGCGGAAGACGCTAAATAACAGACCGCTTCAATCTTCAAAAAGTCGAGGGTTGGGAAGTGGTTTGTTTTGTTTTGAAGTTTGCTTTTTAATAAATGAAGCAAAACAATGGGATAAGGACATAAAAGGTAGGACAAAATATGTGCGCAGCAAAAGCCAAAACACCAAAAGAAAAAACTTCAACCAAAAGCAAGACTACAGCAAAAAGCAAGACTCCAGCAAAAAGTAAGCCTCAGTCAGCTGCTAGTGATGTTAAAAGCAATGTAGAAAGCTTCACAGGCAGAAAAAGGATACGACGTAATTTTGGTCGTATCGAAGAAGTTGCGCAAATGCCTAATCTTATTGAGCTTCAACGTGATTCCTACGAGCGTTTTCAACAGAAAGATATAGCGTCCAATGATCGTGAGATTGTCGGGCTTCAGGAAGTTCTGGCATCTGTTTTCCCAATTCGTGACTTTGGTGATAAGGCTGAAATCGACTTTGTTAAATATGAATTTGAAGAACCCAAATATGACGTTGAAGAATGTCGTCAGCGTGGTTTGACTTACGCAGCACCATTACGCGTAACATTAAGGCTTTCTGTTTTTGATGTTGATGAAGAAACAGGACTTCGTTCTATCAGAGATATTAAAGAGCAGGATGTCTACATGGTTGATATGGCCATGATGACAGAAAATGGTACTTTTGTAATTAACGGTACCGAGCGTGTTATTGTTTCACAAATGCACAGAAGTCCTGGTGTTTTCTTTGATCATGATGGTGGCAAAACCCACGTATCGGGCAAGTATTTGTTCTCTGCCCGTGTTATCCCTTATCGTGGTTCATGGCTTGATTTTGAATTCGATGCCAAGGATCAGATGTTTGTTCGTATTGATAGACGCCGCAAGCTTCCTCTTACAACGTTCTTGCGTTGCCTTGATAGTGCTGATACCGAAGCAATGCGCGCCGAGGCAGAGGCAAATGACGAAGAACTTGATCCATTAATGGTTCAGGGCATGTCGAACGAAGAAATTCTTTCAACGTTCTATAATGCGATTGAATACAAGAATGATAAAAAGGGCTGGAAAACTGCTTTTGATAGTGAATCCTTGCGCGGTATTAAGATTGCGTATGATCTTGTTAACGCAAAAACAGGAAAAGTTGTTGCGGAAGAAGGCACAAAAATTACGCCGCGCAAAGCCAAGAAAATGGAAGAAGACGGGCTTAAGGAAATTTTACTCCAACATGATCATCTTGTCGGAAGATACCTTGCAAAAGATATATTTGATCCAAAGACTGGCCAGGTCATTCTTGAAGCTGGGCACGAGTTAACAGAAGAAGACTTCGCTACTCTAGAAGAGGCATCTGTGAAGGGCATCGAGCTTTTGGCAATCGATTTCCTTAATATCGGTGCTTATGCACGTAATACAATGATTGCAGACAAATGCGATACTCGCGAAGAAGCACTTATCGACATTTATCGCGTTATGCGCCCGGGTGAGCCTCCCACGGTTGAGTCTGCTCAGGCGCTATTTGATTCATTGTTCTTTGATCCTGAGCGTTATGATTTATCACCTGTTGGTCGTGTTAAAATGAATGCCCGTCTTGATCTGGAGGCAGATGACCAGTTCCGTGTATTGTGCAAGCAAGACATTCTGGCAATCGTGCAGTACTTGCATGGTTTGAAAGACGGTAATGGAGAAGTTGATGATATTGATAACCTTGGAAACCGTCGTGTACGTTCTGTTGGTGAATTGATGGAAAATCAGGTGCGTGTCGGATTACTCCGTATGGAGCGTGCAATTCGTGAGCGTATGTCTTCTGTTGAAATCGATACATATATGCCACATGACCTTGTGAATTCTAAGCCTCTTCAGGCTGCTGTTCGTGAATTCTTCGGATCTTCTCAGCTGTCACAGTTTATGGACCAGACAAACCCGCTTTCTGAAATTACCCACAAACGTCGTCTTTCAGCACTCGGGCCGGGTGGTCTAACGCGTGAGCGTGCAGGATTTGAGGTGCGTGACGTGCACCCGACCCACTATGGTCGTATTTGTCCGGTTGAAACACCGGAGGGGCCGAATATTGGTTTGATTAACTCTCTTGCGACTTTTGCTCGTGTTAACCAGTATGGCTTTATCGAAAGCCCGTACAGGCGCGTTGTAAATGGTAAAGTGACATCCGAGGTTGTTTATATGCCTGCGATGGAAGAAGCAAAATATACCATCGCACAGGCGAACTCCATTCTTACCAAAAGCGGTGGATTCGAAGCTGACCTTGTCTCTTGTCGTAAGGCGGGTGAGAACGTTATGGCGATATCCGAACAGATCGAGTTTATGGACGTATCTCCAAAGCAGATGATTTCTGTCGCGGCATCTCTTATCCCGTTCCTTGAAAATGATGATGCGAACCGTGCCTTGATGGGATCAAACATGATGCGTCAGGCTGTGCCGCTTCTTCGTTCTTCTGCTCCTATCGTAGGAACAGGTATGGAGTCGATCGTTGCACGTGATGCAGGTGCTTCTGTTCTTGCAAAACGCACAGGTGTCGTCACAAAAGTGGACGCACAACGTGTTGTTGTTCAAGCCACTGCAATTGAAAGTGCGGATGAGCCAGTTGTTGATATTTACAAGTTGGCAAAATTCCAGCGTTCTAACCAGGATACATGTATCAACCAGCGCCCGCTTGTGAAAGTTGGCGATCAGGTTAAGGCCGGCGATATTATTGCTGATGGTCCTTCCACTGATATGGGTGAATTGGCGCTTGGCCGTAATATGGTTGTCGCGTTCATGCCCTGGAATGGTTATAACTTCGAGGACTCCATTCTCATTAACGAGCGTGTTGTTCGTGATGATGTATACACATCCATACACTTGGAGCAATTCGATGTAATGGCACGTGATACACGTCTGGGTGCGGAAGAGATTACACGTGATATTCCCAATGTTGGTGAAGAAGCACTTAAACACCTTGATGAAGCCGGTATCGTTCACATTGGTGCGGAAGTGCATCCGGGTGATATTCTTGTTGGAAAAGTAACACCTAAAGGCGAAAGCCCAATGACGCCGGAGGAAAAACTACTTCGTGCGATCTTTGGTGAAAAAGCTGCCGACGTCAAAGATACGTCGCTTCGTTTGCCACCTGGTGCGTCCGGTACGGTTGTCGAGGTTCGTGTATTTAACCGCCGCGGCGTTGACAAAGATGCTCGTGCCCTCTCGATTGAACAAGAGGAGATTGAGCGTCTTGCAAAAGACCGTGATGACGAGCGTCGTATTCTTGAAGATGGTTTCTATGGCCGTTTACAGGAAATGCTTGAAGGCCAGACAGCTGCTTCTGCAATGAAAGACGGCGGCGTCAAGAAAGGCGATAAATTAACCAAAGCCAAACTTGATGATATGAAGCGTGGTTTATGGCGTCAGATTGCTATCGGCAACGAAAAACGCATGCAAGAGATCGAGGCAATGTCAAAAACTTTTGATGCTGCTGTTGATGACTTGAAAGAGCGTTTCGAGAATAAAGTTGAAAAGCTTCAGCGTGGCGACGAGATGCTTCCGGGCGTTATGAAGATGGTTAAAGTCTTCGTAGCTGTAAAGCGTAAGATGCAGCCAGGCGATAAAATGGCGGGACGTCATGGAAACAAAGGTGTTGTTTCCAAGATTATGCCAGAAGAAGATATGCCTTATCTTGAGGATGGCCGTACCGTTGATATCGTGCTGAACCCACTTGGTGTTCCGTCACGAATGAATGTGGGTCAGATTCTGGAAACACATTTGGGATGGGCGTCCTATAACATCGGCCAGCAAATTGGCGAGATGATTGATGCCTTCCAAAGTCAGAAGGAAATCGCTGCTACAGAACGCAAGCAACTGGATGTAAAGCTTAAGGAAGTGTACGGAGACCGTGAGTTTAAAGACAGGGTTTCTGTTCTTGGCGATGCTGAAGTTTTGGAAATGGCCAATAATTTGCGCGAAGGTGTTCCTATGGGTACGCCTGTGTTTGATGGCGCTGATGAGGGTGATATTTCTGAACTGCTTGAAAAAGCCGGCGTGAATACCTCTGGTCAAATGCGCGTAATTGATGGTCGTACCGGTGAGTATTTCCATCGTCAGGTAACAGTTGGCATTATGTATATGCTGAAACTGCACCACCTTGTCGATGACAAGATCCACGCCCGTTCAATTGGTCCGTACTCACTTGTTACACAGCAGCCGCTGGGTGGTAAGGCACAGTTCGGTGGCCAGCGTTTCGGTGAGATGGAAGTCTGGGCATTGCAGGCTTACGGCGCGGCTTATACGCTTCAGGAAATGCTTACGGTTAAGTCTGATGACGTGGCTGGGCGCTCGAAAGTATATGAGTCCATCGTTCGTGGTGAAGACAACTTCGAAATCGGTATTCCAGAGAGCTTTAACGTTCTTACTAAGGAACTGCGCGCTCTGTGCTTGAATATCGACATGAAACAAAGTGGTACAAAGTCCTAGTTTGGATTGATTTAAGAATAAAGGGAAAAAACAATGAATGAATTGATGAACTTATTTGGTCAACCAACCGGACCGCAAAGCTTTGACAGCCTTCGGATTTCGATTGCCTCACCACAGCAGATCAGCTCTTGGTCTTTCGGTGAGGTGAAGAAGCCGGAGACGATCAACTATCGTACTTTCAAGCCTGAAAAAGACGGTCTTTTCTGTGCCCGTATTTTCGGTCCCGTAAAAGACTATGAATGTTTGTGCGGCAAGTATAAGCGCATGAAATATAAAGGCATTATTTGTGAAAAATGTGGCGTTGAAGTCACACTCACAAAGGTGCGCCGCGAGCGTATGGGGCACATTGACCTCGCTTCTCCCGTTGCCCATATCTGGTTCCTGAAATCTTTGCCTTCACGTATCGGCTTGATCATGGACATGACATTGAAAGAGCTTGAGCGCGTTCTTTATTTCGAAAACTTTATCGTTATCGAGCCGGGTATGACGCCTTTGAAGCCATTCCAGCTTCTTTCAGAAGAAGAATATATGGATGCACAAGACGAGTATGGAGAAGAAAATTTCCGTGCTGGTATCGGTGCGGAAGCCATGAAGGAAATTCTTTCGGAAATAGATCTAGAAGCAGAGCTTGTACAGGTCGAAGAAGATCTTCGTGAAACAAATTCAGAAGCAAAACGTAAGAAACTGGTCAAACGCCTAAAGCTTTTGGAAGCATTTATCACATCTGGAACACGTCCTGAATGGATGATTTTGGATGTAGTGCCTGTTCTTCCCCCTGAATTGCGCCCATTAGTACCTCTTGATGGTGGTCGTTTTGCGACATCAGATCTAAACGATCTTTATCGTCGTGTTATTAACCGTAACAACCGTTTGAAGCGCCTAATAGAGCTTCGCGCGCCCGATATTATTGTGCGTAACGAAAAGCGTATGTTGCAGGAGTCTGTTGATGCGCTATTTGACAATGGTCGCCGTGGCCGCGTGATTACAGGGGCGAACAAGCGTCCATTGAAATCACTATCCGATATGCTTAAGGGTAAGCAAGGTCGTTTCCGTCAAAACCTTCTTGGAAAGCGTGTTGACTATTCCGGTCGTTCGGTCATCGTGGTTGGTCCTGAACTTAAACTTCACCAATGTGGTCTTCCTAAGAAGATGGCTTTGGAATTGTTTAAACCATTTATCTATCACAAGCTTGAAATCTATGGCATGGCCTCTACTGTCAAGGCCGCCAAGAAAATGGTTGAAAAGGAACGTCCTGAAGTTTGGGATATTCTGGAAGAAGTTATCCGTGAACACCCGATCCTGTTGAACCGTGCGCCTACTTTGCACCGTTTGGGTATTCAGGCATTCGAACCTGTTCTGATCGAAGGGAAGGCCATTCAGCTGCACCCGCTCGTATGTACAGCGTTTAACGCCGACTTTGATGGTGACCAGATGGCTGTTCACGTTCCATTGTCAATCGAAGCACAACTTGAAGCACGTTGCTTGATGATGGCAACGAACAACATTCTTTCTCCCGCGAATGGTAAGCCTATTATCGTTCCGTCACAGGATATTGTTTTGGGTCTTTACTACCTTTCTATCGAACTTGAAGGTGAAAAGGGCGAAGGCATGATTTTCCGTGGACCGGGCGAAATTATGCACGCTCTTGAAAACCAGGTTGTTTCACTTCATGCAAAGATTAAATGTCGCTATCACACAGTAGACGAGAATGGTGAGCGTTTGACAGAAATTGTCGACTCAACACCTGGACGTATGCTGTTGTCAGAATTGCTGCCACGTCACCCCAATGTGCCGTTCAGTGTCCTGAACCAGGTTTTGACCAAGAAAGAAATTTCGAACATGATTGACGTCGTTTATCGTCACTGTGGTCAGAAAGACACGGTTATTTTCTGTGATCGTATGATGAAACTCGGTTTTAAATATGCCTGTATTTCAGGAATTTCCTTTGGTAAGGATGATCTTGTTATTCCGGAAGCAAAGAAAAAACTTGTTTCAGAAGCAAATGAAAAAGTTGGTGAATTTGAACAACAATACATGGATGGTCTTATCACCAAAGGTGAGAAGTATAACAAGGTTGTCGATATCTGGTCGCGTTGTACAGATGATGTTGCAGGCGCGATGATGGAAGGAATTTCTCACATCAATCAGAATATGAACTCTGTTTACATGATGGCGCATTCAGGTGCTCGTGGATCTGCTGCGCAGATCCGTCAGCTTGCAGGTATGCGTGGTCTAATGGCTAAACCATCTGGTGAGATCATCGAAAACCCGATTATCTCGAACTTTAAAGAAGGTTTGACAGTGCTTGAGTACTTCAACTCGACACACGGAGCACGTAAAGGACTTGCCGATACAGCACTTAAAACTGCAAACTCCGGTTATCTGACACGTCGCCTTGTTGATGTGGCGCAAGATGCCATCATCACCGAAGAAGACTGTGGAAGCGAGCGCGGATTTAAGATGCGTCCGGTCATGAGCGGTGCAGATATTTCAGTCGCTTTGTCTGAGCGTGTTCTAGGACGCGCGATGTCAGTGGATGTAGTTGATCCTGTAACAGGAGATTTGTTGGCTAAAGCCGGTGAAATTGTTGATGAGGCAACTGCTGAAAAGATGGATGAATCTTCTATTCAGGAAGTCATGGTGCGTTCGGTTCTGACATGTCAGGCCGAAAATCACGGTTTATGTGCGAAATGCTATGGACGTGATTTGGCAAGAGGTACGCCGGTTAATATTGGTGAAGCTGTCGGTGTTATGGCGGCACAATCAATCGGTGAACCGGGAACTCAGTTGACGATGAGAACATTCCACATCGGTGGAGCGGCACAGAAGAGTGCCGAGCGTTCACATATTGATGCAAACATTGATGGAAAAATTGAAATTCGTAACAGAAATATCGTTAAGAATTCTCAAGGTGTTGAAATCGTCATGGGCAGAAACAGTGAAATTGTTCTGCTTGATAAGAAAGGTAATGAGAAATCAGTGCAGCGCGTTCCTTATGGATCACGTCTTCTTATTAAGGACGGAGCAAACGTTAAAGCCGGTGACAAGATGGCAGAGTGGGACCCATATACCCTACCTGTTATCACCGAAAAAGACGGTGTCGCCCATTTCTATGATTTGATTGATGGCGTGTCTGTTACTGACAATGTTGATGAATCAACGGGTATTTCATCGAAAAAAGTAATCGATTGGCATTCACAACCAAAAGGCGGCGATCTTAAGCCTAGGATTTCTCTTATGGACACCAAGGGTAAGGTCATCATGCTGGAAAATGGTTTGCCTGCAAATTACTACCTGTCTGCCGACGCTATTTTGTCGATTGATAATGAAGAGCAGGTTAAGGCCGGTGATATTATTGCACGTATTCCGCGTGAAACATCAAAAACCCGTGATATCACAGGGGGTCTTCCACGCGTTGCCGAACTGTTTGAAGCACGTGTACCAAAAGACTTTGCTGTTATCTCAGAGGCGGATGGATATGTTGAGTTTGGTAAAGACTACAAATCCAAACGCCGCATTGTTGTGCGTCCAGTGGATGCCGAAGATGAAGCACGTGAATACCTGATACCAAAAGGCCGTCACCTAGCGGTGCATGAAGGTGACTTCGTACGTAAAGGTGACCCTCTTCTGGATGGTGCGCTTGTACCTCATGATATCTTGAATGTTATGGGTGTTGAGGCTTTGGCTGAATATCTAACTAATGAAGTTCAAGACGTTTACAGACTTCAGGGTGTTAAGATCAACGACAAGCATATCGAAGTTATTGTTCGTCAGATGATGCAAAAAGTCGAAGTTACAGACGTTGGTGATTCTACTTACCTTCTCGGTGAAACAGAAGACCGCGAGCTATTTGATGAAATCAGGAAGAAATACATCGAAGATGGAAAAATTCCTCCAGAAGGCAAGCCGGTATTGCAAGGTATCACTAAGGCATCCCTGCAGACGCGCTCCTTTATTTCTGCGGCCTCGTTCCAAGAGACAACCCGCGTGCTTACAGACGCGGCGGTGAATGGGAAAGTAGATCGTCTTCATGGCTTGAAGGAAAATGTTATTGTTGGTCGCCTGATCCCTGCGGGAACCGGTGCTTTCGTTAACACAATCAAGCAGGTTGCTTCCGACAGAGATGATATCGCAATTGCGAATATGCCAAAGGAAGAGCTTTCTGCACCGTCTGCAGAAGAAGTTACATCTTTGGCTGAAAGCGCTGATGGCGAAGATGCTGTTGATACGAAAGAAGCAGCTAACGGCTAGTCTATCGATAATATTATATTACAAAAAGGGGGCTTTTTTGCCCCCTTTTTAACAGTCGCATTTTTTTGAAAACTTTACTTGACGAATTCGTTTCAATGCCATATATTCCGCGCCACTGTGATGGGCGTCCTGAAATATCTGTTGAAACAGTAGGGGCGTGCAACATCCGGAAAAACGGTTTTACTTTCACATCGATATTTAGCGTGGTGTAAAACTTTCGGATGCTCTGCGGAAATTCCAGGCCCCAATGAGTGCTGATGCACTTGACAAGGCCTGTAAATCCGCGCTAAATGCCTCCGTCCGTAAAATTTTGAATTTGAAAAAAGAAGGTTTGATATGCCAACCATTCAACAACTCATTCGCAAACCGCGCCAAAAGGTTGTGAAAGCTAAGAAAAACAGAGCGCTTAAGAGTAATCCTCAGCGCAGAGGCGTTTGCACGCGTGTTTATACAACAACCCCCAAGAAGCCTAACTCGGCTTTGCGTAAAGTTGCCAAGGTCCGCTTGACCACTGGTATTGAAGTTATTTGTTATATTCCTGGTGAAGGGCACAATCTTCAGGAACACGCGGTTGTTCTTGTTCGTGGTGGCCGTGTAAAAGACTTGCCTGGTGTTCGCTACACAATTATTCGTGGAACACTGGATACACAGGGTGTTAAAGATCGTAAACAATCACGCTCGCGCTACGGTGCCAAGCGTCCGAAATAAGAGGAATTATAAATGTCACGTCGTCGTAGAGCAGATAAACGCGTAATCTTACCGGATCCAAAATTTGCCGATCTAACACTTTCAAAATTCATTAACAACGTAATGTTGGATGGTAAGAAGTCTGTAGCTGAAGGTATCGTTTACGGTGCGCTGGAGACCCTTGACGGTAAAAAGCCGGTCAACGAAAACAAAAAGCCAGAAGATGGCGAGGAAGAGGCTGGTGATACTTCAAGTGCTGTTTCTTTCAAAAGTGTTGGTCTACGTTTTTTCCATGATGCATTGAAAAACGTTAAGCCGAGGCTTGAAGTTCGTTCAAGACGTGTTGGTGGTGCTACTTATCAGGTTCCTGTTGAGGTCAGAAATGAGCGTGCTATTGCCCTTGCTATGCGCTGGATCATCGATGCTGCCCGTAAGCGCGGCGAGAATACCATGAAAGACCGCTTGGCAGGTGAGCTTTATGACGCTGCGAGCCAAAGAGGATCGGCTGTAAAGAAACGTGAAGATACACACAAAATGGCAGAAGCAAACAAAGCTTTTGCTCATTATCGTTGGTAATCAGGATAATTATATAAATAGGGAAAAATAAAAATTATGGCACGCGAACACGCAATTGAAAATTATCGTAACTTTGGAATCATGGCGCATATTGATGCGGGCAAGACCACGACGACTGAGCGTGTGTTGTATTATTCTGGTAAGTCTCACAAGATTGGTGAAGTGCACGATGGTGCTGCGACAATGGATTGGATGGAGCAGGAGCAGGAGCGCGGGATTACGATCACCTCGGCTGCGACAACTACGTTCTGGGTTGGGCCAAAAGGTGGTAACTATGAAGACCAGAAGTTTCGTCTGAATATTATTGATACACCGGGTCACGTTGACTTCACAATTGAAGTTGAGCGCTCTTTGCGCGTTCTCGATGGTGCTATTGCTGTTTTTGATGCAAACGCTGGTGTTGAGCCGCAAACTGAAACTGTTTGGAGACAGGCAGATAAGTACCGCGTGCCACGTATGTGCTTTGTTAATAAAATGGACAAAATCGGAGCAGACTTCTTTAACACTGTGGACATGATTGTTGATCGTCTTGGTGCTGTGCCGTGTGTTATTCAGCTTCCTGTTGGTGCAGAAAATAATTTTGAAGGGGTTGTGGACCTTCTTAAAATGAAGGCTATCATCTGGGATGCGGAAACATTGGGAGCATCTTTTCATGAAGCAGATATTCCTGCTGATCTTGCTGATCAGGCTGCGGAATATCGCGAGAAACTTATTGAACTCGTAGTAGATCAGGATGACGCCGTTATGGAAGCGTATCTGGAAGGTAAGGAGCCTACAGAAACACAGCTTAAGGCATGTATTCGTAAGGGCACAATATCAGGCGCCTTTGTTCCTGTTCTGTGTGGCTCGGCCTTTAAAAATAAAGGTGTTCAGCCAATGCTTGATTCTGTTGTTGAATATCTTCCTTCTCCTTTTGATATTGGTGCAGTTAACGGGCACAAGGTTGATTCAGAAGATGAAGAAAAAAGAGAGCCAAAGGATGATGCTCCTTTCGCGGCTTTGGCATTCAAAATTATGAATGACCCGTTTGTTGGATCATTAACATTTGCGCGTATCTACTCTGGAAAAATTGAGTCCGGATCATATGTGCAGAACTCTGTAAAAAGTAAGCGTGAACGCGTTGGCCGTATGTTGCTTATGCATTCTAACAACCGCGAAGAAATTACAGAAGCGCATGCCGGAGATATTGTTGCGTTTGTGGGTATGAAAGACACGACAACAGGTGACACATTGTGTGACATGCAAAATCAGGTTGTGCTTGAGCGCATGGAATTTCCCGAGCCTGTTATCGAGATTGCAATTGAGCCGAAAACAAAAGCCGATCAGGAGAAAATGTCAACAGCGTTACAACGTTTGGCGGCAGAAGATCCATCATTCCGCGTGTCTGTTGACCATGAGTCTGGGCAAACAATCATGAAGGGAATGGGTGAGCTACACCTTGATATTCTGGTTGACCGTATGAAGCGTGAATTTAAAGTTGAAGCGAATATTGGTGCGCCGCAGGTGGCATATCGTGAAACGATCACCAAGCAGGCTGATATTAGCTATACGCACAAGAAACAAACAGGTGGTTCGGGACAGTTCGCCAAAATCGATCTTATCTTTGAACCAGGTGAGACAGGTTCAGGGTTCATCTTTAACGAGAAAATTGTTGGTGGTAACGTTCCCAAAGAATACATTCCGGGTGTTCAAAAAGGTCTGGAACTTGCGAAAGAGACAGGTATTATCGCTGGTTTCCCGGTTCTGGATTTCAAAGTTACACTTGTTGATGGAGCTTACCACGATGTGGACTCTTCGGTCATGGCTTTCGAAATCGCGGCTAAGGCTGCCTTCAAAGAGGGGATGAGCAAAGCAGGAGCCCAGCTTCTTGAGCCTATGATGAAAGTTGAAGTGGTTACCCCCGAGGAATATATGGGCGACATTATCGGTGATTTGAACTCACGACGTGGTCAGGTTAATTCGATGGATGATCGTGGTAACGCAAAAGTTATTACGGCCATGGTGCCTTTGGCTAACATGTTTGGCTACATCAATAATCTGCGTTCTATGTCACAAGGACGTGCGCAGTACACGATGCAGTTTGATCATTATGAGCCTGTTCCAGCACAAGTGGCACAGGAAGTAAAAGAAAGTTTAGGTGCTTAAGCACAACAATAAAGATTTTTAAGAGAAGGAGACTACCGATGTCAAAAGAGAAGTTTGAAAGAAATAAGCCGCATTGTAAT
>CAYGSJ010000005.1:0-65301 GCA_964352665.1 uncultured Micavibrio sp.
CCATGCGGAGGTTCGAATCCTCCCACCCCAGCCATTTTCATATTCAAACCAATTTCGTGAACAATTTCAATCACTTAAGATTTAGAATTCCAAAAATTATGGTAAAAATTGAAATTGACTATAATGCATTAACTTTTTAAAGCATTGATTTTATTGAATAGTGGGTGGTATCCTCACTCAATGTCATAATAAAATTTGCCGCGTTTTTTGTAGAAATATTCGTCTTTTTAGAGACCCAAACTGTCACCCAGAGACAGAGATAAAAGCGACTAAAACCTGCGTAGTCTTAGCATTCACGGGTTGCATATCATGAATTCCAGCACCCAAGCGGTACAATAAACGCCGAAACCGCCCCGCAAGCTATTGATAACGCTCAATCGCTGAGGGTACCACTCCGCAGAGACTGGAGACTATGGTCTTCTATGTTCTTGATTTATCCCAATATATCGGCTTTACTATTTTCACAATTATTAAGGCCTCATCATGATAAAAATTTCTAAACTTCACTTAGCCATATTGATTGTAGGCCTCTTTTTTATTGTTGCGTCTGCCGTCTTATCGATAGGCACTGTTAGTGCATTCACAGCAACGGCATTGCTTGGAATTATCATGTTAAAATTGATTATTTCATCACTTGTTTTGGGGTGTATAGCATTACTCATTGCCGCTTTAAAAAAGAAACCGAAACAATTATGGTTCCCAATATTCGTCTGGCTATTATTTATAGTAGGGTTATTAGATTTCAGTGCCAGCGCATACAATTACTATATTTTGAAGCCAAAACTGAATACCACAATTTCTGAACTCATAGAGAGTGGTGAGTTGCGTAATAAAAAAGACGCGCCTAAAGATCTTTTTGCCGAAAACCCAGACATTCTTTATAAAATGGCCAATCAATATATGAGGGGTGATGGCGTTCCTCAAAACCATGATAAATCACTCGAATATTTAACTGAAGCGGCTGAAAACGGTCATGCAGAAGCTCAATTTAATTTAGGGGCAATGTATATTAATGGCGTTGGTTTTTCTCAAGATTTAGAAAAAGGTATTTCGTGGCTTCGTAAGGCTAAAGAAAATGGAAGCAGTGGGGCCGCTGATTTGCTGACTACCGTTGAGTTTTCAAAAGTACAAGCAACAGCATGTTACCATGAAGATGAATTATTAGCAGAAATTTTGAATAACTTTCTATTTGGTCAGAATGATACAGCAATAAAATGTGATCAGATTTTAGAAACAAATTCTTACTCAGATTTAAGTATGTCTATTTCAAAAATGCATAAAGAGCAGATAGCAGAATTCGGCAAACCTTTGACTAAATTTTCTGAGCGTAATGGTTTGGATCCTGTGGACTTTCTTATACTTAAACAAATGCAGATA
This sequence comes from uncultured Micavibrio sp., assembly GCA_964352665.1. GTDB lineage: Bacteria > Pseudomonadota > Alphaproteobacteria > Micavibrionales > Micavibrionaceae > UBA1672. Next base: position 1,378 of record CAYGSJ010000005.1, read on the forward strand.
GCAGAAAGTTTAAAAAGTTACAGCCCAAGTCAAGAAGAATGCGAGCAGTTTTTGGGTGAGTTGGATAAACGTAAAGATTGGACACGTATAAGGCAGTCTATTTTGGCGTCATATGTAATATTGAGCGAAGACTATAAAATATGTGAGAAAATTATTCCATAACCGCATAAATGCTAGAGTTACAGTTTTCATCTGTGCGATGATTTAATAATAAAAACAATGCTTTGCAGCGAGAAAAAGTTTTATTTTGTTCGGGCTGCACAGCCATTTATTTCTCCTTCTAAACCTGCTTTTGACACCAAAAATCATACATGGTTTTGAAAGTATCGGGGTTGTTTTTTTCATACATACCCCAGTTTTTCAAGTTCTGAAGAGCTTTATCCTTTGGAAAATTTTTGCGATAATCAGAGATAATTTCTTCGGATACTATAAATTTTAAAAATGTAAGGCCAAGATCATTCAGGATTTGTTCAATTTGATGGATTGTGAACCTTGATTCCTGAACATGAAAAATCAAATCCTTACATTCGGCGATTGAATAGAAATCCCGACGTTTTGTTATCGTTTTATAATGTTTTACACTGAGGTGCTGTGCACATATTTCTCTATATCCGCGCATTTCTGCCGAAGTAAAACGCTCATTCTGCCTATTGATTGCTGTGCGAGCTTCAACGATGTCCTGTCTGGCCAACTCGCTGTAAAGAGCGATGTGCATATAACCACCGGGCTTTAACTTATCTGTCAGAATAGACCATCCTTTAAGAGGGTCATGCATATGATGTAAAACGCCGGAGGATGTTATAAGATCAAATGTTGACTCAAGTGGTTCAAGCTCTAGAATATCGCCTTGCTTAAATGCAACGTTGGTTATACCAAACTTTTTTGCTTTGCGTATAGCGTATGAAAGACTGGATAAACTGAGATCAATCGCAACAATTTTTGAATCCGGTAAGGATAAAGCTAGCTCGAGCGCTTCTCTTCCTGTTCCGCATCCCGCAACGAGAATATGGCCTGTTTTCATATCCCTTTCTTTGAATAATTCCGCATAATATGTGTTTCTGGAAAGACCTTTCCACAAGGGATAAGGAAATTCCTCGTATTGTGCCTGTACGCTCTGAGATGTTTTTTCATGAATGCCTGTTAACGGCACTATTGTTTCTCGAATTTTCAATTCTTCGAGAGGGTTTGTGATATGTGTTTCGACAAAATAAGGATAATCGTTGAGTGCGTCTCTAATTTTTTCTACATTTTCGTAGCAATAAAGCGGTTTGTAACATCCCAGAAGCATGATCGAAACCGGATCAAGAGTAGTTTTCGAAGCGGTAGTTATATTTTTTTCAAGAACACTCACCAGTTTTTCTTCGCTTTCATCTAGTGAAAATATATAGCCGGTATGAAAACTATAATCTGCCAGAGCAATCAAAATTTTGTTAAATGAGGTGTCTTCAAGAAAAATACGCCTCAAATAGGTTAGAAATTTTTCAAAAGCCAAAGAGGGAACCACGAATCTTTTAAGACCCAGAATAAAAATCGGGTCAGAAAATATGTTTCGATTTGAAAGACCATAAAGTGCTTTTTTAAATGCCTTAAAATTTTTTTTCCGACCGGGTCTGTACAAAGTTCTGAAATCAGGATCCAGATTTAAAAGTAAAAGCCATGCTGTTATAAGAGGAGAATGGTCTAGGCTGTCATCTTTTAAGCAGGTTAAAAAAACAGGCTTTATATCAAAATCACGATTTAAAAATATAAGAGTAACTAAATTAAAAAAGCTGAGACTTCTGAATATTGTAATGAAGTCTTCTTTATATCCCCTTTCATCAGGCGCGGTATGAATGGCCAAGGCACAATATTTAACGGCGTTTATTTTTTGTCCCGTATCAAACATAACCCGCGTAAGGTTAATATAAGCCGGATGATAGTTAGGATTTGTTCTGGCCGAGGATTTATAGAGTGCGATAGCGTGTTTGGTATTACCACTCATAAATTTTATGCTAGCCAAATTATGGTATGCCTCTGGGCTTGCTTCCAGTTCAAGAGATTTTAATAAGCACTCTTGCGCGGGGTCGAATTTTTGCTCCTTGATATATTCCAAGGCGTCGTCATAAAATTTTTTTGCCTGCGCATTACCCATCAAAATTCCTTATTTTTTAGTGAAACGAGAGTACCCTGATCAAGGACGTTCTTAAAGGTGAAATTTATGAAGGGGGGATTAGTAATTCTAAACCTGTTTTTTACGAACAGACCAAATAAAGCTGTCATACCAAAAATGGAGCAGGGCGACGGCAAGAATTATGCTATAGAATACTTGAGTTTCTCCGTTATAAACAGTTGCCCAGTACCCGTAGCCAAAGGCGACCATTACAAAGATAGCCAAACTTAAAAAACGTCCGTTTCTAAAGTTCGATAAGCCGAATAATCCAGTGATATTCTTTTTCTCGAACGCCCAGACGATTGCAAAATATTGCCATGCGTGGAAAAAATTCATAGTGAAGTAGGCTTCGCCGAAGGAATTGAATCCCCAGCAAAATATAGAAATAGTGGCGGTACCAGCCAGCAATACAGTCTTTTGAACAGAAAAAGCGTAGCCTTGCTTGTATAATTTCCAATAGGTGTAGATATAATAAAGGATAAAGGGGATACCTATCCCGAGGATCAAAAGGGTAAGGTCATTTTTATGGTTGAAAACGTAATTGGGAAAGTCACGGCCCAGACCTTTAAATCCAATAGTGCGAAACGCATTAAATGTGTAGATGTGGAAGACGAGGCTGGCGCCGGCAAGGATAGGGCCGGCATAAATAATCAGATTTAAAAAGTAATCGAGGCGCCGACCAATATCCGGATTATTGCCTTTGCGCATATCGTAAATCCGGCCAAGCCCGAAAGTTTGCATACTTGAATGATAGACATCCCACCACGCAGCAAGAACAGAGCAAAAAACGGTTATCCATAAGGAATAGGCCATAGATGCAATTAATACGATAGGCACAGCAATAAAACGTATGGGATGCAGCGCAAAAATTTCAGGATTACCGTGGCTGCGGAAAAACACAATAAACAAATGTGAGGCAATGAAACTGCCAATAAACAAATCAAAAATACTGTAGGTTTGTTCGGCATCTACATCAACAGAGATATCTCCGACGCCTGTCCATAAAAAAATTAGTGCCACGATCAGGCCGATGAAAGGGGCACCGATAAACCATATTGAATCATATGCTTTTCCAACTATGAAGCCGTTATTTGTGACCTTACCGCTATTCAGGATAAGGGCCTCTGGTCCATGGCTATGTGCGTGTTCTCTTGAGATTTTTGTGCGCATACACTGATCTTGATAAAAAGATGAACTTTGTCTTTAAAGGGTAATATGAAGTGATGCGGAAGTCAAAACCCTCCCCCAAAAAAGCCTCGAGAAAATTTCTTTCCCGAAGCTTTTAAAAAAGATTTATTCCAATTATGTGGTTTACGGCGTTGGCGCGCTTACCGGACATGGGTTCTTTGGCATATAATGCGGATCATACTCCTGACAGTCATACGGATAGTCCACGCAAGTTTTACAAACTTCGTATTGGTAATTACTATCTTCTACGTTGCAATGAGGGGATGCAGAGAGCCCAGCCTCTAGGCATAATTCATGTGTGAGAGGGCTCGGAGGAACATCTTCAAACATATAAGCCTGCATTTCCGCTTTAAATATTTTTTCGCAATGATCTTTCTCTGATTCACCGGAGGGTGTCCCAAGTCCAGGGGGTTCGGAATCTTGCTTTTTATGAATTGATTCATGGCGCATGGTTTCGTCGATATCTCCCGTAGTCGTTTGATCATGGACGCAAATAGTGATTGATTTTTCTTTGGGACTATAACTTCCCTTAAGGTCTTCCGGACAATTTTTAGAACAGGAAATTTTATTCTTCTTACCGGTTCTTTCCTGATTCACCTCTCCGTCATGCCCGACACAGTCATTGAAAGCATCATTGCCCGGAGCATTCAAAAAATCATTTACGGCATTTTCACAGTCTTTTTTACTCATCCCGCTGCCGGTTGTTAGAAAAAAATCAGGACTATCCGCCATACTAGGTGAACTCATTCCGCCAATCTTGGAGTAATCTTGCCCCCCTAAATAAATAAGATCATCCGGATTGTATATCTGTGGCAACAGCAATGTAAGGCGGGGGTCATTCAGCTTTAAATCGTCGAAGAGATGGTAAACATATTTACCGCTGCTGCGGCTTAAAGTAAAAGGATCAATAACACGTGCGGCGCCGTTGTGGTCTATATGATTAAATGTAAAATTCTGGTTATATTGCTGAACCAGAGTGATAAGTTCCGATTGTGTCAGATCGTCTTGATCATCGTTGAAAATAACCTGATAGTCGGTTCCTATATCCTCGTCACATTCCATTAAAAATCTAAATTTCAATACTCCGGGGGTCATTGTATGTTTCTTTACAAAAATGACGGTTTCACAACCGATTTCGGCCATCATTTGTGCTTGCGCAAAAGAGGCTTGCGGGACCATAAAAATTAACGCAAAGAACGCAAAAACAAACATTTTTACGTAATAAAGTGATGGTTTGGACATATGATTTCCCCCATAAGTTATTAAACTCTAGTCGCAGTTAATATAGCACCTAAACATTAATAAAAACAAAAACAATAAGTTAAAGACCTATTTGTGACCAGTGGATAACAGTGTCAGCCGCAGAGCTGGATACAATGCGCCAGGTGCTTCCTATAGGAACCAAAAAAGATAAAGCCGATTGCCCTTGTGTTGTTATTCCCGGAATAAACTCGGCGGAAGCCTCGCCTATTTTCTTATTATCAATATAACCGGTGATTTTGTTCTGGATCGTGCTGCCCGATACAGAAATAGTTGCCGTGACTATACCTGAGCTTTCTGCGGTATGCGTTGTTCCTGAAGACATTAATTGGGGAGTTTGAAAAGATGCTTGCGTCACGATACCGGTCCACTCATCTCCGTTACAAAACTCCAGAACTTTTAGAGCTGTGTTAAAACGCAAAGCGCCTCCCCCTAGGGAGGAGCATTCCTGACCGGTAGAACCGACTTTGATTTCTCCTTCAACATGCAGCTTGGCTTCAGGGCTGCTTGTTCCAATTCCAATACGACCATCGGCAATAATGTTGTATTCGGAGTGAATGGAATCAATAGATCTGATCTGTCCATCAACAACAATTCTGTCTTCCTTTTTGAATTTTATATTTGATATGTTAGCCCCGACCCAGACTTTCCCGGGGTTTGTGTTGTGTATATTATTGCCGTCTAGTCCTTCGCTTGACCACCAGTCCTCCTGCGCGTCCAGAGAATAGGTAGTGTATATTGTGTAGTCATCGTAATAATAATCGTTATCACCTTTTGAAAATCCGGATTGTGTTCGGAAAACCGCTTTACCAGCCTCGTTTTTATCTGCCGTAATTTGCCAGTTACAGTTCACGGCATCGCCTAGAAAAGTATTGCGGCAGGGCGTTATTCTTCGCCCTTCTATACTTATGCCGCCGCGGCCATCTTCACCTGCTCCGTATATAAAGAATTGCGCTGTTTGTGTTATTGTACCGCCACCCTCATTGAGAATAGTAATGGTACCTGGCTTTCTATTTTTTCCCATCGCTGCGTAGTTGTTTTCAATCTGGCTATGCGATATGGCATAGATATATTTATTTCTGTGAACATCATAGGCATCGCTTTCCACTAGCCCCAATGTATGAACCGGCAAGGCACCAAGTACTACGAGATTAGATCCTGTCTTCTTAGCCAACTGTGTGCCTGACAAAATATGGAGCCCTTTTAGATCACCCAGATTTCTAAGTTCTTCGGCAGATATTGTGCCGTCTGCATTCGTGTCCAGAAGATCACATCTTTCAAAACCGAAATCAGGGTCACTTTTGGGAACATTAAGTAAAGCAGGACAAGGGAAGCGAACCACGTCGTTTTCTTTTTCGCTGTCACTTAGAATAAATTCAGAAATGGCTTGCTGGATGCGCTCAGTTTTTTTACGACTTTCATCGACCAACTGCCTCTCGAAAAAAATTTTCATAGAGCCTATGACCCCTGTCATAAGGAAGCCTATAATAACAAGTACAATAGAGACCTCGATAAGGGTAAAACCGTATTGCTTCTCTCTTTGATTTTTTTTATGCATGAAGATAATTCCAATACGACACAAACTTATCTCGCATTATATGATCTTAAATCATCAAAATACAATCTTAGGGCCAAAGAAATAAAAAGCTATTCTTACTTTATCCTTACATCGAGCGAATATTGTTCAAAAATCCGTCTATTTGTTTTTGTAGCCCTACTGATCGCCTCGGCTGTCGAACGGCTGACATCCTGAATATCTCCGGTTTGTGATCTGATTTCTTCTGTGGCCTTGGCTGTTTCAGATGCTAAAGCTTTCACCTTTGAGGCAACAACGGCAAAACCGTTATTTGTAACCTTACCACTGTTCAGGATAAGGGCCTCTGGCCCATGGCTATGCTTTTTTTGAGGTTTGTGTGTACATAAATCTTGGTAAAACGATGAATTCTATGTTTAAGGGTAGTATGAAGTTTATATGATGTAAAAGGGCAGAAAACATATGCTTTTAAAAGAATAGGGATATAAATTTGACATAATAGATGAGGGCATGTCACCATAATTTAGAAGAAAATATTAAGTGATTTGGGTTTATTTGTTAAAAGGGAATTTTTCTATGCATAATCAATATATTAGCCGTCCTGAGTCTGATGAAAAATATATGTGGGAAGAGCTGGCTAAAGTGAATTCTGGAGAGCATATTGCGGTTTATACACGTCCCCCTGTAGAAAATACATCTCAAGCCACTGAAATCGAGGATATTACGCTGGATGATTTTTCAGCAGATTTCTTGGTCACTAAAGAGTTAGACGCTGGGGAAACCAATGATATTGCACCGTTATCTTGGGAAAAAACGTCCTTGGATCATGAAATAGAAGTCGTGAGTACACAAAGGGGCCAGATTGGCAGTGAAATAACCCATAATGCACCGATTGTAGAAGCATCAACTCCGTCAAAAAGCGATGATTCAGTAGAAGAATCAAGTAATTTTAGAGGCTGTGGTTGCTCAGGTTGCAGTCCCCTTAATAATGATATTGTTAGAGGCGTGGATAGAACATCAACAAACGCAACAAATACAGAAGTAGAGGACAATACTTTTGTTTTGCCGGTAGTGCCGGAAACATCGGAAGCCTCTGGCAGTGCTCCTTATTATGTTGAAGCATTGTTATCGGACTATAGTTGGTCCAGCACAACGATAACATATAATTTTATGACGTCTGTACCCAGTTATTACAATCAAAATAATGAGGTTCATAGTGGTTTTCAGCCATTCAATCAGGATATGGTTGATGCCACATTGCAGATATTCAATATGATCGAAAGCTTCACAGATATCACCTTTGTTGAAGTGGGCACCCAGAATTCAGATATTACACTTGGCACACATGATTTTTCAGAAACATCAAAAGCCCAGTTTGCAGGATATGCATATTATCCGGCAGGTGGTAATCTTGCTGGTGATATCTGGATAAATAATTTATCTGATACTTATACAAATCCTTTGAATGACGATGGTGATTATACTCTTTTGCTCCATGAAATCGGACATGCTCTGGGCCTAGAGCACTCATTTGAGTCAGAAGATGGAGACTCTCTTTCTTTCCCAGAGGACTCTGACCAATACACAGTAATGTCGTATTCAAACCATCCAACAGCAGGTGAGCCGACAAGTTACATGAAATATGATATTGCTGCGCTCCAGTATTTATATGGTACAGATTACGATACGACGGGTGGTGATGATGTTTATACTTTAGAGGCTTATAAAACACATACAATTTGGGATGCCGGCGGTAGTGACACATTAGATGGGCAAAGTTTAGATCATTCGGCGCATATTGATCTTATGGAAGGCTTTGCTTCTATTCCTGGGGGTAGCGGTTGGCAAGATAATTTGGGCTTTGGGTTATATACGCAGATAGAAAATATTCTAGGTGGATCAGGGGATGATGTATTATATGGAAGTCTTGCCAATAACACATTATCCGGAGGCGCAGGAAATGATGTTATAAAAGGTGTTGTTAATAACGACCTTGTTTTTGCGGTTGATAATCTGATTGGTGGTGAGGGGACGGATATATATGTAACTGATTCGGCGCTCTATGAATTTGACTTAGTAACAATCACAGATAATGAAGATGAAACGGTTCAACTGCTCGACAGAAACTATGATAGTGGGCCGTGGATACCGGAATATAATCATTACTACGCATTTTTAACAGATTTTGAATATTACAAGTTTGATGACTTGATGCTATCGCATCATGAGCTGTTTTTGATAAAGCAGCCACTGAATGCACTTGAGGATATGATGGTTGATGCCATAAATGCGAAAGATTTTGCAGAGTTCGAATATCTGATGGATAGTTTATCGGCTAATCCGAATTTTAAAGCCAGTGCGAGTGATACAGTTGTTGATAGCGCTGTACAGGACATTTTGGATTATCAATACGACATAACCATTACCGAGGGCGAGTTTAACACGGCACTCAATATATTCATGCAAACATTTGGCGATCGTTTTTCAAATGAAGAGGTGAAAGACTTTCTGAGCCAGATTGATCCATCCAATATGCAGGCTTATGGCATTATTCTCGAGCACACAAATCCTGATTTGGTAGAAAACCTGCCAAGCAATGAAGTAGCAGCGCGCAATATTTTGACCGGAAGCATCGGGGGCGAAGTATTATTAGGGGAAAACAATCAGAACGATGCCATATTTGGTATGGAGGGTGCGGATAGCTTGTTTGGATTTGCCGGTAATGATTACCTTAATGGTGGGGTTGGCGATGATTTCCTAAGCGGTGGTGCGGGCGATGATGTTTTGGACGGCGGTGAAGGGCATGACACTTTAGAAGGCGGCACTGGTGCAGATATTTTTGTCATTAACACCGATACTCAAAGAATTCTAGACTTTAATGCTCTTGAAGGCGATAAGCTTGATATCACAGGTTTGCTTAAAGATTTTGATCCTTTTGCAGATAATTTGTCAGATTTTATTTATTATACCCCGTACGTTGAATTTGAAGTTTTAGGACAAATATACACATTTGATGCCAGGATAATTGTGGATCCAGACGGCTTCAGTTTAGCTAATGATGTTGCCGGCATTAGTGAGTATGAAAGTTATGCGGCGGTTACTTTTGCGCAAGATCTAGGCAGTATTAACATTCAAGATTATTTAATTTATAGCGGAGCCGGAGGACATAACGTTTTCAACGGAACATCGGCATCAAATGTTTTTCAGGGTGACCTTGGTTTTGATATCTTGAATTATGGTTCTTCAACAGCTGGCGTTAATGTAAATCTTCAAACCGGAGTGCTTGCCGGTGGATATGCGCAGGGTGACGAAATTTATTCAATAGAAGGAGTTTTGGGTACTGCTTTTGAAGATACAATTATCGGAGATGCGGCTGATAATAAGCTGTCTAGCGGAAATGGTAAAGACACGGTTGATGGCGGTGCGGGCGACGATCATATTTATGGTGGTAGTGGTTTTGACACGCTCATTGGTGGTTTAGGCGCAGATGTCATTTACGGTGAAAACGGCAATGATGTTATATATGGTAATTCAGTTGTTTTATCTCTGAGTGGTACGATGCCGACAAACGGAGGCGTGCCGGACCCATCAGGCAATTACGCAGCATCAACCACAATGGCGGCGCCCATAGATCATCCGGTTGATATGTATGATGATAATGCAGCCGATATTATTTATGGCGGTGCTGGCCATGACACAATTTATGGCCAAGGCGGTGATGATCTGCTTGACGGTGGAATCGGGGCTGACACGCTTTATGGCGGAAAGGGCGACGACCTGCTGAATGGTGGCGAAGGGAATGATACCTTGCACGGCAGCGAAGGTGCAGACACGCTTTATGGTGGCGATGGAAATGATACTTTAAAAGGTGGTGCAGGTGACGACCTTATATATGGCCAGAACGACGACGATACAATTCTGGGCGGCGAGGGCAATGACCACCTCAAAGGAAACTATGGTGATGATACGCTTTTCGGTGGCGAAGGGAATGATTTACTGTACGGGAATCAGGGCGCGGATATTTTGAATGGCGGTGCAGGCGCAGACACCCTAAGAGGGGGCGATGGATACGATCAATTTGTTTTCACTGCGGACACGGCTTTCGATGCCGTCGATACGGTTGTTGATTTCAGCATAACAGATCAAGATGTCATTGATATTTCTGATCTGCTGGTTGGGTATGACCCGTTGACAGATGCTATTACAGATTTTGTAAAAATCACGAATAGCAGTGGCGACAGCGTTTTGACAGTCGACGCGGATGGCGGGGCTAACAATTTCATCCAGATTGCTGTTCTTTCGGATATAACAGGCCTTACCGACGAAGCTTTGCTTGAACAATCAGGTATATTAATTACAGTTTAAAATACAAAACTACGTCGAGCGAACGTTTTTCAGGAATTCGTCTATTTGTTTTTGTAGCTCTACTGATCAGGTGGGCAAGCCTTCTGCTGGTAGACGAATCTTGCTATCTATAGTAAGTAAAAAAGATAGTTGAAAAAACATCTAGTTACGACAGACTACAGACGTATGTTTGAAGCACTTCAAAGAGGCGTACATGATAGATAGAATTTTTATTTTTACTGCGGCTTTTTTTCTATTCGGCTCGCAAAATGCAAAAGCGGTTGAGTGGGCTTGTGATGGAAAGACAGGCCTTACCAGGCCGGTTCCGGTATGTTCGAAAAAGGATCCCTGTGTAAATATTTTGGGAACCTACAAATATCTTCCAACGCCGATAAACGTTATTGACACACCGAACCAAAGCCCCCCCGAATGTACAATCACGGAACGGGGTGTTCGTGTTGGAAGACAGGTGTTTCAAGACGGACCTCCCCATGAAATAAAGACATCCTTGGATGGTGCCACACGTCATTATTGTGCTTACTTTCCAACAGTTGCAAATCCAGAGACAAAATTGCCAGTCGTTATTTTTGTCCACGGATCTGGTGGTTATGGGGACAGCATGTATGACACAACGTCACTAAGAATAAAAGCGCCTGAGTTTGATCTGACTGGTGATCCCTCAAGAAAAGGTTTTATCCTCGTTTCGTTGCAGTCCCGGCTTTTACACTGGCCGACGGCCGGACCACAAGAAGGCGCAAAGTTTGATTCATACTTCAGGGATTATGATGCCAACCCTGATGTTGAATATCTTGATAAGGTTATCGATGAATTGGTTTCTAAGAAAAATGCAGACTCAAAACGTATTTATTTAATGGGCTGGTCCAACGGTGCGCGCTTTACATCTTTTTATGGTTTATATCGTCATCACAACCCAACACAGGGTGGAAATTATGTGGCAGCGATTTCGAATTATAGTGGCGGCGATCCGTTTGAAAATATCCGTGATGGGTTCTCGCCTAGCTGTAAAATAGCTTCTTACCCGGAATCAAAAATTCCATTTTATATGATTTCGCGGAATTGTGATGGAATAGCGTGTAACACATCACAGGAAGAACGTATAAAGAAAGACAGTAAAGATCCTGTGACACCCGGGAATAATGCACAGACATGGATGCACACATTGCAGGAGAAAATAAAAAACCCGAATGCGCAATGGCAGTTAATTAATATTAAGGGAAAAGGTGTTAATAGATGTACACCGACATTCCTTTGTTCTGTTAAGTTTTCCTTCTTTGCACATTTGTTTTGGCCTGATGGCCATGAAGATAAATCAGGCCGCGATTGGGAGCCGGAAATGCTTAATTTTCTCAGGGATCACCCCCTGACTAGATAAACCCTAAAACATTTATTTTGTAGCAAAAGAAGACAGTGTCGCATTAAACTTTTGCTGATGTGATACCTTTATTTATAACACCAGCGATGATAATGTATGGATAAAGTGGGTCAGGAAAATTTTATCAGGGGAATAACCAATGAGCCAAAAAGAAAATAGTTCAGTTGCATCCTTAGCCGAGGCAACAAAAAGTATCGCCGATTTTTCAGGTCATGGCGCTGCATTGGGTGCTGCCGGATACAGGGTTGCAAGCGACCATCCAGAAAATTGTGAATTTTTATCGGAACCGGGGCAAAGCATTGCAATATCTCCAGGTTCTCAAGGGTTTGAATCAATTATGATTGGTGTGGCATGGGACAATTTGCACCTTCAGGAAACCGGCCTTTTTACCAAATTGTTTAAAAAAGTGCGTAAGGTAGGAGTTGATCTTGATATTGGGTGTTTATATGAAATGCAAGATGGAACAAGAGGGGCTATTCAGGCCTTTGGTAAGAAATTCGGAGATTTCGAAAATGCACCCTATATCTCTCTTTCTGGTGATGAAAGAACAGGGAATGCAGACGGGCACGACGAATATATTCTTGTGAACGGCCAGAAATGGAATGATATTAAACGCATGCTCCTCTACATATATATATATAAGGGCGCACCAAGCTGGTCAGTGATTAATCCGCAGGTTGTCATAGATGTTCCGGGCGAAAATGATTTATACGTCACCTTAAAAGCACATGATGATAAATTATGCTTATGTGCAGTCGGTGAATTAGAAAGTGTTCGGGGCGGCATAAAACTTACGAACAGAACGGAATACTTCCCGGGTCATGAAGAAATGGATCGTGCATTTGGGTTTGGTTTGAACTGGGCAGACGGCGTAAAGACCTGATACTCACTACGTAATTTTGCAGAAAGCCTGTTATGATTTCACTTGCCTATTATGATACAACAGTCCTCGCGCTGGGCGCATTATTTTTGGGCATTATCATGTTAATCAAGGGGGGGGCATGGACCGTAGACTCCGGCGTGTATGTCGCCAGACGCTTCGGAATTTCTCCAATGGTGGTTGGGTTTACGATCATTGCTTTCGGGACCTCTTTTCCCGAACTGGTTGTTTCTGTTGTTGCAAACCTACAGGGTTCTCCCGGCATAACGCTCGGGAATGTTTTAGGGTCTAACATCGCCAATATTCTCATGGTTCTAGGGTGCACAGCGATTCTAATCGATGTCAAAGTCAAACCCACCCGTCCTTTGATTCGTGATTTGGTCTTCATGATTTTTGCGACGGTAGGATTGATCATTGCACTGAAAGTCGGTGGCGTTTCGAGAATTGCAGGGTTGTCCATGATTGCCATTCTTGGTGCTTATATTTTCTATCAATATAAAACCACAAAGCAGGAAGAATATGTCCCAGGTGAAATGGATGAAGTGATTTTCAAAAGCGACATCATTGCCTATGCCTTGTTGCTATTAGGCCTTGTATGTATTGCTGTGGGTGCAGAATTTCTAGTGAAAGGTGCAAAAGTGAGCGCGGGATTGATGGGTGTACCAGAATCTGTGATAGCCCTTAGTATAATTGCCTTTGGAACCTCATTACCTGAGTTTACCACAAGCATTATTGCCGCGCGCAAAGGTCAGACAGCCATGGTTGTAGGCAATATTGTGGGCTCCAATGTTTTTAATATCCTTATGATTATCGGGTTTTCCTCTGTGGTTCAGCCTATTTCTTCGTCTGCATTTTCGCCGCAGATACAGGCTTTTGATGTATGGGTAACACTGGCTGTTTCTATGGTTTTGGTGGTTCTCTTGTTATTAAGGGGCAAGATTGACCGGATTACCGGCAGTCTGTTTTTTTTAATGTATATCGCGTATAATATTTATATATACGCTGTGAGTATGAGTGCTTAGCAGACTTAAATATAGAGGTAACTAAACATGGTTGATATTTTTGATCCATCCTTTGAACAGACAGCAGAGGTAGAGCTTTCTGATAACAGGTGTTCAAAGGGAGACGATATTAATCTCACCGCCAAGGACCCCACGATGAAATCAGTCGTAATTGGTATAGGCTGGGACTTGAATACGTTTGAAACGGATACGCTGGATCTGGATGTGAGTTGTTTCCTTTTGAATAAGGACGAGAAAACCAGAGTGGATGGAGATTTTGTTTTCTACAACAATATGGAGGCCAGCGAAGGAGCCATTATTCATCACGGGGATAGTCGTACAGGTGCCGGCGAGGGAGACGATGAATCCATCACGGTTCACCTTAATAACATACCATATGATGTTCAAAAGGTGATGTTTGCACTCTCGATTTATCGCGGTGAAGAAAAAGAGCAATATATGGGAACAATGAGGCGCGCCTATATCCGTGTGCTTAATGAATCGAATAATCAGGAAATTCTGCGCTATGAAATTACAGAAGACTGCAAAGGGAAAACGGAAACAGGTATGCTGGTGGCCTCTTTAAACCGTGAAGGTCCCAAGTGGCATTTCGAGGCTGTTGGTGAATTTGTAAAAGGTGGTCTCGCAGAAATTGCCAGTGGCTATGACATTATTGTTCATACAGGTTAGTGTTTCATACCCATCATAGGAATTGGTTTTTGTTCGACTTTAAACCCTTTTTTACCGACGCGTCCTTTTCGTCCGCCTCTTCCACCAGCACGATCTGTGAGCTCCTGCTCGATCAATTCATCAATATTTGGTAGCTCACCCATTTGTATAGCGCCAATACAAAGATTAAAAAACGTACACCCGCGTTCGCCCCATTCAGAGATCTTGCTAGCGTAGTCTTCGCCTTTGACGAACATAAGCTTTTCCATCCAGACTTGCTCTTTACTTGGTAAAAAACGCATCAGCATAACCTGTTCGGGCTCGGCATATTTTTCATCTTCGACGTAACGGGCGTCGTTTTCATCATAAAGAAACTGTATTTCGACTTCTACATCTTCGCCACCCGGGCCCACACGAACCTCGGCCGAACAGGTAATACCCTGCTCGGCATCATGTAAAAACCAAGGTCTAGTCTGATACGGGGCAAGCTCAAAGCCAACGCCCAGCATATCCATAAGTTCTTTATAACTCGCACGCATAACCCTATCATAAGCCTTTCTTGGGAAGATTGAACACAAAAAATTAACTTATTGCAGAAAATTTATTCTTTTTAAGGATTTAATTGATAAAATTACCCTTAATGTATGTGCAGTATAGGTAATTCATAAACTATGGTGTAGTATATCGGAGTAATTCGGGGGCACTCTGATTTTATTTTTTTAAAGATAATTTTCGTTTCATAGGGCAAATTAATGAGAAAAATAAAGGCATATTATTCTCTTGCAGGCGTTCTTTGCTTTCTTTTTCTTGTCTTCACTATCAATCAGGCTATAGGGCAGACATCTGTTCCAATGGCCAAAATTGTAGACCAAACACAGAAAAAATCATCTGAAAAAGAAGTTTCTGTAAATGTACGTGTTACGGATCCAACGACTCTGGTTGCAGGGTCGGTAGATATCAAGCTTTGGGGTGTTGAAGGGATTGATGTCAACTCGGCTGTTTTTAATCTGAAAGCCAGAAACATATTAGAAAAGAAAATAGGCGGCGAGAAAGTCCTATGTACTGTGAAGAAAAAGGGCCCCGGAAAAGTTGTAAAGGCGCAATGCATCAATAAAAATGAAGAAGATTTGAGCCTTTTTCTTTTGCAACAAGGATATGTCAGTGCAGACAGACAGGAAATTTATGGCTCGATCTATGAACAGCCTTACCTGAATGCAGAAAGCCAAGCACAACAAAACGAGAAAGGGGCGTGGTCTCTGGATGATGATGAAAAAAAATCACCCGCAGACGTTCAGAGCCAGAATTTTATAAGAGGCTCCCTTATTCTTATGGCTGTTTTTATTCTGGCCCTTGGGGCGTTGAGCTTTCACATTATGCGTGGGTTTAGGCGTGTGGTTGATATTCAGAACCAATCCATTGAATTGGCTGCACGTGAACGGTCTTTAAGAGATCGTGAAAAACAAATTATTGCTGCTATGCTGAATGCAGAGATCAGGTCAAACATATCCAAAACCGAGGCGTATCTTACTATTTATGAAGAGATTCTTCAGGACTTCAAAGTGATGGGAAAGGCTCCTAAATACAAGAAATCCGGCGATATTATACAAAAACAGCCTGCTTTGGATCGGTCCGTCTTTGACGGTAATACCTCGAAGCTTGATCTGTTAGGCTCAAGCGTCGCCAGTGATGTTATTCACTATTATGCCCGGATTAAAACCAATCCCGATTATATAGAGATTGACCCTGAAGAGTCGGAAGAAGATGTACGCAAGATGATTGAAACAGCAATTTCAAACGCGAAAAAAATGAATAAATTATCGGATGAATTGTTGGGCTCTTTTATCAATAATCGTCTTATTCAAAACGTACAATTCTAGAATAGAGATCCCTGATCACGCGTTGATTTTTTGGCGCCCTTATTTTTTGCAGGCGGCTTTTTTGCTTGTGTTGAGCTAATAACCGCGCTAACACGCTGGTGATCGTAAAACTGCATTTCTACATTCTGGCCATTCGATAAAGTTTCAGGGTTGGTAATCGGCGTATTATTTTGGTCACGTACAACAACATACCCCCGCTTTAATACGTTTTCAAAAGACAGAATTTCGAGTTTCTCGGATGTTTGATTAAGTTTTTGCTGTCTTAGATCAAAAAGCCGCACGAAAGCCGCATCAAACTTCTCGCTAACACGCCCATAAGATGATCCCGCCTGTTTTATCAGAGATTTTGGAGGCATAAGGCGTGCGGATTGCGAAGTAAAATCATGTTTTTTGCGGGCGATCACATTTTGAAAGATGTGCTCCAAACGATCATGTGTACGATCCAGATGCTGTGTTTTTGTTTCAAGCAAACGCGACGGGTCACCAAGTTTTGCAGATAAAGTTTCAAGCCTTTGGCGCTTATCATGAAAGTATCGGTTAATACTATTCAAAAGACGTTTTTCCTCGTCCTTTATTTGTGCAATAAGGTTCATGCGCACAGGCACGACCATTTCTGCTGCGCCTGTGGGGGTAGGGGCACGAAGATCGGCGGCATAATCAATCAAGGTGGTATCGGTTTCATGGCCAACTGCAGAAATAATCGGAATATCCGAATTTGCTACCGCACGCACAACATTTTCTTCGTTAAACGGCATCAGATCTTCTAATGATCCACCGCCGCGTGCCACGATCAAGACATCAGGTCTCTCATGTTCAGGCAGGGCGTTAAACCCATTAATTGCAGCTTCTATTTCTTCTGCGGCCCCTTCGCCTTGAACCTTAACAGGCCAGACCTGAACATGGCGTGGGAAGCGATCATTTAGACGATGTAGAATATCACGAATCACTGCGCCCGTGGGTGATGTAACCACACCGATTTTTTCAGGAAGAAACGGCAGCGCCTTTTTTCGTTCCGGTGCGAAGAGTCCCTCTGCGGCAAGTTTCTTTTTGCGCTCTTCCAGCATTTTTAACAGAGCACCTTCACCGGCAAGTTCCATTGATTCGATAATTAATTGGTAATTGGATCGGGCCGGATAGGTTGTAATGCGTCCAATACAGATAACTTCTATACCTTCTTCAGGTTTTACACTTAATCTGGTTAGATTCCCTTTCCAGCAAATCGCATTGATAACTGATTTATCATCTTTCAAATCGGTGTACATATGGCCTGATTTCGGAATGGAAATACGCGATAATTCGCCGCGCACACGCACGCGGCTATAATTTTCCTCCAGGGTGCTTTTTAGGGAAAAGGCCAGTTCGGATACTGAAAATTCCGGCACATTACTGCGCGGTGCGTCGGGCTGCGTCTCGGGTGTTTCAAAAAGTTCACTCATGTTTTGGATAGTAATCTGAAAACTAGAGAAATTCCAGAAATGATATGCTAATGTCTTTGTCATGATTTATGAATTTTCATCTATTATTTATGAAGACGAAACAAACGTGGTCCAGAAATTACTGGATACGATTGAATGGGATGACGTGACAGTCAGGCAGGTTCGTGACAATGCGATTGCCTTAGTTAAAAAAGCGCGAACGCAAAAGGGAAAGACCGGCCAGTTGGAAGCCTTTCTTCAGGAATTTTCTCTTAATACCGAAGAGGGGCTGGCCATGATGTGCCTGGCCGAAGCTTTACTACGGATACCCGATGCTAAAACGGCAAACGCACTGATCAAGGATAGGGTCGTCGCAGCTAACTGGCTTCAAAGTCAGGGAGCAAACTCGAAAGACTGGATGGCAAAAGCAGCTGGAGTGGGTATGGCCCTAACACGCAAGACTCTGGACAGCTCTCTTTCTAAACTGGGAGAGCCGGTGATACGCGAGGCCATGATCAAGGCCATGCAGATGATGGGTAAGCAGTTTGTTGTAGGCGTAGACATTGATGATGCGCTGTCAAATGCAAAAATACAGGAACGCCAAGGATATCGCATGTCTTATGATATGTTGGGCGAAGGTGCACGCGATCAGGACACTGCCGATCGTTATTTCGATGCCTATATGAATTCGATCGAGATGATTGCCGTCAAAAACCAGAAGCATCCGGAAAACAAGGCCGGCATCTCTGTGAAGTTATCGGCGCTTCATCCACGCTATCACTACAGCCAGAAGGCACGCTGCATTCCTGAAATTTCAGAAAAGCTTAAAGCCTTATGTATCAGTGCGGCCGAACATGGCATGCCGCTGACCGTTGATGCGGAGGAGTGCAACAGACTCGATCTGTCGATAGAGATATTTTTAAACGTACTGGATGCACCCGAGTTTCAGAATTGGGAGGGTTTTGGCCTTGCAGTGCAAGCTTATCAAAAGCGTGCTTTGCCACTCATCGAATATCTTGCCAAGCAAGTGCGTGAACGCGGCCGTAAAATACAGGTGCGTCTTGTCAAAGGTGCGTATTGGGATAGCGAGATTAAGCATGCACAGATACATGGCATGCCTGAATATCCTGTCTATACACGAAAATATAATACCGATTTGTCTTATCTTAGATGCGCGCAGGAAATGCTTAAAAATGCAGATGTCTTTTACCCGATGTTTGCAACACATAATGCCCATACAATCGCCGCCATAAAATATATGTCACAAAAAGAAGACGCGGTTTTTGAGTTTCAGCGCTTGCATGGAATGGGCGAAAGTCTATACGCGCAAGTCATTAGTGCAGGTGACGTACGGGTCAGTGTTTATGCACCGGTTGGACCGCATCGTGATTTGCTTCCCTATTTAGTGCGCCGTCTCCTTGAAAATGGTGCAAACTCGTCTTTTGTGAATCAATTACTCGACGACAAAGTCTCTCCCGAAGATATTGTCTGTGATCCGGTTGGAAGAGTACGTGAGTTTGATTCGATCAGGCATCCAAAAATACCACTCCCGTTGAATTTGTTCGGGGATTATCGCAAGAATTCAAAAGGAATAGATTTTGACGATCCTGCTTCATCACAGGATGTTGTGGAATATATAGCATCCTTTAAATCCGACATGTCGGAACGATCGATCGTCAACGGGCAGGAATTTGATAATCCGGATGGTGTCGATTTGGATCAATTGTTTAAGACGGCGCATTCCGCGCATAAGTCGTGGAATAAAAAAGACGTACAAGAAAGAAGCGCTATCATAGAGCGGTTTGCCGATTTGCTTGAAGACAACGCCAAAGAATTAATGGCTATTTTATCGCATGAAGCCGGAAAAACGATTCTCGACGCTCGCGATGAGCTTCGTGAAGCCGTTGATTTTTGTCATTATTACGCCGCGAATGCCCGCAAAGAATTTAACCCCAAGGGCGTTATGATGCCTGGCTATACCGGAGAGTCCAACAGGCTTACCTTGCAAGGGCGCGGGGTTTTTGTATGTATTAGCCCATGGAACTTCCCTCTGGCTATCTTTACAGGCCAAATCATAGCGGCTTTAGCTGCAGGAAATGCGGTCCTGGCAAAGCCGGCTTCACAGACACGCTATATTGCGACACGTACAATTCAATTGATGCATCAGGCAGGCATTCCTGCCGATTTATTGCATTTACTGTGTGGTAACGGTGCATTTGGTAGTAAAATGATAGAGAATAAGGGCGTTTCAGGCGTCGCCTTTACCGGATCGACTGTCACCGCAAAACACATACAGCGCAGTTTGGCGGAGCATAATGATGCGATTGTTCCCTTTATTGCCGAAACAGGCGGCCAAAACGCTATGATCGTCGACAGCTCGGCCTTGGCAGAGCAAATCGTGGATGATGTTGTTTTAAGTGCCTTCGGTTCGGCCGGACAAAGATGTTCTGCACTTCGTGTTTTATATCTTCAAAATGACATTGCAGATACGGTTATTTCTATATTGAAGGGGGCGATGAAAGAGCTAAAAATCGGGGAGCCGCAATACCTCGAAACAGATATTGGTCCCGTTATTGACGGCGCTGCCAAGGCCGAGCTGGATAGGCACATGGAATATATAGAAAAACATGGAAAGCTACTGTTTAAGACGAACATGGAAGGTGACGTGTCCAATAATAGCCGATTATTTATGCCCGTAGCCTTTGAAATCCCCGATATTGGTGTGCTTAAAGAAGAAGTATTCGGACCCGTTCTGCACATCATTAGGTTCGAGGCCGATGAACTTGAATCGGTGATAGATCACATCAATGCCACAGGCTATGGTTTAACCTGTGGATTGCATAGTCGTATCCAAAGTCGTCAGACTGATATTGCTGACAAAATTGATGCTGGTAATATCTATATTAATCGTTCAATGACCGGTGCGGTTGTAGGCGTACAGCCTTTTGGTGGCATGGGTCAGTCCGGTACAGGGCCAAAGGCAGGAGGGCCGTATTATTTACACGCCTTCGGAACAGAAAAAGTAGTGAGTACAGACACAACAGCCTCTGGCGGAAACGCAAGCCTTGTATCCTTGGAAGAATAATTTTATAAATTAAAGCCTACAACAAGAGGATAAAAAGATGAAGATTTTACTCATCGGTTCTGGTGGCCGCGAACACGCGCTGGCTTGGAAATTGTCGCAATCTCCATCATGTAAAAAGATCTACTGTGCTCCCGGCAATGCTGGCATAGAAGAGCTTGCGGAATGCATATCAATGCGTGCGGATGCAGTTGACGAAATCGTTGAGTTTGCAAAGGGCAATGGCATTGATTTGGTCGTTGTTGGACCGGAAGATCCTTTGGTAAAGGCTTTGGCAGATGGCTTGCAGATGGCTGATATTCCTGTTTTTGGCCCCAGTGCGCAGGCTGCAAGACTTGAAGGCTCTAAAGGCTTCATGAAGGATTTATGTGCAAAATATAATATACGTACGGCGGGCTATGGCCGTTTTACAAGTCCGGAAGCCGCAGAGGAATTTATAGATAAAACAGGTGCGCCTATTGTTGTAAAAACAGACGGGTTAGCGGCCGGAAAAGGCGTTATTATCTGCGAAACAACGGATCAAGCCAAGGAAGCCGCTCGCGATATGCTGTCAGGCAATGCTTTTGGATCTGCGGGTCTGGAAGTTGTTATAGAAGAGTTTCTGGAAGGCGAGGAAGTAAGTTATTTTGCGCTTGCGGATGGAAAAACCATTTTGCCTCTTACCTCGGCGCAAGATCACAAACGTGTAGGTGATGGTGATACAGGGCTCAATACAGGCGGTATGGGCGCGTATAGTCCCGCATATTTCATGACCGAAGAGTTAGAGCAAAAAATTATCAATGATGTTATTAAGCCTACTATTGACGGTATGGCGGCGGAAGGATGTCCTTTTACCGGTGTTCTCTTCGCCGGATTAATGGTCAAAGATGGTATTCCAACATTGTTGGAGCACAACGTACGTTTTGGTGATCCGGAATGCCAAACCCTGATGATGCGTATGCAGGGGGATTTGGCCGCAGTCCTTTTGGCCGCTGCGCAGGGACGTCTGGAAGATGTTAAGGATCAAATTAGATGGACCAAGGAACCTGCGTTATGTGTTGTAATGGCGTCTCAGGGCTACCCCGGGGCATACGAGAAAAACACCATAATTCAAGGGTTTGCAGAGGCTAA
Source organism: uncultured Micavibrio sp. (assembly GCA_964352665.1). GTDB lineage: Bacteria > Pseudomonadota > Alphaproteobacteria > Micavibrionales > Micavibrionaceae > UBA1672. The sequence continues at coordinate 23,280 of CAYGSJ010000005.1, forward strand.
TGCTGTTGAGGGTGTGACCGTTTTCCATGCAGGTACAGCCAAGGATATGGACCAGAATTTTGTTAATGTAGGTGGTCGCGTTCTGGGCGTGACCGCACTTGGCGGTACAATTGCCGAGGCACAAAGGCAGGCGTACAAGGCCGTTGAATGCATAGACTGGCCTACAGGGTTTTGCCGTCGTGATATTGGTTGGCGTGCACTAAAAGCTGAAAGTGAAGCAGCCTAACGCTTTTTCCTGAAAAAATCTGTCAGAATATTACCGCATTCTTCGGCCAGAAGGCCGTGTTCTACTATAGGCTTGTGATGACATGTTTTCTGCTCATAGAATTTACCGCCATGTAATACACCACCGCCTTTCGAGTCTTTTGCTGCAAAAACGACACGTTCGATGCGGGCGAAGGATATGGCCGCCGCGCACATCGCGCAAGGCTCTAACGTTACATATAAAGTATGATCCGGAATACGTTGCGCCACAGCTGTGTAGCATGTTTCACGAATGGCCAGAATTTCTGCATGCGCGCACGGATCATTCATTTCACGTGTACGATTTCCCGCGCGGGCTATAATTTCTCCTGCTTTGTTGATGATTACGGCCCCGATTGGCACTTCATCACGAAGTGCGGCTTGTTTTGCCTCTTCCAAAGCGATCTGCATACAGTTATGGTCTTGTTCAGAAAATGAGGTTTCCATGAGCGAAGATAAGCATAAAGGCGAAAGAATTGCAAAGAGAATGGCACGTGCAGGGCTTTGCTCCCGGCGTGATGCAGAGAAATGGATCGCGGAAGGGCGCGTAAAAGTCAATGGCCAGATTATTGATTCACCGGCGCTGAACGTCAAAGACAGTGACAAAATAGTTGTGGACGGGGATGTTATGAAATCAGCAGAGCAGACACGGCTTTTCCTGTACCACAAACCTCCTGGATTAGTGACCAGCCATAAAGACGAACAGGGCCGGTCAACCGTATTTGACGAATTACCTGGTTTTATGCCGCGCGTAGTCAGTGTTGGCCGGCTGGATATTAATACAGAAGGGCTTTTGCTCCTGACAAATGATGGCGAGTTATCACGCTTTCTTGAATTGCCCGACACAGGATGGACACGCAAATATCGCGTACGTGTCCACGGAAAAGTCGATGAAAAAAGGCTGGAGCGCCTGAAAAACGGTATTACCGTTGAGGGTGTGCGCTATAAGTCAATCGAGGCAAAATTAGAGGCACATACTGAAAAGCAAGGTACCAATAGCTGGATTTCCATGACTCTACGCGAGGGTAAAAATCGGGAAATTCGTCGTGTAATGGAGGCATTGGGCCTTAATGTTACCAGATTAATCCGTACAGATTATGGCCCTTTTCCTCTTGGAAAATTGACCAGAGGATCGGTCAAGGAGGTTGAAAGTCATGTACTCAAGAGTCAGGTTGAGAAGTTTTTTGCCCAAAAGGGCAATTCAGAAAAAACAAAAATTTTGAAAAATCCAGATAAAAAAGCACAAAAAAATGAAGAATTAGTGATAAAAAGAGGCAAAAAACACAAAAAAAATGAAAAAGGCAAGAAATCATGAAAATTGTTTCTGGCCAATTCGGGGGCCGGCGATTGCAGGTTCCCAAGAATAGAGACATACGTCCAACCAGTGATAAAATACGGGGTGCGATATTCAACATGTTACACTCTCGGGGGGCGATCGAGGATGCAGTTGTTCTTGATACATTCTGTGGAACAGGTGCCTTGGGGTTTGAGGCATTATCGCGCGGGGCCGGAAGGTGTACGTTTATAGATAAGGCTAAAAGCTCGTTGGAACTTGCAAAAGAGAATGCACGCGCTCTTGAAATTGAAAATAGTTGCGCCTTCCTTTTAAAGGATGCGATGAAATTGCAAAATTGTGACAGGAAGGACGGCTATAATCTGGTTTTTCTCGACCCACCTTATCATCAAAACCTTATTCCACGTATTCTATCCACGCTTATGGATGGTGGATGGTTTGCACCGCAAGCTTTCATCATATGTGAATCAGAAAAGGGATTTAACGTGTTTGCTCAAGAAGGGTTTAACATCGAAGACGAGAAGCTTTACGGTGATACGAAAATTACGCTTCTAGCTCTTAACTAATAAATCCGCCATAGAGTAATCCGAGTAAACCCGCGCCAAGGGCAATCCTATAAACTGCAAATATTGTGAAAGAAGAGCGCTGTAAAAATTTCATCATTGCCGCAATAGCAAGCCATCCCGACACAAATGAAAACCCGATCGCAACCAGCGCCTCCATCCCCAAATTAAAATCACCGGAATCCATTAAGCTAAGTCCGATTAATGTGCCGGCACCGCTAATGGCAACCATGGAGAGTAAAAGCGAGTAATGCGCACTTTCTGTTCTTGAAAACCCTAAAAAACGCGCGGCAGTCATTGTAATACCGGAACGACTTGTGCCCGGAATAAGAGCGAGTATTTGTGATAGCCCAATAAGAATTGAATCTTTCAGCGTTAATTGATCGATGGTGCGATCTATCGCTCCTTTTTTATCTGCCCACCATAAAACAAAACCGAAAATAATCGTCGTCCATGCAATCACATAAAGTGTTTTAAGCCAGTCAGGCTCGAAAAAATGCAATAAGAAGCCGATAATGACAACAGGAAGCGAACTTATGATGACGTACAGCGTTAATTTTGCGTTTTTAGAGCCGAAATTTGTACAGGCAATGTCTTTTACACCAAAAATCATGTTTAAAACGTCACGCCAGAAATACAAGACAACAGAAAAGAGGGTTCCAACATGTACCGCGACATCCATGGTCAGGTTTTCTGAATCCCAGCGATCGCATTGATCGGTAAAACAATGGAATAGCCCCAGATGTCCGCTGGAACTTACGGGCAAAAACTCGGTCAAACCTTGAATGACGGCTAGAAGTATGATGTGGTATAAAATCATGCTAAAACTTTTATTGTGACGTTTAAGAGCTACTCCAAATAGAAGGAAAAAACAATGGTTTATGTCGCAGGGTTCATCGGTCTTGTTGCTGGTTTTTGTATTGGTTTGATGGTGCTTTTGTTTTTGCTTAGAAATGTATCAAAAGAAGACCTGCTAAACGACCCCTATATCAAATGGAAATACGGTATTTTGAATTGGGGCTTTGCTTTTCTCGGCGCTTATGCAGGCGTATATATGTATAATTACTATTTCGTATCGATGTAAAAAAACAGTCGTTTTCGAATTGAAAACACTCTAACGTGTAAAGCAATCATTACATCTTTAAGGAGAATATTTATGAAAAGATTTCTTATATTAGCCGTGGCTGTGAGCGCAATTTCGTTTGCGACCCCTGTTATGGCGACAAAGCCTGCGCCGCCCGAATCATCGGATAGTGTTGAACACTATTCATTTGATAAAGCACATACGCAAATTCTGTTTTTTGTCGATCATCTTGGTTTTTCAAAATCACAGGGTGAATTTCTTGAATATGACGGATTTTTCAATTTCGATCGTACCAATCCTGCCAATTCAAATGTTGAAGTAACCATACAAACAGCCAGTATTGATATGGATGATGAGAAATGGGACGAACATATGAAGAATGCTGATTTTTTTGATGTTGAAAAGTACCCGACCATGACCTTCAAAAGCACATCTATAGAAATGACTGGTGAAAAAACTGCAAATATTACCGGCGACTTTACTTTGCTTGGCGTAACGAAGCCTGTGATTTTGTCAGTCACGCATAATAGGTCTGATCTTCATCCCTATGGTGGAAAATACGTAAGTGGGTTTTCTGCAACAACTACGATTAAAAGATCTGATTTCGGCATGAATTACGGTATTCCAGCCGTTGGCGACGAGGCCGAAATCCGTATTGAAGTTGAAGGTGTACGCGACGATTCTACCGGTTTGAATGAATAGGAAAGATGGAAAGAAGGCTATGTCACAGGATTTGAAACCGATTTCATATGCACTCTTTTCCAAATGTATACATTGGATAACAGCCCTGATTATTTTTGGGCTGTTATTTATTGGATTTTATATGGGCTCTATGGATTTCAGTGAAGATAAGCTTCAACTCTATGCATTGCATAAATCATTTGGCCTTCTTGTCCTTTTACTTGTCAGTGTACGCGTAGTGTATCACTTTCTAAAACCCAAGCCCAAACCACTTGCAACCCATAAAAAATGGGAAAAATTTCTGTCCCATAATGCGCATATTCTTTTATATGCGCTGATGTTCGGCTTGCCGCTTACAGGATGGATCATGTCATCTGCCGGAGATTTTACAGTGCAGTTTTTTGGCATCGATGTGCCTGATGTAACGGTTAAAGACAAAAAAATGTTCAAGATTATGCGAGAGTTGCACGAAATTTTTGCATTCGTACTTATCGGCGTTGTCTCACTGCATATTGCAGGGGCACTTAAGCATCACTTTATCGATCGTGATGAAACGCTACGACGTATGGCGAGCAAGTCATTTGGATTTTTTGCAGGAGGTTTGTTGACGATTGTTCTGGCCGTTGTCTACCTGATGATTGGATATGTCATTATTGCCGAAGAACTCGAACAGGAATACGAATACGAGCAGGAATACGAGTACGAGCAAGACCACCAAGAAGACTATAGTTTTGACAACGCAGCAATGATATCCGACGTCGCCGCATGGCAAGTTGATCTTGAGCAAAGTAAGGTGACCTTCGAGGCTACGCAATACGGGCAGACCTTTGAAGGGCATTTCAAAATTGCGAGTGCCCGGGTGTTTTTTGATATGAACAGGCTGGACGAAAGTCATGTTTTTGTGGAAATTGATATTCCTTCAATCCAGACCGGAAGTGAAGATCGGGATGGTCAGGCAAAGTCAGATCAGTGGTTCGATGTCAAAGAATATCCTTATGCAATGTTCGAGGCAGATCATTTCGAAAAAACTGGTGACCTCGCATTTACCGCGCAGGGAAATTTAACATTGCGCGGCATAACCTTGCCTTTAGAACTCCCGTTTTCTTTGAAATTTACAGAGCACGAAGATGGTATAACGTCGGCAGAAATGACGGCTGATATTACTTTGAACAGGCTAGACTTCGGCGTGGGACAGGGGCAATGGCAATCAACCGATGCTATTGGCGATGAAATCAGAACACATATAAAAGTTTTTGCTAAGGCTATGTAAAACAGATGCTTTTTGCTATTCGTGTTTCTTTTTTCATAAATTTTAAGTCTTTGAGATTGAATATTTTTTGATCTACGCTAGACTGTTGTCATGCGAATCTTATTTCACTTTTGGCTTAACCCTTTCTCGCGCAAGGTCAGACTGGCTCTGACTGAGAAGAAAATGGATTTTAAGCTGGAAATAGAAAAGACGTGGGAACGCCGAACAGAATTTCTTGCCATGAACCCAGCAGGGGATGTCCCTGTCCTTATTGAACAAGACGGCACCATTCTTTCAAACTCTCTTGTAATTTGCGAATATCTTGAAGAAGTTTATCCAGAGGTAAACCTCATAGGCCGCGATCCTGTTCAACGCGCGGAGACAAGAAGACTAATCCATTGGTTTGATCGTAAGTTCAACAAGGAAGTTACAGAAAACCTCGTTGGTGAAAAATTGATGAAATCTTTCCTCAATATGGGGGAGCCGCATGGCCCATCGATCAGGGCTGGACGTGCAAATATTCATTACCATCTGGATTATATAGGATTCCTGACGGAGAAAAGAGAATGGATCGCCGGTGATTATTTGTCGCTTGCAGATATTGCGGCGGCGGCGCATTTGTCTTCGATTGATTACATCGGGGATGTCCCGTGGGAACAGCACCCGGCAGCCAGAAAGTGGTATGAGAAAATTAAAAAACGTCCCGGATTTCAGGGACTTCTCGATGAGCGGGTTCCGGGTTTCGATCCTGCAATGAATTACATGAAAACAGCATCATAGGACACATAAAAAGATGAACGCATCGGAAAAGCATCTTTTTTGTTTTGGTCACGGCTATTGCTGTGATTATGTTGGTTATGAATTACTCCAAAGGGGGGGATGGCGGGTCTCGGGAACCACGCGCGATCCTGAAAAAGTAAGAGAGTTGCGTGCACGTGGTGTCGGCGCACATCTTTTTGATGAAGAAAACCCCATCGCCGATCCGCTTTACATGTTGAAAGATGTAACTCACATTATTATATCAACGCCGCCATCCTCGGAAGGGGATGTTACGTTCAACGTACACGCTCGCGATCTCTTGAGGCTCCCCAATCTTAAATGGGTTGGATATTTGTCAACGACGAGCCCGTATGGTGACAAGCAGGGACAATGGGTGGATGAAAATTCCGATGCCAATCCCACAACGAGACGTGGTGTACGTCGTCTTAGTGTCGAACAAGACTGGCTTTCTCTTTATGACGCTCATGGACTTCCTGTGCATATTTTCAGACTGGCCGGCATTTATGGTCCGGGTCGCAGTGCACTTGATTCTGTACGTTCCGGTATTGCCCGCCGCATTGAAAAACCCGGTCATGCCTTCAATCGCATTCATGTTGAAGATCTGGCACAAACACTGATTGCCTCTATGCTCGATCCACATCCAGGTGAAATCTATAATGTCTGTGATGATGTGGCAGCGCCAAGTCACGAGGTTATCGATTACGCGTGTCAGCTTCTAGACATGCCTTCTCCTGCTTTAATTCCTTTCGAAAAGGCAGACCTTGCACCAATTACGTTGAGTTTCTATGAAGATAATAAGCGCGTCAGTAATGATAAAATCAAAAGAGATTTAGGCGTAAAGCTCCGTTATGAAGATTATAGGCAAGGACTTAAAGGATGCCTTGATGCCGAAGTTTACGCACAGAGTCGCGGCTTACAAGCCTAGGATGGTGACACAATCATCGATAATGATGAAAGTAAGGCGAGTGCTGCCAATACATTAAAAATTCTGATTTTCTTTGGATTGTTCAAAATCATTTTTATTTTCGTTCCGAGATAAGCCCATAAGCTTATGGCCGGTAACATGACTGCAGAAAATACAGCAGCGATTATTACGATGTCCCACAAGGAATACGGTGAGGGGGCATAGCTTCCAATCGCAGCGAGGATCATCATCCAGGCTTTTGGATTGGCGATCTGGAAGAAGAGAGCCTGGACATATGACATAGGGTGCGCTTTTGGTGCGGTATGACCGGATTTTTTTTCTTCCGGCAAAGGAGCGGCTGTTGCAATTTTCCAAGCGAGATAGATCAGGAACACCATACTGATAATTTTTAGGACGATGCCTGTTATAGGAAAAAGAGTAAAAATCTGGGCTAGTCCCATGCCTACCAGAACCACCATGAGACCGAACCCACTACAAATGCCTATTATATGAGGAATTGTACGGACAAACCCAAAATTTAGGCCAGAGGCAAGCAACATCAGGTTATTAGGGCCTGGTGTGATTGAGGCAACTAAAGCAAATGTTATTAATGCGGTTATCAGTTCGAATGTCATAATAACTGTATTATATTGCAGTTATATGATCAATTTCTTTGCTTTCTTCTGCATTCTACCCTATATTATGCAATAAATGACGAATTTGGATAGAATAAATAGAAATATATTGCATAACTTGGAAAAGGACGGCCGAATCAGCAATACAGAATTAGCTGATCGGGTGGGTCTTTCACCATCTGCTTGCCTGCGCCGAGTGCAGGAGCTTGAAAGACAGGGGGTTATCACCGGATACCGCGCTGTTGTTAATCCATCGGCGTTAGGTATTGGTATTAAGGCATATATTACTGTTGGTCTTTCCCAGCACCGTAAAGAGGATCAAAAAAACTTTGAAATGGCAATGAACAGGGCACCAGAGGTTCGGGAATGCCATAACATTACAGGATCGGTAGAGTACATGTTGCGTGTTGAGGTGTCAGATCTTGAGGCGTATAAAAATTTTCATACCGAAGTTTTAGGCGTTGTCCCTAAAGTACACAGCATTACATCCCATATTGTGATGGAAACATCCAAGGATATGAGAGCTTAGTCTATTCTTTGTGCATCATAGGGAAGGCGTACAGTTGCTGTTGTACCTGAATCCATCGTTGATTCAATAAACAAGACACCGTTATGCAATTCGATAAGTTTTTTGGTAATAGAGAGCCCTAGCCCTGTACCTTCATGATCTCGCGTGTACTCGGAAGAAACTTGTTCGAACGGTCTTAAAACCGAAGCCAGCTTGTTTGGAGGAATACCGATACCGTTATCGCAGACTTTGATTGAAAGATAGGATTCTCTCTTATAACACTCGACCCAGACTGTACCGTTTTCAGGTGTGAATTTGACAGCATTGGAAAGTAAATTCAGCATAATTTGTGTGAGAGCACGCCTGTCGCCGATAATATCTATTTCCGCGTTTTCAACATTTGCAGTTTCCAGTGTAATATTTTTCTCTTGTGCGCGGCCCGAAACCATATGACTTGCCCGATCAATAATGTCTTGAACATGAACTTCCCCAAGATCGAGGCTGTGCTTTCCTGCCTCAATTTTTGACATATCCAGAATGTCGCTGATCAGATCAAGGAGGTGACGTCCACTGTCTTTAATGCTGGTTGCGTACTCGACATATTTATTGTTATCGATAGGGCCAAGCATTTCTGATTCTATCATTTCTGAAAACCCGATGATGGCATTCAGTGGTGTTCGAAGCTCATGACTCATATTGGCAAGGAATCTAGTTTTGGCAGCGTATGCCTGTTCCGAAGCATCGCGCGCCTGACGCAGTTCCTGTTCATACAGCATGCGTTCCGTCATATCCTGCATAATGCCGTAAAGTGCGATGACCTCACCACTTTCATCCTTTTCACAGCGGCCTTCCAGCATAATAAAGCGTACATCACCACCCGGGCGAATGATGCGAAACTCCATGTCATAGTTTTTTTCTTCGATAATCGCACGTTGGAATACCTGAACCACGCGGCCCAAATCCCGTTTATGAACGAGTTCCGTCAATGTATGGATAGAGGGCTCGAATTGATTCTGATCGACGCCGAAAATTCTGAAAATTTCTTCCGACCATGAAATATGATCTTCCCCGATAAGCCACTGCCAGTGACCCATGCGGCCGATTGCCTCGGCTTCTGAAAGCTGCCTTTGACGTCTATTCAGGTTTTGCTGCTGCTTTTTTATTCCTGTTATGTCCTGACCGGAAATATAGATTTTGCCATGGGCATATTTCTTCTTCCACTTCACCCATCGGGCCTGTCCGTCACTGGTTATAAGACGCGCTTCAAAGCGGGCTGTGCTATTTTGTCCGTGGGATTGATCCTGAATAAGGCCGAGCATGGTACTGCGCACGGCATGCTTATCTTCCTCGTAAAAGAATTCTGTGAAGGTCTCGTATTTTACTTTGCCTGCATCATAACCATAAGTATTTAGAAACGTATCATTGGCAGTAATAATTTTTCCTTCTTCGTCGGTAATGATCATGATGTCATTGGTCAGGGATACAAACTCTGCGAAATCGTCCGTCGTCGGATTCATATCGATGATGTTATCGTTTTTTCTATGAAGTCTTGCAGTAGAGCGTTGTATTTCATGCATCAGAACATCAAGCTCGTCCTGAAGATTTATGCTGGTTCCATCCGATGCGGCAGAAGCGATAAGATATTTTTTGTTCTCATGGCCGGTCAACCAGTCAAACTGGAACTCGGTCAGAATAGGATTACCCTTGATGTGTACGTCATGACTTCCTGATTCCAGCGAGGAAATATCATCTTCGTCATTTAGAATGTCCTCGGAAAACATAAAGACATCATGAACATAATTTTTGTCTTCAGCAGCCAGATCGCACAGCTGATAAAAGGCATCCGTTGCATAAACAATTTCACCATGTTGATCAATAGCACAGCGCGCGGCCTCTGACTGTGTTAAGGCAAAGGGCGTTTCGGGTGTTTCAATATTTATTCTGTTTCTTATGGACATAAGGTGAATCAAAGAGTTTCGACCCCCTATGATACGCGAAAAGCCGTGATTCTGACAAGTCTTTAATTTCGTAAAAAAAGAGCCGTAATATTTCTAATACGGCCCTTTTCGCTATGTATCTTTATTGAACTGACTAATATTTCACAGAGCATCCATAAGGAGCTGTGCGTGATACTTCGACCGGACGCCCTTCAGAAAGATCTGAAAGAGCCGCCAATACGAGATTTTTTGACCCTTCAACCGCTTCGGGACTTGGGCTTGGGTTATCGTCAATCGCGCCGTCGTAAACAACATTTCCTTCTGGTGAAATCACAAACATATGTGGCGTTGTTTTTGCTTCATACATTTTCCCGATGGTACCGGATGGATCAAGAATGCGCGTGGTCGCGTGTGCCCCGGCTTCTTCTTCGATCTTCATGGCCTCTTCCGGAGTTACGTAACCTTGATTACCTTCTGCAGAAGAAACAATCGAAACCCAAACAACGCCGTTATCTGTTGCGGCTTTCTGTGTGTTCTGCATGTTATTGGTTGAATAATGTTTCATAACAAAAGGACATTGATGATTTGTCCATTCCAACACAACGGTTTTTCCTTTTTGATCGGCGAGATCAAACGGGTTGCCGTGTATATCTGTTGCCGAGAATTCTGGCGCAGGTCCGCCAATCTCCACCGAGGCCTTCACTGGGAATGCACCCCACCCGAAAGCCATAGACACAAGCACAGCAGCCAGCGTCGAGTAAATTATTTTTTTGAACATGGGTTTTCTCCATAGTTTAGGTTTGGGTTTCAATTTAAACTCGTAACACTCACTTTACAACTTCTTGTACGCTTGAGGGTGACAAAACCTGCGGTAAAACGATTGGATCCGGTCTTTTACCTGTGGCTTTGTTCCGTGGACCATAATAAACGTAGAGCGGAACCCCGTTGCGACCAAATTTATCGAGATATTTTGTAATCTCATCATCGTAATTCGTCCAATCACCAATAAGGTAACGAATATTTTTTTCTGCGAATAATTTTTTTGTGGAATTGGAGTTAATGGCAAGAGCGTGATTGAGTTTGCAGGTGATACACCAAGCGGCGGTCATTTCAACAAATAACGGTTCATCACCTTTCAGAAATGCAGAGAGTTTCTCTTCGGAGAAAGATTCACCAAACATATAGCTCTTATCCATCGAGGCGACTATCTGCTCTGTACTCTTGATGTATGACAAGCTGAGAAAAGGCAAAAACAAAGCAAGAATGAAAAGCGTACGTACAATAAAGCGCGCGGTGCCTTCATTTCTAAAATGAGAAAGCCATACGCAAAATGCTATGGCGAGCATGCCTAGTAGGACGAGTAACACACCGTAAGATCCGGATTGTTCGCTTAAAACCCAAACCAGCCAAATCGAAGAGGCAAAAATTGGAAAAGCAAGAAATTGTTTGAATTTATCCATCCATGCGCCGGGTCTTGGCAGAACTTTTCTTAATGCGGGCACATAAGATAAAACGAGATAAGGCAAGGCCAGACCAAACCCAAGTGCTGCAAAGACGCTCATACTAATAAGGGTGGGTTGGGTTACAGCATATCCCATGGCAGTGCCCATAAAGGGAGCAGTGCAGGGCGTTGCAACAATCGTGGCCAGCATACCGGTAAAGAAAGAGCCGCTCAGAGAACTACCTTGTGTAAGCTTATTGCCAACATTGCCCAGGCCCGATCCGAATTCGAAAAAGCCGATCAAATTTAAACCAATGAGGAAAAGCAAATATGCCAACAAAGCGACAATCATAGGGTTTTGAAGTTGGAATCCCCAACCAACCGCCGATCCGGCTTCCTTTAAAACTATAAGAACGCCGCCAATGGCAAGAAAGCTTAAAATAACGCCAAATGTATAGGCAAGTCCGTGTCTTCTAGCCAAAGCCTTTTCTTTGTCATTCATTTTAACAAGGCTTAGCGCTTTCATGGAGAGCACAGGAAAAACGCAAGGCATGAGGTTTAGGATCAGACCCCCGATTAATGCTAGATAAAGCGCGCCAAACCAACTGATTTCATTAGATTTTTGTGCATTAACTTGCTCCAGTTTGTCTTGTTGGTTATTCGGATTAACAACAACATTTTTTGCATCGGTATCTTGTTTAACTTCCAGAGAGAAGCCTTTGTTCTGTCCTTGTGCGCCTTTAATGACCAAAAGGCCGCGAAGTGATTTTTTATCAGAAAGAGGTTGGTCGCCACGTTCATGCGCGATAGTCACAACACCGTCTGCCAGCGTCACATCGGGTATGGCCACATGATTTATAATGCCCCATTCCACGGGAAAAAATTCTATATTTTCAGCCGTCGCATCGTTAAGTACAGCCATATCTTCAGGCTTTAGGGAGAGAACGAGCTTGTTATCGGCTTCAGAGAAGCTAAATATACCATTTGCTTTCGGGGCAAGCCTGTCACGTGCAGCTGTTATAAAGTCGGTATTGTCCTCAGCCAGATTTTCAGGGTGATTTAAGTCCAATGTCACTGTGCTGGATTCAGGAATACAAATATCATTACACACCAGCATATCCACTTTTGCCTCCAAAGGGATTGAACCTTCGGGCAAAGTGTCGGGTACCTTCAACTTTTGAAGTAAAACAACCTCATTGTAATAACCGTAATTCGCGAGAATATCGTAAGAAATCTTATCAGGCGTTGGCCATTCTATGGCACTAATTTCAAATCCGTCCGGCATTTTCCAGTTAATCTTGACTGGAAGTCCTGAATCTCCAGGGTTTTCCCAGTAAACATGCCAATGCGGGGCCAATTTTATGTGGGTTGCAATTGTAATCTCATCGGCAGGCCTGAGTGCTGTTTTTTCCCCTAAAATAGAGACTTCTGTGTAACGCTCCAGTTCCTCCTCTGCATGGGCTTGCGTCAATGTAGCGAATGACAACAATATAATGAGGGCTACAAGCAAACTGGTCTGTGAAAATCTGGAATAAGCGGCAATCAAGAGAGACTCCTATTTATTTTTAGGGGGCCTCATCCTTAATCGAATCACCCCCAGAATTTATAGCGCATTTTAACAAGCAACTTAACAGTTATTCGTTACGTCTTGCTTTTCGTTACAGGATTGCAGACAATGTTGAGTAATTTTCAAAAGTCAAAACGGGGCATCATTATGAACACGCCACTTTGGTCTCCTTCTCAAGAATTTGTTAATGCATCCAACATCATGCGCTTCATGAATATCGTGCAGGAAAAAACGGGTAGTACATTCACAAATTATCAGGATCTTTGGGACTGGTCGGTCAAGAATAAAGAAGAGTTTTGGGATATGATCTGGGACTTTTGCGGTGTTGTTGGCGATAAAGGCGACACAGTCTTTGATAACAATAACGGTCGTATGTTTGGGGCGCGTTTTTTCCCGACCGGTCGCATTAACTATGCCGAAAATTTACTCTCTTCGCCGGACAGTTCTCTGGCCATGATTTTTCATGATGAAACCGGACAAGAATCGCAAATGACAAGACGTGAATTATATGATGCGGTTTCAAAATGGCAGCAAGCCATGATCGCGCAAGGTGTAGGAGAGGGCGACCGTATTGCTGGTTATATGCCGAATATGATGGAAACCATTATTGTTGCGCTGGCGGCTATTTCTCTTGGAGCTATCTGGTCTTCGGCTTCGCCTGATTTCGGTGTACAGGGCGTGGTTGATCGTTTTGGACAAATCAAACCAAAGCTGCTCATCACAGTTGACGGTTATTACTATAACGGTAAAACCGTTGATGTTCTGCAGAAAGTAAAAGACGTACAGCCACAGCTTGAAGGTTTGAAGCAGACAATCGTCGTGCCGTTTGCCGGATCAAAGTTGGGTATTGATGAACTTGAAAACACACAAATGGATCAAGAGTTTATTAGTGATTATGAGCCGCGCGATCTGAATTTCACCCGTGTCGATTTCAATCATCCGCTTTTTATCATGTTTTCCTCCGGCACAACCGGCGCGCCGAAATGTATTGTGCACGGGCATGGCGGCACATTGTTACAGCACCTTAAGGAGCATCAGCTTCAGAGCAATATTAAGCAGGGCGATAAAGTCTTTTATTTTACCACCTGCGGGTGGATGATGTGGAACTGGCTCATCACTGCGCTTGCATCAAAAGCGACATTGTTGCTATTTGATGGGTCTCCATTTTATCCGGACGGGAATGTGCTCTGGGATTATACTACAAAACACCACTCCATGCTGTTCGGGACATCGGCGAAATATATCGAGGCCATGAAGGTAAACAGCATCACGCCTAAAACAACACATGATCTTTCGGCTTTAAAGGTTATGGCCTCAACAGGTTCCCCGCTTGTTCATGCCAGTTTTGATTTCGTTTATGAATCTGTGAAGGAAGATTTACATTTGGCCTCGATTTCCGGTGGTACGGATATTGTGTCCTGTTTCATGCTGGGTAATCCAATTTCTCCTGTTTACCGTGGAGAAATTCAGGGGCCGGGTCTTGGTATGGCCGTTGATGTTTTTGATGAGACGGGGAACTCGACCAAGGAAAGCTCGGGCGAGCTTGTCTGTACGCAGGCGTTTCCTTGTATGCCTGTTTCATTTTGGAACGATGAGAATGACGAAAAATACAAGGGTGCCTATTTTGATCGCTTCGACAATATCTGGTGTCATGGCGATTGGGTTGAAAAAACACCGCATGGTGGCTTCATCATTCATGGTCGGAGTGATGCAACATTAAATCCGGGCGGCGTTCGAATAGGCACGGCCGAAATTTACGGGCAAGTTGAAAAAATAGATGCAGTGCAGGATTGCATAGCCGTTGGTCAGGACTGGGAAGGGGATGTACGTGTCATTCTTTTTGTTCAGTTAAAGGATGGGCACACTCTCGATGATGCTCTTATCAAAGAAATTAAAACACAAATCAGAAAGGGCGCAACGCCGAGACATGTCCCTGCAAAAATTATCGGTATTTCGGATATTCCACGCACGCGCAGTGGTAAAATAACGGAGATCGCCGTGCGCGATGTAGTGATGGGGCGGCCAGTTAAAAATGTCGAGGCATTGGCAAACCCAGAAGCACTGGATCTTTATAAAGATCTTCGGGAATTAAAAGAGGCATAAATATGCGGGGCTATTTCGGTATAGGCGTAGAAAGTATAAGTAAAGAGCAAAATGTAGGGACACTTGCCCGTTCGGCACATACTTTTGGAGCCAGCTTCTTCTTTACCATTCATCCCGACGTCGATATCAATGCCATGCGCCTGACCGATACATCCGACGCTTTTGATCATGTCCCATATTATGAATATGATTCGGCAAAAAAACTTACTTTGCCCATGGAGTGCACACTTGTCGGGGTTGAGCTTGTAGACGAATCAATCGAGCTCCCAAGCTTTCGCCATCCTACCCGTGCAGCCTATGTTTTAGGGCCGGAGATGGGGAGTCTTTCAGAAACCCTGATGGATCAATGTCATCACATTGTCAAAATTCCTATGAAGTTCTGTGTGAATGTAGGTGTGGCGGGCGCGATCGTTATGTATGATCGCATGATTTGCATGGGCAGATTCGCCGAGCGCCCGGTTCGCCCCGGCGCGCCTTTACCCGAAGAGGTACGGCTACAGACCAGCGTGCGCAGGAAAATACGAAATTCCAGAAAAAAATAGTTTTTAAAATTGCATCATTGACAGAGACCATTTTACCCTCTAAATGAGAATGATTATTATTAACAGCTAACATGAAAGTGATTTTTCAAAATGCAAAAGAGTTTAATGACAGGAAAAAAAGTTCTCCTTGGTGTGGGGCTACTGGTTTTCTTTGTGCCTGCAAATGCGCATGCAACCAAAAAAGTATATGGGCCAAATGTAGAAAAAGGTGAATTGGAAATTGAATATCGTGGTGGATACGATATTGATGACGACAGTGATGCAGATGGTGCATGGAAGCAGAAATTTGCTGTGGGTTATGGTTTTACTGACATGTGGTTTTCAGAAATCTATGCAGAGTTTGAAAGGGAGGGCGAGTCAGGTGCGAATCCTGAATTTACAGCCATTGAATGGGAAAACCGCTTTAAATTGACAGAGCAGGGAGAGTACTGGGTGGATATTGGTCTTTTGACCGAGCTTGTTTACAACACATCAGGCGGAGCCGACAAAGCGGAAGTAAAATTACTTTTGGCAAAAGATGTGAATAAATTTAGTCATCTAGCAAACTTCAAATTAGAACGCGAATTTGGCGAAGATTCTTCCGATGATACGGAATATGGTGTGTCATGGAGCTCACGCTATCGTTATAAGCCGGAATTCGAGCCTGGTATTGAAATTCACAGCGATCTGGGAGAATTTGGCGGCGACGCGAACTTTGATGAACAGAAACATCAAATCGGTCCGGTGATATACGGCTCGCTCGGACATTTTGCTTATGATGTAGGGGTTCTGTTCGGTGCGTCGGATGCGGCCCCTGATGCCAGCCTTAAGGCCATATTAGAGTATGAGTGGTACTTTTAGGACTGGACAATAAAGCTTATATCAAAGAAAGAGGGAAGGTTAACGCCTTCCCTTTTTTCAATTGGACTTTGACCGCATGGTAACAAATTCTTCGGCCGAGGTGGGGTGAATACCAATGGTGCGGTCAAAATCAGATTTTGTGGCGCCGGCTATGAGGGCAGTGGCAAATCCCTGAATTATTTCTCCAGCCTCTTCACCAACCATATGAACGCCTAAAACTTTATCGGTTTTACGATCAACAATCAGCTTCATAAATGTGCGTTCTTCATTATCCGCCAGAATCATTTTCATCGCGCGGAAATCAGACTTATATATATCAATCCCGTTTCCGAATTTTTTGCGTGCCTGTGCTTCGGTTAAGCCCACTTGCGAAACATTGGGAGATGAAAAGACCGCGCTTGGAATATTATCATAGGATATATGTCTTTGGTTATCCGCAAACAACCGGTCAACGAGGGCATGACCTTCACCAAGAGCAACGGGTGTTAAGGCAACACGGTCTGTAACATCACCAACCGCATAGATGGATTCGATATTCGTCTGATCATTTTCGTTGACAGTAATCGCTCCCTTTTTGTCAATTTGGATACCGAGCTTGTCCAGCCCAAGGCCATCCGTGTTGGGCGTACGCCCTGTTGCAAACAGAATTTGATCGGCTTTTAACGTCGTTTCGTCATCTAAATACACAGTTAAATCGTCTTTTTTCTTTTCTACACACGTAATATTTGTTTCTGGATGGAATTGAATGCCCTTTTTTATCATTTCATGATGTAAATGCACACGTACATCTTCATCAAACCCCTCATTCAGGATTTGATCACGTCTAAAAACAACATGCACTTCACTACCAAGTTTATTAAAGATGCTTGCGAATTCCAGACCGATATAACCAACACCGACGATGACAAGACGCTTGGGTTGCTTTTTCAGAAAGAAAACATCATCGGAGGTAATGCCGTGTTCGCTTGCTCCCTCTATATTTGGAATGAAAATCTTTCCGCCTGTTGCAATCAAAATATATTTGGCCGCAATTTTTTTTCCTTCAACCTCTACAGTATGTGCATCGACAAGGCTGGCTTCGCCCCAGTGAATTTTAACACCGGCATTTTCAAGCATGCGTTCATATATGCCGTTTAGTCGTTCAATCTCTTCATTTTTTCTTTTAATAAACTGTGCCCAGTCTAATGAACGTGGCCCAATCGTCCACCCGTAACCTGCGGCATCGTCCATTGCAGCGCTGTATCCGGCAACATAGGTCATAAGTTTCTTGGGAACGCACCCGACATTAACGCAAGTGCCGCCGTAAAAGCGCTTCTCTGCGATGGCTACTTTTGCGCCATGAGCTGCGGCGATACGGGCCGCACGTACACCGCCAGATCCTGCCCCTATAACGAAAAGATCTACATCATAATCTGACATTTACTATCCTTGAAAAAAAGTTTATGTGGTTGTATTCGCATGGAATCCGCATTCGATACCTTATAGTATCAAAACTAACATGTTTAATCATTTGTGCAACGCACAGAAATATATAGGACCCATTATTTGAAATTCACTAGACCGCCAAGGGATTTCTCTTTAGTATTCAGACGATTAAAAAATAATAATTACATTGATTGACGAGTCCACATGCCTCACAAAAAACTTAAAGAATTTGATTACTTGCTCAAAGAAGCGCAACAGCTTTTGCCTGCCAACGCATCTGCTGGTTTAAAGAGAATGCTTGCTGTTCTTGGTGCAGAAATTAATCCTGCGGATATAGAATTCTTTGATGCTCAGATCCTTGTCCAAATGGCCAAGTCACATTGGGATATGGCAAAGAAAAGAAGCAAGGAAGAGCCAAAATTAAGAATTTATTGCCCCGAGACGGATGCGGGAGATTATCGCAAAACCATTATTGATATTGTAAGTGATGATCTGGCTTTTCTTGTAGACTCGATAGCGGCGGAGATTAACCGCCACGATCTTTTGATTGGTATTCTGGTTCATCCTAATCTTTACGCTTCCTATGACAAAAAGGGAAATCTAGGCGATTTTTCTGCAGATTCCAAAAAGGGAACACACCGTCAGGCCCATATCCATATCCAGATTAATGAGCCTTTATCGAAGGAAGCATCAGAAGAGTTGGAGCAAGGCCTGTTTTCGGTGTTGGAAGATGTTTTCTACGCAAATGTGGATTGGCGTCCGATGCTAGCAAAATTGCAAGCAGCATCGAAAGAGCTTAGCATTGCCGCCACACGAAGATCTGCAGAAGAAATCAGAGAATATTGTGCGTTTCTGGATTATCTCTATGACAATAACTTTACTTTGCTCGGGTATCGCGAGTACGAATTTATAGAAAACAAAAACAATCTGATAAGCAAGACCGTTCAAGGGTCGAGTTTAGGCTTATTACAAGATGAGGTGGTTCCGGCATACATCACTGAAATGGAGGAGGGGCTTCCTCGCAATCTTCAGGAGTTGCGCCGCCGATTGCCGCCGGTATCGGTATCAAAAACCAATCGTCTTGCCACGGTTCACCGTCGTGTGCCCATGGATTGTATCGCTGTTAAAGTCTACAATAAATCCGGAGAAGTGACTGGAGAAAAGCTGTTTTTGGGTCTGTTTACCTCTGTGACCTATTCACGAAGCGTAAGCGATGTGCCTTATCTGTCTGCAAAAGTAGAAGCAACGATAAAAGAATCCGGTTACATCGAGGGCACACATGATTGTAAAGCCCTACGCCACATTCTCGAGAAGTATCCAAGAGATGAGTTATTCCAGATGGAACCAAGGGAACTTTTGGAGATATGTCAGGATATTATCCGTTTGCAAGAGCGCCAGCGTATTGCCCTATTTATGCGGAAAGATCCTTTTGGACGATATTTATCCTGTCTGGTTTACGTGCCTCGCGATCGTTTCGGAACGCAGTTGCGTCAGGACATTGCAACCATTTTAGAACAGGAAACAAATGGAATATGTGCAACTTTTTATACGACTCTTGATGATTCACTTTTTGCACGTGTGATGTACATTATTAATGTCAGTCAGAAAAATCCTCCGAAAATCAAGCCCAAGCGCATTGAACAAAAGCTTCGTGATTGTGGTAAAACATGGACAGAGCGTTTATCTCAGGCCCTTCATGAGGCTTATGACGAGCATGCAGTGATCACAGATTTGACCGAGCGTTACGGTGATGCATTTCCTGTCTCTTACACCTCGACACATGAAGAAAAAAAATCTGTTTTTGATATTGAGAGAATTGAAAAGGCAATCGAAAGCCGTGAAATTGTTTTGGATTTATATCGTCCGAATGATGTTGATCTTAAGAAAGTCAGGCTGAAAATTTTTCAGGTAGGATCACCCGTGACTCTGTCGGACGTCTTGCCGATCCTTGAAGATATGGGGCTACGCGTTATAGCAGAATTACCGTTCGAAGTTAAACCGGAAGGATCGGAAGAGTCTGTGTGGATTCATGATTTTCTTCTTGAAACACCAAGCATAGATGATTTCATTGTTGTGGGCGACGTCAAAGAGAATTTTGAAGAGTCATTTGTAAGAATCTGGAATCAACAAATCGATAACGATCCTCTTAACGGTCTTATTCTTGGCGCAGGGGCAACCTGGAAAGAAACAACTATTTTACGTGCATACGTGAAATATATGAAACAATTGAACTTTCCTTTTGGTGGTGCCTATATCGAAAAAGTTCTAATCGACAATCCTAAAGTTAGCCGTCTTTTGATCGGTTTGTTCAAGGCTTACCACGATCCTGCTAATCAATCTGATTCAAAGAAAATGATTAGTCAGTGTGTTACAAACATTTTGAGTGAATTGGACCTTGTTCAATCCAGTGATCATGACAGAATTCTGCGCACAATCATGGAGCTTGTCGAAGCAACGCTGAGAACAAACTATTTCCAAAAAACAGATCAAGGTGATGCCAAGGATTACTTGTCCATGAAGTTTGATTGTAAAAAAATAAAATACATGCCGGCACCAAAACCGTTCCGTGAGGTATTTGTTTGCTCACCACGCATGGAGGCAATTCATCTGCGCGGTGATAAAATTGCACGCGGTGGACTGAGATGGTCTGATCGTCACGAAGATTACCGGACCGAAGTTCTTGGCCTCATGAAGGCGCAGATGGTTAAAAATGCTGTAATTGTGCCTATGGGCTCAAAGGGTGGGTTTGTTGTCAAAAGGCCGACAAAAACACGCGATGAATTTATTGCCGAGGGTATTGAGTGCTATAAAATATTTATTCGCGGCCTTCTGGATATTACAGATAACCAATCGGGTACAAAAATTATTCCACCAAAAAATGTTGTGCGCAGAGACGGAGACGACCCCTATCTGGTTGTGGCTGCCGATAAAGGAACGGCAACTTTTTCAGATATCGCAAACAGCTTGTCAGAGGAATATGGTTTCTGGCTCGGTGATGCGTTTGCATCTGGCGGGTCTGCCGGATATGACCACAAGAAAATGGGCATAACTGCGCGTGGTGCGTGGGAATCAGTAAAACACCATTTCCGCCTTCTTAATCACGATATTCAATCTCACCCTTTTGATGTTGTCGGGGTTGGCGATATGGGCGGCGATGTTTTTGGTAACGGTATGCTGCTTTCCGAACATATTCGTCTGGTAGGGGCCTTCAACCATCTTCACATTTTCTGTGACCCGCATCCTGACGAGGAATCATCATTTAAGGAAAGAAAACGTTTGTTTAAGGCTGTCGCTGGTTGGGATCAGTATAATGAAAAATTGTTATCCAAAGGCGGTCGTATATACAAGCGCAGCGATAAGATGATTGATCTGACGCCTGAAATAAAAGAGCGGTTTGATATCGAGGAAGACCGTGTACCGCCAGTTGAACTGATGAGCGCAATGTTAAGAAGCAGAACAGATTTGTTATGGTTCGGTGGTATTGGTACTTACATAAAATCAACAAAAGAAACCCATACCGATGTTGGAGATAAAGCCAATGATTCCTTACGTGTGAGTGCTGACGAGGTGCGCGCAAGAGTGATAGGAGAAGGTGCAAATCTTGGGATTACACAACATGGCCGCATCGAGCTTGGAGAACGCGGTGTCAGCATCAACACAGATTTTCTTGATAACTCTGGCGGTGTTGATTCTTCGGACCATGAGGTGAACATAAAAATTCTTTTGCGCGATGTAATGACACAAAAATCGCATAATATGGATTTGTTAGCGCGAAACAAGTTGCTTGAAAAAATGACCGAGGAAGTCGCCGACCATGTACTCAGACATAATTATCAGCAAGCACAGGCTATTTCTCTCGTTGAAATGCAGGCTCACGAAAATCTAAAGCTTCATGATGATTTTATTCGTGATTTGGAGCGCGAAGACGGTTTGGATCGGGAGATTGAAGCGCTTCCCGACCATAACAAAATCGCGGAGCGCTTGCGCATGGGTAAAGGACTTACTCGTCCCGAACTATGTGTAATTTTCGCATATGCAAAAATTGCCCTGACGCAGGATCTTCTTGAATCTGAAATTCCTGATAATCCGGAAATGCATCACTGGATTACCGATTACTTTCCAACAATTCTCGGGAAAAAATATGAAAAGGAAATTATTCGCCACCGCCTAAAACGTGAAATTATTGCGACGATGATGGCAAATTCCCTCATTAATCGTATGGGCCCGACATTCCTGAAAGCGCGGATGAATAAAACCGGGGCATCGGTTAGCGAAATCGCCGCTGCCTATATTGTTGTGCGAGATGCGTTCGGATTACGCAGAATGTGGGATGATCTTGAGGCGATGGACGGCAAAGTTCCGGCGCAGATCCAACTTAAAGCCATGCGCGAAATTGCTAATCTTTCCGAGCACGGTATTACGTGGTTCCTGACTCGTTTGGGTCGCCCTGTAGATATGGACAAAGATGCAAGGCAATTCGGTGCCGGAATTCAAATGTTGTCGAGCAATCTTGATAAGCTTGTGACAAAAAGCCTTAAGTTATCGATCAAGCAACGTAAAGACGCTGCACGTCTGGATGGCTTGCCACCAAAACTATCGCAGCAGATCGCCATATTGCCTGTTTTATCATCGGCGTGTGATATTATCCGGATATCGATCGAACAAAAAATAGACGTTAAAGTTGCGGCGCGCGCTTATTTTGGTTTAGGCGAACGTTTGAATTTCGATTGGTTACGCCAGAAAGCGCGTTTCTTGCCACAGGATGATTATTGGCAGGGTGAAGCCGCAACAGGCTTGATGGATCAGTTGTATAGTTGTCAAGCAGCACTTACGGTGAACATTCTAAAAGGCGGTGGAAAAAAGCTGGTCGAAGACGGGTATGTTGTTGAAAAATGGTTGGAAGATCATGCTTATCAGATCAGACAGCTCGATACGCTTTTTGCCGAGGTACGCCATGCCGGTACGGTCGATATGACCATGCTTACCGTTGCCGAGCAACGTTTAAGAGCGCTCGTTGTAAACGATTAATCAAATCGCCAGAAACAATAGAACAAGAATTCCGGCAACGGTATTGGACTTGAAAATCTTCAGGGCGCTTTCCTGACTTTGTAAATCCCAGGATTTTAATTGCCAGATAAAATGAAGTGCCGGTAATGCGACGATTATGCTAGCGGGTGATAAATCTTTTGCCATGAAAATACAGATCAGGGACAGGGCATAAAATACCCCAACATATATTTTGCTTTGGTCTCCAAATTTTAGAGCCGTGGATTTAATACCGGCAAAGGCATCGTCCTCCTTATCCTGATGGGCATAAATAGTGTCATAACCAAGTGTCCAAAAAATCCCCGCCATGTATAACAAGAGAGCCACAACGCCGATCTCGTCGGTTATAGCGCTCCACCCCATAAGAGCACTAAAGTTAAAGGTCAAACCTAAAAAAGCTTGTGGCCACCATGTAATACGCTTCATAAACGGGTATAACGCGATAAAGGGTAGAGATAGAAACCCTAGAAATATAGTGGTTTTGTTGAGTTGTATCAAAATTACAAATGAAATTAGCAACAAAGTAGCTAAAAACACAAAAGCTTTTCTCGGACTTATTATTTCTGCTGCTAAGGGCCGGTTTCTGGTGCGTTCCACCATTATATCGAGATCCTTATCCCAGAGGTCATTAACGATGCATCCTGCGCCGCGCATCACAACAGCGCCGATACAAAACAGAAAAACAACCCATAAAGAATGGGGCGTTATTTTGCTTATACCGCCCGTTCCCAGAATAATTCCCCATAGGCCCGGCAGCAGCAAAAGCCATATGCCAATCGGCCTGTCCAGCCGCATAAGATATAAATAAGGTTGCAGGCGTTCAGGAAAGAAAGCCTCAACCCATTTAAGTGTCTTGATATCCGTATGTGTTTTGGTGTTTATAATGTCTGTCATGCTCGATCAGATTTACAAATATCCGCGCCTTTATTGTGACGTCCCTTTATCCAGTGACGCAAACATAGCGCTTTCGCAGGAAAATGTACATTACCTTAAAAATGTTCTGCGCAAAAGCGAGGGCGATGTTTTTCGTGTGTTTAACGGACGGGATGGCGAATGGTTTGTTAAAATTGTTTCTATGGGCAAAAAAGAGGGTTCTGCACTTCTAACTGAACAAATCAAAGCGCAGCCTATGCCTTCACCGGAAGTGCATCTTTTCTTCACGCCCATAAAAAAACACCGTATGGATATATTAATTGAGAAATGCGTGGAACTTGGCGTCAATGGGCTGCATCCCGTCATAACCAACCGCACGGAAAACAGAAATTTCAAGCCGGAACGGGTTTATGCCCAAATAATTGAGGCAGCAGAGCAGAGCGAGCGTCTGGATCTCCCGGTTTTATCGACGGTTAAAAAGTTTTCCGATCTACTCATCAAAGAGGAATTCAGAACATTGGGCGTTCCCTTTTTTGCCTGCGTCGAGCGTGATGCAGAGACGACACCGATTTCCCGCTATAATTTCGAACAAGGGGGCGCTTTTTTGATCGGGCCAGAAGGCGGATTTGACGATTTTGAGATTGAAATGATTTCTGCTTTGGAAAACATAGAACGCATAAACCTTGGTGACAGGCTTTTACGCTGTGAAACCGCTGCGATTGTATGTTTGTCTCGCGCAAATATTTTATAGCAAGCCTTAATCCCATGAAAATCAAAAGAAAAACGTTATTCAGTCTTGCTTTTTAAATCATTTATTCTTATTTATAACACGACGTTATTTTATGTTTTTTCGTAATATACCATCATAACGTTTTCGATTTTCTAGAGGCGAAAGTTCTTAAAAATGAAAAAATACGTATTTCAAACGGCATTAGCAGTATTTTTGGGCACGGTTTTAGCTGTGGCTCCGGCGTTGGCAAATGAGCCATTGGAGTGGGCTTTCGGGTTCCAACCTGCGGCGTCTTCCTCTGCCCATAGAATTCACGAATTTCATGATTTGCTTATGATCATTATCACGGCTATTTGTTTGTTTGTTATGGCACTGCTTGCTTTTGTTGTACTGCGCTACAACCGTCATGTTAACAAGATACCTTCAAAGGTTACCCATAATGTACTTCTTGAGATTGTATGGACGATTGTTCCCATTATTATTCTGATTATAATTGTTGTGCCGTCCTTTAAGATTTTATACGAAAACGATCGCATTCCCGAACCTGAGATGACATTAAAAGTTACCGGATATCAGTGGTATTGGGGGTATGAATATCCGGATCACGATGGCATCGCTTTCGATTCCAGAATGGTGCCCACAGATGAATTAAAACCGGATCAAAGACGTCTTCTTTCCACAGATAATGTCGTTGTTTTACCGATTGATACAAATATTGCTGTTCTTGTTACGGCGAACGATGTCCTTCATGCATGGGCTGTTCCCGCATTCGGGGTAAAGCTTGACGCAATCCCTATGCGGACGAACGAAACATGGTTCCGCATTGACAAGACAGGGACATATTATGGCCAATGTTCCGAAATTTGTGGTAAGGACCACAGTTTCATGCCGATCGAAATTCGTGCTGTGACCAAAGAAGAATTTGAAGTATGGGTTGCAAAGGCAAAAGAAGAATTCGCAGCAAATGATAATTTCATATCTCCGAAAGTGAATGAAGCGATCAAACTTGCGAGCCAGTAGATAGTATAAACATTTTTTAAACAGAGGACTAAACACATGGGTGACCACAAACCAGGATTCTTTTCTCGATGGTTTATGTCAACAAACCACAAAGATATCGGGACTTTATATATTATATTCTCGATTATGGCAGGTGTCATTGGCGGGTTTTTCTCGATGGTTATGCGTATGGAACTGCATGATCCGGGTGTCCAGTTTCTTGTCGATGGCGCAGGTAATCCTGATGGTCATATGTGGAATGTATTCATCACTGCCCATGGTTTAATTATGGTCTTCTTCGTTGTCATGCCTGGTCTTATTGGGGGTTTTGGTAACTGGTTTGTGCCGATTATGATCGGTGCACCCGATATGGCATTTCCCAGACTAAACAATATTTCCTTCTGGTTGATTGTTCCGTCCTTTGTTTTTCTTTTGTTATCTGCCGTTATCGGTGGGGGTGCAGGAACAGGGTGGACGGTCTATCCGCCTTTATCCTCTATTGGATACGGCCATGATGGAATGGCCGTGGACATGGCAATCTTCTCCTTGCACTTGGCCGGAGCCAGTTCGATTTTAGGCGCGGCGAATTTTATTACCACCATCTTTAATATGCGTGCACCGGGCATGACCCTTCATAAAATGCCCCTTTTTGTTTGGGGTATTTTGACAACATCATTCCTGCTTGTACTGGCGGTGCCTGTTCTTGGGGGCGCGATTACAATGCTCCTGACGGATCGTAATTTCGGAACTTCTTTCTTTAATCCCGAAGGTGGAGGCGATCCTGTATTGTATCAGCACCTCTTCTGGTTCTTTGGACATCCCGAGGTGTATATTATGATCTTGCCGGCCTTTGGCATTGTTTCGCATATTATCTCGACTTTTTCACGGCGTCCGATCTTCGGCTATCTGGGTATGGCCTATGCCATGGTCGCAATCGGCGTTGTTGGCTTTATCGTATGGGCCCACCATATGTATACCGTAGGGATGAGTGTTGATGCCCGCGCTTACTTTACTGCGGCCACGCTTATCATCGCTGTGCCAACAGGGATCAAGGTTTTCTCATGGATTGCTACAATGTGGGGTGGTTCTATACGTTTCGCCACGCCGATGCTTTGGGCAATCGGGTTTGTCTTCCTGTTTACACTGGGTGGTGTGACAGGTGTTGTTCTTGCAAATGCCGGTGTGGATGCAGCATTGCATGATACATATTATGTGGTGGCGCATTTTCACTATGTTCTGTCGCTGGGGGCAGTTTTTGCTCTATTCGCGGCGTTTTATTACTGGATCGGAAAAATGTCAGGCAAGATGTATCCGGAATGGATGGGACAGATTCATTTCTGGACAACGTTTATTAGCGTAAACCTGATTTTCTTCCCTCAGCATTTCCTAGGCCTTCAGGGGATGCCGCGGCGTTATGTTGATTATGCCGGTGAAATTCCACCTGAACATCTTCAAGGCCCGTTTGCCAATCCTGTTGAAAAAGTACAATGGATTTTGGAAAACGGTCACGGACATAATCTATGGAATATGGTGTCTTCTTATGGTGCTTATTTAACGGGCTTGTCTACGATCTGGTTTATTGTTGTGGTGTTTTACACCCTGATGTTTGGTAAGAAGGCCAGTGATAACTACTGGGATGTGGAACCACAAAGCTTTACTTTGGAGTGGTCATTGTCGTCACCTCCGCCGTTCCACCAGTTTGACATCCAGCCGAAAGTAAAATAAATGGCCGATATCGCCATAGGTAATTACGTTTTTTCAGACACGCGCGACGACCTTAAGGAATCGCGCGTTTCCGACTATTTTGCGCTTCTGAAACCAAAGGTAATGAGTCTGGTTGTGTTCACCGGATTTGCCGGGCTTTTGGTTGCCCCCGGGGCGGCGCAGCTTCATCCTTTTCTTATTGTTATTGCTATGTTGGCACTTGCCGTAAATGCAGGGGCGGCTGGTGCTATTAATATGTGGTATGATCGCGATATTGATAAAATTATGAACCGTACCAGAGGGCGTCCTATTCCCATGGGGCGCATCAATCCGGACGAGGCTTTGACCTTCGGGATCGTTTTATCCCTGTTCTCTGTGATGTTGATGGGTATAGCGCTGAACTGGGTTGCCGCAGGAATATTGGCCTTTGCAAACTTATTCTACGTTATCATATACACAATGTGGCTCAAACGCACCACACCACAAAATATTGTTATTGGCGGCGCGGCGGGTGCATTTCCTCCAATGGTTGGATGGGCAGCAGTAACAGGGGATGTGTCACTTGGCGCTATTGTACTATTTGCCATTATCTTTTTCTGGACACCGCCTCATTTCTGGGCTCTTTCCTTGTATGCTAACGAAGATTACAAACGTGCAAAAATTCCGATGATGCCAGTCGTGGCAGGAGAAAAAGCAACAAAAATACAGATGATTATCTATACGCTCGTTTTGTTTCCAGTCACACTTTTGCCTTATACGATGGGGCTTTCTGGCCTTGTCTATTTAATCAGTGCTTTGGTTTTGAGCGGGTTCTTCATTATAACGGCCGTAAAGGTTTATTTTTCGGATGACATGAAACATGCACGCTTGATGTTCAGCTATTCGGTTTTTTATCTTTTTGCCTTGTTTTTTGCGGTGATGATCGATGCCACATAGCGAGTTACACAAGAAAAAATCAAAGAAAAACTGGGCTGTTTTGGCAATTATTTTTACAGTTGTGGCTCTTGTCTGGGCAATCACCATAATAAAAATGGGCGTTCAATAAGATAACAAGAGGCCATCTTTACCGCAGTAGGCTTTGCCAAAGCCGTAAATATCATGTAATGTGTATAAGTTATTTAGTTGCTTTCGGAGTTTTTCAATGAAAATTCTTGGTTATTTGTTTTTCTTATCTTTTCTTCTTTTGACAGTTCCGGTTTCTGCGGCTTTCGCGCAGGATGATCTGGTTATTGATGAAGATAGCGCAATTGACGATGCGGGCTATGATGAATTTATGGACGATGAAGGCATGTATGTCGAAGAAGAAATGCCCACAGAGGACAATGAAGTTGGGGTTCTTACTTTGAGGCAGGCAAAAGACCTAATTGACGCGGCGCCAACAGCAAAAGATGCTGTTGGAGGTACAGTCCCAGGACCAGATACGAAATATTACGATATGTACGCACGTCAGTTGGCTTTCAGGGAAAATGCAAAGCAATTGAGAGCATCTCTGGAAGACAGACGTGAGAAATTCGAAGAACCACGTTTAACTGTTATTGAAAATCATAGAACAAATGTAGAGCAGGTCTACGAAGCGGAGACCGCGGCCTATCAAAAAGAATTAACTAGCGAAGATAAAGAAGAAGAATTCTTTGACGAAGAAGAGCAGACCGGAGATGAAGAGAAAATGGCAGAGATGAGTGATGGTACAGAAGAGATGCCAGATCTTAAAGAAATGCCGATCCCGACAGATGAAGAGGGTTCCGAAGCGGTAAAAAAGAAAGTTGTTACCACCGAGGATGCGCCGGAGTTTGATCCATCTGCCCTCTAGTTTTTTAAATGAATTACCAAATACTATGACCCGCTCCCAAGGCGGGTTATTTTATACGCATTACCCTAGAAATTGTCTCAAAACCCTTTATAAATACGGTATGAATAACGATAACCCCGACCAGAGTCTAAAAGACAAAAACACAAAAACGGCTATAAAGGTTTTTGCTGTGGTGTTTTTGATGGTGGCACTTGCCTACGCCTCTGTGCCTTTATACAGCATATTTTGTCGTGTAACAGGATGGGGCGGCACAACGCAGGTCGCGCAAGCGCTACCAGCGCCCGAAGATATTGTAGACCGAAATATAACCGTTCGCTTTGATGCTAACACGGCGCGCGATTTGTTCTGGGACTTCAAGCCCGAAAAAATTTCTGTGACGGTTAAGCTGGGTGAAAAGGGATTTATAAATTTTATTGCAAAAAACAGATCGAATGTACCGATTGGAGGAACGGCGGTGTTTAATGTTACACCTCTTAAGGCAGGAAAATACTTTCAAAAAATCCAGTGTTTTTGTTTCGACGAGCAAATTCTGCAACCCGGAGAACAAGTGAATATGCCTGTCCTTTTTTACGTAGATCCAGCCTTGAGCAACAATGAAAATCTTGAAGAGGTAAAAACAATTACATTGTCTTATACATTCTTTAAGAGTGACTCAGAAAATTTGGAAAAAGCAATGGAAGAATTCTACGATCAGGAATAGAATCCGAGGGTTACCCTTGGCTGAGACACGTGATCTGAAACGCATCTTGAAAAAACAATATTATCAGCATATTATCTCTGTACTGTTCGTTTTCCTTCGGTTATACAGGGAAAAAATCACCCAAACAAAGATCTATTATTATGGCAGAAAATATCGAATACACCACAACCGGTAAACCACACCCATATCATCTTGTTCGCCCGAGCATATGGCCGCTTTTGTCGGCACTGGCGGGTGGAATTCTTGCGGCAGGCGCTGTTATATATATGCATGATATACACCTATTCGCAAACCCTGATGCTGGCGTGGAAGGGGTTAAGGTCGGTCTGAACGGCGTGTATCTTGGCGTCGCCTGTATTTTGATGGTTATGTTTGGTTGGTGGAAAGAGGTCATTCATGAATCTGTTGTTGAAAAAGCTCACAACTCTATTACTGAAATCGGTTTGCGATATGGCATGTCCTTGTTTATTTGCTCTGAAGTGATGTTCTTTGTGGCGTTTTTCTGGGCCTATTTTAATGCAGCCTTTTATCCTACCGAAGCTGTTGGGTTTGTTTGGCCTCCTGCCGGTATTCACACTATTGATCCGTTTGATTTGCCATTGATGATGACATTGATACTTTTACTTTCAGGCTGTACGGCGACATGGGCGCACCATGCGATTCTAGAAGGCAAAAACAAAGAAGTCATTCAGGCTTTATCCTATACTGTTTTCCTTGGTGTGTTCTTCCTAGGGTTTCAGATTTATGAATATGCGAATTCACACTTTGCCTTTACCGATGGTATTTATGCCTCGACCTTTTTCATGGCAACCGGGTTTCATGGTTTCCATGTTTTTGTAGGGACAGTATTCCTTTTTGTGTGCTGGGTGCGTGCAAAAAAAGGGCATTTTACTCCGAAAGAACATTTTGGTTTCGAAGCCGCGGCATGGTATTGGCACTTTGTTGATGTTGTCTGGTTGTTCCTGTTTATTGCGATTTACTACTGGGGCACGGTTTTTGGTATGGATATGACACCGCCACCAGCTGTTCAATAAGATAGAACCATGGTTGATTTCGAACTTTTGACGAGTGCCTTAGCCTGCAAATGTCCTAAATGTTCGAAAGGGGATCTGTTTAAGTCCGGTTTTACAATCGATCTTCGCGAGTCTTGCAACCAGTGCGGCCTGGACTTCACCAAAAACGATAGTGCCGATGGGCCGGCCGTTTTCCTGATTTTTATTCTCGGGTTTTTGCTCGTTCCTATCGCCCTTGTTTTTGATGCCTATCTTGAGCCGCCCCTATGGGTGCACGCGATTGTATGGACTGTTGTAGCCCTCTTTATCACTCTGGGCGCTATGAAACCCCTTAAATCCTACATTATTGCGCTTCAATACAAGCATAGACCAGGAGACTGGGAATGAGGATTCCACTTTGGGCAACATTCTTTACACTTTGTGGTGTTGCTGTGCTCTGTGCGCTGGGCTACTGGCAGTACGAGCGCCTTTTGTGGAAGACCGAAATACTTCAGAATATTGATGCTGCCCTTGCTACAGAGGCTTCCGAACATCTTATAAATACGGAAGATTTAAATTCGGACAAGGGTTTTGTCAGAGGCTATATAGAGGGTGTCTATGACCATGACAAAGAAATACGGATGCAATCGCGCACCTATGAAGGGAAGGTTGGGTACCATATTATTACACCCATGGCCCTTGATACGACGGGGCGGAGTATCCTTGTAAATCGTGGCTGGGTCCCTATTGAACATGAAATGCCAAAAGGCAGAGCAATATCAAGGCCAGCAGAAAAAATCAGAGCAGAAGGCGTATTGATATACCCCCCCACAGGTAATCTATTCACACTAGAAAATTATCCGGATAAAGATATCTGGTATCTTATTGATCCCACACAAGTTTCTGTTTCAAAAGAGTTGGATTTAGCGTCTCAAAAGGTGCTTTATGCTGAAAATGAAGGCGTCGAACAATTCTATCCCGTTCCTGTTGCCTTGAATTTGAAGCCCAATAATAACCACCTGCAATATATGACTTTTTGGTTTCTTATGGCTGGAATACTTACAGTCATTTATTTTATCCGCTTTGTTATCCCACCAAAAAAAGCCTGATTACCGATCTTTTTTGATGTTATCACGGCTTTGTGGATGAATTGAAATGAATATGATTTTGAAATTGCACGCTTGGATGCAATCGCTACACTCAAAGCTATGTATCGAATCTAGATAACTGGAATTGACGATGTTGCGAAGAATTTTTTTGGTTTTTATTTTTACGCTTTCACTATCAGGCTTAGGGGCCTCTTATGCGGATGCGGCGTCACCAAAGCAGGTTGGCAAGTACGGCGATTGGACGGCATATGTGCTGACAGAGCGTGGGAACAAGGTCTGCTATATGGTGAGTAAGCCTGTAAAGGCACAGGGCAAATACACAAATCGTGGTGAGATTTTTGCATTAATTACACATCGGCCGTCTGAAAACACAAAGGATGTGTTTAGCTATATCACGGGTTTTACCTATAAAACAGGCAGTGACGCAACCGTCACAATCGATGGTAAACGCTACGTTTTGTTTACTCAGGACGATACGGCATGGGCACCGGATGCTAATGCCGACTCAAAACTGGCCAGTGCCATACGTAATGGCTCGACAATGGTTGTTCAGGGCACTTCATCAAGAGGAACGCTCACAACCGATACCTATAGTTTAAAGGGCTCTGGTGCAGCCTATAAAGCCATTTCAAACGAGTGCGATATCTCCATGTAACGCGCACGAATTGACTGCGTTCGTTCGGGTCTCGGGATATTTGAGCCCTAAATACCGGAATTATGTGTTGTATATGTGTCCAGACTTTACTTTTTTGAATAAAATGGCACACTTAGAGAAGAACGCTTGGAAAGAAAGCTTCGGTATGCTAACAGTTTTTAAACTTTTTAGGATTAGAATAGAAACTGAATACTTCCATCAAGGAATGACTGCGTCCTGTTTTTGTTCAATCTGTAATACTGGAGTATAATATTGATTGGCGTTTTGACAAACAACTTGGCACTTTACAGAATATTTCGGTTGCGGCGGCGTTACCTTTTCACAAAGGCGAACAAGCTTAGACTGCGTTATGTTCTGGGCTGTCTGGTCATTTTCAGCTTTGTCTGCATGGGTGTAATCGGTACAACAAATGTATCGGTTGCTTTTGCGCCTGTTCATAATATTGCTTCACATTCAGATAGTTTTGCTTTGAAGCCGATTATGCTGACTTCTGTATCTGCGGGGCAAGAGGGTGAATTTGTAGAGGGGTTTGATGATAATCTTAACCATCAAGATCTTGTCGATGGTGTTACATCGACGTTGATGCTGGGTGTTGAAGAAGAATTAGCCCATAAAAAAACCGGCCCTTGGGAAGAAATCATCAAGATCAATTCAGGTGATACTCTTGCCGGAGCTTTGCAAAATGCCGGCGTCAGTGGTGTAGAGGCCTACAAGGTTGTTAAGGCCCTACGCAAATATTATGATCCACGATCTGTTAAGCCCGGTCAGGTGATTTCAATACAACTTCAAAATGCGGAAGAGCAGGATGAAGGTCCGGTCCTTCTTGGTCTTAATATGAAGGTTAGCCCAATCAAAGAGATTTCTGTGGGGCGTGATGAGCTTGATAGATTTGAAGCTACACTGAACCAGAAACAGGTTGTTCTGGAGATGAAGGCGGCGAAGGCTACGATAGAGAGCTCTCTCTATGGTTCTGCTGCTCAGGCCGGTATACCGGCTACGGTTGTTGCTGAAATGATTCGTATATATTCCTATGATGTGGACTTTCAGCGTGATATCAGACAGGGGGATAAAGTTGAAATCTTCTATGAAACCTATGAGACGGAAGATGGAAATTTTGCCCGCTATGGTGATGTTTTATTTGCAAATCTGAATGTTGGTGGTAGGGACATTCCTGTATATCGTTATGAAGATGACGAGGGGATTACAGATTATTATCGTGAGGATGGTACAAGCATCAAACGCATCTTGATGAAAACGCCAATTGATGGCGCCCGTATGTCATCAGGATTTGGAATGCGTCGCCATCCGGTCTTGGGGTACAATAAGATGCATAAAGGCGTTGATTTTGCAGCACCGCGCGGCACACCCATTTACGCAGCCGGAAGCGGTGTAGTTACAAAAGCATCACGCTTTGGTGGTTACGGAAACTATATAAAGATTCGTCATAAAAACGGCCTTGAAACTGCTTACGCGCATCTTAACAAATACGCAAAAGGGGTTAAGTCCGGATCGCGCGTACAGCAAGGCCAGGTCATTGGTTATGTCGGTACAACAGGGCGCTCAACAGGCCCACATCTGCATTTTGAAGTTCTGCAAAACGGCAAGCAAGTTAATCCTAAAAGTATTAAGTCTTCGGCCGGTCAGAAACTTGCCGGACAGTCTCTAAAGGACTTCCAGTCACAAATAACCCAGATCAAGCAGCAATATGCAGCGCTTGCGAGTGGTATGAAATTGGCTCAGAACAGCGTTTCCGAGTAATTAATCACAGAATTATGAATTTTTTATCGTGTCTCATCAGTTTTATGATTGAGCATTGCGAAACAACTGTGTAGTATGGCGGCGTTTAATATGCGTGCGGCTTTACGTTTATTGTTAAGATTTTAAAAGTTCCGTCGAGCTGTAAGCATTCAAATTTAAAATATAAAGCGCCTCTGCGCCGCTTCATAGGGTATCCGTAAGGAACTTGTGAGCAGGCTGCCATGTGCGTCGATGGAGAAAAAGATGTCGAAAAAAATGTTAATAGACGCAACACACAACGAAGAGACGCGTGTTGCGATTACCGATGGTAATAAACTTGTAGAATATGATTATGAAAGCCAGAGCAGAAAGCCCCTTAAAGGAAGTATATTTCTGGCAAAAGTGACGCGTGTAGAGCCGTCCTTACAGGCCGCCTTCGTTAATTTCGGAGGAAATCGTCACGGGTTCTTGCCCTTTTCTGAAATTCATCCGGATTACTTCAAAATCCCGGTTGCCGACCGTGAAGCACTAATGGCAGAGCAAGAGGCGCTTCTTCAGGAACATGACGAAGAGGAAGAGGCACTGGACGAGGATGTCGGCGAATCTGTTACTGATGTTGGAGGCGAAGCTGAGATTGTAGGCGGTGCTGAAATTGAGGACGATGAAGAAGATGACGATGATCTTGATATAGATAATTCCGATATACTTCCCGAAGATATTGATGATGTTGAAATGGAGGCTGAAGAAGAAAAGGCCAAAAAAACATCAAATAATAAGAATAAAAAGGGTAAAGAAGAGGTTGCTGAATCAGAAAGTCCGGAGGAAGAAAAATCTTCAGAAGATGATGCGGATGGCAATAAAAGGGGCGGTCGTTACAGAAAACACCGGGGTCGCGGGAAAAAACGGTCCCAGTTCCGTAACCGCAGTGTCGAGGTTGTTGGTGGAGAAGAAATCGATGAGCAACAAAGATTTCGTTTCAACCTACGCAGAAAATATAAGATTCAGGAAGTTGTAAAACGCGGCCAGATTATGCTCATTCAGGTTAATAAGGAAGAGCGTGGCAACAAAGGTGCCGCGGTCGGGTCTTATCTGTCATTGCCAGGTAGATATTGTGTTCTTATGCCAAACAGCCCGCGTGCAGGTGGTGTGAGCCGTAAAATAGCAAACCACAAAGACCGTGCCCGCATGCGTGACATAGTCAAAAGTCTGGAAGTGCCGAAGGGCATGTCCGTAATTGTAAGAACCGCAGGTGTGACACGCACCAAAACTGAAATCAAACGTGATCTGGATTATCTGATGAGACTCTGGAACACAATCCGCGAACTTACTTTGCAATCAACAGCGCCGGCAATGGTTTATGAAGAAGCTGATCTTATCAAGCGTGCCGTGCGTGATCTGTATAGCAGAGATGTCGAAGAAATCCATGTTGCGGGCGATGAAGGTTTTAAAACAGCCAAGGAATTTATGAAAATGATGATTCCTTCTCATGTTAAAAAGGTTAAACAATATGAAGGTGGACAATTGCCTCTATTTAACCGTTACCAAATCGAAAGCCAGATCAATGAAATAGGACAGCCCGAAGTTCGCTTGAGATCCGGTGGCTATCTTGTTATCAACCCAACCGAAGCGCTTGTTTCTATAGATGTAAACTCCGGGAAAGCAACAAAGGGTAGACATATCGAAGAAACGGCTCTTAAAACCAATTTGGAGGCCGCAGATGAGGTTGCACGGCAATTAAGGCTACGTGACCTTGGTGGTTTGGTTGTAATTGACTTTATCGATATGGAAGATCGACGTAATAACGCAAAAGTAGAACGCCGCATGAAGGAGGCTCTGTCGACTGACCGTGCGCGTGTACAGGTTGGCCGCATATCTTCCTTTGGTTTGATGGAACTATCACGTCAGAGATTGAGTCCAAGTCTTACAGAAGCTCAATTCGAAAAATGCTGTAACTGTAATGGTATTGGTCTGGTCCGTACAGATGATGCCATGTCTATCATCGTGTTACGCGCTATCGAAGACGAAGGTATACTTGGCCGCGCTTCAGAACTTATTGTTCAGGTGACAGGCAGCGTAGCACTCTATCTTTTGAACTATAAACGTAAGAAACTGGCTCAAATAGAAGAACGTTATAACCTTCAGGTTTTACTGCGTGTCGATGACCAGATAGCGGCGTCCGACTACAGAGTCGAAGTTTCAAAACCTGTTAAAGGTGATGATGAGTTAGACGGCGAGGAGCCAAAAGCAGAAGCAGAGACTGAAGACGAAGACACAAAATCAGACGAGAAAAAC
Organism: uncultured Micavibrio sp.; assembly: GCA_964352665.1. Classification (GTDB taxonomy): domain Bacteria; phylum Pseudomonadota; class Alphaproteobacteria; order Micavibrionales; family Micavibrionaceae; genus UBA1672. The sequence goes on from CAYGSJ010000005.1 coordinate 59,723, forward strand.
AAGTCCGGGAAACGTCGTGGTCGCCGAGGCGGTCGTGGACGCGGGCGTTCTGATTCAGATGATGGAGCAGACAGTCAAGAAAACGCAGACAAAGCAGACACAAAATCCGGGACGCGTGAGAAAGCCAAGCCTGCAGATAAAAGCCAATCAAAAGCTCCTGATGAGTCGTCATCTAAAAAAGAAGACAAAAACACAAAGTCTAAGTCGCCGCGTGGAAAGGCACCGTCTAAAAAGAAAGACGAAGCCGCGAACGATGACGCTGTGAAAGAAAAAGAAAAGCAGAAAGAAACATCTGACAAACCTGTTTCTTCTATTAAGGCGGCAGAGGAGAAAGCTGCAGAAGCCAAGAAATACGAGGTTGTTAATCAGGCACCCGAGGAAAAGAAAAAGGGCTGGTGGAATCGCTTGGTCGAATGATCGGGATGAGCATTTAACAAAAACGGGCCTGATATTGGCCCGTTTTTTTACCTTGGAATCAGAATTTGGTAAAAATAATAAATATCATCTGTAACATCATAGACACATCCCGCCCCTTTGCCTTTGACTTGCGGGGCTTCATCTGTAACATCAGTGCCGCCGATCGATGATGCGTTCACAGTCGCACTGTATGCTCCGGTGAAAGCAGATCCTTCGAGTATATCCAGCATACGCGGTGCATCGTTGCTGGGGTTTGTAATATTTTGGATCTTATTGATCTGCAAACAGATGTTTAAGGGAATGTTCGGCGCCAATAACAGTAATTCTGTACACCCGTTATCAGCAGTATCGCATCCAAACTGATAAACCAGGTTTTCTGTCGAGACATGCCATATATCTGTATGTGACGTATCATTCATTAATTGAGCCGGTGTTTGATAGGCAATACCGCCACCATCTGTATGAAAAACCTCGCAGTTTGTTGCTGTACAGTTGGTATTGTTATGTGCGCCGCTTATGGCTAGAAAATCCAGATCATTTTCGCTCATTCCGTTCATCATCATCTGCTGGACTGCTGTATTGACCGATTGAGAAAACCGAAGTAAAGACGTCGCTTTAATACGTGCCTGTTCAACGCTGCCGGACTGATTCACCGAACTGCTGCTGCGCGCGATGATACCTGTTAAAAAGGCAAGCATCGCAATGGCCATCAGGATAATCCAAAGTGCGTTGCCACTGTTGTTATCGAATTGATTGTTCATGAAATTATGATTGCCAGTTTTGAAGACGCTTGCAAGCCTCAATAATATTTTCCTCGCTATCGGCATAACAAATGCGGATATTTTTCTGGCCGCGCGTCAGGTCGAAATCAACGCCGGGTGTTGTGGATACTTTGGCCTCGTCCAGCATCTTATTACAAAATTCTTCACTATCATTGCTGAGATTGTGGACATCCGCATAAACATAGAAAGCACCGGCGGCATTTGTAAACGCTGTAATCTTCGCCTTGGGAAGCTCGGCAAGCAAAATTTCTCTGTTTTTGCGATAGCTTTTGACATAGTCGTCCAGCACATCGGTATGATCAAAAATTTTATAAGCCAGATATTGGGAAATTGTCGGTGGAGAAACACACAAACTCTCGGAAAGCTTTCTGACCCGATCAACCATGTTATCAGGCAAAACGGTCCATCCGAGACGCCACCCTGTCATGGCAAAATATTTGGAAAATGTATTAAGCACGATAACATTCTTTGAATATTTAAGAGCAGTCTCGGCTTTTCTTTCATATGTGATGCCGTGATAGGCTTCATCTGAAATAATGCGTATACCTTTTTCGTCGCACCATTCGCATATTTTCTTCAATTCACCCTCGTCAATCATAGTGCCAGAGGGATTAGACGGAGAATTAATGATAATACCATCAAATTCTTCACCACAATTTTCAAGGAGATCCATAGTGGGCTGATAATTATCTTCGGCTCTGGACTCAATTTCAACAACTTCGATGTTCAGGGACTTTAATATATTTCTGTAAGCAGGATAGGTGGGCGTTGTAAGAGCCACACGATCACCCGCATCGAAAGCAGCTATAAAATCAAGAATGAAGCCACTGGACGAGCCTGCTGTAATGACAATATTATCAGGAGAAACACGCACACCGTAATAGCTGTTGTAATAATCGCTTAGACGCTCACGCAAAGACGGCATGCCAACGGCTTCTGTATATCCCTGACGCGGGTCAGTCTGTATTTTGGAAATGGCGTATTCAAGGGCTGGAGCAGGGGCTCCAAAGTTGGGTTGTCCTGCCCCCATGCGCATAATACTATCCCCTGCAACCTCTCTTTCATTGACCTGACGCAGGATATCCAAAGCCCGAAACATATCAATGTCGGAGCGGTTAGAAATTTTTACTATTTTGGCCATTTTTTATTCCGTTATTTACAAAAATCATAAGGAGACACAAAGCCTGAAACACAGATTAAAATCAAGATTAAAATGAATTTTTACAAGTGTTTAGACAAGCAGGATTCATAATAAAAACAATTTAAATAAAATTTTATCTATTTTTTATACTTCGTTTACTTTTATGAATACATGGTTAACAAAATAAAACGAATTTATTTTGAATTTTATTTACTTTCTATTTACTTGTTAAATGTTATGGTAAATATAAGGGTGACAAGATTATAGGGTGATAAGAAATGATGTTGGGTTTGATGGCATTATTGTCAGGAATTTTAAGTTTGTTATTCACTCTGGCTTCACTTTATTGGCGTAGACCAGCGGAGAGGGAGAGCGAATAAGAAGGGTTGAGCAGACCCTTTGGGGAGTTGGGTTTTTTTATAGCGTTTGTGTGTTTATCTTTTATCATGTGCAAGGCTTATGAACGATACAAATTTATAGCCCCTTTTTTAGTAAATATGTATCACTGGGTTCATTTAGTCTTTTTTCCTAGCCGCCGGATTTATTCCGGCGGTCTTTTTTTGAATTCTCTTTTGCCAAACGTAAATTATCGGGATAGTATTAGGTTCGTTTCGTAAAACTAAAAAACAAGGTTTCAGAATTATGCCATATCGTGTCATCGCTTTCATGTTTATCGCCGTTCTACTGGTTGCATTTCCGGTTATTTCAAAAGCACAAGACTCAGCAGCTCCAAAACAGGAGGAGCAAACAGAGGACGACCCTGCGCGCGCAAAATCCAAAGCTTTACAGGATAAAATGACCAGCCTTATGAGAACATTATCTCAGGAAGAGGCCAACCATTTCATCGTCATGTACACCAATTACAATGTGTACAGTATGGTAAAAGCAGTTGAAAACGATGTTGGGAATGCTATTGGCGGCTGCGGCGAAAATAATCCGGGCATGAAGGAAGATCTTGAAAAAAGATTCGAGGGATGGCAAAAATCTGTTGGAAGTTCCCTGAAAGAGGCCGATGCAAACATTAAGAATCTTGCTCTTGCACAAACATATCTTCCACAAGCGGAAATACAGGAATTCTTCGCCATGATTGATGAGGTGCGTTCCTACAATTCATCGCGCTTTGAAACAACACCGGTTACAACACCGGAGGCCTGTGAGTTTATGCTCAGTAAAATGGATGAAACAGAGCAAAGTATGCAGCAGCTTCTACAAGTTGCTCTTGCCAGCTATCCGAATGTTTTGAGAAAAACACAGAAATAAAGACGAATTTGTCACGACGGTGCCGAAAAGGTGTATGTCGTCCTGATATTCAACAAATTCGGCAGCTCCTAACAACACGTACACCCTGAACAGAGTAGGTTGGCAGTACTATTCGATAATATTGCTAACCATGTAGAACGCGATCTAACGCTTGAGCAAGGATAAAAAAACGGTCAAAAATGCTTGTCAGGAGCAGATTTGAGCGTTATCGCCGAGAATTCACAAAATCAAAAACAACAAATGCCTATCCGACTTATTTTGATGACCTCAAAAAAGCCTGAAAATTTATTTTTTTACAATAAGATAGCTTTAAGTCGATATATGAAAATTAAATTTGAAAAAAACAGCATAATGTGGCAGAATATGTGTAACTTCTGAAAAGAGCGACAGATACGCATAAGTAATTTTAATAAAAAAAACAGGCGTTTCTAGTTGTCGGAAGAAAATAAAAAGCGGTGGGCTTGAATACTACAAACAGGGTGATTAAAAAATGGCGGATACCTTCACGGAAGAGCAAATTAACGCAGCAAACCTTCAGTTCCAGGAACTTATGGTCGCGGTTGGTATAGAAGTACCAAGAAATTATTCATTCAATCCCTTATATATGGATATGGTCGCGACAAGATTAAGCCAGCTTGATAGCGAAATCATGAGCAACGTGCCAGCAGGGCCGGGAGAGATCGTTGACGGTCAGTACACGGAAGCATATTTTCAGCGCGTAGATAGTATACTTCTCGGCCAAATGGCTTTTAATTCCGGTGTGGACCCAGCAAATATAGATCAAGAGACCGTAGAAAGAATGGCAGGCTTGCTGCAAGGTATGGAGCAAATGATGGCTCCTCTGATGCAAAAATACGAATCTGAGAATCCCGAAGTTAATGGACCTGCAGTGCCTACAGGATCAACGAGAGCACCAGTACAAGAGCCAGCGCCCGCAGCAGCAGCGCAAGATCCGGTAAGAATTCCTGTAACAAGTGATGAAGCCCTTGCGGGACGAACAGCCTTCGACGAACTTCTTCAACTTAGAATCGGATTAGGCTTACCTCCGGTAGACGGCAATGCACAATACAGTGTGGCATTTAAACGTGAAACGCTTGAAGCTCTTGCCAATTTCCGTGAAAATGTAACGGATAGAGATCATGATGGTGAAATGAGCCCGCCAGAGCTTAGGGGCGAGAGCATGCGTATAGCGCAGACGCTTGAGATGAAAACCAAAGAAGGGCAAGTATACGCCGAAGTAGAGGCTATGATTGGCCGGACACGAAGTAATGTTCAGGCCTTGGATAGCTTGCTCGAGAAAACCGGCGGTCAGGCTTTTGGATATAATGCTTTGACAGCCGTTATCGACGCGCCTGCGGCAAGACCGGAAGGATTGGGCGTTGTAAATCCGAATTACAGTCCCGAAGATGTTAGACGGGCAACGGCTGAACTGATCGATGTCGCAAAAATCATCGGGAATGAACTCGTTGAAGACGCAGCAGTCAAGCCGGGAGACGCAAGTTTTTTTGCTTCTGTAGCAAAGTCAAGAATAGGAGATAATCCCACCAATGAAGCCCTTGGTGAAATGGCACAGAAAATCGGACTTGAAGCAAATGATGAAGGCATCGCCAGAGTTCAAACACTCATTAGTAATATTGATGATAATGCCAGAGTCTTAAGAGACTGGATGGTCACACATACCGGTACCGAGTTTACAGTAGCGGACCTTAAATCTGTAACAGAAACACCGGCCCCTAACGTCACAGTTAATCCCGATGTCCAGATCGCGCGTGATGCACTTATTCAATCAATTCGCGCAACCGGTCTTTTAGAAGGCGATGATCCTTTTGATCTTAACCAGCGCTATACGTCTGATCTTGCGCTTTCTTTAGGAGCTGCCGGTTATCCCGAGCTCACTGAACTGGCGGACGATTCCAGAGCATCGCTGGTAGAAAGCGCCGCAAGAATTGGTTTGACGGATTCTGATGAAGATTTGGAAA
>CAYGSJ010000005.1:65401-195307 GCA_964352665.1 uncultured Micavibrio sp.
TTCAGTTTTGCTGATTTAGGCGGAAGAGGCCCTGCCGCGCCTGATACTTCAGATCCTGCCGCAGGCACGCCTACAGAAGGACCTGCTGTTGTGATGGAAACACGGATAATGCCTGTAGATGAGTCAGTTCAGGCCGATCCACGCATCCAGCGTCTGGAAGAAGGGCTTGCCCTTTTGGTGCCAAAGCTGAACGGCTTGGGCAAATTGAGAGATATCGATCTTAGTCCGGAGACTCAAATTCCGGTGCCAGGAACAGCAGATGGGTATTTTGATGCTGATTCCTTTGCGGCTTATCAGGCTTCGATGCAACATCTTAATTTCCTTGCTGAAAATATGATCGCGATCAATCTGAATGATCCTGCCGAACTTAAGAGAGGGCAGGCTTCCGAATATGTTGCAGGAAACAAAGGGGGCATAAACCTTGTTCTTAATGTGGGGCTGGGTGGCGCTATAAGTGATAAGGAAGCAGAACTCGCTGCTGCAGGAGATGACGAGCAGGCAAAAGTACGTATTCAGGCAGAAATTGATGAATTGAATATTTTGAAAGACCAAACAGTTCCACAGTTATTGGCAGATATCGATGAATTGCATAAGGAAGGCAAACTTGGCGCCGCAACGGAAATGTCACCAAGAGAGGTGCCGGTTCAAGATCCTACAGCACCGGTAGAGCCTACACCTCCACCATCTGGCGGGGGCAAACCTGCCGCATACGATCCGTCCGCGGATATTGCTCTGGTAGAAGGCGCTTTGTATTTGCTTGGGCAGGAACTACAGAATTTTGACAAAATGGGCCTTATGCAGGTTGTAGAAGGTGTTGTCGAGCCTTTGACAGAAGCGGATCTTAAAGATGGTGTCTTCGGTCAATCTTCACAGAGTATGTTGGCCAAGGCCCTTGTCATGGTTAAGGAAATGGGCGGTCAGGAAAATGCTGACGGGTCATATTCTCCCGGCGTAGGGCAGCAATTAAAGCGTGCTATTCTTACAAATCCACAGCTTGCACCATTGCGTGAAAAGCTGGGCGTAGAAGCTATGGATCCAGCAACTGCACAGGATTATTTCAGGGTGTTGAGCGCTGGCGCTCCGCCAGAGCAGGTTGCGGCACAGGAAGAAGTTCGCAGGCGCATCGAAGAAACGCTTAAAATGCAGCAATTGAACGAGCTTATTGCCGCAATGGACAGACTTCATGAAGCAAAAATTCTGGATCCTCAAAAGAGAGCTGCCGAAACCAGCAAGATGAGCCTGATTATGGATGGTGTTGCCGGGGCGTTGAACAAATTTGCACCTGGATTTGGGGCATGGCTGAAAGATTTCTTCACAAACAGCAAATTCGGACAAATGGCCGCAGGCGTGCTGAGCATGTTCGGCATCAATGTTGGTCGCCTATGGGGTGACAAGGATGATGGAGCCGCTCTGGAACGTGCTGCTCCGGCTGTCGGAAAAGCTTTTGACGATTTCTATAACGAAGCCAAAGAAGAAGTATCACAAAGAGATGGTTTCGACCAACTGGACGAGCAAGCACAGTTCAATACGGTCATGCAACAAGTTAAATCAGAGATGCTGGGCAAAGTGGACAATGCCGGCTGGGCGTTCAATAAGGCCATGAACCTGATGTTTGATGGACAAGGTAAAGAAGTTATTCATAGCGCCCTTAGCGAAGCATTGGCTGCGGCTGAAGGTGCAGCTAATCCGGAAGCAGCGCGTCTAGCCTTTACAAATTCATTAATTGCAAAAGGTCAGGCTTATCAGGCTGGTCGCGATATTGATATGAATGAAGTGAACAGCTTGCTACAGCGCGCAACGGATGAAGTACAGGATATCGCAGCAAGAGATCCTCAATTTGCACCGCAAGCACCTGATGCAGGGGCTGCAGGTGTGGCTGCCGGTGGCACAGGGCCAGATACTCCGGTTCCACCGCAAGATTCTACAACAGTAGAAGGTATTGTCGGTGCTAAAGGCGATCTTGATCCGCGTATTGCTGTTCTGGCGTCTATGGCTGCAAGAGCTGGCCTCTCGGCAGATGAAACCGGCGCGGCACGCATTGACGAATTGATGGCAGGATTAAGCACAAACATAGAGATTATGCAGAGCGCGGGCGGAAGAGATTTTGATGCTATGGGTCCGACAGAGGATGTCCATCTTCTTGCGAAAGCATTGGATGTTGATATTGCCGATGTATCCATGGCGGCTCTGGAAGATACTATGAGGGGCGCATACACTGCCGAGTTAGAACGTAACAATGTGCTTATCGGCAACGGTTTCTTTAATGTACCGGATGGAACAGATCATGATGCGTTAAGAGATACCTATCTTGCCTATCAACAGGCTAATGGCCATACAAAAGGCGGTGATATTCCTTTGATATTTACAAGGGAAGGAAGCGATTCTGTTTTTGCACTAGTTCGTCTGAAAAATGATGGAGAAGAAGATAGAACTGTTACAGATGACACCTATGTTGTTCTGGAACAGCCAGAATATCTTGCTGAGGGTGGTCGCCGTATCACAAGCCAGATGTTTGCTGACAAGCTGATGGACAATTACAAATGGGAAGATGAAACTAGAGATGGTATAGCAGCAACGATTGATAAAGTACTTGGCCTAGAGCCGATCGACCGCACACCTCAATCGGAAGCTGGCCCACAGGCAGTGGCACCGCGTAAACAACCGGAATCTTTCAAGGGTTTAGAGGTTATAACAGAGGCACAGGCAGCTTTCCTAACCGGCCCTGACGGCCTTGATCTTGCAAAGATAAGGCCTGACTTACTGGAAAAGGCAGCCAGAGACGGGGCTCACCCTCTTGAGCTACTGCTTCAGGAAGGTGCCGTAGTAACAAAGGGACCTTCACGTTTTGTGACATTAGAGCTTGAAGCTTTCGGTTTGCGTCATGGAGAGTTCGATGCGGTCATCGCAATGCATGATGGGAATGGAATGGATATCCGTTTCATTGATTATGATGTTGATAATATCAAGCCACTGTCTCAACAAAGATATGAAGGCACCAAAGATATGGGCGATTTAACGCCTGCACCGCAGGGCGCCTATACAAATGGTCGTCGTCTTGATGATACGATCCTTCGCGTCATTGATCGTGATCTTGATGGTAATGTAACACGTCAGGGCATAACCGGTGGCTATATGGGTAGCGTTGGAATTATACCGTTTGAGGAATCTGGCACAAAGGTTGTTGGTGGTTTACAGGCCGTTTATGGTCTTGATGCTGCTAATGACAAGAGCAACCAGACCAGCTATTCCGCCGCTGTTAACAAGCGCTGGGACGAGATTTCTGCCGAAGAAGTCGAGGCAATTGACGCGGCTACGAAAGCCAGAATGCAAAGCAGGCGTCAAAGAGAATTTGAAGAGCTTGCCGAGCCGGATACAACAACTGCAAGTGCAATTGATGCAAATGCCCGTGACATGGGCGCAGATCGTGATCTTGATGATCTTGGTGGTTCAATGCTTCCAGGACCGGGATACGATAGACGCTTTGGCGCAGGCGCAGTGGCATAATATCCTAAGACACTAAATTTCTGTGATGACATCCTTCTAGATGGTCATTCACCATGCCCATCGCCTGCATGAAGGCGTAGCAGGTGGTGGGGCCAACAAATTTCCAGCCACGTTTTTTGAGATCTTTTGACAGGGCAATAGACATTTCCGTCTTGCCCGGAATATCTTTTAGAATACGCGGGGCCGGTTTTTCCGGTGGTTTAAAAGACCAGAAATAATTACTTAAGCTGCCCTTTTCTTCACACAGCTCTATGGCTTTTTGAGCATTGTTTATTGCGGCCTCTATTTTACCTCTATGCCTTATAATCCCTTCGTTTTTAAGGAGTTCTTCCACATTTTCATTGTCGTATATAGCGACTTTGTAGAAATTAAATCCATCAAAGGCGGCGCGGAAATTTTCACGCTTTCTAAGGATCGTGATCCAGCTCAAACCGGCTTGAAATCCTTCCAGACAAATTTTCTCGAACAGACGAACATCATCGTGCACGTGCTTTCCCCATTCCTCGTCATGATAGCGGACATATAGCGCGTCATCGCCACACCACCAACACCGGTTTTTGCCGTCACTACCTTGAATTAAGCCTTTGTCTGCCATGATGATTCCTCTATAATTTTCAAATCGATATCACAGGATGAGGCCAAGGTCTATGCTCAGAACATTACTCAATCAGGGAAAACGTAATATTCCAGAGGTCAGTGATGTCAGGTTAAAAGAAGAACAACCCTTTCTAGAGAAAAGTAAGCTCCAGCTCGAAATGCTGGAGGAGATTCGTAAAGAAAAATTCCGCAGCTATAAATGGCGAAAAAAAATTGCTGTTCCAAGTGCAATGGTTTTAACGCCGATTCTTGCCTACATAGATTACTGGTTGTTATTACTTCAGTCGGGCAGTGATGATAAAGGGGCTGGGCTGTCTGTTTTTTTTGTTGCTGCTCTTTACAGCTGGGTTACACATCCAAAACGCCAATATGCAAAAACATATAAAAACAAAATCCTGCCTGAAATTGCCAAACTTTTCGGTGATTTTCGATATTTTTCAGAAGGGCGCATTGCTCTTGCAAAAATGAAACCATCCAAAATTCTGCCGCATCATGATCGATATGATACTGAAGATTACTTTGTCGGCAAATACAAGGATGTGAATATCGAATTTTCCGAAGTTGATTTCAAGCAAAGAAGAAGAAACAAAAATAGAACCTACTATATTTCTGTTTTTAAAGGACTGGCCATATTGCTCGATATGAGGTCAAAAAAGTTTTACGGCCACACTATATTGGATAAAGATAAGAGCAAAATCACAGAATGGTTCAAGGAAAAGTCCAGCAAACTTAAGCGCGCCAATCTTGTTGATCCTGAATTCGAGAAAATTTTTGATGTCTACACCAACGATCAGGTCGAGGCACGTTATCTGATTGATCCGGTGATGATGGAACATCTTACCGGCCTTTACACGGAATATGACGGGCAAAGCATGATGGGCGCATTCTACGACAGCAAACTTTTACTTCTCATCCAGAGCAAATATAATTATTTCGAGCCAGCCGATATAGAGGTCCCCGCAACCGATCCCCGTTCGATTGTAATGATGAAAAAAGAAATCGGACAAATCCTTTCTCTTATTGACAGGTTAAGCCTTTATGATCCACAAAAGGTGCATGAAGAACATAATATATCGCCCGAAGATATCGACGCGGCTTAAGAGATAGAAAAAAGGACAATCAAGCAATGGCTTCCTATCAATATGTATACGTTATGAATGGTCTGACAAAGGCCTATGGCAACGGTAAAAAAGTTCTTGAAAATGTAACGCTGAGTTTCTTTCCTGGCGCTAAAATCGGGGTGCTTGGGCCGAATGGTGCCGGTAAATCAACACTGCTAAAAATCATGGCCGGTGTTGATAAGGATTTTTTGGGCGAGGCATGGTCGGCCGAAGGTGCGCGCGTTGGCTATCTGGAACAGGAGCCAAAACTGGATGAAAGTAAAACCGTCGGGGAGAACGTTATGGAAGCGCTCTCGGATGTGAAAGCCATGGTTGACCGGTTTAACGAGATTGGCGCAGAGATGGCAGAACCGGATGCGGATTTTGATAAACTCTCCGAAGAAATGGGTGACCTGCAGGAAAAAATAGATGCGGTTGATGGCTGGGAACTTGATCGTACCATCGAGGTCGCCATGGAAGCATTGCGTTGTCCACCTGCTGATTCATCGGTAAAAAATCTATCCGGTGGTGAGGCGCGTCGTGTGGCTTTGTGTAAACTGCTTCTTGAAAAACCCGACCTGCTTTTACTCGACGAGCCAACCAACCACCTCGATGCAGAAAGTGTGGCATGGCTACAAAGATTTTTGGGTGACTATGAAGGCGCGGTTGTGATGGTGACGCACGATCGTTATTTCCTTGATAATGTTACGGGCTGGATTCTGGAAGTAGACCGCGGTAGCGGCATTCCTTACGAGGGTAATTACTCGGCTTATCTTGATGCGAAGGCTAAACGGTTGAGACAAGAAGAGAGAGAAGAAAACACACGCCAGAAAACTTTGGCGCGGGAAATGGAATGGATGGGGCAATCACCTTCGGCACGTCGTTCGAAATCCAAGGCGCGTATTAATGCCTACGAAGAGCTGCTCGCCGAAAGCCAGAAAAGTGACATGCGCGATGCGCAAATTGTTATTCCAGTGCCCCCAAGGCTCGGGCATCTGGTAATCGAGGCACAAAATCTGCGCAAGGGTTTTGGTGATAAATTACTGATTGATAACCTGTCTTTCAGCCTTCCTCCCGGTGGAATTGTCGGCGTAATCGGTCCGAACGGTGCCGGAAAATCAACGCTGTTCAAGATGATCACAGGGGATGAACAGCCGGATGATGGCTCGTTCAAAGTCGGTGATACCGTAAAATTGGGCTATGTTGACCAAAGCAGGGATGCCTTAAATGCTGAACATAACGTCTGGGAAGAGATTTCCGGCGGTACCGACGTCATAAAACTGGGTAAAATCGAGATGCAAAGCAGGGCGTACGTGTCCGCATTTAACTTCCGTGGCCCCGATCAGCAGAAAAAAGTAGGGGATTTATCCGGAGGGCAAAGAAATCGTGTCCATTTGGCTAAAATGCTGCGAAATGAGGCCAATGTTATCCTTTTGGACGAACCGACCAATGATTTGGATACAGAGACCTTAGCGGCTCTGGAGGAGGCTTTAGAGCGTTTTCCGGGCTGTGCGGTGGTTATTTCACACGATAGATGGTTTTTAGACCGTTTGGCGACCCATATTCTGGCGTTTGAAGGTGATTCGCAAGTGGTCTGGTTTGAAGGAAATTATCAGGATTACGAGGCCGACTACAGGCGTCGCATGGGCCATGACGCGGATACCCCCAGACGAATCAAATACAGACCATTGCGTAAGGCCGGTTAATTAACATAATACTTTACATATGTTTCAAAATACTATATCAATACGTGCATTAAAAACACGGACTTTATAAAAAAAGGGTTGAGAAATGGGTTTAAATTTCGAGGCAATCGCAGAGATGTCTGCCGAAGAGCAGCTGCGACAAATTGTTGATCTTAAAGAAAAAAATGAGCAGGAACACAAGATTTTGGAAGGGAGCGCTGATTATGCGGCAGTTCTTGAACTCCTACATGCTGGTGAGTATGAAGAATTTTTAACAGCTTATGAGAATTTAGCGTCTGAAACCCGCGCCAAGATAGATCGGCTATCTAGAGAAAAGAAGGAAATCGAAGCCCTTCCGTTTTATCTCTATGTACACTCAGAGCATCAGGAAGTGCGCGATGCAATGCAGAAAACTGTAGATGCCTTTATAGCAAAACATTTCAGTGACCGTCTTGTAGGAGTAGCTCCTGCTCCGGGAGAAGAAGACATGCGTGTTACTGAGATCCAGAATTATCACGATCTTTTACATCTATCTACTTTTGGCGGGCATAGGACTGAAAGCAGACCCGATGTTTGGATGCTGGCCTATGAATTTAATGTAAGAAATGGGGAAGGTTATCAGCCCGCAACTATCTGGAATCCAATAGAAACACTCTATGATATTGGAGCTCTGAAAGTATATGAAAATAACACATACGGGAATAACCTAACGCCCATAGGTGAAGCCATTCTTGCACGTTTGAACGAGCGTTATGGCGAATCAAAGATTGCACAAAATTTCACAGACCCTGTGTTAAGTCCGGCTTGATCCTTAATAAAATCGGTAAAAACTCTATTTTTTGTGCTGAATACCCCTAAAATCAGGGGTATATGGCTATTTTTGAGAAACATGACCAAAATGTGACATAAAACTCGCATTTAATACCAAAATAATGTTATGATTAAGCGTTATTTATCTCTAAGTTATTATAAATATTGAGATAAGGAGTACGTTTAAATGGAGTGGGTATATCGTGCAGGCTGTTAAAACAAAAGATGTTCTTGCTTATGTGACGATGCCGCGGATTGTTCCTCGTGTGAAAGAGCTATTTTCCTCCGGTTTTTCGTATGTTTCCTTCTGGATGGCGCATATTTACCTTATGGTACGTCTTTTGCCGCCACACCACCCTTACCTGCTAAAAGAAAACGTCGGACGCTATGGTGTACGTCATGTTATCGCCGAAGCGTCGCGTAATCTAAAGTTCTCCAGAAACAATATCGACCAGATTCTTGTTTATTTCGGCCTTTTGGGCGGCGTTGTTATGCTGGTTATGCAATTTGTACTCCTTGTTTATGTTGTTTTTATTTCGCCTGTTATGGCGTTTTCATGGTTTGAAACTGTTAACCCGACACAAGATGTTGCCTTTAACCTGTTGGACAGGGTTTTCGGGTTGCCGGGAATTTACTGCGATTCAGCAGCAGTGTGCACGGCCTACAGCGCAGACCCTGATGGTGACCTTGTTCCCGGACCGCCGTTGCCACTCCCTTTTCATGCAGCGCTCCATGATTTGTTCCAATTCTATTCAACGGCATTGATGTCTATTGCGGTTCTAATCGTTCTTTATTTCATCGTTGTGATTGTTTTTGAAACAGCAACAACAGGTACACCATTTGGTCAGAGGTTCCAGAATGTCTGGGTGCCAATCCGTCTGGTTGTTGCTCTTGGTCTTTTGTTGCCCGTGAATTACGGTTTGAGTTCAGGTCAGTATATTGTTCTTTACGCGGCCAAGTTCGGTTCAAGTTTTGCAACGGTAGGGTGGAACGAATTTAATGCCGGTATCAAAAACCATCCCATGTTTATTGTTCAACCCGAAGGACGACCCATCGGGGAAAGATATACGATGCTGGCTATTCCGGAAACGCCGGATATCAGTTCACTGGTCGAGGCAATGAGCCTTGTTCACGCATGTGCTTTTGCCTACGTGATCAGAGAAGCATCAGGTAAAAACGTCACAGATCCATCGGCAGGCATTAACTATCCGGATTATAAAACGACACACACACTTGCGGCTGACGAGCATACGTTCAGGGTTATTCCGTTTCTGGTAAAACAGCCAACGGGGGGTATGGTTGCAGGTCCTATCACAGGAACACCCATTGTGGGCGATCCTGCACCGCGCCTTTGGGTCCCTGACCGGACGACAGTAGACTACATGGATGCTTTGGGTTTCTATTACGGCAACGATATTATTATCCGTTTCGGTGAATATGCATTGAATGACACCGGCGGCCCGCAATACGAGCAGGATATTGGTAACGTAAAACCACTTTGTGGCGATATTCGCGTTTCGGTAACAGATCTTCGTGATCCAGGTGGAGCGCTTGCCGGCCCTTCACGCGGCGGTGCTGACCAAATGCTTAAAACATATTACGACATGGTATTGCAAATGTGGTTTGACGATCTTGAAATGCGTCAATTTGCCAGATCATATGTCATGATCAAAATGGTAACACAGGAAGACGTCTTGCAGGATTTCTGTAGTAGTAACGAGACAAGCGGTAATACATTATCCGGTCTCGGAACCGGGTACCCGGGATTCCATTCAACGGCTGCCGATTGTAAAACTATACCACCAAGCGCAGACTGGAAGCAGGAAAAAATAAGAGAATATGCAGACGATCTGAAAATTGCAGTAAAAGAGTCATGGGGTAACCACGTCAATAATTCTATATATGACAATTTCAACTCAACGATCGCTAGTTATGGATGGGGTGGGGCCGGAGTCTGGTACAGTAAAATTGCAGAAGTGAACGGCGGATGGATGGATGGCGTAGAGATTATTCCATACATGGATAATTATCCGCTCGTCATGGAAGAAGTGCGGGAACAAAACAAGCAAAACAACGAAAATATAGATCTTAAAACGCAATTTACACCCACGGTTGCCGCTGAATCCGGCAATGATTCTTCTGAGCAGTTCAAGCTACAACAATTCATAGCTGTCGCAAATGCTTTGGCGGCGGTTTATTTATACTGGAATGGTGATTCCAAAAACTTTGACATGGCAAATAGAACAGACTTCCAGAATATTTTTATGGATGTTCTGAACCGTTTGCTTGGAACGTCAGGTATCGCTGCAATTCGTACAGCAAACGCACATTTGCATCCGCTTGCACAGTTAACAGCAGTCGGAAAGGGGCTCGTGGACTCAGCAATACGAAACCTTGCCGGTTCTACAGGCTTTGCATTTTTGGGTGGTATGGCAGGTGCTTTGGAGCATAATAAAACTGCCGCCGCGTCAAATGCAGCAAGTCAGGTCTTATTATCAACAGCCTTTATGGGGCTGACCGCAGGATTTATCCTTTTCTATATTTTGCCATTTTTGCCGTTCGTTTATTTCTTCTTTGCCCTTGCTTCATGGCTGAAGGCAATTTTTGAAGCTATGGTAGGCGTGCCGCTTTGGGCTTTGGCGCATTTGCGTATTGATGGAGAAGGGTTGCCGGGGGATGCGGCGCAGAATGGATACTTCCTGATATTAGAGATATTCATAAGGCCTATTTTGACCGTCGTGGGTCTTGTGGCTGCCGTGATTATTTTCAGTACACAAGTGCGTATACTGAATTTGATCTGGGATCTGGTAACTGTGAACGTTTCCGGTAACTCGGTTGGTCTGGAAATTGGCGCTGGCGACATTTTGGATATGACCGCACCTATTTCAGGGACTGCAACATCGGATACTCGTTATCAGCGTGGTATCGTGGATCAGTTCTTTTTCACAGTCATCTATACGATTGTCTGTTATATGTCTGCTCTTGCATCGTTCAAGTTGATTGATAGAATTCCGGACAATATTTTGCGCTGGGCTGGTGCCGGTGTTTCCGCCTTTGGGGATATTAATCAGGATCAAATTGAATCTCTTAACCGCTATGCTGCTATGGGTGGATTTACCTTCGGTAGTCAGGCGTCAGAAGCCGTTGTTAAGTTAGGTGGCGGTCTTGGTGGCTCACTAGGTGGTGTTGCTAAACAAGCCGTGCAGGGTACTGGCGGTGGCGGTGGCCCTAGACCTCCGGGACAAGGTGGAAGTGCAGGGGCTTAAACTAAGTTAATTGAAAATGAATATTTAAGATACGGGAAGTAATGAGAGTAGGAAAGAAAAATAATGGTTAGTTCGGTCACAACAAAGAGTGTATTTCGTTATGCCGTTATGCCTGAAATAAAGCCTAGGATGCGGGAGTTATTCCTGAACGGGTTTCATTACGTTCCATTCTTTCTTGCTATAGTTTATCAGATCGTAGGACTTCTTCCTCGCCACCATGCCTATCTTAATCAACATAATATGGGCAAGTATGGTATTCGCCACGTTGTATTTGAAGCCTGGAGAAACATAAGTTTCCGGCTAAAGAATATTGACCAGATTATTCTGTTTTTTGTTGTCTTGGCGGGCCTGTTTATCTTCTTTATACAGCTGATCTTTCTGGGCGCGTTGATTTTTATGCAGCCCGTTATGGCCATGCCGTCAAACTGGGCTGAGTTTTTTACACTTAATCACGGGAACTTTTCACCACCATCTCCACCACCATCTCCAAGACAGGATTTGGCGTTCATGATGCTGGATTTGGTCTTTGGTGTTCCTCATCCGAATCTGGCAAATACAGGTTTCTTTGAATCCTGTGTAAGTACCAGCACTATATGTAAAGACAATTATGGTAATATTCAGGATATTAACCTCGCGGGAACAGGTGTGCCGCTGCTACAGGCTGCACAATATGGACCTCTTTCATCCGGTGCATACAATATCTTTCCATTCCCTTATCACAGAGGTATGCACGCTTTGTTTGCTGTGTACAGCCAAGGGCTTCTCGTTATTGCTGTTGCCATCGCCTCTTATTTCATTGCTACGGTTTTGGCAGAAACAGCACAAACAGGAACACCATTTGGAAGACGTTTTAACAAAACATGGGCGCCGCTTCGTATTGTTGTCGCTTTTGGTTTGTTAATGCCTTTGACAACAGGACTGAACTCTTCCCAGTACCTTGTGTTGTATGCTGCAAAATATGGTTCTGCTTTTGCTTCTAATGGCTGGCGATACTTTAACGCAACCTTGACGACAAGTCTTTCAGATGCGTCCGGGCTTATCTCTACACCAAACGTACCAGATCTTGGAGATCTCGCAGAGTTTATGTATGTGGCAAAGGTCTGCAGAAATGTTTATAACTTTTATACCTTGCAGGAGCTACAACAAGCAGCCCCTGCCACGGTCACCGTTCCTGCCAATGATCGGGTCTGGCCTTACGCTTTGTTTGAACATTCCGAGCCAACCAATGCCATCCGTCTTAACGGGTTGCCGGCTATTCTTCTTCTTATTTTTGGTCTTCCCGGGAACGCAAAAAATGTGAAAATCCGCTTTGGTGTCCAGAATGAACAAAAATACGGCGATGAACATAGCTTCGTTAGCCCGATATGTGGTGAAATCAGTTTGAGTATGCTCGATACGCGCGGCGCTGGGCAGGCAGAGCCAGGTATATATACGATCCAGATGGCGTATTTCAGACTTATCCTGTTCATGTGGTATGATAATGCGCCCTTCGTAAATATTGACGGGGGATTGCCGGATTATCCACCATCACTTCCCGGGGCAAATAAACGCGAATTAGAGGTTGCCAATAGGTTAACCGAGGGCATGGATTTTGATGCTTTGAATCAGATTCCTTTGAACTCTGTCTACGTCTCCAATTATATGCAAGAAGTGCACACATGGTTTAAGGCGCAGGTCGCTCAGGCTGTTCTTGATCAGGAAGGCTCAAACAGAATTGCTTCTACTGATCCGGACTTACCAACCTTAATGGAAAAGGGCTGGGCCGGTGCAGGTATATGGTATAACCGTGTGGCTGAAATGAATGGATCTTTGATTTCTGCGGTTTATTCTGTGCCGACAATCAATCTTTATCCGGCGATCATGGAAAAAGTTCTTGAAGTCAAAGTGAAATACGACGCTGATGTAGATCCGGAAAAACGATTTGCGCCGACTTTGGCCGTTGTAGATGACAGCTCGACAATGCTGGAAGGTAAGGCCGCGAAGGAATTTGCGAATACTCTATACACAGCACAAAGTGAATGGGGTACAGGACGCCCGTCCAAAGGGGCCTTCACGCAAAACCCATTTCTTGATGCGATTGCATCCATTTTGGGTTTAAACGGCCTTTATGATCTTCGTGATAATGTCGGAACGCATCCTCTGGCAATGTTGGTTGGTATCGGGCGATCTTTGGTCGAAAGCTCTGTCCGGTCACTTGGTTATGCCGCTATGGCAACGTTCCTTGGTGCAATAGGTGCAGGACCGGTTGCGAGTGTCGCCGCAAGCTTCTTCGTCTCGGTGGCTATGCTTGGTTTAACGGTTGGCTTTGTCCTCTTCTATGTTGTGCCGTTCCTGCCATTTATCTATTTCTTCTTCGCTGTTGGTGGGTGGATTAAAGGTATTTTCGAGGCCATGGTTGGCGCACCACTATGGGCATTGGCGCATATTCGTATTGATGGGCAAGGGCTGTCTGGTAGCGCTGCCTTAAATGGTTACTTTCTGATTTTCGAGGTGTTCCTAAGGCCGATTCTGATTGTTTTTGGTTTACTGGCAAGTATTTCTATTTTCTCTGCGCTTGTTGATACTCTGAACATTATATTCCCTGTGGTAACAGAAAATGTTGGTGGGTACGATCTTGAGGCTGAATTGACAACACCAGCGGCACAATCAACCGCGCAATATATAAGATCGGCTGTTGATGAATTTTTCTTCACCGTGATTTATGCAATCATTGTCTACCTTATGGGTATGTCTTCATTCAAGCTTATCGATACGATACCTAATAACATTTTACGCTGGATCGGCCAGAGTGTTGCAACATTCGGTGATCAGCGTGAAGATCCTGCTGAGGGCTTGGTTTCAAGAACAGCAATTGGTTCGCAGCAAGCATTGTCGAAAATCGGCGGCGGCTTGCAATCATTAGTAAAATTTGGTGCGGGATAATTTTAACCAAGATAGATTATGGCTATAGATGGTAATAACGTTATAAAATACACTATTCTCCCTGGAGTTTTTCCAAGGGTAAAGGACTTCCTGCGTTCTGGTTTTTCCTTTCTGGCAGGTATAATTGCCGTTATTTACGGCAATGTTGGTTTACTCCCTCCCAATCACTCTTATCTTAATGCCCAGAATTATGGGCGATTTGGTATACGCCACGTGATTGCGGAAGCAGCAAATAATTTGACTTTTGACCGTAAACATCTTGACCAGATCATTCTGTTTTTTACCATTTTAATGGGTCTTGGGCTTGTTGTGGTACAGATATTCCTTGTGATTTTGTCCGTTGCTTCAACACCGGTAATGGCAAGCACATTATACAGTATATTTTTAACAACACCGATTGGCCATACACCGTCACAAGACATTGCCTTTATCGTTCTGGACAAGGTGTTTGGCGTTATGGCTTCTTCCGGAACAGGGAGCACAGTAGGTTTTTATAACTCCTGTGTTGCCGATCTCGGTACGCCGTGTTTAGACATGAAAGGCATTCCGATTGCGTCCCCGACGGTGTATCCGACACCTATGCAATTGGCTCTGCATAGTATGCTTCACTTCTATACCCTTGGAATCGTCTTTATCGCCGGTGTTATAATATTGTACTATATTACGTCGATTATCGGAGAAACAGTAACAACAGGAACACCATTCGGGCGTCGTTTCAATCGTGCTTGGGCGGTGCCGCGCCTTATTGCTTTCTTTGCTCTTATTGCTCCCATAAGTACAGCAGGAAATAACGCCGGTATCAACGTAGCGCAGCTATTTGTCTTCGCTTCTGCCAAGTACGGCTCTAACATGGCAACAAATGTATGGCTCAACTTTAATGATGCTGCTGTTGGCACAGTGCCCGAATTTCTTGGCGAAAGAAAAGAAATGGTTGCATATCTCCGCCCGCCTGAATCGGGGGGACTAACACAATTCATGCACCTTGTGCGTCTTTGCATTGTGGCTGAAAAAGTTGTGAACGGTATTGATATTTATCCTTACCTCATAAGACCTCATAATGATGATACAACACCCGTTAGTTTGCATACTGGCGCAGCTGCTACCTTTGCCAATATGGGTGGCACAACCAATGATTATCTGGACTACTTTGCCGGAACATCAACACTGGAGAATGCCGCGATATTCTCCCGATACAACACAATAATATTACGCTTTGGCCACCGCAATCCACCGCAGTCAGAATCTGCAGACCCTTCAGGTGTAGCCGGTGCACCGGCTACACAAGTGCTTGAACCCAACCAAAGATTTGATGCTTATACAGAACATTGGGCCTATGTTGAACCAACATGTGGGGAATTACAGTTTGATTTGACATCTCTCGACAAGTTTATCATTGGACCGGCACCAGGCGGTGTTTACGGGATACAGGAAAACTTTTACGAAGCAATATGGGATTATCTAGGCGCAGAAGAAACAGCCGCCGATGAAACTGTTATGTGTATGATCAAGTCAACATTGCCATACGATCAGGATCCGGCTTGTATTGATCAGAGCTATTCTGTATCGCCGCCAAGACAATTTGTTTTTACATCTCCAACCAAACTGCTGACGGTCAACGCATCAAGAGCGGATATAGAGCTATTCGATGCTTTGAACGAATATTATATCAATGGATTGGTATATGACTGGACATCTCTTACGGCATCACTGAACCCGTATACTATGGAAGAGTTGTTAAATGCTGTTGCTGACGGAACGTATAAAGGAAACCTCCTTATGCCTTCCGCCCTTAGAGAAAGAGGGTGGGCTGCGGCTGCTCTATGGTATAACAGAATTGCAGAACTGAATGGTGTCGTCAGTGCGGCAATGCAAAACATGCCGCGCGTTTTCGTATACCCAAAGGTTATGGAACAAATTGCAGACCAGCATAAAACGCATGATGCAAACTTTTCCTATGGAGACCGCTTCAATCCACGTCTCCAAAACGGAAAAATGGCAGATTTACCAAGACCAGGGGACCAGTATCTTGCGGCGCTGTACTACAGTGACTTTAAATTCTGGACCGGGACTGATGTGCAGGAGACGGTTTTCACACGATCTTCAAAGAATGCTGTTATAGATTTCATAAACACGGTTTTCGGAACCAATGGTCTTTTGAATATCTATGATAATAAAGGCGCGCACCCGCTTGCAATGCTGAGTTCTGCCGGAAAATCTATTGTTGATGCCTCTTTGCGTAATCTATTTGCAGGTATTATCGGGCAAGGTATCGGAGAGATCCTATCTGATGAATTTATCGGAAAATTAGGACAGGCAGGGGGAGAATTTTTAGTACAGTTCAGCCTTATTACTTTGTCCATTGGCTTTATGCTGTATTACGTTTTGCCTATCTTGCCGTTTATTTATTTCTTCTTTGCCTTTAGTGGATGGATCAAAAGTATATTCGAAGCCGTCGTGGCCATGCCGCTTTGGGCACTGGCGCATATCAAGATTGATGGGGAAGGACTGCCGGGACCGCTTGCCACAAACGGCTATTTCTTGCTCTTTGAAATTCTGCTGCGACCGACTTTGATAATCGTCGGATTACTGGCTAGTATTGCTCTCTTTACGGCGCTGGTGGATACACTGCACGAAGTTTTTGAACTTCTGGTGTTCACCGCGACTGGTTATGATATGAAAATTGAGATATTCTTCCCTGCAACCGTTTCCATGCCGGGCGGAGACAGTATTGACTACTGGCGCAGCCCCATAGATGAGCTGTTCTATACAGTCATTTACGTTGTGCTTGTCTATATGATCGGGCTGTCCTGTTTCAAACTGGTTGATGAAATTCCGAATGCGATTATGCGCTGGATGGGCGTGACCGTCAGTACATTCCAGGAAACGGCAGGAGACCCTGCAGGTAAGCTGGCCAGCCAGATGTACAGATCAACCCAAATGGCAAATGCACAAGTAACAACGATGATTGCCAGAATGAAGGGTGGAAATTCCTCGGCTGTTCAAGATCAGGCTGTTATTCAGGGACTGGCCTAAAAAATCTTATATTATTTATGTTCGGAAGATCGCAAATGTTCAAGCAGGACATCTATGCTGCCGCCGCCGCGCTGTATGACCGAGGCGAAGTCGGAACGTTGCGTCAGGGACATACTTACGCCCTCGACGATGATATCAACGATTTTCAGCTGGCCATCCTTTTTTTGTCGCACCCGCCAGTCAATGGAAATCTTTGGGCCGCTTTGGGGAACAAGAACAGAGGAGACCAGAGTGTCTGATTTTCCTTCTGGCCGTGCAGCAACAACGTCCAGTTCTTCCCCGTTATAATCGCTGAAACGTTTGGAATAAACGCGCACGATCATATCTTCGAAAAGATCGAGATATTCCTTTTGCTGTTTCTGGGAACTGGTCTTCCAATATCGTCCCAAGGCAAAGCGTCCTATGGTCTTCATATCAAAATTTTTGTTAAGAAGCACTCGGAATTTCTTCTCTCTCTGATCTAGTGAAAGAGCTTCATCGCTGATAAGACCGATGCCTTCGGAAGATAGATTTGAAACAAAGCTGCGGGATTTATCCTCGAGAGCGCTGCCATTAACGAAAACGACATGACCGCCAGTATCGTGACCGATAAACAGGGGCGCTGCGCCGACATTAATGGATATAAACACAAGGGCAGCAGTCGTTGCCGATAAAATGTACTTACGGGTTGTCAAAGGTATCTCCTAAAAAGACTCAAACACAAACTTCATTATACTAAAAGATTCCTTAAATAACCTAAAAGAAAACTCTATTCATCCTCATAATACGGAATGGCAGGAATAGAAGTTTGTGCAGTGCCCTTATGATCTAAAATAAGAGCCTGCCTATGCTGGTAATATGTGCTTCGCACAGCCGCATAGTAGTCAAACGAGCTGGATTCCAGATCATTCAAGGCATCCATGAGCGATTCTCGAAGATCGAGATACTCGACGCCGAATTTGGCGTAATAAATATCTTCATGGTCTGTATTAAACAAATACCAACGTAGAGGGTCAGCGATAGAATCCACAAAATACCCGCTGTAATCACGCATAGAAGATGGGCCGATAAACGGTGCCACAATATACGGGCCATACCCCACGCCCCAAACAGCAAGAGTTTGGCCAAAATCTTCGGGTTCGTATTCTATGCCTTCATAGCCGGCAACATCAAACAGGCCGGCAACACCAACCGTCGTGTTGATTACGGCACGTAAAACAACATCTTTTGCACCTCCCAAATCACCTTGTAAAACTTGGTTTGCAAGCGTAATAGGACTTTTCAGATTTCTCAGGAAATTTCGAATACCACTTCTGACTGGCTCAGGGGCGACAGCCCTGTATCCCTTAACAACCGGATGGATGATTGTTTTATCAACGGCACGGTTAAAGGCCATAACCTGACGGTTTTGGTTTTCGAAAGGGTCTTGAATCTCTATACCGGCCTCATAAATCGTATTAGGACCGCTCGCCGTCGCACAGGCGGCAAGATTTATACTTGCCATAATCATAAGGCAAATACGTGAAAACCCCGGAAAATCTAAAAGATTGCGGGATTCTTGGCTTGAATAAAGTCTCATGTGAGAGGTCCTGATTTTTATGATTTAGATTCTTTACGCAGATATACCCTATACTTTAAGTATCATGTGTTGATTATCAATTGGTTAATATAAAAGCAATTAAAAAATTGTGTATGAACTTCCTCTCTTAACCATCTTCCAGATTCATCATCACAGAAAGTCCAAGAAGAAAGCAGATAAGGGCAGGAGACCAGGCCGCTAGTAACACCGGTATTTGCTGGGATGATCCCATCGCCTGCAGGAATGAAGACATAAAAAACACAATAAATCCTATAAAAATGCCACTGGAAATCAGCAAAAAAGTGCCCCGAGATCTCGGGGGGCGCATAGAAACCGTTGCCGCCAGAAGAATCATCGCACAAAACATCAAAGGCTGTGCCAAAAGATTATGATAATAAACCTTTAGCCTTGTTGCATCAAATCCCGTTTGCTCCAGAGTCTTGATGTAGGCAGGTAGCTTCCAGAAAGACATGCTTTCGGGCGAAGAGAAGCTTTCCTCTATGTCTTGCGTTGTTAATGTGGTGGGCAAGTTATAAATCGTCACTTTTGTCGGGGCAGTTTGGCTTTTATGGACGGTGACCTCGTTCAAAGTCCACATATTATTCGCCAGCGTGGCGCTTTCTGCATCAATGCGCTGTAAAAAACGATCATTATCGGTAAAATAAAAGACAGAAACATCCTTTAAAATCCACGCGGGCTGCTGCACTTTTTGGGCATGAAGAATGATATAGCCATCAACAAGCTCTGGCTCTTTTTGGCTGTTCTCGCCAGTATCACTGTTTTCAGGTATTTTGGATTCAATCAAAATGGCTTGCTTTAGCCACAGGCCTTCCTGAAAAATAGCAATCTGGTTTTCCTGCCGTTTTAAATAAGTGCGCTCAAGATCTTCAAACTTTCCGATGAAAACCGCACCCACAGGGTTCAGAATGGTCATCTGGACAAGTCCGAATAAAATGGCCACTGCGCTAATAGGTAATAGGAACTGCCAGATTGAAAAACCGGAGGAGCGTACAACGATCAATTCATAACGCCGTGTAAGCTGCCAGAATGTAAACATTGCGCTGAACAGAACACCAAAAGGAAACAGGGTTTGCGCTACTTCCGGTAATTTAAACAGACCCATCTGTAGAATAAGGCTCAATGTAACATCCGCATGTTTACTGCCGCGACGGATCAGTTCGACCGTGTCAAAAAGATAAATTACAACCAGCAGGGCTCCCAGTAAAATCAAAAGATTTACAAAATATCGTTTGGCAAGATAAAGGCTTAACGTAGTGGTAATTTTCACGGCTTTAACCTTCTTGCTGGATAGAGGAGCTGGCGCCTGTATTTCTCACTGAATCCGCTTAGAAAGAACAGACATATTACAATCGGAACAAAAACCAGAACATACATAAAAATAAGACCCGCATTGCTATTTTGTGCAAGGTTATAGGCGGCAAGAAACATCCCTTGTATAAGCATGATCACAACAATCGAGGTGCCAATTTTGACAGTTTGCCCCCTTCGATCAACAGGGCCCAACAACAATATTGTGAGCGCGATCAGAGGAAAAGCAAAGGCCAGAAGTGGCGCCAATAATCGCCGGTGAATTTCAATGGAAAAATTATGCAGATTTTCCAAATCCCGCGCATTTCTGATGTCAGGCTTTAACAGTTGAAAAATTGTGCGCTCGTCCGGTTCGGCCCATCTTTTGCGCACTGGGCCAGCTTCGGGTAAGTCAATTGTGTAACGATCAAAGGCAAGCCTTTGCAAAATCCCTGACTTCTTCTCATAGGATTGCCTTGAACCATCAAAAACGACAACCTGCTGACCACCTTCATTAGAAACGATCATCCCGCGCTTTGCTAAAACTGTTGAGGGTGGATTCGTTGTGTCGCGTGTATCATGAATCATAAGGCCGGCAAGTTCACCCTCGCTGGTGCGCTCGCGAATATAAACCGTCAGGCCCCTTCCAACCTGATTAAACACGCCTTCTTTAAACAGCAAAGTCGAAAACTCGGTTTTGAGTTGCTGGCGCATAACCAGCATTTTAGAAAGGGAATAAGGCGCAAGCCACATGGTTATGCCCCACAAAATTACAGTGGTGATCAGCCCCATGATCAAAGCAGGTTTAGCAAGATCAAAAGCAGAGAAGCCGGTTGAACGCATCGCGATCAGTTCCGAGTCCAGCGTCATTTTATTATAAAGGAACAAGGTGGCCGACATCACAGAGATCGGCAAAATGACTTCGAAAAATCTTGGCAGGGCAAGGCTGGTCAGCAGGAAAAACGCGCTGCCGGACGATCCTGCGCTAATAACAATCTCCAGAAACTTAAGGGATTGCGTCAAAAAAATGACAAAAGCAAGAATCACGGCCACAAATGTTGTGGCGATCAGTAAATTCCGTAAAAGGCAAAAATCAAGAATTTTCATGCTGTTGGTCTGTTCATGCTGGCCATTTCAATAAAAGCGACTATAGTATGTGTCCATCAATAAATACGAAAACAGTTTACCATCAGGATTGGAATATGACAGTCGAGATTTCATTTTCTAAAGCACCCCAAAAAAACACGGATGCGGCCGTGTTATGTTTTTACGATGACAAGGAGCCCTGTTCCTCTGTCGGATCACTAAACTATGAATTCAAGGGGTTTGTAGATCATGTGATTGAAAAAAGCAAAAGTTTTACCGGAAAATCGGGGCAAATCGAAATTCTGATGCTGCCCGAGGAAACCCCGTATTCTTATCTGATTTTGTTTGGATGTGGCGACAAGCAAAAGCTGAACAGAATTGAATCAGAGAAATTGGGTGGCAAATTGCTTACGGCTCTGGAGAGCAAAAAAATTGAATCAATCGAGTTCTATGTCGATAATGCACTAACCAATTCTGCTGAATTTGCAACAGGTGTGGCGACAGGGTTAAAGCTGAAATCCTATAAATTCGAACTGTATCAATCAGAAAAGCCTGACGAAGACGGAAAAAAGATGCCAATGAAAAAGGCACATTTCGTTCTCTTCGACAGTGATCGTTCCAGCGAGGATTACGCTTTCGAAGCAAGCGCGATAGAAGGTACGTTCTGGGCACGTGATCTAGTGAACGAGCCACCAAACGAGCTTTATCCCGATGCATATGCCAAGCGTATCAAAGAACAATTGAAGCCATTGGGCGTCGAGATTGAAATTCTGGACGAGAAGAAAATGCGTAAACTCGGTATGGGTGCGCTTCTGGCTGTTGGGCAGGGATCGGATAATCCGCCGCGTATGGTGATCATGCGCTGGAAAGGAAATAAAATGTCTTCGGAGGCCCCGCTTGCTTTTGTAGGGAAGGGCGTAACTTTTGATACGGGCGGTATTTCCCTGAAACCTGGCGCCGGTATGGAAGAAATGAAAATGGATATGGGCGGGTCGGCTGCGGTTGTCGGGCTCATAAAATCTCTTGCACTGCGCAAGGCAAAGGTCAATGTCGTTGGTGTTGTCGGTCTTGTGGAAAACATGCCTTCTGCACGTGCCTATCGTCCGGCCGATATTGTGACATCATACTCCGGTAAAACCGTGGAGGTTCTTAATACCGACGCAGAAGGCCGCCTTGTACTGGCAGACGCGCTATCCTATGTGCAGGATATCTATGAACCATCGCTAATCGTTGATCTTGCCACATTGACCGGGGCCATGATCATTGCGCTGGGCAATGAATATTGCGGCACATTTGTAACCGACGATGCTATGTGGGAACAATTGGAACTTGCCGGCAAGAAAACAGACGAAAAACTCTGGCGTATGCCTTTGGACGAGATCTGGAAAAAAGATATGGAAGGGACCATTTCCGATACACAAAATATGGCGAAATCCGGCCGTGGAGCGGGGTCTTGCACCGCTGCGGGCTTCCTGTGGCACTTTATTAACGACGGCACACGCTGGGCGCATATGGATATTGCCGGTACAGCGTGGATCAAGACGGAAAAAGACGTGACGCCAAAATACGGCACCGGGTTCGGGGTGCGTGTGCTTAATCGCTTTGTCGCGGATAATTACGAACAAAGTTAAAAACAAATATTTAAGTACAAATTGTTATGAATCGAAAAACAATCACCACTGTGGATGAACTTGTGGATGAGGGCTTGATATCCTCTGAACAAAAAAGTGATTATGATCGCCTCAAGAAAAAATACGACATCGCGATCACACCGCATATTCGAAAATTGATAACCGATAAAAATGATCCGGTCGGCAAACAATACATTCCTGATGTAAAGGAACTTGACACTTTACAAGATGAACAGTCCGATCCGATTGGGGATAAAAAACACGAACCTGTAAAGGGGATTGTTCACAGATACCCTGATCGTGTTTTATTCAAGGTGGTCAATATATGCGCTGTGTATTGCCGCTATTGTTTTCGTCGTGAAATGATCGGACAGGGATCTGACCCTCTTCGTGACGAAGATTTCGACGCGGCGATTACCTACATAAAAAGTCATCCCGAAATATGGGAGGTGATTTTAACGGGAGGTGACCCATTGGTCCTTTCCTCGCGGCGACTGCAAAAAATTATCGATGCAATAAATCAAATTGACCACGTAAAGGTGCTTCGGGTTCATACGCGCGTGCCAGTCGCAAAACCGGACCAAATCACAGAAACGATAATATCCGTTTTGAAATCGTCAAGCAAAGCAATGCAAGTGGTTTTGCACGTTAATCATATAGGTGAACTGACGCATGAAGTGGAGCAAAAAATCATGACCCTTCGTGATGCAGGATGCATGGTTTTGTCGCAGTCGGTTCTCTTGAAGGATGTGAATGATGATGCAAAAATACTGGAACAACTTTTTAGAAAACTGGTCTTGTTGCACGTGCGCCCTTATTACATTCATCATCCCGATCGGGCAAAAGGGACCTCTCATTTTCGGGTCTCTTTAAAAAGAGGGCGAGAGCTCATGAAAGAGCTGCATGCGAATGTTTCGGGAATTTGTTTGCCAAAATATATGCTGGACATTCCGGGCGGGTATGGGAAAATTCCTGTTTGCGGGGGTGACGTGCGTACAGATGATAATGAGTTATACACAATCGAAGATCATCATGGAAATGTCCATCTTTACAACGATCGGGTGAGTGAGGAAGATCAAGCATGACTGAAATTCGTTTTTACCATCTGCAAAATAGACCACAACATCATGTCTTGCCTTTGATCTTGTCCAAGGCTTTGGAGAAGGGACATCGCATCCTTGTGAAAATGCCGGATGAAAGAACGCTGAAGGATATGAATGATCATCTCTGGACGTTTCACCCCGACAGCTTCTTGCCCCATGGCGCGGCAAATGACGACCATACAGAGCGCCAGCCAATCTTGCTAACAACGACGGATGAAAATCTGAACGATGCTGATCTGCTCATCATTTGTCAGGGCGCGCAATCGGATAAGCATGGCGATTTCAAGTTATGCTGTGAAATGCTTGATGGTCAGGATAAAGAGGCAATAGCCGCTGCTCGCGAACGCTGGAAAGTGTATAAAGAACAGAAATTCGATGTAACATACTGGCAACAAAACGAAGCCGGTGGCTGGGAAAATAAAGCCTGATATCAAGCATTAATGCGCAGGAGCATCTTCTTCATGTGTTGTTTCTTCCGGCGCTTCCGCTCCGTGCTCTTCCGGTGTTACTGGCGCAAAGGCTGCCATTTCCGCGTCAATTTCTGCTTGTGACGGCAACGGGGCAGGCGAATCTGATTGTTGTCTCAGCCATGCAATCACAGCGGCACGATCTTCGGGCTTTTTAATACCAACAAAATTCATTTTTGTGCCCGGTGCATATTGTTTGGGCTTTGCAATGAATTTGTTTAAAGAGTCATAATCCCATTTTCCTTCAAGTGACTTCAAAGCATCCGAATAGGCAAAGCCGCTTGTCTCGCATTTTAATTTTTGTACAATATTCCAGAGATTCGGGCCTTGTTTAACGGGGCCGCCTTTTTCGAAAGAGTGGCAGGCAACGCAGGTCTTTGAAACTTTAGCGCCACGCTCTATATCGGCTTGTGCGAGCAATCCCAAAATCGGCTCGGGTATTTGAGGGCCACTTTGTGCCCCATGCCCACCGCCATGTCCGTCAAGCTCTGCCCCCTCGATTTCAATGGCATCTTTGTCCAGATCTTCGACAAAAACTGCTTTATTGGCTATAAAACCGGAAAGCATAATGACAAGTGCAACAGACAAAATGGCTGCAAATATTTTATTGAGTTCAAAACTGGACATAGATGAATTTACCCATCTTCATTAATGTTAGTGTATGCGCTGTAAAAGCTAAAAAGACTGTAACTTGGTGCCAAAAAACAACAATTCAGATTGAAAAGTCATAATATCGACAACAAACTACCATAGTTTTCGTCCTTTTGTCGACATAGATATACAGTTTGCGTATAGTCATTCAACCAAAAAATACAAAATATTATAATTGCAGAGGTTTGAAGAGGACATGATGACAAAACAATATAAATCAATTGCTTTTCAAGGGGCGCATGGTGCGTACTCAGATATGGCATGCCGTTCGGTCTTTCAGGGGTTGGAAACATTACCATGTGATTCTTTTGATGATGCATTCAAGGCAGTGCAGGATGGTCAAACCGATCTGGCCATGATTCCCGTGGATAATACGATTGCAGGGCGCGTGGCTGACGTTCACCACCTGATGCCAAAGGGCAACCTCTATATTATCGGTGAGCATTTCCAGCCGATCAACCATATGCTTTTAGGTGTGCCCGGTACAAAATTGGAGGATATTAAATATGTGCATAGCCACGTTCACGCAATTCCCCAATGCCGTGAATTTCTGAAAAAACTGAATGTTAAGGCACATGTTCATGCGGATACGGCAGGTGCCGCCAGCGAAATTTCTGTGAAAAAGGATAAACAGCACGCTGCGATCGCCTCTGCTCTGGCAGCTGAAATATATGGTCTGGATATCATTGAAAGCGAGATAGAAGATCAAAAGCACAACACAACGCGGTTTTTGATTCTCTCGCCCGAGCCGCAATACCCTTCATTGGATGATGATGATGTCCTGACCAGCTTGTTATTCGAAGTGCGCAATATTCCCGCTTCTTTGTATAAGGCGTTGGGAGGGTTTGCGACAAACAGTCTCAGCCTGACAAAGTTGGAATCCTATGTGGATGAAAATTTTCAGGCGGCGCGCTTCTTCTGTGACGTAGAGGGGCATCCGGAAAGTCCGCCTTTTCAAAATGCATTGGACGAATTAGGATTTTTTGCAAAAAATGTAAAGGTTCTAGGAGCTTATAAGGCGCATGCAACGCGCCAAACTCATAAGAAAAGAACACAGGAAGCGGCCTGAATTCATGCCAAATTCCTGTAATTTTAAATAAAGCCTTGCATGGGTTAATGAAATTCATGTTAATGTTAGGGCAAAATGAGATCGCTTAAATAACGTTAGAAGGAATACTCGATGCCAACACATGCAGAACTCGCCAGCAAACTTCTTGTTGATGCTGCAACGTTTTTCAAAACACTTGCCGAGCAAAATGAAGACCTAAGCGAGCAAATGACAGAGAATGCAACAGTATTTGAACAAATGGGTTCATTGATTGCACATGATCCGGAGGGTGCTCTTGAAGGATCGTCCCACGCTGAATTAACGGGTCGGCTATTGAAAGATGCCGCAGGGTTTTTTAGAACTTTGGCCGATCAAAACGAGCCGATCAGAGAGCAAATGTACGAAAACGCAAATGTTTACGAACAAATTGGCGATTTGGTTTCTCAAGATCCGCTAGGTATTCTTGATTAACTGTTTTTGTTACTTGTGTAAAAAGACAGCGATTGCACAACATTAAGCCAGAAATTATCGCGTGGCTCGTAGGTGCGGAATGTTTTTCCAACTACTTTTTTTCTGCTCTTGCAAAAAAAGCGTTTCTGGATTTCCACTCTTTCATACTTTCTTCTGTAATTCAGAAGTTTCGCATGACGAATCGCGCGCTTCATATTCCGTGTGCCGCTAACCTTTTCCCATTTGGGTGTTAAGGAATTGCGGTCGCTTTTAGAATAGGTATAAACAGAGTAATGAGGCGCATTTTTATCATCCACCCGAAGGTGCGTGTGTGTGTAGGGCATATTAAAATCATCCATAAATGAAGAATCACGAAAAATCTGTCGCTACGATAGCGCGTCAAAAGTTAACGAAGTCTTAACAAAAAAATAAATCCGCAAGTTTTAAAGTCTTTTTTTGGGGATGTATTGAGTTTACCGTAACAAACAGTCTATAATACAACTGTATCTTTGGCATAATCCTTGCCCGACAATCATGATAGAATATCAGTAAATAATAGGACTATACATGGCGCGGTCACGCAAAATTAAACGGTCACGCAAAAAGAAAAAGTCTTCTTTTTTGCCCGACTCCATACAGGCTTTCATTGCCCGCCGTTTGGTGGATAGTGTTTCATTGGTTGTTTTTGTTTTTGGCGCCTTTATTGCCGCGTCATTATTGTCTTATAACAAGGCTGATCCCTCGTGGAATACAGCGCCCAATTTAGACGACCAGATCATCCATAATCTGGGAGGGCTGCCGGGGGCATGGTTATCCGATATTTTGCTCCAGACTTTAGGCGGCGGTGCTTTTGTTCTTGCTTTGTGTTTTTTGTTTTGGGGGTTTAGACTTTATCAAAGGCAATCCATCCGCCCGATTACATTAAGGCTGGCCTCTATTCTTGTATCCTCGGTGATGGCATCTGTGGCCTTGGCGCATGTGCCTGCGGGGAATTGGTCTGTTCACCCTTATCTCGGCAGCAGTGCCGGCGTTCTCATTCATAATCAGATTAATGCACTGACACATGGTTTTGAATTTTCTTATCTTCCTGTCACGATTGCGGGTGTTTTCTCTGTTCTGGCGCTGGCGTCGTTTTTATATGGTGCGGCCTTTACGGGCTATGAAATTGCTTCGATGTGGTTTCGGGTCAAGATCGCCGCTTATTCTGTTGCGGGCTTTTTTGTTTCTCTTGGGCACGGATTTTATAACTGGGTGATGCACTACAATGATCCGGAATATGAGGCCGAGCCTATAAGACTTGGTATCATTGATAAGATCATGGAAATCCGTGAGGCGCGCGCGCTTGCAAGAGCAGAAGCCGAGGAAGAGGAAGAAGAGGAGGAGGAAGAAGAAGAATACGAAGAAGAGGAAGAAGAATACGAGGAAGGGGAATACGAGGAAGAGGAAGAAGAGGAAGAAGAGGAAGAACCTGTCCTAAGGGCTAGAAAACCAAAGGTTTCTATTCCGGTTGTTAAACCTCAGGCAGCAGATGCCAAACCCGTTAAAATAAGAGATAACTCACAACAGCGATTCGCACTGTCCGATGTTGACGGTGAATGGGAATTACCGCCACTGTCACTGATTCAGGACGTGCCCGAAGAGGAAATAGAAACCAATTTGAACGAGGATGCGCTGCGCCGTAATGCCGAACTTCTACGCAGTGTTCTGGCCGACTTTAATATCAGTGGAGATATCGTCAGTATCCATCCGGGCCCTGTTGTGACACTTTACGAATTCGAACCGGCCCCCGGAACCAAAACATCGCGCGTGATTTCTTTAAGTGATGATATCGCACGTTCTATGTCTGCTGTTTCTGTGCGCTGTGCCGTTGTGCCGGGCCGCAACGTGATCGGTATTGAATTGCCGAACAAAACGCGCCAGACCGTCTATATGAAGGAAATGTTGTCATCGCGCATGTATGAAAAGACGGCGGCCAAACTTCCATTGATTCTCGGTAAGGATATCGGCGGCAAGCCTATACTTGCTGATCTTGCGAAAATGCCGCACTTGCTTGTGGCCGGTACAACCGGATCGGGTAAGTCGGTTGCGGTGAATACGATGATTATGTCGTTGCTCTTCCGTTTATCGCCAGAGCAGTGCCGCTTCATCATGATCGATCCGAAAATGCTGGAACTCTCTGTTTATGATGATATTCCCCATCTGCTTACTCCCGTGGTGACCGAGCCGGGCAAGGCTGTGGTCTCGTTGAAATGGGCGGTGCGCGAGATGGAAGACCGCTATCGTAACATGTCAAAGCTCGGTGTGCGTAATATTGAGGGCTATAACCAGCGTATGCGTGAGGCGCTCAAAAATGATGAGAAGATCATGCACAAGGTACAAACCGGTTTCGATCCGGATACAGGCAAGCCAACTTTTGAAGATCAGGAAATGCATCTGGCAGAGTTGCCCTTTATTGTGGTTATTGTTGATGAGTTTGCCGATCTGATGCTGGTCGCGGGAAAAGATGTTGAAAACGCGATTCAACGTCTGGCGCAAATGGCGCGTGCCGCCGGTATACACCTGATCATGGCAACACAAAGGCCATCCGTTGATGTCATTACCGGTGTGGTCAAAGCAAACTTTCCAACCCGAATCAGTTTTCAGGTTACCTCTAAAATCGACAGCCGTACTATCCTTGGCGATGGCGGGGCGGAACAATTGCTCGGTATGGGGGATATGCTTTATATGGCACCTGGTGGTCGCATAACCCGGGTACACGGACCATTCGTAAGTGACAGCGATGTTGAAAAAACAGCTGACTATCTGCGTGAACAAGGTGCACCGAGCTATATCGATGATGTCACCAGCGAAGAAGGTGATTTCGGCAGCGAGGTCCTGAATGCCATGTTTGGTGGTGGTGGATCAGACAGTGTGGACGAACTATATGACCAAGCTGTAGCGGTCATTGCCCGTGAAGGCAAAGTCTCCACCAGCTTTATCCAGCGTCACCTGCAAATCGGATATAACCGCGCGGCGCGTATTGTCGAGGAAATGGAACGGCAAGGTGTGATCTCTCCGGCCAGTTCAACCGGTAAACGCCAGATTCTGATTAACGACCATAGCGGCGTTTAATAAAAAGGTTTTCCGCAATATAAACGTATCACCCTGTATGGTAACGCTTTGCGGATCTGCGCGAAGTTGTTAAGGTAAAACCTGATTTTTGAAGGCGTAACATTTCATGAAATATATTATTCATTCCCTTTACATTGTGTTGCTGGTTTTTATCGCATCTCCCGTGATTGCGAATGACGACGTAAAAGAGGCCGATGCCCAGCAAATCGAGCAGGCCGAAAAATATTTACAGGATATGAAAACGGCACAGGCCAGATTTGTGCAGACCACACATGACGGTACACAACTGGTCGGCACATTTTATCTTAACCGTCCGGGAAAACTACGCTTTGAATATGATCCGCCGGTTGAAAATTTTGTGGTTGCCGATGGCGCCTTTATTTATTTTTATGATGCGGAATTGCAAGAGCAAACCAACGCGCCTATTCAATCCACACTGGCAAATTTCTTTTTGCGCAAAAATTTTTCGCTCTCTGATGATTTAACGGTGAAGGATGCTTTTGTGGCGGGAGGGTTGCTTCAGATCAAAGTCGTACAGGCAGAAGACCCTGACGCCGGATCAATCACCTTTGCCTTTTCGGAAAAGCCATTCGAGCTTAAAAAATGGCGCGTAGTGGATCAACAGGGCATGATTACGGAAGTCGAGCTGTTCTATCTTAAAAGCGGAATGAAACACGATTCGGATTTATTTGTTTATCTAGATCCAAACAAGTTAGACGGGAAACCATCGTATAATGACTGAAGGCCCGCTGGATAATCTGATACGTCTTTTGTCCGGCCTGCCTGGTCTTGGTAACCGCTCGGCGCGGCGCATTGCCCTGCAGCTTTTATCCAAACGTTCAACCTTAATGATGCCCTTGGCGCACGCCTTGGCCGATGCGGCCGAAAATGTCAAAAGCTGTTCAACATGCGGTAATCTGGATATGGCCGATCCCTGTGGAATCTGTAGAAGCCCCAAAAGGGATGAAAGCCAGATTTGTGTCGTCGCGCAGGTCAGTGATGTCTGGGCGATTGAGCGCACAGGTTCCTATAGAGGCCTGTATCATGTGCTGGGTGGCTTACTTTCCGCGCTTGACGGTATCGGGCCGGAAGATTTGCGCATAGACCATCTTGTTCAACGTGTGAAAGTTTCCGAAGGCAAGGTCGAGGAGGTGATTCTAGGGCTCAGTGCCACTGTCGACGGGCA
This sequence comes from uncultured Micavibrio sp., assembly GCA_964352665.1. Classification (GTDB taxonomy): domain Bacteria; phylum Pseudomonadota; class Alphaproteobacteria; order Micavibrionales; family Micavibrionaceae; genus UBA1672. The sequence continues at coordinate 95,918 of CAYGSJ010000005.1, forward strand.
ATCAACGGCCCATTATATTTCCGATCACTTGATCCCGCTGGGCGTAAAAGTTTCGCATCTTGCCCATGGCGTCCCCGTAGGAGGAGAGCTGGATTACCTCGATGACGGGACAATCACGACAGCCCTCCGCTCCAGAGCATAAATTTATTCCTTTTCAGAAATATATAAAGTGCCGGAAGTATCTGCCTGAAGTACGGCAATATGCGTATAATGCGCGCCGGTATCACCACCGATACAAACATCATAGTAAAGGCCTGCCGGCAGAAAGTGATCGGTTGCGCTCGCTGTAACCGAAGAATCACCAAAGGCAAGATAGGTCGGCACATCTGCATAGAGGCTGACAATCTGTGTATCGGCGGCAAAGCCTGAGCTGTTACGGGCAGAAGCTGCACCAATTGCAATCGTGTGCGCGCCGGATGGTTTCATACGCAGCGCGGGAATAGGATTATCGTTTAAATCCTGTGGTAGTAAAGTGGTCATTTCTTTCTCCTTAAAAACAAAAAAGCCCGCAAATGCGGGCATGAAAATAAACGTATTTCGGGTGTTTTGCGTTATAATAGGATTATTTTCTTATATAGTCAAGGAATATTTGGATTATTCGCATTGATACAGGGCATAACGCCTGTAACTTTGGCAATATGATTTCATCCAGAACACTGAAAACAGGCTCCATCCCGATATCCAGAAGGCCACCATTTCTGTTCCCGGTGTAAATGTTAATCCGCACAGAATCAGCAAGCTTAAAACACATAGTCCCATTAACGCATTCATTCTGTACTGCCCGCCATAAAAACAGGAATGCACCAGAATAACGACGCTGTACCCGATAAGTGCAGCCAGTAAAGGCAGGGCACTATTATCATAGTAATAGGTAAAGCTACGAAGAAACGTATCTGTGTAATCGAAAGAAAATCCATTCGAAACCTTATACAAGGCCAGCATGAAAAGGCCGCAAAAAACGCCAATCAATAGAGTGGAGGCTGACTTGCTATTCGAATAGGTCTGCCCGCACCAGAATGCGGCACCGATCATGAAGAAAACACAAATATTTTGCAGCAGCATATCCAGAGTATAAGCGTAATAGAGGGAATACAGATGATAGCAGACATAAACAAGAGCAAGTACAAACCAAAGCATAGTGCGCTCATGCATGGCGTTCATATCGAAAATACCGCGCTTGAGGTTGGCAGTCGCATTCATTTTCTGTTTTAAATCATGGGCAAGAGCCGAGGCATTATGATTCTTTGACGGGCTATTCACCTGCATGAAAGGAATGAAATACGCGCCGATTTCATAGAAAGATAATACCCGTACCAAAATAAACAGGCTCCACAAAATAGAAAGGGCGCCCACATCCCGCGGCGTAATATCTGCAAACAGAAATGCCGACACACTGGCTATAACCAACGCGATATAAATAAATAATCCCGGGTGTTTAGACTTATAATAAGAAATCACTTTTTCTTGACCGTATACTGTTCTTCAGCCTGCGCCAGTGATGTTCCCTCTATTTGGCTATTTTCAAGCATTAAAGGCTTTGTGTTTACCGTTTTAAATGGCGTTACATCGATGCTGGCCACTTTTGTCGGTTCGCTTTGTTTAATCAAAGCAACACCGAGCCCGATTTGGATGCAGGAAAATAGTGCAATCAGGAACAGGGTTTTGGAGCGAGGACTGACGGGTGTCTTAATTCTCATACCCTATATAATATGAGAATTTTATCTTGCGTAATACTGCTTATATTGCCCGTAATACTTAATCGTATCACCATAGCCGAATTGGACGTGTTTTTTGAGGTTAATATTCGTCAAAACCGTTGCAATTGGTGCGTTTCCGAATTTAGCGAATTGTGCAATTCCGTTGTGGACAATTTCACGTGAGGTTTTATTCCAAAGCACGGCATAAAGCAGTTGGTCGGACAATCTGTGTAGGGCGCGCGCATCGGAAACAGCCATACAGGCAGGGGAATCAATAATCACAAGATCATAAGCTTTGCGTAAGGAACGGATCAATTCATCCATTTTGTTTGAAGAGATCAGGTCAAGCGCGCTATTGGGAACCGCGCGGCCATAAATAACATGAAGACCAGACGAATCGGAGGTATTGATAACGTCCTCTAATTTATTTTGCCCGCTCAAATATTCTACCAAAGAAAATGTATTTTTTTGATCCATTGATTTGTGAACGCGGGGACGGCGCAGATCGGCATCGATCAGGATAACCCGTTCGCCCGATTTTGCAGCCAGCCGCGCCAACCATACAGAAAGAGTTGTTTTCCCTTCGTTTGGAAAAGAAGACGTAATGGTAATAACTTTGTTCTCTTCGCCCTTGCTTGAATCCTCGCGCAATCTCAAAATAAGACGTAGTGAGCGCACGGCTTCTGCAACAACGGAAGAGGGGTTTTGCAAAACATGATCGGCCACCGAAATATTTTTCTCTTTATCCGCTTTTGGAATAAGCGCGTAGCAGGGAAGACCAAGAATATCTTCTAACTGTCTGCCGCTTAAGAATGTGTTGCGTGTTTTTTCAACAATAAAGGCCATAAGCAGGGCCAGTAACAATGAAAGCAAACCTCCGGCGCTCAAGAGCCTCAATTTTTTTGGATAGGACGGAAAATACGGGACATGTGCAGTTTCAAGAATTTTCGCAGGTTTTTCAGACACGGTAACCTGTTTTTGCTTTTCATTCAGCTCCACTTGATAGGCTTCGTAACGTCCTATCGCTTTATCAGCAATACCTTTGAGCATTTCATATTTGGCTTTTGCCGCGTTCGATATTGTTGTGTCTTCTACAGTTTCAAGCGCTTCAGGCTTAGTCAGGGCATCCAATTGCGCTTTAGCTTGCTCATATTCCTGTCTGATCTGTGAAAGAATTACACTTCTTTCCTGCTGGAGTTTGTGGTGAAGGGCATCAAACTGTTTCGTCAGAACGATAATCTCGGGATGTTTCGGGCCATAACGATAAGAAAGCTGCTTTAGCTTCTGCTCGACTTCCCGCTTTTCAAGTTGCAAAGCCTGTACGTCGGGGGAATTCAGAATAACGGCAGCTTTGTCGTTCATGGTAATCGTGCCACTCGGATTGGTAAAAGGCGCTAAAGCAGCCTTTGCCTTGGCATATTGCAGTCTGACTTCTTCTTCCATTACGGAAGGGTGATTTTTTAGGGTTAAAGATGGCTTTGATCTTTGCTGGAACATGCGGAAATTTTCAAGATCGGCTAAAGCATTATCAACATCCATCTTCAGGGCTTGAAGACGTTGTTCCGCTTCGTAATCTCTCGCTTTAGTAACCGTTTTTGTTTCTAGAGTCTCCAGATAGGTCTCGGCAATCCGGTTTACAACTTTTGCAGCCATGCGCGGATTTGGGCTGCTATAGGATAGGCTGACAATATAGGTTCCGGGAATAACAAAGGAAGAGAAATTTTGCTGAAACTGGGTTAACACAGGCTCGATCTGGTTGTTAATCAGGGTTTTGGAAAGCTTGTCCTGTGTTTTATAGGGATCAATGCTTTTGAAGCTGTTATTTGGCTGGAACACACTGGGTTGCGGCGTGTATTGCGGGTCATGAACAAGACCCAAATCGCGGATAACCGGTACAAGTATCTGGGAAGAGCCAAGACGCGTTTGCTGGGTTTTGATAAAAACAGGGTCTTCCCGCTCGAATATAATTTGTGCCGTGGCCGTGTAGACAGGTTGGATATTTTGTATAATAAGAGCCGTCAGGGCAAATCCCAAAAAGGTAATACTGAAAATCAGCATGAATCGACGATGCAAAACATGCATGAGTCCCTTTTTTTTATTCTGGCCTGTCTTAAAACTTGTCATAAGATAAAAGTATACTCTCTTTTAGAAACGCTCCCTGACGATGATCAGATCACCGCCGGTTAATTTTATATTTGATGCATTTTTTACAATCGAACGATCTTCTTCGCCGTCTGTGTTGCGCACAATTTCAAATTCATCTTGATTAGCATCAGGGGTAAAACCGCCCGCAAGGGCGACGGCTTTTAAAATACTCAAATTGTCTTCGGGCATCTCATAATGACCCGGCGTTCTGACCGCGCCCATGATATAAAATCCTTTTTTACGTACACCGTAAACAGATACAACCGGGTTCCAGATAAATCCATTTTGAAGATAGGTCTTCAGAAAAATTTCAATTTCCGATGCATCGAGGCCTGCAACGTGAACCTTTCCAATCAGGGGCATCAGGATCATTCCTGTATCATCGATTGTATAGTCGGACGATAAACTCTCTTCATTCAGCACCGAAACATGAAGAATTTCACCGGCAGAAAAAATATGATCTTTACCGTCTTGTAAATTCTGCTCATAGGCAAGGGGCTGTTGAGCGGGTACGCTCAGCAGGGCAAGGAATATAAGAATATTTCTTACTCTTAACATATTGAAAAATCACGTTTTTTTAAAATAGTACGCAGAGGGCGCTAAAGATCACCATGTGCCCATGATAGACCTTTTATCCACAGGGGGCAAGGGGTCGGCAGTGGAAAACTGCACTTGGATTCTGGGGGTAAATTTGGCCCGAAAATATACTAATGATACGAACGGTATTGTATAGATTTATAACGTATCATCTGCATCTTTGCCGATGTCGTGATGGATGAGCTGTGACCCAACAGGAAGTTCGATCAATTTGACGTACGCTCTTGGCGCCATCCCTTCCGATTGAAAGAGGTCATCGAAATTATGGACAGCCTCGGCAAAACGATTTGCGGCATCCATCGGTTCAGATTCATACTGTGGTCGTTGTAGTAAAAGTGCGTATTCGAAGGTTTCGGTCTGCGCAATGATATCGGATTGTCTGCGTAGACGGGTAAGATATTTTGATAATTTTGCCGCAGCAACATTTGCTGCGGATGCTCCTTCGCCCTCCAGAATTTCGCGATAATTGCTGATGCCGATAAACACAATGAAGGTTCGCTCTCCATAACGATCCGCGCGTTCAATCGCAGAAAGAAATAACTGGTTAAAGGCGGATTTTGCGATAATACCATTGGCGCTCGGGAAATCCTGACTTTCATCCCCTATACGCTTAATCAAAGAGGTCAGGTATTTTGCATTTTCTACCGTATTATCCAGTGCCTGGGGGTCAATTGGTTTATTCAAAGCATCATTCGCGCCGGACTTAATGGCAACGCCTTGTGTAATATCATGGCCCATTTGCACGATATACAAATCATTGCCAGATCCGCGCCTCAGGTTCAGGGCCAAAGGCCGTGCATCCGTTAACGGGGCGGGGTCGACAAAAATCATGTCGTAACGTTCGGATTTAAGGCGCTCTACCGCATTATTTTTAACCGGTTCCAGTGTGATTTGGTGTCCTAACGGCTCAAGCCTGCTATTCATAAGCTGTGCCGTGATTTCTTCTCTATCAATAACGAGGATTTTCATGGATATGTTCCTAATGTGGTGCACTCGAATTTTAATACGCAGCCGAGCCGTTATAATAATGGCAAAAAAACCTTTAAAAAAAAACTAATAATTCATAGTGTGTGCTCATATTGTAATCTTTTCTGAATACTATACAGTATTCTCGGCATTTAAATTTAGCATTATTGATGCCAGATTATAAGGATTTGAATGATTTTAAGGATTTCGCATGAGCATTACTCTTCATAAAAATGATATTCCGGATAATTTGGATTTGGGATCAGTTGTTGCAATTGACACGGAAACAATGGGTTTAAAGCCCAGACGCGACAGATTGTGCTTAATACAGCTCTCTGCTGGAGACGGTCAGGCCCATCTGGTGCAAATGTTTGACCGAAACTATGATGCCCCAAATCTCAAGAAATTGATTGCTGACCCCAAGGTTCTAAAGCTTTTTCACTTTGCGCGCTTTGATGTCGCGGTGCTTCGTAAGTTCCTTGATGTGGAATGCCCGAATATTTATTGTACGAAAATTGCGTCCAAACTTGCCCGAACCTACACCGATAAACACGGGCTGAAGCATTTATGCAAGGAATTGCTGGATATTGAAATCAGCAAAAACCAGCAATCTTCGGATTGGGGCAGTGAGGAATTAAGCACAGAGCAGATGAATTATGCCGCGAATGATGTGTATTACCTGCATAAAATAAAGGCGGTCCTTGATAAGATGCTGGAACGTGAAGGCCGTGCTGATCTTGCTAAGGCGTGTTTTGATTTTGTCGAAACGCGTGCAAGGCTGGATCTGGAAGGTTGGTATGTCGATATTTTCGAACATTAAAAGACAGGAAAAGGGGAATACAGGCATGACGGATGGTTCTTCTCAAGATATCGCCTGTGCAAAACATGTTCTGGATTCAGAGGCGGAGGCCCTGAAAACCCTTTCTGTTTCTATTGACCAGAATTTTGCACAAGCCGTAGAGGCTGTACATAAGATGAAAACCACATCCACCGGCTCTGGCCGCTTGATTGTTGCCGGTATTGGTAAAAGCGGACATGTGGCCCGTAAAATTGCCGCAACGCTAGCTTCCACAGGAACGCCCGCTTTCTTCGTTCATCCGGGCGAGGCCAGCCATGGCGACATGGGTATGGTGACAGAAAACGATGTGGTGTTGATTCTGTCCAATTCCGGTGAGAACTCGGAGCTCTCGGACCTGATTCACTATACGCGCCGGTACAACATCACTCTGATTGCGATGACCAGTAACCCTGAGTCTACCTTGGCAAAACATGCGGATATCGGGCTTTTAATGCCCAAAGTGCCGGAGGTGTGCCCCAACGGTCTTGCGCCGACAACATCTACAACAATGATGATTGCCTTTGGCGATGCATTAGCTGTGGCTTTGCTTGAACGTATGGGCCTGACGCCGGAACAATATAAAGTATTTCACCCAGGTGGAAAGCTTGGCCAGAAACTTATGAAAGTGTCGGAATTAATGGTATCGGGCGATGATCTTCCGGTGGTTTTTGAATCGGCGCTTATGGATGAGGCCCTGCTGGTACTCACAGAGAAAAATCTTGGTGCGGTCCTGGTGATGGATAAAAAGAACAACCTTCAGGGTATTGTTACAGATGGTGACCTCAAAAGGCACATGGCACCGGATTTGCTACAAAAACCAGTGACCGAGGTGATGACCAAAGATCCCCAAAGCATTGACCAAAATGCTCTGGCTGTTGAGGCGCTTGATGTGATGACAAAAATCCCGGGTCGCTATATCACCAGCCTGATTGTCAAGGATGGAAAAGATGTTTGCGGCATGATTCGTCTGCAAGATTGTTTGCAAGCAGGGATTGCGTAAAGTATAGTGTTGCTCACTTTCTCTTAAGGTGACGCATTTTGGACATCGAAAAAGCACTCGAAAATACGGAAAACAAAGAACGCATGGATCGTTTGTCAAGACGCGGCAATACAGCGCGTCTCGATTCCGGATATTCTCGTTTTGTGCGTATGATGCGTCTTGCGCTGCCCTTGTCGGCTATGGGCGTTTTTGTTGTTTTATATATTAATCCGGGTGCACAGGACAAACTGATCGCGCCGGTACAGCCAAACAAAACAGAGTTTACAGAGGAATCAATCCGGCAAAACGAGTTGATCAACCCCAAATTCGAAAGTATTGATAAAAAAAGCCAGCCCTATAAAATTACAGCAGATCGTGCTGTACAGGGATCAAAAAACAAGGATTTAATTATGCTGGAACACCCTGTGGGTGTTATGACCATGCAAGATGGTGTACGCGTCACCATGCGTTCCGATAGCGGAGCCTATAGACAGGACTCCGAGCGATTCTTCTTACAGGGCGGCGTTTTTCTGGATCATGATCAGGGGTATTCACTTAAAAGCGAAGAGGCCCATATCGATATGCGCCAGAATTTTGCATGGTCTGAAAAGGATGTGCAAGGTCGCGGCCCTGATCTGTCCATTGATGCTAAAGGGGTGCACGCCAACGGTAATACAGGTGAAATTGTATTTACTGGCCCGGCGAAGCTGGTTTTAGAAGATGGTTTCGGGGGGGCAGGTAAATGAGGTTACTTACGCTTTTCCTGATCTTGTATTTATATGCTGTCCCATTACAGGCGCAAACCGCACTTAATCCCGATCGTCAAAAGCCTCTGGAAATAACGGCAGATGAAAGTCTGGAATGGCACAGGAACGAACTCTATTTCAAGGCCCGTAAAAATGTGAAAGCAACACAGGGCGACACAACACTTCTGTCTAATCTTCTAACGGCCAAGTATCGTGACGGTAAAAAGGGCGGTATCGACATCTATACAATTATTGCAGAAGGCACGGTCGAGATTCTTTCATCGCAAAGCAAAGCTTTCGGTGATAAGGCCACTTATGACATTGATAAGGGATACGCCGTGATGACAGGTGGTGATCTCAAACTCGTTTCCGATGATCAAACCGTTACCGCCAAGGATCGTCTTGAATACTGGGTGAATGAGGGAAGGTTGGAGGCCGTTGGCAATGCAGCGGCCTATCGTTTGGGGGACAAGCTGGAGGCTGATAAGCTGATTGCCACATTCACCGAAGATAAAACAGGCAAGCGCTCTCTAAAAACGCTTGAGGCGCTGGGCCATGTTGTGATAACAACCCCAACAGAAGTTTTGCGCGGCGATCGTGGCATTTATAACACCGCAACCGATATTGCAGAACTTCACGATAATGTAAAAATTACACGCGGGCTGAATGTTCTGGAAGGAACACGCGCGGATGTAAATCTAAAAACAAATGTCAGTCGCATCTTCGGTGGTGTTGTTGGCGGGACAGACAGTGGCCGTGTAAGGGCCGTATTTTATCCGGGATCCGAGACAAAACCGGATCAACCGACGGAAGAAAAAACAGAATAATGGAAATATTTCTAACCTGGTTATTATTTGCGTCAATTGATCTGGCAGCGGTCTTGTCCCCGGGGCCCGCATTCGTGTTTACAATCAGCCGCGCTTTGAAGTATCAAAGAAAAACGGCGCTGCTTGCAGCCTTTGGTCTTGGTATGGGTATAATGGTGCAGATCATTCTTATTCTGGCGGGGCTTTCTGTTATTATTTCCCAGTCGCTCTTTTTATCAAACTTTATCAAATATGCCGGCGCAGCATATCTGGTCTATATAGGTATAAAATCTATCAAAGCACCTAAAAGAACGTTGACAGACGATATTAAGGCCGTATCTGTAGACACGAAAGAGCCCTCCGTATTCGGCGCTATAGGACAGGGCTTTCTGGCCAATCTTCTGAACCCCAAAGCCTTTGTGTTTCTAACGGCGGTTTTTGCACAATTCATCATGCCCACTACGCCGATATGGGTGCGTGTCCTTTATGGTGCAACCTGTGTGACCTTTGAAATCCTCTGGTTTGTAACGGTGGTTATGTTTTTAACGACGCCATCGATCAGAAGACGTTTTACCGCTGTCATGCATTGGTTTGAACGCGTCTGCGGTGGGTTGCTGATCGGGCTCGGCATAAAGCTGGCCTTATCCAAGTAAATGGTGTATGATACTGATATGATTGAACAATCACAGCACAAGCCAAGATTAAAGACTGTCCCGAAAGGGTTGACGGCTTTACACTTGTCCAAATCCTACAAAAAACGCCCTGTTTTGCGGGATGTGAGCCTGAATATCAACCGCGGAGAGGCGGTTGCGCTGCTTGGCCCTAATGGTGCGGGTAAAACCACCTGTTTCCACATTATTACGGGTTTGATCGGGTCGGATAGCGGTGCAATTTTGCTGGATGGGCAGGATATTACAGATTTGCCAATGTATCGTCGCTCGCGGCTCGGGGTGGGCTATCTTCCTCAGGAAGCCTCTATTTTCCGTGGTTTGAATGTCGAGGATAATCTGCGCGCAGTCATTGAGTTACAGGATTTAAGCAAGGAAGATCAGGAGCAGATGCTGGAAGATCTTCTGGCTGAATTCCGCGTTGAACACTTGCGTCGAGCGCCCTCTGTGGCTCTGTCCGGCGGTGAGCGTCGCCGTGTCGAGATTGCGCGTGCCTTGGCAGCGCGCCCAGATTTTATCCTGCTGGACGAGCCTCTGGCCGGTGTTGATCCTATTGCGGTCAACGATATTCGTAACCTGATTGCCCACCTGAAAGACCGTGGTATTGGTGTGCTTATTACCGACCATAACGTGCGGGATTGTCTGGGTATTGTGGATCGTGCCTATATCCTCCATGACGGCAGTGTTCTGATGGAAGGTAATGCCGAGGAAATCGTCAATAATGAAGATGTGCGCCGTGTTTATCTGGGCGAAGGCTTCTCTCTTTAAAAACTCGCATTTTACGCTTATTTCGGGGTGAATTTTCTTTCATGTCGTGATAAAATAATATTATGAGTAACATTTCGCAGAAGCTCGACCTCAGGCAGTCTCAACAGCTTGTTATGACCCCGCAACTCCAGCAGGCAATTAAGCTGTTACAGTTGAATAATATCGAACTTGGCGAATTTATCGAAGAAGAGCTCGAGAAGAATCCCCTCCTTGAAAAAGACGAAAGTGAACCGGGCGATGCCCTGAATGACGATTCGCCATCTCAAGACGAAGGCAAAGATAATATAGAAGAGGCCTTCGAGCGACCGGAAAATGATGACTTTGATGCAGGCAGTATAGCCGCAGATATGGGCGGTGGTGGAAGCACATCTTTTGATATTTCAGATGAAAGTTTCGAAGATCGCATGAGCGCAGAAAAATCTTTGCGCGAACATCTCATGAACCAACTTGCCGTCGCCTATACGGATGAGCGCGATCTTATGATCGGCACACTTTTAATCGATCGACTGGATGAAAGCGGCTACCTAAGAGAGTCCGTCGAAACACTCGTGGAACAATTGGGTTGTTCCGAAGGTCGCATTGAAAAATTACTGGCGCACATGCGTGGATTTGATCCGACAGGCGTGTTTGCGCATGATCTGGCTGATTGTCTGGCGCTTCAGCTAGAGGAGCAGGGCAAGCTGGATACGCCGATGAAAAGCCTGCTCGAAAATCTCTCTATGCTTGGCGATCATGATTTCAAAGGCCTTGCGGAAACCTGCGGCGTGAATGATACCTATCTCATGGATATGGTGGACGAGATAAAATGCCTTAATCCAAAACCCGCAGCAGAATTTGATCACTTGGTCGTGCAAACCGCCATACCCGATGTGCTGATGAAAAAAATGCCAAAAAATCTTGGTGGTGGGTGGCGAGTAGAATTAAACAACGACACTTTGCCACGCGTTTTGATAAACCAGGAATACTATACCCAGGTATCAAAAAGTGCGGTTCAGAAAAAGGACAAGGAATATGTCACTAATCAACTGGCTTCGGCGAATTGGCTTGTAAGGGCATTGGACCAGCGTGCGCAAACAATCTTGAAAGTGGCCAGCAGGATCGTTGAGGAACAGGATGCGTTTTTTAACTATGGTATAGAATTTTTGAGGCCTTTGACCCTAAAAGATATTGCCGAAGAAATCCAGATGCACGAAAGCACAGTAAGCCGCGTTACAACCAATAAATACATTGGTACGCCGCGCGGCCTGTTCGAATTGAAATTTTTCTTCTCGACCGCTTTGGTGAGTAATGACGGGGCTATCCATTCCTCGGAAGCCATCAAGGCGCGGATAAAAACAATGATTGATGCCGAAGAGGGCACAAAGATTTTGTCTGATGACAAAATTGTCGATATACTCAAGGCTGATGGAATAGATATAGCACGAAGAACAGTCGCGAAATATCGCGAAGCCATGCATATTGGCTCATCCGTGCAAAGACGCAAGCAAAAGAAAAATCTTGCGAAAAGGACTTAGTTAAAACTTAAAGACTGTTTCACAATCAGGAAAGGGAACTATCCATGGAAATGACCGTTCAAGGAAAACAAATTGATGTCGGTGAAGCGTTACGTGTGCATGTAACGGATAAGCTGGAGGATATCGATCAGAAATATTTTAATCATGCGACTACGGCAAATGTTACCTTTTCCAAAGAAGGGCATGGACACGGGCTTTTTAAAGTGAACATCTCCTTTAACGTCGGTAAAAATATTACCGTTGTGACCGAGGCAACAGAACACGATCCCTATGTCGCATTTGATGCAGCATCTGAGAAGGCGGCCAAACAGTTGCGCCGCTATAAAAGAAAACTTCGTGATCATCACGGGCGCAGTGAAAAAACACCCGAAGAAGAAATGATGAAGGCGCGCTATTATACTTTGGCACAACAGGAGAACGAAGCTGTTGAGCAGGATAATGACGAGGATTACAGCGACGCTGATCCGGCGATCATTGCCGAGATCCAAACACATATCGAACAGATGAGTGTGTCCGAAGCTGTGATGCGGATGGAATTGGCAGATCAAAACGCCTTAATGTTCCGTAATGCTGGCAACAACAAACTCAACATGGTCTATTTGCGTAAGGATGGTAACATCGGATGGATAGAACCTGACGACCAATAAAAGCGCTCAAAAAAATGATTTCATTTTTACCTGTGAAACTTTTCACAGGTTTTTTCTTTTTTGTGCACCTGCGAAATCGCCGCTAAAAGGATATATAATCTTTATTTTTGTGCATTTAAAATACATGGATTTATGCTAAGTATTTGTTATTTATCAATATTTGTTGAAATAAAAATATTCATTGTGCATGAATTTTTTACTAGCCTTTTGTTTTTTAATCATGTTAAAACCCTTCCAACATGTCTTGTGGGAGCGTGAGGGAAAATATGAGTATCGCAAAAGAACTAGCCTTTGATTTAGTCTCGGCAAACTTCAGAGGAAATTCACAACAAGATGTCTTCAGAACACTGGCGCAGCAATTGTCGTCTCTGAAGAAGCTTGAAGAATCTACTTTGTTGGAAACCTTGAACCAGAATTTGCAAAATGGACTATATGCTTTGGGAGAGGGCGTAGCAGTGTTTGAAATAACATCGCCTCTTTTCAAAAATCATAGCCTTTCCTTGCTGAAGCTTTCACAGGATGTTGATTTTAAAGGTATAAGAAGCCCGATCAGAATTCTGGCGCTTGTTCTATCGCCTAATAACGATGTCTCCAGCCATCTGCGGCGTCTCGCTACGATGTCACGCATTCTGAAGTCACAAAACCTATGTGAGGCTCTTTACGATGCCAAAGACGAAGATGCAATCCGTGCCTTATTCATGCCTAGCCATGACTTGATGCTTGCAGCCTAAACAAATTTTCTAATGAAGTGTAACCGGTTCCAGATCGTTCTGGCGCGCGGCGTGAATGGCTTTGTCAAAGCTGTCCATGGATTCCAACTCTTCGCCATCTGCGGAGTGCACAGTGAAAATCGGTCTGTTCTGCGCAGTTTCCTGACGGATATAAGCAATTTGATGGAGGCCAAAATCCTTGAAATCCTGAACGGATAGAGTTCTAAGGTACATTTTGGTTTTCACATTAGTTTCGGATGAATTATCAGCCATATTTTTTACTTAACTCCCAGTACAAAGCTCTACCATAATACTAAATTCACAGAATTTGTCAAAAAACACCTACTCATCTGTTTCAGAAGCCTCTATATCAATGGCCTTCAACGATTTCTTATCTTTTTCCAATTGATTGATTTTAATCTTTATAGCCTGTGATTCGGGTATAACACGCTCCAGATTGATATGAAGCAGGCCATTATCCAGATCGGCGCTCTGCACCTCTATGCCGTCGGCCAGAACAAAGCTGCGCTGGAATTGGCGCGCCGCGATACCACGGTGCAAATACAGACGATCTTCTTCTTCCTTTTGTTTGCCGCGTATCGTCAACTGGTTCTGGTCAATTTCTACTTCCAGACAATCCATTGAAAATCCTGCAACCGCCAACGTAATACGAAGGCCATAATCGCCAATTTGTTCAATATTATAAGGTGGATAGCCGTCTGCACCCGATTTGCGCATGCGGTCAATTGTCTTTTCAAAATCATCGAAACCCAGAAAAAGCGGGCTATCGAATAGTGATAATCGTGTCATCGTCAAAACTCCTCACTATGAGCAAGATTTAAGCTGTTTTTCCAAAGGCCCTGATTTTTGGCGCCTTTAGACCATTATATTACATTCATATTCAGTTTATCAAGAAGACTTGATAAATACGCGGTCACAATATCCGCACTCTATAACAGTACGCCCGTCAAAGCCATACCATACTTTGGGATGGCCGAGGGCCGGATTGCCGCCATCACAGCTAACACCATCCGCTGTGGAAGGAACCTCTATTGTTTCCGGTGTTTGGCTTGTCATGTTTTTATTCCTTTATAAACCATGCTATTTAAATGAAAAACTCATAGAAATTCAAGAGGCTGTATGAAAGAGCAATTTGCACTTTCAAATTCATATGAATACGCTAGACTCTCCCGATGATACGCAATCAATCTGGGAATGTCATTTTTTATATCCTGATCGCTGTGGCTTTATTGGCCGCACTGTCTTTTACAGTGTCACAAAGCGGGCGAGGCAGTGTCAGTAATGTGAGCCTGGAGCAGTCAAAGCTTTTTGCCACCGAAATTATTGAATACGGCAATAATGTTGCTATGGCTGTATCGCAATTGAGGTTAAGAGGTGTTTCGGCAGATGAGGTCAGTTTTGAAAACACTGTTGTTGCCGGATACACCAATGCGGCGTGCACAGAAGCCGATTGCTTGATATTTGACATTGAAGGTGGAGGGTTGACCTTTCAATCACCGCCCCCAAATGCCAATGATGGAACTGATTGGGTATATACCACAAACGGTATTGACGAAATCGGGTCAACGCGTATTGATCTTGTTATGATTTTGCAAAATATAGATCAGACCGTATGCCAGCAGATTAACCAGAAACTACATAATACAACAACCATACCTGAGGAAAATGCTTCTGTTTCCCTTACAAAATTTACCGGTGCCTATGTGGGGGCTGTCTCAATTTCGACTACGCCGTCAACGGCTTTGAAATCTGCCTATTGTTTCGAAGGGGACAATAGTCTTCCGGCCGACACCTATCATTACTATCAGGTTTTAATCGCGCGATAGCCTAGCCGATTTTCTTCCAGATTGTGCCCTCGGGCGTATCTTCAATGGCAATGCCCATGGCCGTCAGTTCATCACGAATTTCATCAGAGCGTGCGAAGTTCTTATCCTGTTTTGCTGCGGCTCTTTCTTGCAGCAATTTTTCAATTTCCTCTGTATTTTCAACAGGTTTGTCTGCAAAGATTTCAATGCCCAGAAGTGACAGGGATTCATCAAGGGCATGTTTAAGTGAACCAGACTCTTTTGGCGATTGCGCCTGAAATACCGCGTTAAGCGTTTCATTAAGCTTTGATATGGCAAGGGGTGTATTTAAATCATCAAGTAACGCGTCCCTGACAACGTCCTTTTCAGGGGCAAGCGGTTCAATATCCCTTAGAATTTCATTGGCCCGCTTTATCCTGTCATAGAGTTTTTGTGCCTGATGAATAACCTGATCAGACCAGTCAAGTGGTTGACGATAATGTGCAGACAACAATGCAATCCTGATGACCGGGCCAGGAAGGTGCTCAACCAGATCATGCGCCAGCGTTACATTACCAAGGGATTTAGACATCTTTTCGCCATTCACTGTGACAAAGCCATTATGCACCCAGTATTTGGCAAAAGACGACAAATCTTCCTTATCGCCATGTGCACAGCAACTTTGCGCAATTTCATTTTCGTGATGGGGGAATTTCAAATCCGCGCCGCCACCGTGAATGTCAAAAGGCAGGCCAAGATGCTCCTGTGCCATGGCGGAACATTCAATATGCCAACCCGGACGACCATGGCCCCATGGGCTGTCCCATCCCGGTTCATCACCTGCACTTGGTTTCCACAGCACAAAATCTGCCGGATCCTTTTTGTAAGAAGCCACCTCAACGCGCGCGCCGGCAATTTGTTCATCGCGGCTACGGCCCGACAAACCACCGTATTTTGCAAAAGAGGGCACATGAAACAGGACATGGCCATCGGCTTCATAGGCGTGCTCGTCTTCAATCAGCTTTTCTATCAGTGCAATCATTTGCCCGATATGTTCGGTGGCGCGGGGCTGCACGTCCGGTGTCTCAACGCCCAGTGATGTCATATCCGCGTTATAAATCTGGGTGTATTTTTTTGTGATAATGTCAATTGGTTCGCCGGTTTCCTGCGATGCGGTGATAATTTTGTCATCCACATCCGTGATATTGGACACATAAGTGACCTTCGGATAGAGCGAACGCAAAACATTGGCCAGCACATCAAATACGACAGCCATGCGTGCATTACCAATATGGGCATAGCTGTAAACTGTTGGTCCACAAGCGTAAATCCGCACATGGGCCGGGTCTATCGGCTCAAAAACATGCTTCTCGCGAGTCAGGGAATTGTACAGTTTCAGGCTTGTCATGGCGTAAAATGTCCTTTAAAAGTCGCTTTTTACTGGAAAATACGGTAAAGAACGGTTAAGACCAAGTACTAATTTTATGTTTAGTGAAGGTTTACTGACTATGGCCTATAAAATGAACAAAGATGTGACAGCAAAAAAAGCAGTGACACAAGATAATCGTCCAAGCCGTGACGAAGCAATGCGCGCGGTGGAAACCCTTCTGCGCTGGGCCGGTGAAGACCCGGAGCGCGAGGGATTGCTCGATACTCCGAAACGTGTGATCAAGGCCTATGAAGAATATTTTGTTGGGTATACAAAAGATGCGGCGGCCGAACTATCCAAGACATTCGAAGACATCGAAGGCTTCGACGATATGGTCGTGGTAAAGGGCATTGATTTTGTTTCCCATTGCGAACACCACCTTGTGCCTATTCTGGGTAAGGCGCACGTCGCCTATTGGCCGGATGAAAAAGTGGTCGGTATTTCAAAACTGGCGCGTGTCGTTGATATTTTTGGCCGACGTCTGGTCTCACAAGAGAACATGACCCGTAACATTTTGCAGTGTATTGATGAAACCCTGAAGCCAAAAGGTGTGGCTGTATATATCGATGCCAATCACCAATGCATGTCTACGCGTGGTGTCAACAAGGGGTCATCATCAACCGTAACCTCGATGTTCTGCGGTGTTTTCAAAGAAGACAGAGACGTACAGCGTCGTTTTCTGGACATGATCAAAGATTAAATGTACTCTGCTTGCGGTTTTAAACTGCAAGGCAGGCCCGATGACAGAATTTACGCTCCCTAAATGGTATGATTTACACACCCACTTTCGTCAGGGCGACATGGTGGCGCCTTATATTCAGTCGCATCTTGATATGGGCTGTGCCGGTGCGCTGGCCATGCCAAATACAGCGCCTCCTGCTGCCGTTGTTTTCGAATCCGATGAAGGCGAGTACTGGAGCGTGGAGCGCTATATGCGTGATTTGAAGCAGGCCGGTGCAGATCAGTTTGACCACCTTATCGTCCCGCTATATCTTACCAAAGACACAAGCGCGGAAATGATTGCAAAAGGCGCAGAGCGTAAAATCCTGCAAGCCTGTAAATCTTATCCGCCGCACGGCACAACAGGTGCTGAATTCGGCATGCCCATTATGGAGTTCACAACAAACGGTGTCTTCAAGGCGATGGAAGAGGCTGGTGTTGTTTTGTGTGTGCATGGTGAAGAACACGGCCTTACTGGCGATCGTTATTTTGACCGCGCAACAAATGCGGAAGAGATATTCTATACCCAATACATGCCGCGTGTGCGTGATGCTTTTCCGGATTTAAAAATCGTGTGTGAACATATTACAACCAAAGTAGCTGCGGATTTTGTTAAACAGGCCGGTGCAAATACAGGCGCAACAGTAACGCCTCAACATTTGATTTACACTATTGGTGATTTGATACAGGGGTTGAAATACCATCTCTTCTGTTTGCCTGTATTAAAACATGTAGAAGATCGCGATGCCCTGCGCGCCGCAGTCACTGATGCCAATAACATACAATTCTTTGCAGGCACCGATAGTGCCCCCCATACGACAAAGGCAACGGAATGTGGATGTGCAGCCGGATGTTTCACCGGGGGCATTGCGCCGCAACTTTATGCACAGGGCTTTGAACTTGCCGGGCTCGATTTGTCAGGGAAAGAGGCACAAGATATCTTCAAGGCATTTCTTTCTATGAATGGTCCGTCTTTTTATGGTTTTGCCGCTTCTACCGAAACATTCACGCTCAGCAAAAAAGAATCCGAAGTAAAAAAACTAAAAACACCACAAGGGGAGGTCATACCGTTGCCACTTGGTTTGAATCAAAAATATCTTCCCTGGGCGCTCGCACAATAAAATGGGTTGGCGCATTCTTTTGCAACCAGATGTGCAAAAATTCATCACTGATCATGAACAAGATGATGTCAAAAATCTTGCACTCAAAAAGCCACCCGATGCGTCATGGCCCTATGGTCTGATTCTGGATCAAATCAAGGTAAGGCAAAAAGCAAAAACAAAGTCACTGAACCTATACGAAACAAATGGTTTCATTTTTCCGAAAAATGACGTTTTCGAACAGTCCTCTTCCATTGCTTGTGCATCTTATAAAGGCGGATTGGCGGCAGGCAAAACCTTTGTCGATTTAACCGCCGGAAGCGGCGCGGATTCCTTTTGCTTCTCACAGAATTTCGAAACAGGACATCTGATAGAAAGGGAGCCGTACACCGCGGAATTACTAACATATAACGTAGGATGCATTCAAAAATCAGGCCAGTCAAAATGCGATATGTACGTCCATATCAAAGACTGCAATTCCTATTTGCAAAACTCTGAAAAAGTTGATTTTATTTATGCTGATCCTGCAAGGCGCAGTGATACACGCAAAGGGGTTTATGATCTCAAGGAATGCAGTCCGGACATTATTTCGATACTAGATGTTCTAAAAAATAAAACGGACAAAATGATGGTCAAAACATCGCCTGTTTTGGACATTGAAAAAGCCATAGCATCTCTTGAAGCGGTCACACAGGTGCATGTGGTGCAATGGCGTGAGGAGTGTAAAGAGGTTCTATATCTTCTCGACTTCACTGTGCCAAAATTACCGTTGGATGAGGTTGAAATCATCGCAGTTGCAATCAATGATGCGGGTCAGGTGCAACAGAAATTTACCTATAAAATTGGTGATGAAAAAAACCTCACAACAAAATACTCTATGCCGCAAAAATATATTTATGAACCGGGCCCGGCATTTCAAAAGTCCGGTGGGTATGAATCTATGGCTGAAATTTTTGATGTTGGTAAATTACATCGACATACACATCTCTATACATCTGACCGCAAGGTAGAAAACTTTCCCGGCAAAAGATATGAGGTCGAGGAGGTGGTTTCTGTGCACGCCAAAAATATATCCATTAAAAAGGCAGACATTCGGGTAAGAAATTTCCCTGAAAAAGTAGATAAATTGAAGAGAAAACTGAAAATTTCCGATGGCGGCGTGCACCGTATTTATGCCTCCACACTCGCGAATGAAGAAAAAAAACTTATAGTATGCAAAAAATAGGACAATAAACCTAATTTGTGACTATGTGTTTTTTATTGTAAATCAAAATGCTAGGATAGTTTCGGGATAACTTGCAGGCTTCTTATAATACTTAAAGACCTTATTAAGCATTATCGATATATAATGAATGTGTATTGAGTTTGAGATGTTAAGTAAGTTGAAGAGTTGAGCACCAGATGGGGATATCTTCCGTGTCTAAAATGGGATCAGAGAATCATGATGATGTTCAGGATAGCCGTTCTGAACATAAGTCTTCTACGTTTCGCAGTATATTTGTTTCTTCCCCGACACAGATATGGCGTAGCAAGATAAGCTGGCGTATAGCGCTGGCTGCTTTTATGACCATCATGCTTGTGCAAACGCTCGTGATGAATCTGGGGGGGATTGACCGCTTCCGGCAGGAACAACTCCACTTTTTAAAAATAGAGGCCAGAAGTGCGGTTGCTTCTATTATTGATAATAACAAAAAGCAAATCAGACAATCTCCGTTTGAGACATCGCAGGTCCAGCGTCTTTTGGATACGACCAATGTTATTGGTCTGACCGTTTATTCCTATCAGTACGAATTCATTAAAACTTACGGCAATTATCCCCATCTTACACCTAAGGTAAGTCATACAGATGAAATTTATCTGAGTGATGATGGCAGCATATACGAGGTTATATTTAATGGTGCGGATATTCGCTCGAAATTCATTGTTGTCGCGCAAATAGATTCAAGCGGAGTCCAGCAGAAAGTACAGGATTACGTTCTTGAAAACATAACAATCATGGTCATATTGTCATTGTTCGTAACGAACGTGCTTATGATTGCTTTGGGCAAATGGCTTCTGGAACCTATATTGTTTATGCATTCGAACTTGATTGCAGCTTTTAAAAATCCGGAAAAGCCCGATATCAGAAAATCCCCTTACACGGCTTCCGACGAAATCAGTTCTGCTATCGCGCTTATGCAAAAACTCATACATCAGAATGCCGATAACATCAGTAATCTGAAAAGCACCGCGGAAGATAAAATTCATAAGCTTGCTTACTATGACACGCTCACCGGTCTTCCTAACAGGGCGTTATTCCTTAAAATCCTCGATGATAATAGCCGTATAAATCTGGACGAAACGGTAGAGAGATTCGCCGTTGTAACTCTCGACCTTGATCACTTTAAGGATATCAACGATTCAATGGGACATAATGTTGGTGATGCAATTTTGCGTTCGGTTGGTAAACGATTGCGTGCCTCTTTACCCGAATCAGCAACGGTCTCCAGAACAGGAGAGGATGAATACGCGATTATGATGCCCCTATCTGGTGGCGTTGACGCGCGTGATGTTGCAGAGCGTGCTCTTGGCGTGATCCGTGCAGAACCGTTTAAAGTCTTTAACGAAGAATTCCAGATCCGCGCATCAGTGGGGGTCTCAACTTTCCCTGATGATGGCTCGGAAGCGGACGCTGTTTTGAAAAATGCGGATATTGCATTGAACCGTGCGAAAGAAGAGGGGCGTGACACGATCAAAGAATATTCCGAAGATTTCGACCGCGCTGTGCAAGAACGCTTTCAGATGCTGCGTGATTTGCGTGACTCTCTGGAGCAAGATCAACTGCAACTCCACTTTCAGCCACAGCTTTGTCTTAGAACCGGTAAAGTTATCGGTGCGGAAGCTTTGCTGCGCTGGTGGAAGCCGGATAATAGCAAAGATGGTGGCAGTTTTATATCGCCGGTACAGTTTATTCCTGTCGCGGAGCAATCCGGTTTGATTGTGCCGATCGGTAAATGGGTGCTCAGAAAAGCATGCCAAATGGCACAGAAATGTAAAGAAGAGCATGGTATTGATGTGCGCTTTGCGATTAACGTTTCCGGGAACCAGTTTGTGCACGGTGACATCTGTAATGATGTTGCAACAATTTTGCGCGAAACAGGGCTGGACCCGAAAATGATCGAATTAGAGGTGACAGAAAGCGTGTTCATGGATGATATCGAACATACGGTGCGCATTCTTGACGAGCTTCACAGAATAGGCGTAGAGCTTGCGATTGACGATTTCGGAACTGGATATTCATCGCTATCTTACCTCAGCCAGTTCCCGATTGATCGTTTGAAGATTGACCAGTCCTTTATCAGAAACGCACTGAGTAACAAAGAAGATGCCTCTATCGCCCGGACCATTATCAATCTCGGACACTCCTTGAATTTGAAGGTCATTGCGGAAGGGGTTGAAACCAAAGAACACGAGAAATTCCTTGTTGAGCATGATTGCGACGAAGTGCAGGGCTATCGTTATTCCCGCCCCGTGCCAATCGAAGATTTCATTGCATTCGTTAAGGGCTATGACGGCAAATTGGGCAGTTTCAGCTAACAAAGCATTTGCCTCTTTCTTTCATTATGTGTAAGCCATAAAGTGTAAAACACCATTGATGAGCGCATATAATTTATGAAACACGACAGTTATTCAAAATCTCTGATATCAAAAAATGTAAAGTCCATTTCCGGTTCTGCGCGCATTCCGGGAGACAAATCCATTTCCCACCGCTCCATTATGCTCGGCGCACTTGCACTTGGAGAAACGATTATCTCCGGTCTTCTGGAAGGGGAGGATGTTTTGCATACGGCAAAAGCCATGCGGGCTATGGGCGCAAAAATTCTGAATAGTGATGATGGTTTGTGGCGTATCCATGGCGTTGGTATTGGCGGGTTGCACGAACCGGACCATGTGCTTGAAATGGGTAATAGCGGTACATCGACGCGGCTTTTGATGGGGCTTGTCGGCGGGCACAATATAACCGCAACGTTCACGGGCGATGCCTCATTGGTAAAGCGTCCCATGGGGCGTGTTGTAAAGCCGCTGGAGATGATGGGCGCCCGCTTTATGTGTCGCTCCGGCGATCGGTTGCCTCTTACCGTAAAAGGCGCCGAGGATACAAAATCTATTGAATATGAATTGCCTGTCGCCTCGGCACAGGTCAAATCTGCGGTGATGCTTGCGGGTCTTAATGCACGCGGTACGACAACCGTAATAGAGGGACGACCGACACGCGACCATACAGAGAATATGCTGCGCCATTTTGGTGCTACGGTCGAAGTGGAAGATTTGAAAGACGGAAAATCGGCAATCCATGTTAACGGATATCAGGAATTACAAGGATGCGCCGTTGATGTCCCTTCTGATCCAAGTTCGGCCGCCTTCATGATTGTTGCTGCACTTATTACGCCGGAATCCAAAATCACTTTGCCGAATATTGGCGTTAATCCACGCCGTGACGGGTTGTTTAAAACCCTGCAGGAAATGGGTGCTGATCTGAAATATGAATATGAGCGTCTAGAGGCCGGAGAAAATGTTGCAACAATTACCGCAACATCAGGAAATATTTTGAAGGGTATAGACGTGCCCGAAGACAGGGTCCCCTCAATGATTGACGAGTTTCCGGTATTGGCCGTTGCAGCATCATGCGCAAAAGGCACGACGCGCATGACAGGTCTGAAGGAGTTGCGTGTGAAGGAAAGCGATCGCCTCTTGATGATGGCAAAGGGGCTTGAGGCTTGCGGTGTGAAGTTGGAAATGGGTGAGGACAGCCTAACCATTCATGGCACAGGTAAACCACCACAAGGCGGCGCGGCAGTAGAAACAGCAATGGATCATCGCATCGCAATGAGCTTTCTGGTACTTGGATGCGCAACGCCGGAGCCGGTCTCTATCGATGACGGGACCCCGATCAAAACAAGCTTTCCCAATTTCGTAGAATTAATGAATGATCTGGGCGCCGATATTTTCGAAGAGGGTATAGCCGTTAATCTTAACGCGCATATTTCTTGATGAACTCTCTGAAATGGTGCAGGCACATTTTTCGGTGTGCTTCGTTTTCCAGACCATGTTCGCCGTCCTGAAATCCGGTGATATCAATGCGTTGGCTTTTCTGGTGTTCACGGATCGGATCAAGATGAATAGGCGGCACGATATCATCTCTGTCCCCATGGAAAATAAGGGTCGGTGCGGTCACACTCTCCAGAACAGGAACAATATCCGTATCTTTCAACTCAACAAGAAATTTTTGTCCAATCAGGGTGCCCTCATAATCGAAAACACCATCTTCCTCTATTTTTTCATGGTGGTCGGTGATTTTGAATTGTTTGGCTAGAACATAATCAAAATCCGTGATCGGCCAGAATAAAACATAAAATTTTATATCTTCAAAAGCATTCATAAAGGCAATCGGGGCGCCCATACCTTCACAAATAAAGCCGAATTTCTCATAGCCTTCCTG
Organism: uncultured Micavibrio sp.; assembly: GCA_964352665.1. Taxonomy (GTDB): domain Bacteria; phylum Pseudomonadota; class Alphaproteobacteria; order Micavibrionales; family Micavibrionaceae; genus UBA1672. Next base: position 119,532 of record CAYGSJ010000005.1, read on the forward strand.
CTCCGCCCAGGAATGGATAATGCTCATGTCGATTTTTGCGGTTTTGAATGAGAAGGCCTCGGGCTGCATATCCTCGTCACTGCAATGTGTAAAATCAAAGCGTATGGAGCTAAACCCTATTTTTTCCAGTTCCGTTCCCAACACTTCATAAAATTCGTTTGTATGCGCCGGATGTTTCGGAAAGCCGTTCACCATGATGACAAGCAACTTGTCTGATGGTGGATCAATACCATCAGGACGGTGGTGTACAGCCTTTATTTTGTGGCCGTCTTTTAATTCTATGGCAATATTTCTTTTCATACGGGTAACAAAAACAACGACAATTAATGTATAGTACTCTATAACAACTCATATATTTTTACAGCGTATAATCATAATATTTCTATAACAACTGTGCCATGTCTTTATTATTAACTTGCAGGCAAAAACTGGTGAAATGACGGATTGTAAGCGTTTTTTGTATATTCTGGCTTGTGGGATAAGTTTTCTTATTGTCCCCATAGCCTGTGCTGATCTTCCACCGCCTGTTCCTGTTGTAGAAGTCGAAGCAGAGACGCTCCCGCTTCCTGCGCCTGTTTCTCCCGATGTGCCGATAAAAGAAAACCCCACACAGGATTTCATCGTGCTGGAACCTGCCCCTGAAGAGGCTTCCGTGCCAGCACCTCAACCTGCCCCTACAATAGTGGAAGTAGCGCCAACACAAACCGATATTCCCATCACGCAGACAGTTAATATTGTAGAAGAGCATATCCCTATCCCTAAACGAAAGGCACAAAAACCTCCTGATGTACCTTCTGCACTAATGGTGATGGAATTGTTTTCGACACAGGCTTGCATTTTCTGCCCGAAGGCCGATGCTATGATGAAAGGGTTTATTGATCATCCCGACCTGATTGCCCTGTCCTGTCATGTCGATTATTTTGATGTAAAAGAGGGATCGCGCGCATTGCCCTTTTGCAGCTCGCGCCAAAGCGCCTACGAAAAGTCGCTGGATCAAGGGCCAAAATACACTCCCCAGATTGTCGTGAATGGAAAATATGATGCCATAGGTTATAAGCCGGAACAGGTGAAACAGGTCCTTGAAAAAGCCGCGCAGGACGATATCAAAAAAGTGCGTATCAAGCCTCTGGAGCATGGCTTGTTTATGCTTGATATACCGGCTGGTGAAATGCAAAGCGGGCCAAATGAAATCTGGCTTATGGTCTTTGATCAACCACAAGATATAAAAGTGGCGGATGGCGGAAACGCCGGCAAAGACATGACATATTATAACGTCGTATCAAAAGTCGGGCTTTTAGGACGCTGGGAAGGTGACTCCCAAAACATCAAATTCGATGCCAAAATGTCTGATCAGTCAAAAGGATTCGCCGTTATTGTCCAGAATGTCGAAAGCCGTAACATCCTCATGGCAGGAAAATACACGCAATAAAACACCACACAGCGAGACCGCCCTTTGGATAAAGAGCGGCCTCAACTTTCCGTGTGTGGGGAACTGTATAAATTCGTGGTCTATATCTGAATGTGTGTGGGGGGGAACCAGATATCAACCGTCTTAAAAACTTAGGATTGCCATGAATGTGGGGGAGACAATCATTTAAGTTATGACAAATATATAACGCATATAAGGGGGGTGTGTCAAGAAAAAATACACTTTTTTAGTATAAAAATACATTAATTATACTTTTAACGGGTTTTTTGTAGTTTTTTAATGCGCAAGAGCCCAATTTTTTCCGAATCCACCCTCTGCATTCAAGGGCACAGAAATTTTTATCCCGTTGATTTTAAATGAATTTTCCATAGTATTCTTCACAACACTCAAGGTCTGCTCGATTTCCTCTTTGGGGACCTCGAAAATCAATTCATCATGCACTTGAAGCAACATTTTTGCCCGTAAATTGGCCGATTTTAGCTCCTTTGGAAGCTTTGCCATAGATATTTTCATAATATCTGCGGCTGTGCCTTGAAGGGGGGCATTGATAGCTTGCCGTTCTGCACCGCGTACCCGCATCTGGTTCTTATCCTTGATGCCGGGAATGAAGCATTTGCGCCCATACAGCGTCTTCACATAGCCATCCTTTTTCGCAATATCTTTGGTTTGTTCCATATAATCCTCGATTTCATGGAATCGGGCCAAATAGCGTTTGATAAACTCGCTCGCCTCGCCAACAGGACAGCCAAGTTGCTTGGCCAGACCAAATCCGGAAATGCCATATATAATGCCAAAGTTAACGGCTTTGGCTTGTCGGCGGATTTCCGGTGTAACCTGATCCAGCGGTACATCGAAAACCCGTGAGGCCGTCAGGCTATGAATATCAACATCATCCCGAAAGGCTTGCTTCAGGGCTTCGACACTTGCCATTTCTGCGGCAAGGCGTAATTCGACTTGTGAATAATCGACCGATACAATCTCATATCCGTCCTCGGCGATAAACGCTTCACGGATTTTGCGCCCTTCTTCGGTACGAATCGGAATGTTCTGAAGGTTAGGGTCGGAGGAGGACAAGCGCCCCGTGCTGGTCCCTGTCATATGATAGGAAGTATGCACGCGCCCTGTATTTGGGTTGATCTCTTCTTGCAACGTATCGGTATAGGTGGATTTTAATTTCGACAGGCTGCGATGCTCCAGAATTTTTGTTACAATCTCATGTCCCTCAAGACTCAACTTTTCCAAAACATCCACCGCCGTAGAATGCGTACCGGTTTTTGTTTTCTTTCCGCTATCCAGACCCATCTCGTCAAACAGCACTTCTCCCACTTGTTTAGGGGAGGCCACATTAAAAGGATGTCCGGCCAGCGCATGTATCTCTTCTTCCAGTATTACCAACTGCTTGCCAAAATCATTACTCATCTCGCGCAGCACGGCGGGGTCAACTTTAACACCGTTTAGTTCCATTTGCGCAATAATAGGAATGAGCGGACGCTCTATGGTTTCATAGACGCTTACCATATGTTCGCGCGCCAGACGGGGTTTCAGGATTTTGTATAGGCGCAAGGTAATCTCGGCATCTTCGGCGGCATAATCCAGCGCCTCTCCAATAGCGACCTTGTCAAAGGTTACGCGCGATTTTCCTTTTCCTGCAACCTCCTCGTATTTAATCGGGGTATGGTCACAATATTGTATGGAAAGATTATCCATGGAGTGGCTATGACTTGCGCCGTCAAGAACGTAAGAAATCAACATTGTATCGTCGCATGGAGTAATATGAATCCCGTCCTTGGCAAACATCTGCCAATCATATTTCATGTTATGGCCGACTTTAATAACCGATGGATCTTCCAAAAGGGGTTTTAGCAACGCCAGAACTTCGCTCTTTTTCATTTGCGCGGGCATATCGTCGGCGCCGCCCCCGAATAAATCGGTTTCTTGTACATGGCCAAGTGGAATATATGCGCCCTTGCCAATAACAGAGGCAATCGAAATACCGACAAGACCGGCTTTGGCGGGGGTCAGGCTTGTTGTTTCTGTATCAATCGCTAAAACGCCTTCATGCTGTGCTTCGGCAATCCATGCTTTCAATGTCTCGGCATCATTAATAAGTGTGTAGACATTATCCGAAACAGGGGGCAGGGGAATTGCCTCCATCACAATATCGTTTGTACTGTCTTCTACTTTCGCTTTTGGCGCCATCTTAACCGGCGCACCGCCCAAACGTTTGATGATGGAATTAAACGCATGCTTTTCCAGAAACGCCATCAACTCCGGCTTGTCGGGATCATGGGATTTCAAATCATCCAGAGCGACGGGAACAGGCGCATTTTCATCGAGCTGCACCAGCTTTTTGGAAACACGCGCATCTTCCGCATGTTCGATCAGCTTCTCGCGGCGCTTGTTTTGCTTAATCTCTCCTGCGCGGGCCAGCAAGCTTTCCAGATCACCGTACTCATTAATAAGATCGGCGGCTGTTTTTACACCGATGCCCGGTACGCCCGGTACATTATCAACACTATCCCCCGCAAGGGCCTGTACATCGACAACCTTATCCGGTGTTACGCCGAATTTCTCCATGACTTCGGCTTCGTCAATCCATTTGCTTTTCATAGGGTCGAGCATCCGCACACCGGGCTTCACCAATTGCATCAGATCCTTATCGGAAGACACAATCACCACTTTTTTTCCGGCTTCCAGGGCCTGCTTGGTATAGGTAGCGATCAAATCATCCGCTTCATATCCTTCGACTTCTAGCGCGGGCATATCAAAGGCCTCTGTCGCTTCACGGATGAGCGGGAATTGCGGGATTAAATCTTCCGGTGTTTCATCACGGTTTGCTTTATAGGCGGGATAGATTTCATTTCTGAAATTCTCGCGCGCCGCGTCAAAGATTACGGCAATATAAGGCGCATGATAATCATTGAGCATCTTCAAGAGCATGCTGGTAAATCCATAAACTGCCCCAACTTCTATGCCGTCGGGGTTGGTCATACCGGCCTGTCTTGAATAGGCCATGGCATAATAAGCGCGGAAAATAAATCCTGACCCATCGATCAGGTATAGCTCGTCTTCATTATTATCTGTCATGAAAATTAAAGTGAATGAGTCGCGGGATAATGTCCAGCGACTCTGTGTCTTACACTAAATTTTTTGAAGGCATAAATTAAAATCCAGGTGATGTATCTGGAGCTGCAATGACGCCGGATTCTATACCCAAGGTTTGTAAAATACGCTCTGCCGTCTGTGTAAGGTTTACGAGGTCTCCTTTATCAAAGAAGGCATAGGATTCAACTCGGGTGATATCATCTTGTGCTCTATAGGCTCCCATTGCACGTGAATGAAAACATGTCCCTGTCTCTGGTGTGGGCTCTTCTTTGTCAAACGACCTGTCAGGAACGGAAACAATTTTCAGCCCAGCTTCTGTGGCAAGTTTGGTCAGTGTGTTTCCAAACCGTGCTCTCATATACTCTTCGTCGCCTTCTTCAAGACCGGCATCGTGGGGTGTTTGATGAGTTGTTTCAACAGAAATATAAAAACCAAGTTCCCCGTTTTCATGACAGGCAACATCGGCATCTTCTACAGCTCCGGCATTATAGGGTTCACCATCTGCCAAGCAATATCCTGCTTCTGCCAATCTACTGATATGTTCGCCTAATGTAAGATATTCCATACCCATTTCTGTCACTCTCTATAAGATTATTTTTTAAGATAATTACATAATATCAAGCTTAAGTGCAAGAAATAGTTAAAGAAAAAAAGAAGCTCCGGAACAAGTCGCGGAGCCTTTGAGTTTGGGGTGATAAGCTGATGAAACTACCAGATAATTTCATCAGCAGCGGGTTGAACCGTTGTGGCCTTATGGGGTGTTTGTTCTATTGTGTTTTTGCCCCGACCGAATTCTGACTTTCGCACGCTGACGTGCTTTTTCTAAAAAAGTTGCTGAAGCATATATTAAAATAAGCATACAGCAAGCAATAATTCCGAAACCCTGTGTAATAATACCCCCCGTGAATCGTTATTATTAATTCTTACTAATATTAGCAGTGATACGTACACTCTGTCAAAAAATATTAACAAAGTTTTTAGAATATTTTTTTATTTGCATAATAAGCTATTTTTTATAGCAAATTTGGGGTTTTAGCCACTATTCCTTAAAGCAAAAAAACTTATTGCTGCCGCATTTGATACATTCAGGCTTGCGATTCGCCCCTGAGTTGGCAGTTTGACAAGATGATCACAATTCTCTTTCAAGAGCCGACGCATACCATCACCCTCCGAGCCGAGGATCAAAACACTCTTTTCCGGCACATCTATTTCGCCAATCGATTGGTGACTGTGCTCGTCCAGACCGATCACAAAAAAGCCTTCTTTCTTAAATTCGTCAATACAACGGTTGAGGTTCGTCGCATAGGCAACGGGTATATGATCTACTGCCCCGCAGGCTGTCTTGGCTAGAACGCCGTCCAGAGTAGGGGCATGCTTCTTCTGCATAATGACGCCGTCAATGCCAAACGCGCTGGCACTTCGTAAAATGGCGCCCACATTATGTGGGTCGGTCACCTGGTCCAATATCACGATAACGGCTTTGTCCTGTTGATGGCACTTTATAATAAGATCCTGTACATCACATTCCGGCGCGGCAGAACAGGACAGCGCAATCCCTTGATGCACCGCTCCTCGGGGCAGCATGTTTTCCAATTGCTGTTTGTCGATAATGCTGGGAGCAGGGCGGGCCAGCCCCTGTTTGCGGGCCAGATGTATATCTTGCTCGAATGAATTTTGCGATTGAGGTGTCAGATAAAGTGCCTGCACGCTTCGTGCTTCATTAAGCCATGCCTCTCGTACGGCATGAAGACCATAGAGTGACGGTCTGTTATTTTTAGCCTGTTTATTTGCCCTGTGATGCGCCATTATTTTTCCTTTCCGCCAGACCATTGCATACTTGACATTAAAAGCAAAATGCCTTTTGTTCTCTTATCGGATTTTTTACGGATCCGTTCTTGGCAATTCTATATCGCATTGGTGGGGTGGTCGAGTGGTTAAAGGCAGCGGATTGTAACTCCGCCCGCGCAAGCGTACGCAGGTTCGAATCCTGCCCCCACCACCATTTAGTCCGGCATTTCACGCACTCGGAGAATTACTCCCCGTAAGCCCCGCATTGAGCGGGGTTTTGCGTATCCGGGTTTCCGAACGCACGCAGAGAATTCTGATTTTTGTCTTTATATGCCCCAAATTCTTTGGCGGCCATTTTGGGGTGCGTTGGCTGTGGTTGTGGGTCTTTTGGAATTTATGATTAGGCGGCCTGGAGAATATCAAAGCTGGCCATGATAATTTTCCGGATACCGGATTCTGATAAATTTTCACGTGAGGCAATATCTTTGATGGCCATGCCTGCAAAATGCTCATCGCGCCATATGACACCGCGTATCACGTTGCGTAATTGATACGGCGGTAAATCGAAGAAGTCAGAATCAGGGTTTAAAGCATAAAAACTACGATATACCGCCGGAATTGCATATATAAAATAGTGAGTTTCTGATCTCATCTCCCGCCATTTTCTCTGTTATACCCTCCTCAATGTAATAAATAGGACATGACGGACTATATTATTTGACATATTGTTTATTTTTGTAGTATTGAATCCTCCTTAAAACATAATAATATAATAAAAAACCCCGGGATTGATAAATGGACGACGACCAAGACCAAAGCCAGAAACAACAGCCCTCTTTAAAAAATATCGTTGATAACGCCAGAAGCATAGCCTTCCAGCGCGGGAAAGAAGATCCGTCATGGAATGATCTCTGGCTTGGCATGCTCCAGATCCCTCAATTTAGAGCGGTTGTGAACAAGCGTGGCGTCGATACTTCGGATTTGGTTTCTGATCTCAGATATGCTTCGCGCTTTGATATTCGCGCGTCAAAGATACTCCCGAGGCGGAGCCTTAGAGAAGACCAGAAATCCTTCATTGACCGGGCTCGTGAGGATTTCTTGAGAGATCTAGAAGATTTCCGTATCGCATTTATGGGCGAAGACCCAAAAATGGTGTCAGCTCGTTTTCTAGACGATGATAATTTGGAAGATGATCTACATGACTCCGAAGACCATGATGCGGATTTTTCCGGATCAGTTGAGCCTCTTTCAGACGAAGTGCACCAAAAGTTAAATGACTTAATTGCCTTTATAAGGGAAAGAATCGAAAGGTATTCATCCGATAATGATTACGCGCATGTTAAAAATGCGCTTCTGGGCCAGCTTATAGGTAAAGTAAATCAAAGGTTAGCAGCATCGCAATCCAGATCATTGGGTTCATTACAAGTCATCGCATCAATGCTGGACTCGGAAACGACCGTTCTGGATGCCCAGAGAAATCCGGCGAACTATCTCGATGTGATGTCCGAAAATGCCAGCGGTCCGATGACGCCTAATGATGTTGTCAAACTCGTCATGAACATGTCTGGTCCGTTTTACAAACAACTTCTGGTCAGAAATGGTGAATATACAACAGATACACGCTACGAGGATAAAGTGTCTGGTTTTTTCCCAAGCAGACGCATTCAGGAACTCGCTCTGGATGCTGTGGGTAATGCCTATGAATATAGATCAGATATCGTTGATTCAAGACATGTTGCTCTGGCGCTACTTCAGAAATGGACAGTGCAATCCCACCTCAGGCAACTCGGTGTTGATGATCAAATGAAGCTCAGAGACGGCTATTGTGAAGTTGCTTTTAAGGCAGAAGAGGAAAAAGCAGGCGGTGTAAGACGCCATCCTAGAATTTCACGGGAATTTAGACATTTATTGGACAGGCTCAATGAGTTCGTTGAGAGGTATGAAGATGATGAACATGCCGCGCCACGGGCTCTAAGAGAGCTTATGAGAATTGACCATGATATTGATGTGGCAATCAATAAGGCCGGATTAAGACGTAGAATGCTGCGATCATGGGCCAAGCCTTATGCAGATGACGGTCAGAAAACAGGGCGGAAAGAGAAAGAGAAAAAAGAAGGCCGCAAGAAAAAAGAACAAGGTCCTCAAGTTTCCGACTCCAGGATGGAAGCCCTTATAAAAGCCTTTTGTAAAGATTATACGGCGCAGGCCGGGGCGCGTAAATTCGATCCGATGATCGGCAGAGAAGACGTCATGGATCAAATAGAGACCACACTTCTGAAAAGAGGGAAAAAGAACCCGATTGTCATCGGTGAACCGGGTATTGGTAAAACAAAGATTCTTGAGGGGTTTGCACAACGCCTTGCCTGTGGACAAGTGCCTGCTAAACTTGCTGGTGCCCGCCTGCTGCTTCTGGATCTGCATGCGATGAATGATTCTCCGTATATCAGCATGTTTGAACAAAAGCTTAAAGGGCTTATGGATGCCGTTGCAGAACGAAATGCTGCGGGTAAAGGCCCACCAATCATCATCGCTATTGATGAATTTGCAGGTTCTGTAGATGCAGGTGGTCATACGCACTCGGAGGGCGCAGCAACATTATTGAAACCGTACCTGACCAGCGGCGATATATACCTTATTCCTCTGACAACACGGGATGAATACGAGAAAAAAATTGGAAAAGACACGGCGTTGACAAGACGGCTTAACGTCGTTGAAATGGCTCCACCGAAGGCCGCCGAGGCCGAAGCAATTCTCGCGGGGCTAAAGGCAAGATATTCTTCCCATCATGGGCTCAGAATTCCAAATGCTCTGGTCAGGGTGGTGATACAACGTGCGGAACGCTACGTTCATACGGTAAACCAGCCCGATAAATCGATCGATATGCTGGACCATGCCTGTGCAATCGCGGTTGCAAGGGGTGCAAAAACCCTTCATATCGATCATGTAGATGAAGCCGCCAGCGCGGCCAGCGGCATTCCCCTTGAATTTATCCGCGGAGATCAACGCAAGCGATATATAGAACTAGCCCCCACTCTTAAATCTTGGGTTTTGGAGCAAGATGAAGCGATAGATGAAATTGCTGCTGCAGTCCAAAGATCAAAGGCTGGGCTTGGTGATCCAGACAAGCCAATGGGCTCTTTCATATTTCTTGGGCCAACAGGTGTTGGAAAAACCCAAGTTGCAAGATCACTTGCAGAGTTCCTTTATGGCGGTGATAATTATCTATTACGCTATGATATGGGTGAATATCAGGATAGACATGCCGGTGCCCGCCTTATAGGCGCACCTCCGGGCTATGTTGGATACGAAGAGGGCGGAAAGCTTATCAGGGATGTCCGTGCAAAACCATTTAGTGTTGTTTTGTGTGACGAGGTAGAAAAAGCCCATCCTGATGTTATGGACGTACTTTTGGCACCGCTTTCAAACGGCGCTGTTACGGATGGCCGCGGCCGCAAGGCAGATACCAAACATACAATTACCATCCTGACATCCAATGTCGGGGCAAGAAAAGCAGCCGAAACCTCTCTGGGTTTTGACAGAAGTGCTAATGCAGACAGAAAAGCCATTTTCATGGCTGAGGCAGAAAGAGAATTCCGGCCGGAATTTCTGGGTCGCTTTGATGCGGTTGTCTGTTTCAATCATCTAAGCCGGAGTGCCATCACAACATTGACCGGAAGACATGTAGACGTCACATCCGAAAGGCTGCGCGCCGCACACGGGCTTGATCTGCGTTTGGATCCGGCATTGTACGATCTTGTGGCCGATAGAGGGTATAGCGAGCAATACGGTGCCCGATTCCTGCAACGCACATGGGAAAGAACTGTGGCATCGCCGTTGGCGGGTTGGTTGCTGCAACAACCAGTAAGACAGGTGCAAAGAGCATCTTCCCTTGCGGTTTCTCGAAGAGACGGCACAGAAGACCAGCTTGATTTTGAATTAACTGCGGGTTAACGACACTCTTTTTGCTTAACATTTTTTAAGACGCTCTATATGCTCGGTTTTTATGAACCGCAAGCAACGCCGCGCACAGAAAAATACGCACACCTCACCCGATGCCTATGCAAAAGCAGGGGCACAGGCCATGCAAAAGGGCAATATTCTGGATGCACTGGAATATTATGCGCGTGCTGTGGATGCTGATCCGCAAAATCACCACTATAAGGTACGTCTGGCCTTTCTGTTAAAAGATGCCAGTTTCCCGAAGCCAAACCCCAAAATGAAAATGATGATTTTGAATTGTCTGCAAAGTGACGGCATCGATCATCAAAACCTGTCCAAGCCATGGTATTCGCTTTTGATGTGCGATCCGAATTTTCGGGCCATACAATCTTTCATCAAGGGCATAGAGTATTCCCCCAAGAAATTGCAATCCAACATAACCGATCCCTATTTTCTGGACGGGTTAAAGCGCCTCATCATTTTCGATATTCGTTTTGAAACCGCAATGCAAAATATTGCAGCAAAAACAGGAAAGGATATCCCGCAATTCATAGACGCCTATAACGCCTATTGCGAAAACACGGAATACACATCATCCAAGGTGCCACCGCCGCGCAGCATTTATCCTGTTGATGACACTATTCCGGTGCTCAGCGCCCCGCAGAACGAGACTTCTTCTTCGGTCAAAAGCCAGTACGAGGAAAACCCTTACCCAAGATGGATCAGCACAAATATTCAAAACCCACCTGCTGCCAATAAGGGCAAGGCCCATGACTATCTTATGGCGGGGTGTGGCACCGGATTTGGCCTGTGTGCGACGGCGATGCTTTATCCTGATGCCAAAATAACCGCCATAGATATCAGCCGCGCCAGCCTCACTTATGCGAAAACAAAAGCGCAGCAATTTGGCCTTGGAAACATAGAATTCTATCAGGCCGATATTCTGGATTTGAAAAAGCTGGATAAAAAATTCGACATCATCAATTGCTCGGGTGTTTTACATCATATGGAAGACCCGATGGCCGGCTGGCAATCTTTGGTTACCAAGTTGAAAGACGACGGCAAGATGAGCATCGGCCTGTATAGCGAGCGGGGCCGTCAAGATGTTGTTGCGGCACGTGAAGTCATTAAGGAACAAGGTTTTTCCGATGATCATAAAGGCATTTATGATGGCAGACATTATATTGCGGCTTTACCTGAAGGTCACCCGGCCAGAGAGATTTTAAAGCGCCGCGATTTTTACAGTACCTCGAATTGCCGCGACCTTATTTTTCATGTGCAGGAACACCGCTATACCATCACAAAAATCATTGAATCGCTCGATACACTGGGCCTGCGATTCGATGGGTTTGACCTGCTTAATCCGGCAATTGGCGAGAGCTATCAAAAGAACTATCCGGACGACCGGAATATGCTAAATCTCGGGAATTGGGCTCAATTTGAGGAAAAAACGCCGGAAACCTTCAGAAATATGTATCAATTCTGGTGCTGCATAAAATAATCAGAATGTTTTATACGAATTATTTTGCCAATAATTTCATAAACATGTTATAAAACGTCGATAAAATAATACAGCGTTTTAATAATAAGGAGTTTGTTATGGTTGATAATAAAAAAGGTGGTGATGAGGACAGGCTAGCCCCATCAGACAAGACGGTGGCTCCAAGTGCGACTTCTCCGCTTGGAAACGGGTTTAGAGGGACATATTATGCACCTCCTACAGGAATGGCGACGACAACAGAAGGAACAGGAAGAATGTCTCTGGGGCAACCGGATGATGAAAACCCGTTCGCAGTAGATGAAAGGCCTTCGGCAGGTCTCGGGGCGTTTAGCGACCCTGAAGTGTAGTGCTGGAAAAAATTAGTAAAAGCGCCGTATTATGCGGCGTTTTTTTATGTCTTGGGCTTATGCATCACCAATGTTGACCATTCGCCGATATCGTACCGTTTTTTCAGGACCAGCCCTTCACCTTCATAGGCCGAGGCTACAAGATCGGCCTGATCGACCAACATCCCCGACAATACGCAATACCCGTTATCATCCAGAACGCGTATTAAATCCGGGGCCATCTCGATGACAGGGCCGGCCAGAATATTCGCCAGAATCAATTCATATGGTTTTTGTGTATCAACACTAGGGGTATGAAACCCATCGCCGCAATCACAGCTTAGCGCTGATTTACTAAGTGCAACACCATTGAGTTCGGCATGACGTTTTGTGACAATCACACTTTCAGGGTCATTATCAACGGCCAGAATAGGGCTCTTCCATAATTTCCACGCCGCCAGTGCCAAAATCCCTGATCCTGTTCCCATATCAAGAATATTCCACGGACATACCCCCTTGCCCTTCAGATCGAGCATGGCCTGCATGCATCCCTTCGTAGTCTCATGCTCGCCTGATCCGAATGCGGTGGCCGCATCAACCTGAAGACCAATCTGTGCGTCCGGCATATCACCGTCATAATGGCTACCATAAATAAAAAACGGGCCAATCGAAAAGGGTGCGAATTCTTTGTAGGATTTTTCCAGCCAGTTAATATCCGGCGTTTTTTCTATTTCAAAATCGTTACCCGCAATATTCATTGCAGGAATATTATAGGCCGCCGCTTGCAAGGAAAGACGCGAGATTAAATCGCTTGTGTCGGGTTTATCCTGAACAATCCATTCTAATGTCCATGGGTTTTGATGTTTGTGGTCTTTTCTTTTCGCCGCACAGGATAACGCGGTGTCCATCAACCCTTCTGCAAGATGCAGGGCATGATCCTCCGGTAAATTTTCGTCAATCTGTAATCTTACCGTATACATTTTATGTTCGTTTAATAGCGCCGCATAAGAAAAGAGGCGTTATGCACGCCCCTTATAACTTTTTAATCTTCATCATCTTCGAGCAATGTATCGTCATCGTCTCCAATTTCTTCTTCAAGATCATCGTCAAGATCAGGAATATCGTCGAGCGTATCTTCATCATCCTCAAGAAGAACATCTTCTGTCTCAAGATCATCATCCAGATCCTCGTCTTCATCATCCAGACTTACAACTTCCAGATCCTCGTCTTCATCTTCAAGATCATCTTCTTCGACCTCTTCAAGACTGATTGTTTCATCGTCCTGCTCTTCATCATCATCATCTGCTTCTTCTACAATCTTGTCCTTTTTCTTGATCGGATCATCTTTAATGGCCTCAATTGCAGCGGCACGGCCACGTCTTGTTTTGGGTTTGATTTCACCTGTGAACTCGGCATTACAAGATGGGCAAATAATTGGACGTTTATTCAGGTCATAGAATCGCACGCCGCAGCTAATGCATATTCTTTTTAGACCCATTGGGTTTGGTGCAGTTGCGGTACTCACTGTTCGCCTTCTCCTTTAAAGGGTGTTTCGATCATTTTCATTGAAGTGCCTTATTTTTTTGTGCCTGTCAATTATAAACGACGGGAATGAAAATTTAAGACCGAAACAAGTCATCGCAAAGAGTATAGACCGACAAGGGAGTTCACGGTATCATGAACACATCGTGACTTTACGTGTGTATCATTGAAAAGGACTTATTCATGCAAAAATCTGTTGTCATATGTGGTTTTAAACGCTCTCCGATGCATTTCGCGAATAAGGGAGAACTGGCAAAAATCCGTCCTGATGATATGGCTGCCGAAGTTGTCAGAGCGCTCGTGGCCGATACAAAGGTAAAAGGCGAAGACATAGAAGATTTGCTCATGGGCTGTGCCTTCCCCGAAGCGGAGCAGGGGTTCAATATTGCACGTCTTGTTGCCGGTCATGCCGGATTACCGATCAGTGTAGCAGGCGCAACCATCAACCGCTTTTGTGGCTCCTCCATGACCTCGATTCATAATGCAGCCGGTATGATCCAGATGAATGCAGGCGAAGTCTTTATCGCGGCAGGTGTGGAAAGCATGAGTCGCATTCCGATGGGTGGATTTAACCCGATGCCTAATCCTGCTATCTATAAAGCCTATCCACAGGCCTATATCGGTATGGGCGAAACTGCGGAGAATCTGGCAAAGAAATATAGTATTGATCGCAACTCACAAGAGGAATTCGCGGTCTCTTCCCATCACAAGGCTGCGGCTGCGGCAAAGGATGGAAAGTTTGATGATGAAATTGTCCCTATAGGCGATGTTAAAACGGATGGCACAATCCGCCCTGATTCTTCGGTTGAAAAACTGGCGGAACTTAAGCCTGCTTTCCTTGAGGATGGCACAGTAACAGCGGCCACATCGTCACCACTAACCGATGGGAGCGCGGCTGTCATTGTTTGTTCCGAGGAATATGCCGATAAGCACAAGCTCGAAAAACTGGCGCGTATAAAAAGTGTGGCTGTGGCCGGATGTGCGGCCGAAATTATGGGCATTGGCCCTGTACCCGCTACCCACAAGGCGTTGGAGCGTGCAGGTCTTAAACTAGGCGACATTGATATTATCGAATTAAACGAAGCTTTCGCAGCGCAGGCACTTTCGGTGTTGAAGGAACTGGACGCCGATATCTCCAGGGTTAACCTTGATGGCGGTGCGATTGCGCTGGGCCATCCGCTTGGTACGTCCGGCGCGCGTATCACAGGTAAGGCCGCGTCCTTGCTGAAGCGCGAAAAGAAAAAATATGCACTTGCGACCATGTGTATTGGTGGCGGGCAGGGCGTCGCAACGGTTCTGGAGGCAATCTAGTGACTGATCTGGAGACTCTTCAAAAGCGCAATGCCCGCGTAGAGGCCGATAAGGCTTGGGAAACTTCGCGTACAAGAAAAGTGGTTATCGCATTTGGGACTTACCTCATCATCGGGGGATATCTGAACTATCTCAAAGTAGAGCAGGCATGGTTGCATGCGGTGGTTCCCGTTATGGCCTATATTTTATCGACACTGGGTTTGGGTTATCTGAAATTAATTTGGATTGAAAGGATTTATAAGCATGGCGATCAATAAAGTTGCCGTTATCGGAGCGGGTGTAATGGGCAGCGGCATCGCCGCGCAAGTTGCCAATGCAGGATTGCCGGTCGTCCTTCTTGATATTGTTCCACCAAAGCTGGATGATTTCGGTGGCAATCGTAATGCCTTTGCCGAAAGTGCGGTTGAAAAAATGTTGAAGACCGACCCCGCCCC
Organism: uncultured Micavibrio sp.; assembly: GCA_964352665.1. Classification (GTDB taxonomy): domain Bacteria; phylum Pseudomonadota; class Alphaproteobacteria; order Micavibrionales; family Micavibrionaceae; genus UBA1672. Next base: position 134,907 of record CAYGSJ010000005.1, read on the forward strand.
TTTTATGCGCAAGTCAAATGCCAAATTGATCACCTGCGGGAACCTCGAAGATGACCTTGAATTGCTTTCGGAATGCGACTGGATTATCGAGGTCGTGGTCGAGAATATCGATATAAAACACAAAACATACGCAACGTTGCAAAAACATCGTAAGAAGGGGTCTATAGTCTCTTCGAATACATCGACGATCCCATTGAAAAAACTAGCAGAAGGCCAGTCGGCCGAATTTAAAAAAGATTTCATGATTACGCATTTTTTTAATCCGCCGAGATATATGAAATTGCTCGAACTTGTGGTGAGTCCTGACACGCGGAAAGATGCAATTGACACCGTACGTACGTTCTGTGATGAACGTCTCGGGAAGGGGGTCGTTGCTTGTCATGACACACCCGGATTTATTGCCAACCGTTTGGGGGTGTACTGGTTAACGGTCGGAGTGAATGAAGCCATCAAGCAGGGTGTTTCAATTGAAACTGCCGACGCTGTGATGAGTAAGCCGGTCGGGATTCCAAAGACCGGTATTTTCGGTCTGATCGATCTGGTCGGTATTGATTTGATGCCAAAACTTTCGGAAAGTCTGCTGACGAATTTACCCAAAGAAGACCCTTACCGTGATGCTTTCATCGATCATAAATTTGTTCATGATATGATCAAGGCGGGTTATACCGGCCGCAAGGGGAAGGGCGGGTTCTATCGTTTGAATCCCGATAAACCCAAAGCAAAAGAAAAACAGGCACTGGTCCTTGATGCCAATACATTTGACGAGGACCAATATGCCAAGGCGGATAAGCCAAAACTTAAAAGCGTCGATGCCGGGCGGGCAGGACTAAAAGCGGTCGTCACCACTGATGATGAAGGCGGTAAATACGCATGGGAAGTTTTAAAACAAACCTTGTTCTATGCGGCGGAACTGGTCGGTGAAATTGCCGATACTGTTTTTGATATCGATGAGGCGATGAAACTTGGCTATAACTGGAAACAGGGTCCGTTTGAAATGATCGACGCTCTGGGCCCGAAATGGTTCGCAGAACAGCTCCTCGAGGCCGATATCGGCGTGCCGGATATTCTGGAACAGGTTGGCGACGGCACGTTCTATCGTATTGAGAACGGCAAACAGCAATATTTCGGTACAGATGCAAAATACCACGATGTGGTGCGTCCCGATGGTGTGTTGCTCTTGCGTGATATTAAACTAACCGCCGAACCCGTCCTTAAAAATAGCTCTGCCAAAGTCTGGGATATTGGTGATGGCGTCTTATGTTTCGAGAAAACGTCGAAAATGAACACCTTCGATGAGGAGATATTCAATCTGCTCGAAGAGGTCAACAAACTTATCAGCAACTCCGATGAGTATAAGGCGCTTGTAATTTATAACGAGGCCTCGCATTTTTCTGCCGGCGCTAATCTTGGCCTTGCGATTTTTATGATCAACATTGCCATGTGGCCACAGGTTGAGGGCTTTGTCTCTCGCGGACAAAAAGTGTTTATGGATCTTAAATTCGCGCCATTCCCCATGATTGGAGCGCCAAGCGGTATGGCTTTGGGCGGTGGGTGTGAAATCCTGCTGGCTTCCGATGCGGTGCAGGCGCATGCCGAAACCTATACAGGTCTTGTGGAGGTTGGCGTCGGCCTGATACCAGGCTGGGGCGGGTGCAAGGAAATGATCCTGCGCTATCAGGAACGCGAGCGTACAAAATTCGCCTCCGATATGGCCAAGGTCGATAAAAAGAATGTCTGGTTCTCACCGGATACAACGCCGGTCGGCGCGGTACGTAAGGCATTCGAAACCATTGGCATGGCAAGTGTTGCCAAATCCGCCTTCGAAGCTATCGACATAGGGTATTTCCGCGAAACAGACGGTATCAGTATGAATCGCGATCGCTTACTCTTTGATGCAAAACAACGTGCACTGGATTTGGCAAAGAATTATACCCCGCCGGAAAAACGCGAGGATATTCGCCTTGGTGGTGCGGGTGCAAAGACGGCGCTCGATCTGGCGGTTTCCGATTTACGCAAATCCGGTAAGGCGACCCCTTATGATGTGGTGGTGTCCGATCATCTGGCCACGGTCTTGTCCGGCGGCGATAGTGATTACACAGAGTCGCTAACAGAGGATGATCTGATCAAGCTGGAATTGCAGGAATTTATGAAATTGCTGCGCCATGACGGTACACTCGCGCGTATCGAGCATATGCTCGATAACGGCAAACCATTAAGAAATTAGGAGGAGCACAATGCCAGTCTATAAAGCCCCGTTAGATGACATCCGCTTTGTTGTGCATGATGTGCTAAAGGCAGAAACCTTATCCGAATTGCCTGGATATGAGGATTTTTCGGTCGAGCTTGCCGATCAAATTCTGGAGGAGGGTGCCAAACTCTGTGAGGAAGTCTTCTTCCCGCTGAATCAGGTTGGCGATCATGAAGGGTGCACATTCAAAGACGGAGAGGTCACAACCCCGTCCGGCTTTAAAGAAGCTTACCAGACCTTTGCCGAAAATGGGTGGTGCGGGCTGGCCGCAGATCCTGACTACGGTGGTATGGGTATGCCGATGCTTATCAATACCGTGATGAAGGAAATGCTATGCTCGTCAAATATGTCGCTATCCATGTATCCCGGTTTGTCCTATGGCGCGTATGAGGCGCTCCATAAATTCGGAACAGATGAATTAAAGGATTTATACCTGCCCAAAATCATTGAGGGCACATGGTCTGGTACAATGTGTCTGACAGAACCGCATTGCGGCACGGATCTTGGCTTGATCAAAACCAAAGCAGAGCCAGAGGGCGATGCCTATAAAATTACAGGCACAAAGATATTCATCTCCGCCGGCGAACACGACATGACAGAAAACATCGTGCATCTTGTTCTGGCAAAATTGCCCGATGCACCGGACGGGGTTAAGGGCATATCTCTTTTTATCGTTCCTAAGTTTTTACCGAATGCAGATGGAAGTCTTGGCGATCGCAACGCACTGGCTTGTGGCTCGATCGAACATAAAATGGGTATCATGGGTAATTCCACCTGTGTGATGAATTTTGATGGTGCGATGGGCTGGCTTGTCGGTGATAAACACAAGGGCTTGCGCGCTATGTTCGCAATGATGAATGATGCGCGCCTCGGTGTGGCGATGCAGGGGCTCGGCATATCGGAAATCGCTTATCAAAACGCACTGGCCTATGCCAAGGATCGCCTGCAAATGCGCAGTCTGACCGGCGCAAAAGAACCTGATAAGCCGGCCGATCCTATTATCGTGCATCCCGATATTCGCCGCATGCTGATGATTTCAAAAGCGGTGAACGAGGGGGGGCGCGCACTGGCTTATTGGGCTGGCATGCAAATTGATGTTTCCCTACGTCACCCGGATGAGGCAGAGCGCCAGCGTGCCGATGATCTGGTCGCGCTGCTAACGCCTATCCTAAAGGCCTATCAAACCGATATGGGATCAGAGGTGGCAAACCTCGCAATGCAAACCTATGGCGGGCACGGTTATATCCGTGAATGGGGCGTAGAACAATATGTGCGCGATGCGCGCATTGCCCAAATCTACGAGGGCACGAATGGGATTCAGGCACTTGATCTTGTCGGCCGGAAAATGCCGCAACATTTTGGAAGATTGCTGCGCCGATTCTTCCATCCTGCACAGGAATTTATCGAGAAAAACCAAGGCAAAAAAGACATTCAGGACATCATCTTCCCATTCGCTAAAGCCTTTATGAAGCTGCAGCAATCAACGGCGATGGTCGCACAAAAGGGCCTGAAAAACCCTGATGAAGCCGGTGCAGCATCGACAGATTACTTGCGCCAGTTCGCACTGGTCGCGCTTGGTTTTATGTGGTGTAAAATGGCGATTGTTGCGCATGAAAAACTGGCCAGCGGCGAAGGTGACAAGAGCTTCTACGAGGCTAAAATCAAAACCGCACAGTTCTTTATGACACGGATGCTGCCCGAAACCGATGCCCGCTTCAAGATGGTTCTGGCGGGCGCTGAACCGCTCATGTCTATGGAAGAGACACAATTCTAGGCCATTATTGATTTATAGCTTTTATTCCTGTTATATGGATTTGATTTCATAACAAAAGGACAAGAGTATGAGTGGGAACATAAAGTCTTTCTCAGAATTGAAACTAAGTTTCATAGACGAATTAAAAAAATATAGCGATATGTGCGGTGATAACACGCATAAACCCAGTGACGTTTTAACCCAGCTTTTAAAAGTCATAGGCATAGCCGAAGATGAAGTCGAAAATAACGGTTCGCACGCGGCTATAAACTGGTATGGCTGGAACTTTGCGGTTGGTACGAATGGGTTTCCCTTGAACGTGGATAAGGGGATTGAATATCTGGAAATGGCTATGGGGATGGGAAGCTCCGAAGCATTGGTATCGCTCGCCGATATATATTCAGGGGCAATTTTGACGGTGCAGGACGAAAAATACCGGAATTCCGATCGGGCCATACATTATTATAAAAAGGCATCCGAGCAAGGGGACGGATATGCTAGCTACAGACTGGCCAATTGTTATAGAGACGGGGTTTGTACCAAAAAAGATCTGCCAAAGGCATTGCAATATGCCGAAAAAGCAAAGCATCAAGGAAGCGCCTACGGAAAATACCTTTGGGGTATGTGGTTGTTTGACGGGGATATTGTCCAGCAAGATCAGGTCGAGGCTTACGAACTTTTTCATGAGGCTTACCAATCAACAAAAAAAGGTGATTATGATGATTGGTTGACGGCTTCATTACTTTACTGGATGGGTTACGCAACATTCACCGGAGCAGGTATCGGACAAAATAAAGAAGAGGGCTATGACCTTATACAGCAAGCGGCTCTGTTAGGAGATATAGGAGCGCAAACCTGGCTCGATGATTACGCGCATCAAAGGCATACTTACGATATTGTCAAAGACGAGATGTATTAAATAAAAAAAAGGCCGGGGGGGAAGCCGGCCTTTCTTACGCAGTAAAAGTAGGAAGATACGCAGTTATTCTAGGGAGACCTAGTAATTACGCAATAGATATACTCAGTGGAAAGGATACGCAGTGAAACTTGATTAGGGGCTCGTTTTACCAAGCCGTTCTTCTAGTATTTTTATTCGTTCCTCATATTGACGTTGCTGCCTGTAGAGTTCGGATTGTGCGGCGTCCAGATCTGCTTCTAGCGAAGCAAGGCTGGAGAGTTGTTGTTGATTGGTCAAAGAAGGATCGAAAAGCATATTCTCAAGGCCGGCCTTCTCCTGTTCGCATTGCGCTCTGCTGGTTTGTAGTTGACGGCCTAGGCGCATGATCTGGCGCTCCGCCTCGTTAAACTTCATCGTGGCTTTTTCCAGGTTCCAGTTATCGGAAGATACCGTCATACGCTCTTTTTCAGCATCTTGAAGCGAGATTTTCAGCTCCTCGTCCAAAAGGGTGTTCTTTTTCATTAAAACCTCGACCTGATCTTCAAGCTCGGAGATTTTATTGCGCATCAAGATGAAATCTTCATTCCGGTAATCACCGCTGGCTGGCTCGGCAACAGAAGCGCTCACAGCCTCGATTTCGGAATGATCGGTCACAGGCGTGATAGGCGCAGGCGTAGGAGGTGTTGCTTCCTCCGCCAGTGTTTGAGTCGGTTCGGCTTCAATAGGATCGGGCTTTTCTTCCGGCTGTGTGAAATCGGCGACAATAGTTTTGCTTTTCTCGATTTTATAGATAGCGCCGGATTCCTTGATTGTCTCGACCTGTGCCTCTTTTTCTTCAGGCGCAGGCGCGGCAGACTCTTTCTCGGGGGTCTTGATAATAATTTCCGGCTTTTGCTGCACGGGTTCAGGCGGGGGCGGAGTCATGATGTCCGCATGCACGGGCGCTGGCGGGCCATCCATCTGTTTTTCTGCTTCTTGCATTTGTTTCGCAAGTTTCTCTGTGTATCGTTCACGCTCTGTCAGCTCGGGGCTTAAAATCTGGGCTGGTGCAGATATCTCCTCATCCATCGCTGCTTGCGATGGCATAGGCACAGGGCTGTCCATAGCAGATAGATCAAGCGGCGGCGCAGGGGCCAAAGCCCCTTCAACCGCTTCAGGCTGTCGTGGAATAATATCTTCTTTGATCGTATGTTCTTCTACGATGGACGCGGAAGAGGCAAGTGTCTCTGGCGGTGTGATACATGCGCTGTATTCTTCCATGGCGGCCTGGAATCCGGTCATGTATACCCGAAATTCTGTGTCCCTGATTTTAATATCCAGCACGCTGGCTGTTTGAAGGGCGTCAGAAAATTTCTGCTCTTTGCGCAAATCACTGACGAGCAAACTGTTCTTGAAGGCTTTGGTTGGAATAGTTTTGTCAATCAGGCCCGGAACACTATAGTGCACTTCGTATTTTACATTTTTCTCGAAACTGCCCTGCCTGAAATCAATATTCAGATTGGTAAATCCCTTGGGCGTACCGGCAAGTTGAAGAATATAACCATTATTCAATTGATTGCTGATCGCACAGCTTCTAAGTGTCTCTGTCTTGCTTTCGCCAATATATTCGATGGTCCATTTGCTTTTTGGATGAAAAGCCAGTTCGGGCTCATCCGCACGGACAGAATAAGACGCAATAGCTGTCGTGGCCAGACAAACAGCCATAAACGATGTTGCGATGAATCTTTTTGCCATTACCAAGCCTTAAATGTCTAAAATTCTATGACAGAGCGCCAAAATAGAGGTGATTCGTTAATCCCAAATCATTCTACAGTTTTTCAGAATCACAAAAAGAAATTTTCGCTATTTCCATGGTTATTTTTGGGGAAAAAGTATGTATAGTGTTGGTATGAGTATCGAAGACATTCAAAAAGCAATGCAGGAAAAACTGTCATACGCACCGGAAATAGGCGCAAAAATTAAGTTTAATCTTGGAGATGACGGCATCATTTTTATCGACGGGACGCAAAATCCGCCGGTTCTGAATAATGAGGATAATCCGGCAGATACGACCTTTTCGTGCCCTATCGATGTCATGAAAAATATTATGGCCGGAACACAAGACCCCACAATGGCTTTTATGACCGGAAAACTAAAAGTTGAAGGCTCCATGGGTTATGCCATGAAAATTGCCTCCATGCTGGAAGATTAAACAGTCTTAAACGCCGCGTTTTTCCTTAATGGATTTGACAATATCGTCCACCGTATCGGTTGATGGATAAAGGTCGATCAAATTGTTTTCATCGTCCATGAAATACATAAAAGCGGAGTGATCCATCATGTACTCATCCATCATATCGTTCTCCACCTTTGTCGCGTAAACGCTATAGGCATTTTCAACTTTCTCGATCTGTTCCAGTGTTCCGGTCAGGCCAATAAGTTTCGGATGGAATTGTGCTACGTATTCTTTGATGACCTCCGGTGTGTCACGCTCCGGGTCCACACTAATGAAGATAGGCGTGAACTCATCGGCCATCGGCCCCAACTCATCCATAATCAGTTTCATTTTCTGAAGTTCCGTCGGGCAAATCGCAGGACAGTATGTGAAACCGAAAAAGATCAGTTTGTATTGTCCGGCATAAGTGTCTTGCGTAACGGTTTCACCGTCTTGATTTACCAACTCGAAGTCGCCGTCAATATCAATCGGGCCGGTATCCCGTTTCATCACTGTAGCCACGCTTTGCTCGCCCATCGCCGCCACGCCGTCGTTCAACTCTTGCTGTGCCTGAAAATATCCAATGGCAGAACCGATTCCCAATCCGACAAGCAGCATAACAGCCCATCTGGCTATACGATTTTTCATGACACAACTCCCTACGTTTTTTAAAGTGACAAGAGCTTTATAAATGTTTGAACACCGCTTGACAATTCCTTTGATTACGTCACAGTGTAGGCATTAAAAAATAACCTTAGGGGTGCCTCCTTATTTGAGGCTGAGAGCATACCCTTGGAACCTGTTGATTAGAATCAACGCAGGGAAAGGAAGCTGTAAAATGCCACATATTGTAATTGAATATTCAAAAAACATTGGTGATATCGTCGAGATATCAAAACTCGTCCAAGAGATCCACACTGAGTTGCCAAAACATGGCATTGAAAGAGATCGTCTGAAAACGCGTGCGCATGAATGCAATTACGTCGCCGTAGGGGATCAGGGCTCGCATGGTCACATGATTCACGCCAAGCTTTTATTCATCGAAGGACGTGACATGAAAGTTAAGAAAAAATTCGGCGATATTCTTCATAAAATGATGAAAGACGCAGTGGGTGATAAGGTCAGACATTGTCAAATCACCCTTGAAATCCGGGATATGGATTCGGACAGCTATTATAAATAATCAAAAATAAAAGGAGTGAGATTAATGTCTCCAAAAGACCGGCCAGAGCTACAGACTGTTGGGGTTTGCCCCTCAACCACACATGTTACACGCGGCAGTCTGCCCGCCAGCAAAAAAGTCTATGTCGGCGATCTGAAAGTGCCGATGCGCGAGATATCCTTGAGCAATGGCGAGAGCTTGACCGTCTACGATACCTCCGGCCCGTATACGGACGAGGCGCAGACGCTCGACATTATGCGCGGCCTGCCCAAGACACGGCTGCAATGGGTGCTCGATAGAAACGACGTCGAATATGTCGAGGGGCGCAAGGTCAAGCCTATCGATAACGGCTATAAAACCGAGGCACAGCTCAAAAACCGTAAAATCAAGCATGAGCGTTTCCCCGCCTCCCCGGAAAAACCTTTGCGCGCCAAGGCCGGACAAAACGTCTCCCAAATGCATTACGCGCGTAAAGGCATCATTACGCCGGAGATGGAATATATCGCCCTGCGCGAAAATCAGGCGCGCGAGGCTGTGCACAGCTATGCCAAAGACGGCGAGAATTTTGGCGCGAATATCCTGCCCTTCATCACCCCCGAATTTGTAAGGAAAGAAGTGGCGGAAGGGCGCGCGATCATCCCCGCCAACATCAACCACACGGAGTTAGAGCCAATGATTATCGGGCGCAACTTCCTTGTGAAGATCAACGCCAATATCGGTAACTCCGCGGTCACCAGCTCCATCGGCGAGGAAGTCGATAAAATGGTCTGGGCCATACGCTGGGGCGGTGATACCGTGATGGATCTCTCCACCGGTAAAGATATTCACGATACGCGGGAATGGATCATCCGCAACTCGCCCGTGCCCATCGGGACGGTGCCGATCTATCAGGCGCTGGAGAAAGTGGGCGGCGTGGCTGAAGACCTCACATGGGAAGTCTTCCGCGACACGCTCATCGAACAGGCCGAGCAGGGCGTGGATTACTTCACCATTCATGCCGGTGTGCGCCTGCCTTATATCCGCCTCACCAATGATAGGGTCACAGGCATTGTCAGCCGCGGCGGCTCGATCATGGCAAAATGGATGATGACCCATCACCGCGAGTCCTTCCTCTATACGCATTTCGAGGAGATTTGCGAGATCATGAAAGCCTACGATGTTTCGTTCTCCCTTGGTGACGGTTTGCGCCCCGGTTCGATTGCAGATGCCAATGACGCCGCGCAATTCGCGGAGCTGGAAACACTGGGCGAGCTGACAAAAATCGCATGGGAACATGATGTACAGGTGATGATCGAAGGCCCCGGCCACGTGCCGATGCATCTGATTAAAATCAATATGGAGAAACAGCTCGAGGAATGTCACGAGGCACCGTTTTATACGCTCGGGCCCCTGACGACAGATATTGCGCCGGGCTATGATCATATTACATCCGGAATTGGTGCAGCAATGATCGGCTGGTTCGGCTGTGCAATGCTCTGCTATGTCACACCGAAGGAGCATTTAGGCTTGCCCAACCGAGACGACGTAAAGACGGGGGTGATCACCTATAAGATTGCTGCGCATGCTGCGGATCTGGCAAAGGGGCATCCGGGTGCACAATACCGCGATGACGCGCTGTCCAAGGCAAGGTTCGAGTTCCGGTGGGAGGATCAGTTCAATCTTGGCCTGGACCCCGACACCGCGCGCAGCATGCACGATGAAACCCTCCCCGCCGAAGGCGCAAAACATGCGAGTTTTTGTTCCATGTGCGGCCCGAAATTCTGCAGCATGAAAATCACGCAGGACGTGCGTGACTTTGTTGCGGCAAATCCCGAAGCCCGAGAGGCAGAAAAAGGCAAGGCAGTAAATGAGTGAAAGTGATAACAATCTGGACGAGATGATCCTCTCCGTGGCGAGCAAAGAGTGGCAAAAAACCACGATGATTATTTCCAGTGTGTTTGAAAAACCGGATTTTGATAAGGAAAAATACTCCGCACAAAATGTGGCCGAGCGCCTGTACATTCTGGTGAACAACCGAAAACTCGAGTCTGAGGGCAATATGCGGCGCTGGCGAGAGAGCAATGTGCGCTTGATTGCAGAGGCATAAAATCGTAAAAGGGAATAGTAGAGGGGATACATATGAGCAACGATCAAGACTGGCCATGGGACCAACCCAAAAATGCAATGGCTCTGACCACAACACAGGTGATGTCGACCGGCGCCCCGATTTTGCGCGTCACCCATTATGAAGACGACCATAGCTGGGCCTTTGTTTGCGGCACAACAGAAGATATGAAGGATGTGTTGACGGTGTTGATGGAGCATGTGGTGAACGACGACCCCACACTGGCGGAGATCGCCGATCTCGAACCCGGCTGGACGGCCTATAGAGACGCTGTCGGCGCTCCATGGGAAAGACAAAAAGACTCCGCCGAAGATGATGACGAGATGGACATCAGCTTTACACTCGAAGAGGATTAGCGGACTCGCGGCGGTGGAGTATAAGGGCCGGTTTGATGCGGCGCAATCCCGCACTGATCTTGACTTTTTGGATATTTTATTACATAGTAATGCTTGTAAACGCCCCGCAAAGGGCGTTTTTTTATGAACGGATATAAAATTATGGCCCGCGAAATATGGCCCATCTCTGTTTTCCATTCCCGATCAGTGGGTTAGCCAATATCCGGCGCAAAAACTCGGGCCATATCGCTGAAAAACACGTATTTTAGCAGCAAAATCAGGCCCGAAATGGGCTCTCTCGCCATCAAATCGGGGCTTATTCTTTCAAACCCTCCCAAAAAATCGGGGCTTATTTTTTAAATTATAGCCCGTTTTCTGCTTATCTTTGCCATTTAAGGGAGCAGCGCAGCAGGCTTGGAAATTGACATAAATCTTTATTTTATCTAATAGTGGATAATAAAAAAAAATATAAGGCTATGGGTATGGCATGGGTTAGAGATTTAAGCACCAGATTTCATGATGCTGCTTTAGGTAAGGCGTTGACGTCGACCAGCCCTAAGACTTTGCGCGGGTCTATTTTTTTGGCATTGTTTATGACGGCACCAGACCACAAAGGATCACGTCATATTTCGTTGCGCCAGCTTGCAAATGTTTTGTCTCATGCGGGGTTGATCTCCCGGCTTGTTAATCAAATTGATGATCTTGATGATCTTTTTGACGCCATGACGCCACAGGAAAAGCTTGCTCTCGGTTCGGTTGAGCTCGGCGCACGCATTTCTGAATTTTTGGATAGCTTGGAAATAAGAGAAACAGGCTATATCCAACTGTCGCAAGAAATAGAAAGATCTGGCTTGCTTGCCCCGGGTGAACAAATGTCCTTTAGTAATATGCATGCTTTGTTAGTGCTGCAACAGGCCCAAGCGCAGCTGGACTATAAACGCAACCCGTCTGCAGAAGCGAGAAAAAGGATGCTGGATGCAGATATGGGGCTGGCACAATCTACATGTATTCATACATTGGAGTTTTTAAAAGCACATCCCGATGTCGGGGCGGCTGTAAAAGATGGTTTGTCTTTGGATGACGCTGCAAGTGTCTATCCCGTGGTGGCACGTATGGCTGTTCTATTGGAGCTATGTGATCATCTGGAGGATTTCATTGTCGATATGTCGGATGAGCTTCGCAAAGGCATCATTGCCCCCAGTTGGATTGCCGGAAAACTACAGGAGCGCGCGCAGCTTCTAGACAATACGGGTGCGATTTATTGGTATTTAAGAGCGTTTATTTTATCAAGAGATTTTAAAGAACATAATATTGCCATTGATGATTTACCGAAGCCCGTGCAGGAAGTAATTCAAGACGTAGAAAAGGATTATATGGCCCTTGCCAAAACGCTTCCTCCATATTACAGGCATTTTATGATGCTGTGTTGGCATGCCCGTAAGGAAGAGGGGATGATTACCCAAATGCATCCAAAATTTGGAAGGGAAGCAGTGCCGGACGAGGTTCGATTTTTCGAGGTCAGAGACACCGTTTTTGAATAGGCTGGGTTTTCGAAAAAAGTATGACCTCTTAAATTATAGCCTGAATTTCCCCTGATTATTCTCACTGCTTTATTGGAAGCATGGAAAAGAATAGGGCCATAAATTTCAAATTCTGGCCCTATTTCTGGATTTTGTGTCGTGCCTATGCCGCCTGCGACAGAGCGTTACCGTTGGCCTGTAGCGTGACGTCGATATTTCCGCGGGTGGCCTTGCTGTACGGGCAAATCTGGTGTGCCAGTGTGACAAGTTTTTCGGCTTCGTCTTGGCTCACACCCGGTAATTCGGCGTTCAAATTCATGGACAGATAAAACCCGTCATCGCCGCTATGGAGTTGTGCGGTTGCGTTGATGGTTACGCTCTGGGGGCTGAGGTTTTCCTTTCCAGCCATGACTTTTACGGCTTCACCGAAACACGCGGCGTAACCGCTGGCAAAAAGTTGCTCGGGGTTTGTGCCCGGTCCGCCGGAACCCGGAGGGGACAGAGCAACATCGATTTTCTTGTCATCGGTTGACACATGGCCTTCGCGGCCTGCTGTGGCCGTAGCATTTCCTGTTTCCAATATGGTCATGTTGGTTTTCCTTTTAAATTATGAATGTGTATGACACTGTAGCGCGTTTTGTTGACAGGAAAAAGAGGGAATCGTTTTTTGGTGCGCGGTATAAAAAATGCAATAAAAAAACAAGATTATCCCCAGAACAAAAAACTTGAAAAACACAACATATGGTATATATTGGTGTTCATAGGCACAATATATGCCAATTTTAAGGGGTGTAGCGTGTCTCTTCGAATTCATCCCCGCGATTCACAGGGGTCAATGTCAAAAAGACTCTGTCTCGACGGGAATCACTTTAAACTCGGCGGTGAATCTACTGCCCAATTTTGTAAAAAAGGAGCCTACCACTATGGATAACAAAGCAGCACTCCAGGCTGAGAAGACTAAATCGAGTTCACCACTTTTACAGGAGCGCCATATCTATAAGCCCTTCCTTTATCCTTGGTGTTTCGAGGCTTGGCAAACACAGCAGCGTATCCATTGGCTCCCCGAGGAAGTCCCTCTGGCCGAGGATGTGCGCGATTGGCGCAAGAAACTGACTCCGTCCGAAAAGAATTTGATGACACAGATTTTCCGCTTCTTTACGCAGGCCGACGTGGAGGTCAATAACTGCTATATGAAGCATTACTCGCAAGTATTCGGTCCGGTAGAGGTACAGATGATGCTGGCGGCGTTCTCGAATATCGAGACTGTACATATTGCAGCGTATTCGCATTTGCTGGATACGATTGGCATGCCCGAGACCGAATACTCTGCGTTTCTTGATTACAAGGAAATGAAAGATAAATTCGACTATATGCAGAACGTGTCCATGAAAGACCGTCGCGATGTGGCCAAGACTATGGCGATGTTCGGTGCCTTTACCGAAGGGCTTGCCTTGTTTGCGTCTTTCGCGATTTTGATGAACTTCCCGCGCTTCAATAAAATGAAGGGCATGGGCCAAATTGTAACATGGTCGGTGCGCGATGAAACACTGCATTGCTTGTCCATGATCCGTTTGTTCAACGAATTTATCAACGAAAACCGCGATATCTGGGACGATGATCTGCGCGCTGAAATTCTGGAATGTTGTAAACTGACCGTGGAACATGAGGACGCCTTCATCGATCTTGCTTTTGAAATGGGTGAAATCGAAGGCATTGCCCCTGAGGACATTAAGCAATATATCCGCTTTATCGGCGATCGCCGCCTACAGCAACTGAATATGGAGCCGTATTACGGCGTCGAAAAAAATCCGTTGCCATGGATGGACGAAATGTTGAATGGGGCGGAACACACGAATTTCTTCGAGAACCGTGCAACCGAATACGCGCGTGCGGCTACCGAAGGAACATGGGAAGAAGCATTTTCGGAGGATGTATTCTCTGGGAATTACGGCAAGAAAATCGGTGGTGTCGAAGCTGACACTTCCGAGGAAGCTGCGTAGAGTACTTATTTCCCGACTTAGGTGTTACGAGGCACCTTTTAAAACCCTAGAAAGTCATCCGTCTCCCCCACATGAACTTACCGAGGCGGATGGCTTCTTTTTTATACGGTTTCGGTTGTGACTTTAAACCCTGAGTCACCGAGCTGTTTCAGGATGTCCTTTACATGTTGCTTGTCGCGCGCTTCAATCACGACATCCAACTCGGCGCGTTTCAGCGATACGGTCTGCATCATGCGCTGGTGAATAACCTCAACCACGTTTGCTCCGGACTCTCCAATGATACGGGAGATATCGGAAAGCTGACCCGGCGTGTCGTCAATTTCAAAACGTAGGCGGGTAATACGACCATCACGAACAAGACCACGCAGGATAAGCGTAGAAAGTGTGCGGGAATCTATGTTACCGCCACACAAAATCATACAGACCTTCTTACCCTTGAAATGGTCAATATTATTTTTGATTACGGCAAGAGCCGCGCCGGCAGCGCCTTCAGCGACCAGCTTTTCGTCACTGATCATATCGAAAATAGCCTCTTCGATCTCTGTTTCTGTGGCCGAGAAAATATGATCAACCAGTTTGTCTATAATTTTGATATCGGCCTCTGACGGCTCTTTTACGGCGATTCCCTCTGCCAGTGTTGCTTCACCGGCATTAAAATCACGACCTTCCCGCCTTGCCAATACGGCATCAAAATTCTTGGCCTGCGCCCCGATGATCTCTATGTTGGAATTAAGACCTTTTAAAGCCGTAGCAACACCGGCGATCATACCGCCGCCGCCAATCGGAACCACAACACAGTCAAGGTCCGGCACCTGTTCCATCATTTCCAGTGCAAGCGTCCCTTGCCCACAAACAACGGCCTTATCATCAAATGGATGAACAAAGGTCATATCTTTTTCTTTGGCAAGGCGCATGGTTTCACCAACAGATTCATCAAAACTATCACCATAGAGAATGACTTCGGCACCAAAATCTTCCGTGCGCTTGATCTTATTAAACGGGGTGCGGTTCGGCATAACAATAACAGATGGAATGCCAAGACGTGATGCATTATAGGCCACACCTTGTGCATGATTTCCGGCACTACAGGCGATGACTCCTTTTTTGCGTTGTTCTTCATTCAGGGTGAGCAGCTTGTTAAGCGCTCCACGTGCCTTAAAAGCACTGGTGTGCTGCAGGTTTTCCAGTTTTAGATAGAGGTCAATACCAAGATGCTTGGACAGACGCGTAGCCTTAATGGTTGGCGTGCGTATCACCCCATCTTTGATTTTTTCGTGTGCGTCCTGAACATCCTTAAGTGTAACTTCCATCTTCGTATCCTTTTTTAAAGAAGGGACACGCTATAGAGTTTTGCCAAGAAAATCAATGAAACTCTGAGTTAACCATCTGGGGAAGCTTTGGTTTCAGCTTTATCTTTATTAATCAGGTGGTCCGGTTTCAGGTTGGGCGGAGATTTGTTACATCTTTGGTAAACGGGCCTCATTTTCCGTGCAAGGCTATTTTTGTAATATCGGGACACAAACTTCTTTTTGTATAAAAGTTTGTCCCGCTCAAATGAGGTTAAAAAGGGGTCTGTCAACTTTTCTGAAATTTCAAAATACTCTCTGCGTTTGCGTTTTGCTCTCAAATCAAATGAATCTATGTTATGAAGATCGATCTGTGAGCATTCTTTATTATAGTCATGTATTTGTATCTTTCTCGGGATTTTTTTGTGAGCCTCTCTGGGTAGTATTTTTTTATAGGTTTTTCTAAGCTCCTTCTTGCTAATTGGCATCCCGTCATTATTGCCCGCGCCAGCAGGAGACAGGCCCAGAGTAAAAGCAAACACAAAAGCTACAATCAAGTTACAAAGCAGCGTTTTTTTCAAATCAGTACTCCCTGTTAAATTTTAGGCATAGTCGCAGAGCAGCGTGAATAGACAGGACGCATCGCCTGATATTCAGGTGATCTGAAAAAAGCTTCTATCTCGTCCATCTTGTCTTGCATCTTGTAGGCCTCCGATAGTGAATCCATCTTATTTACCTTTTTTGTCAGATTATCGGCTTTATGTTTTTGTTGGCCCGCTCTTCTATTGAACTTTTTAATTTCCTGAACGTCTTTCTTGCTGCAGGGCAGTCTTGCTGCATCTTGCTCTTCTCTGGTCATTTGTTGAGCAGAGGTGTTTTGAGCCCAGCCTGTGACCACAAGGCAGGAAAATAGAATAATAAAAGCCAATGTTTTCGTTTTTGTCATTCTATCCGTCTCCTTAACTTAATTTACGGTTCCCAAAAAGGGCGATCGCCCCCATTCATAGTGGGAATAGCTTTATCGCATCTTTTGTAAACAGGGCGCATGGCGTCATATTCATCAGATGTAAAGAAATCCAGAATTTTCTGGGCATCTTCTTGCAGATCTTCAGCTTCCTCTGCTGTCGTAATTTCAGAGGCTTCTTCTGCTAAACGGGCATTTTGCTTCACTTTTCTTCTTGCTTTTGGATCGAATTTCTGGATTGCCAAAAGATCCTGTTTTGTACAGGGTTTAGGGGCTCTTCGGTCTATTTTTTCTTCCTTTTTTGCTGTTGTGGAATTAACTTTTGCAGCAGCAGCAATATTTGCTGAAAAAACAAGGACTAAGGCGCAGAAAAGTGCAAGTCTTACGGGATTCTTTTTCATGTTTAGCGACACCTCTGTTTATATATCTCTAAGTATAAAGCAATATAGGGCTGTTTGTAAAATATTGCGCATAAAAAGAATTGAGGTAAAAAAATAAAATAGCTATGCCGCCGAATATTTGGTACCCTGTGGGTGTGATGCTATTAAATCATAATGTTCTGAGCTCTGGATTTGTACAATCTGCGAAGATTGACAGGAGGGGTTCAGATACTTTTTTAAGCCACACTATTTCCAGAAAATTTATCCAACATTTTTCTCTAAAAAAGATCATTCGATCTTGTTTCACCCTGTTCAAGGAGAAGGCACCCACATGTCTAAAAAGACCCGTAAATCAAGAAATACAAAGCATGCTACCAGAGAAAACATCGTTCACCCGGAATTCAGGAGTGATAATTGGCATCCTTTAGATGCCGAAATTGACGGGCGTCGTGACCAGAAATACGTTAAAAATATAAAACCAAGATCAGAAGGGCAGGAAGCCCTTATTCAATCTATCAAGGATTACAGCCTGACTTTAGCGATAGGCCCTGCAGGTACAGGAAAGACCTATCTTGCGATTGCGTCCGCTGTGGAGGCACTTGAAAAAGGTGAGGTGGAGCGCATTGTGCTTTCCAGACCCGCGATGGAGGCAGGAGAGAGCCTTGGGTTTCTCCCCGGCGATTTACAGGAAAAAATGGCCCCTTATTTACGGCCTTTATATGACTCTCTTGGTGACCGTCTGGGCGGAAAAAAAGTCAGGCAGTTACTGGAGGACGGAACCATAGAAATTGCTCCGATCGGCTTTATGCGTGGCCGGACACTCAATAACTGTTTCATTGTTATTGACGAGGCGCAAAACTGTACTTATGGGCAACTCAAGATGATCCTGTCACGACTTGGATGGCACTCGAATATGGTAATCACAGGTGATCCGGACCAGTCCGACCTTCTGGAGGGGGTATCCGGCCTTGATCAAATTGCACGAAAGCTTGACGCGATTAAAAATATTGCGGTGTGTCGTCTAACCCAGACCGATATTGTCAGGCACCCATTAGTCGCGGAGATGCTGGACGTTCTATAAAAAAAATAAAGGCTTCGAAATTCGAAGCCTTTTCTCTTTCGGCCTGAAGCAATACCTAAATTTTCTCGCTTAACCATTCGGTTAATTGTGACTTTGGCATGCCGCCGACACGTGTATCAACGACCTTACCACCTTTGAAGAGCATTAGGGTAGGCACACCACGTAGGCCATACTTTGTTGGTGTTTCAGGAGCTTCTTCGATATTGACCTTAACCACTTTCAACTTGCCTTCCATTTCGCCGGCAATTTCTTCGACGATTGGCAACAAGGTCTTGCAAGGTCCACACCATTCCGCCCAAAAATCTACGAGCACAGGAGAATCCGAATTGATAACCTCTTCTTCAAAATCACTATCTGTGAGGGCTTTTAATGACATATTGTGGTTCCTTTCAAATGATACGCTTTTAGAATTTCCACTATGGGAAAAACCATGACGATTCGTCAAGCGCTTTGCACGTGAATCTGCTCTATATTCTCAGATTTCTCGGGTGTTATTTTGGCAATTCTATTCTTTTCATCCAGAAGAACCACTGTGGGTACATGCCTCTTTGCTTCTTCTTCGCTCATGCGAGCAAACGCGCAAATGATAACAAGATCGCCGGGTTTGATAAGATGGGCGGCGGCGCCGTTTATGCCGATAATGCCGGAACCGCGCTCTCCTGGAATGGTATATGTTGTAATGCGCGCGCCATTGGTGATATCCAGAACATCTACCTGTTCATGTGGCAGGATGCCGGACGCATCCAGAAGATCGGAATCAACAGTTATAGACCCCTCATAATGCAAGTCTGCCTGTGTTACAGTGGCGCGGTGGATTTTTGCTTTGAACATGTTTAAAATCATGGCTTTACATCCTGCTCTTATCAATGTGTAATTCGTGCATACATTTAGCGTACTCTACCACAAAATGAAAGGTTTTATAATGCCTGCTTATGATGATGATAATATTTTTGCAAAAATCCTGAGAGGGGAGATCCCTTGCGATAAAGTCTACGAAGATGATCATGTTCTGGCGTTTAGAGATATAGCGCCACAGGCCCCTGTGCATATTCTTGTCATTCCCAAGGGAAGATATGTTTCGGTTGATGATTTCGGCGCAAACGCTTCACCCGAGGAAATAAAGGCTTTTTTTGTAGCGGTCAGCACAATTGCCAATGATAACGGCCTAAGTGAGCAGGGCTTTCGTTCCATTACCAATACAGGGATGAATGGCGGACAGGAAGTGCCGCATTTTCACATGCATTTGCTGGGTGGTAAAAAAATTGGTCCGATGGTTTCTAAAGAGGCCTAACCCGGAAAAATTACTACATTTCCGCTTGAGTCTTTAGAACCTTCTGCTGTGCCCTGATATCCAATGTTTGAGAGCAAAGAGAGCACTTCATCGACAATCATCATATGTGATTGCAACTGATTGGTGATGATATTCAAAATTGCCGCAATTTTCGGATTTGTTACTTCAAACGACATATAGCACAGGAATATCAGCTCCAGAAAATCTTCGATATCTTCGGAGATGACAGGCATCATTTCGCCTTCTGTCTCTGCCCATAATTCCGGATTATCTTCTGCCAGATCATCGCGTGCGCCATAGCGTTCAATAATACGGTCACACTCCATATGCAGGAATTTAAGATCATCCGACATTTCTGTTTCGTAATTTGCAATTTCCTTCATGACGAAAGCCGCACAAAGCACCGCTTGCTCTGGCTGGAAGTTGCTCATCAATTCGTGTAATCCATAAGTTGTCTCTTCGCTTGGCGCTTCACCCGTGATAAGCAGATCGCGCACCACAAGTGGCATCTGCAATTTGTTCTTTAATAAAGCCATTTTTTTCTTAACTAGTGCCATGATCTAAACCCCTTTTGAGCCTTCGTTTATTTTGGTCGAAGGTGCGCCCCCACGCCGCCCTTCTATGGCTCTTAGTAAACTGTGAAAGTAAATAAACGGTTAACAGATGTAATTTTTTTTACTTTAGACAAGATCAGGCAGCATAGTTCGGTCGGTGCTGACATGGGATTCTGGGCACCCAAAAGTGATAACAAGTGGCTCTGTCCCAGTCTTTGCAAGTTGGTGAGCATAGCCTTCCGGGATGTTAAAACTATCACCTGTTTCTACATGGACGGGGTCTTCTTTGTGCACGATGAATTCACCGTCTACTTCTTCAACGCGGCCCCAGTATAAGGTGCCAGCGCCCAAAACAACCTGATACAATTCGTCACCCTCACTGTGGAAATGACAACCAATTTTGTTTCCGATAGACGCAACGTGGTTGATCCAATCTGAGTTTCCATCAACACGGGCGATCTTTATTTTAACGGCGGGGTCTTCTTTCGCACCCTCAAGGGCTGTCTGCCATCTTTCGGCTGGAATATCCATGCGGCTGGTCGCGTCGTTGAATTGCAGCAAATCTCTGCCTGATGCCATTTTTTGCTCCTGTCATAGGCTTAATACCCTGCCATTATTAGAAATGTTAGCTTGTTTGCAAGAAATTTTAGTGCGATAAAGCGTTGGTGTGTGCTTTTAAAAGGGGAATTTTGTGCATGGTCGCCCGCGTTAACACCGTTTCATTCCAAGGCATAGAGGTTAAACCTGTCGATGTGCAGGTACAGCTGTCGAACGGCTTGCCGGCTTTTAATATCGTTGGCTTGCCCGATAAGGCGGTGGCAGAGAGCAAAGAACGCGTGCGCGCGGCGTTGCATGCGCTAGGCTTATCCCTTCCCCCCAAACGCCTTACCGTTAATATGGCCCCTGCAGATCTGAGCAAGGAAGGCAGCCATTTCGATTTGCCCATTGCGCTCGGTGTTCTCGGGGCGATGGGCGTTATCCCGAAAGAGGATTTGGCAAATTTTGTGGTGTTGGGTGAGTTATCGCTGGATGCCTCTATCCGTTCGGTTTCAGGTGTTTTACCGGCTGCAATGCATGCCAATGAGCACGCGCAGCACCTGATTTGTCCGAAGGATTGCGGCGGGGAAGCCGCGTGGGCAGGGGAGATGAACATTCTAGCGCCGGCCGATCTGTTACAGCTCATCAACCATATCAAGGGGACACAAATCCTCACCCCTCCGGAAACGGCGCTGGCCAATGATAATCTTGAATACATCCCCGATCTGGCCAATGTAAAGGGGCAGGAAAGCGCAAAACGTGCGTTGGAGATTGCCGCCGCGGGCGGGCATAACCTGCTGATGATCGGACCACCGGGAAGCGGCAAGTCTATGCTGGCGAGTTGTTTACCCGGAATCTTGCCGCCCTTATCTCCGAAAGAGGCGCTGGAACTGTCTATGGTTCATTCGCTGGCAGGCGTCTTGCCGCAAGGCGGTTTAATTAGAAACAGGCCGTTCCGTAATCCTCATCACTCTGCTTCGCAACCCGCATTAATAGGAGGTGGACAGAAGGTGAAGCCCGGAGAAATATCACTCGCACATCATGGTGTTTTGTTCCTGGACGAATTACCGGAATTTGCCCGCGGGACTCTGGAATCCCTCCGTCAACCTCTGGAAACAGGCGATGCATTGGTGGCGCGCGCCAATGCCCATATACGTTATCCGGCCCGGTTCCAACTGGTTGCGGCAATGAATCCTTGCCGATGCGGTTATTTGGGTGATCCGGATATGGAATGCACCAAAGCCCCGCGCTGTGGCGTTGATTACCAATCCAAAATTAGCGGCCCACTGATGGATCGAATTGATATTCATGTTGATGTACCACCTGTTCAAATTTCGGACTTACAGGAAGGGATCAGGGGCGAAAGCTCGGCGGATGTTGCAGCGCGTATAAAACAGGCGCGTGATTTACAGGCGGAGCGGGGCAAGACCAAGACCTTTGAAATGGGCAATAAATCTGCCATAAACGCGAATCTTGAAGGAGAAGCGTTAGACGCTGTAACACAAATGGATTTGGAGACAAAAAATATTTTAAATCAATCGGTTGAACAGTCAAAAGTGTCTGCGCGCGGATATTACCGGATTTTGCGCGTTGCCCGCACCATTGCCGATTTAAATGGTGGCGCAGAAAATATTTCTAAATCAGATGTTTGCGAGGCTTTGAGTTATCGCAGGATGACGTTTTAAAACCATAAAACCCCGTTTTTTGACTAATATATGCAAAATAATCGTTTTAATTTGTATTTTGCGCTTTTTCTAAGTTATACTATAGGAAAGAAAAAAATGGGGAAATCCGCGTAGATAGAGGTTTCCTGATAAGAAAAAAACTAACGCGAGAGTTGAAATGGTCAAGCTAGACGACTCAATGGGATTTAATAGGGCCTCCAATGTTGGGCACTACCGGACGTCGTCTAATGCGCCGGGTTCAAGGCGCGATATCTCTGATAGTTCATACTATGGAAAAGATGGTGGCGACTGGTTGTTAAGGTCTGCTGCTGCTATGCGCGGTGATGCCTCGCTTTATAGTCCGGTTCTCGGACAGCAACAATCAACGTTGGAGTCTGCTGTTATTGGTGATACCCAGACCGAAACCCTTTCCGAAAAAATGAGACCCGATACGTCGTATGAGGGGCCTAAGGTCAATGCAGGAAATATGTTGCGCGATGCCAATAAGGCTGTGACGGATGGGGCGATTGTGTCCCGTCAGGCGAATCAGGGCATGCAGGACACACAAGAAACAATAGGCGCGTTCAAAGATGATTGGAAAGAAGCCAAAAAAGAGGCGATAGGGGCACTCAAAGAAGTTGCAGAATCCAAAGGGATTGACCCGAAGGCTGCGGCCGATCAACTTATTCCGGATACTGCGCCAAACAAAATGAGTGCGTTGGCCTTCATAGCAGGGGAATTGACAGCATTAGGTGGCGGGTCATTTGTAACATTTGCGAAAGAGATTATTCCGCAATTTACCAAAAGCAAATCAGATACGATCGAAGATGTTAAAAGCTTTTTGGGTGAGATGAGGGACCGTCTTGCGAGCAAGGGGTCTAGCCCAACAGCACAGCAGGGCTTTTTCTCTACACCGTTTTTTGGTGGGGCAGAAGAAGCAGGCGAGACGGATATTGCATGGGAAAACCTATCAGAAGATGATATGGGCGAGTTCTTGGCTGCGGATCCTGAAGGGGAAGATCAGCCGGAATTAATAGCTCTAAGACAGCAAGAGCATGATTTGAATTATGTTCTGGGTAACCATGACTATGTGAGAGACCACTATGCCGATGTAGTGACGGCAGACAAAATGGTTGCAGCGGCTGATTCAGGCAACGGTGCTATGAGTAGGCTGATGCTGGATGCTACAGTTGTTGATGCAGCGTTGGCCCCTCAATTTGACCATGACTCGGTCGGTGTTTCTTTGGCGGGGGATAGTGTGGCCGGTGTTACCCTTTTGGCCTCGGATACGCGCTTTGATTCTGCTGCTGTTACGACTGTTCTTGATATGCAGAGACTGGATATTCCAGAGGTTCAACAACAATTAGCAGCGCATGCAGCCGCACAATTCGGTTAATCAACGGCCGATTACCCTTTATTTTCGTTTTACTATTTCCAATTTATTCAATTTGGCGTATTAAAATTGTAGCGCGGATGCTGTATAGTGCGTGAATGACTAATTTAAAAGCGAGCTTACCTTTGTCTCCATCCAATCAGAATAATAAAGTACAAGAGCTGGCAGATATGGCTCTTGCACGTATAAAAGAGCATAACTTGCTGCCGACGCCGGATAATTACGAGCTTTGGTACGTTTATTATGCACAGTCTGATCCGGAGGTTAGCCGTGCGATTGATAATGTTCTTGAAGAACACGGTGGAAAAATCACGGATGAGCAGTGCTACGAGATCTTTCACAATCATTTAAGTGGTTTTCGCGAGGAAAAGAGCGTTCATCAGGCAGGCACGCAAATTCAAAGAACCATTGAGGATGTAAAATTAGCCGTATCAACAGCCAAGGATTCTACAGTCCAGTATAATAACAGTCTTAAAACGGCACATAAAGAATTCAAAAACCAGAAAACGCCCGAGCAAATGAATGCGGTGCTTTCTACGGTTATGTCCGAAACAGAGCATATGGTTGAGAACAGCAAGCATCTCGAAGATATGTTGGAGAATTCAACCCGCGCGATGGAAGATATGCGTCGCGATCTGGAAGTTGCCCGTAAAGAAGCTATGACAGATCCTTTAACGAATCTGGCAAATAGAAAGGCATTTGATCAGGAATTGCATCGCCTGATTATGTTGTCTAATAGTGAAGAGCCACACGTATTCAGCATGATTTTGCTTGATATTGATCACTTTAAGCAATTCAACGATACATTTGGTCATCAAGTGGGTGATCAGGTTCTAAAGCTGGTGGCAAGGACGCTGAAAGAAGGATTGAAGGGCCGTGACCTTGTTGTGCGTTATGGTGGCGAAGAATTTGCAATTCTTTTGCCGGAAACAAATATAAACGGCAGCATGAAAGTGGCAGAAATTCTTCGTCACGAAGTAGAGCAAAAAGAGGTTATCAACCGCGTTACAGGGAAAAAGATTGCCAAGATTACGTTTTCTGCGGGTGTGGCAGAATACAAAAAGAATGAAGAAAGAGATGCTTTTATCTCCGGCGTTGATAATGCGCTTTATGAAGCCAAGAATGCGGGCCGTAACTGCGTTATTTCGGTAAAATAATTAAACTCCCAGAAATCTAGATTTTTTATACGCAATTTCTTGCATCATGGCTGGTTATGTCCCATTTATTACCTATGCATGATATATTCGAGATTGAAGAAACAAGGGATTCACAGGCAACCCCGTCATATATGGAGGGCCTGAATGAAAGCCAGAGTGAAGCCGTTCAAACAACAGAGGGCCCTTTGCTTGTTCTTGCTGGCGCGGGGACAGGAAAAACCCGCGTTCTGACAACGCGTCTGGCACATATTCTTCATACCGGCCGTGCTTATCCGTCGCAAATTCTTGCGGTGACTTTTACAAACAAGGCCGCGTTGGAAATGAAAGAGCGGATTAGTGCCATGATGGGCGGACAGCCTGTTGAAGGATGGTGGCTTGGTACGTTTCACTCTTTGGCCGCGCGCATGCTTCGGCGCCATGCTGACCGTGTTGGGTTATCCAGCAACTATACAATTCTGGACCCTGATGATCAGGTGCGGCTTTTGAAGCAACTTATGGAAGTAGAGGGGATTGATGTTAAGAAGTGGACGCCTAAATCCTGCATTGCTTTTATTGACCGCTGGAAAGATCGTGGTCTCTTGCCCCATCAAGCGAATAAAGAGGACGCCGCGGAAGTAGCCGATGGAAAAATGCCCCTTATGTATGCACGGTATCAGGAGCGGTTGAAAGCGGTTAATGCGTGTGATTTTGGTGATTTACTGCTCCATATGATTACGATACTGAAAGACCCGAAAAACAAAGACGTGCTGGATGAATACCACCAACGCTTTAAATATATTTTGGTCGATGAGTATCAGGATACAAATGTAGCGCAGTATTTATGGCTTAAATTATTGGCGCAAGGGTCAGGTAATATCTGTTGTGTCGGGGATGATGATCAGTCAATTTACGGCTGGCGTGGTGCGGAAGTCGGTAATATCCTTAAATTCGAGGAAGACTTCAAAGGCGCAAAGATTATTCGTCTGGAACAGAATTATCGTTCCACCAACACCATTTTGAAAGCGTCCGGTGCGGTGATCGAAAATAATGGTTCCCGCCTTGGCAAAACATTGTGGTCCGAACAGGGCGACGGGGAACAGATCAAACTTTGTGGTCTGTGGGATGGAGAAGCCGAAGCACGCTGGGTTGGAGAAGAGATTGAACAGTTGCAGCGGTCAGGTACATCCTTAAGTGATATCGCAGTTTTGGTGCGGACAGGGTTCCAAACCCGTGAATTCGAAGAGCGTTTTATCAAGCTTGGACTGGCCTATAAGGTTATTGGAGGTCCGCGTTTCTATGAGCGTATGGAGATACGGGACGCGCTGGCCTATTTCAGGGTGGTTGTACAAAAGTCGGACGATCTGGCGTTTGAGCGCATTATCAATACGCCTAAGCGCGGTATCGGGAATACCACTGTGAATACGCTTTATGCGTATGCGCGTAGTAAGGGGATCAGCCTCCACGGTGCGATCATGGATTTGACCCAGACAGACGAACTGCGTGGCAAGGCAAAAGCAACACTTATGAAGTTAATGGATGATTTCGAGCGTTGGCGGTCTTTGATGGACAGCATGAATCATGCAGAACTGGCCGACCTTATTTTGGAGGAATCCGGTTATATGGATATGTGGAAGCGCGACAAAACACCCGAAGCGCCGGGGCGTATTGAAAACCTCAATGAACTTTTAGGCGGGATGCAGGAATATGGGTCTATGCAGGAGTTTCTGGAGCATGTTGCTCTGGTGCTGGAAAATCAGGACAGTAGTTCAGGCGCGTTTGTTACACTGATGACATTACATGGTGCCAAAGGTCTGGAGTTCGATAATGTCTTCTTGCCTGGCTGGGAAGAGGGTTTATTCCCTTCTCAACGCACCATGGACGAGAATGGCGTTAAAGGATTGGAAGAAGAGCGCCGCCTTGCCTATGTCGGGATTACACGGGCGCGCAAACGTGTTTTTATCTCGCATGCAGCCAGCCGCCGTATGTATGGAAACTGGGTGAATGCCATACCGTCGCGTTTTGTGGATGAACTTCCTGATGACTTAATTGATTTAAGCACACAAAGTGGAATGGTGCAGGCGGGCCGCTCTCGCCATTGGGATAGCAGCGGGTTTACCCCGAAAGCCAAGGCCGTATCGCCACATGATCGTAAAGTGCAAACAGAAACTGGTGTCGTGCTTGCGCGGGGCGATCGCGTTTTTCATGATAAGTTCGGCTATGGCAAGATTATCAATATTGACGGGCATAAGCTTGATATAGCATTCGAGCATGGTGGTCAGAAACGCGTCATGGATAGCTTTATCGAAAAAGCCTAGAATTCCAGTCTACCAGCAGCAATAATTTCACCATAACCATCTTTTTGTGCAAATAAAGCGATACCATCCAGCGGATGATCAGTCTGCGGTTCGGGGCGTTCGAATGATTTTGAAACAGCCATACCATCCCATGCGCCGAGATTTGAATAGGTTACAGCCGCATTGACATAGGAAACGGATAGCCCGCTATTCTCTCCGCTTTTTATATCCTGATCCAGACCTTTACGATATCCGTACGCCCAGACGCGGTACGATCCCTTATCAGCCTCCGGCAGTGAAAAATTAATCAGATTATCCTCATATGCAACGTCAATTATTTTTAATGCCGTTGCTGCCTTTAGCGCGGATTTGACTTTATCCGCGTGCGAGCCCACAAACTCTTTTGTTCCGTTTACCACCATTTGCGGGGTGTAAATGCGGCGTGTGCCGCGGTGGCCTGCGTATCCGTGTTGGCGCATGTCACAAAATTCCTGAGACAGGGTGTCCTTCCAGTTCAAGTGATCCCAATAAGACACATGGCATCCAAGGATAATAATATTTTCATTTTCAGACAGTGTTTCCAGAATTTTGTCAGCCGGCGGGCAGGAGGAGCAGCTTTGCGACGTAAACAATTCAACCACAATGGGCATCTTAACATCGACAGTGAGCGTTTGTTGGGCATAAAGTGAGCGACCATACAGCCCAACAGCGATAAGGGTGATAAGTATAAAAAGATGTTTTTCCATGCCGATCCATTCGTTTGTTTTGTCTCTGGCGTTTCAAAAATTTCCTGTTTCTTTTGGTTGCCAGCCGTTTGGTTCTGTTTTAAAGTCTACGTCAATCATTTAAATCAATCCATGGATATAATCTATGCCGCAGAGAGATAAAATTGCGACTGTTTTTGGTGGAACCGGGTTTGTAGGCAGACAGGTCGTGCGTGAGCTGGCAAAATGCGGGGTTACGATAAAGGTTGCCACACGTGTTCCCGAGAGCGCTTATTTTCTAAAGCCATGTGGTGTGGTGGGCCAAGTTGTTCCCTTTCAATGTAATTATGATGATGCACATAGTATCCGCGAAGCGGTTCGTGGCGCTGACTATGTGGTTAACTGCATTGGTATTTTGTATGAGAAGGGAAAGCGATCGACGTTTCAAAGGGCCCATGTTGATGTTCCGGCAATAATTGCGAAGGCTTGTGCCGACGAGAACGTAAAAAAGTTTGTGCACATATCTGCGCTTGGCTGTGATTCCGGCACATCAAAATATGCACAGACAAAATACGAAGGAGAAAAGGCCGTCTTATCAAATTTCAAGAGAGTTGCGATTTTAAGGCCAAGTATTATCTTCGGCCCCGATGATAATTTCTTCAACATGTTTGCAGAAATTGCGCGTTTTGTTCCTATGTTGCCCTTGATTGGCGGCGGAAAAACAAGATTCCAACCTGTTTATGTTGGCGATATTGCCGATGTGGTTTTGAAAATTGTATTTTCCCAAAGCGCAGAGCATAGAGGTAAGGTCTATCAGCTAGGCGGTCCTGATGTTGTCACGTTCAAAATGCTATACGAAAAGATTTTCAAATATACGGGTCGTCCTCGCCCTATGGTGCCTTTGCCGTACTGGTTAGCAAAATTCGAGTCATTCTTTCTTAGCTTATGGCCAAGACCCATATTAACACCGGATCAGGTTGAAAGCCTGAAAACGGACAGTGTGGTCGAGGAAGGGGCTTTGGGTATGAACATATTCGGGATCAAACCCAAATCTATGGATTTGATCGTGCCTGGTTATCTGGATCGTTATAAGTCTGGCGGTCGTTTTGGGGGGCAGAAGTCTGCATAAAATAGGGGAGTATTAATGTTTATTTATATGCGTTTTGTTTTTGTTCTAATGGCTATGTGCTGTGCGTTTGTTACCAGCAACACGTATGCTGCGGTTCAGGAGATTGCTGCTGTTGTCAATGATGGTGCAATCTCTATGCGTGATCTGGATAAACGCATGAAGCTGATTATGGTGTCTTCCGGTTTACAAAATTCACAGGAAATTCGTGATCGCCTAAAGCCACAGGTTTTAGGAAGTCTTGTGAATGAGCAATTGATGATGCAAGAAGCACGCAGACTCGATATTTCTGTAGACAAGGCGGAAATAGAAGGCGGGCTCGCAAAAATTTCCCAGCAAAACAATACAAGTCCGGAAAAATTTAAAGCAATGCTCAGTCGTGGTGGTATTGATATAGGCACTATGTATGCGCAAATCGAAGCCCAAATTGCATGGGGTAAAGTTGTCCAGAGCCAGTTGCGTTCAAAAGTTATTATCTCGGACCGAGATGTGGACGATATGTTGGAGCGTATAAAATCAAAAATCGGAACCACAGAATATCTTGCGGCAGAAATTTTTCTTCCGGTAGAAGGTCCTAAAAAAGCATCACAATCACAACAGCTAGCCAATCGTCTGGTCAGTGAAATCAGGTCGGGAAAGGCCAGCTTCTTTAAATTGGCAACCCAGTTTTCGCAAGCGGCAGGCTCAACAAATGGCGGCGATATCGGATGGGTGCAAGACACACAGCTCCCGCAGGAGTTGCTGGATGGTCTGAAGAAAGTAAAAAAGGGACAGGTCACCAATCCTATCAAAAGTCCGAACGGATATCACATCCTGTTTTTGCGTGATACACGAACCGTTGCAGATGGCACAATCCCGTCCCGTGATCAGGTATATTATAACATCGGAAGCGAGCGCCTTGATAAGTTGCAAAGACGGCATTTAATGGATTTGCGTGCGGCATCCTTTGTTGATATCCGCGTTTGATACATGGCCAGCGATTTTAACCAAGACCGTACAGACATTATACAAATGCTCCCTCCCTTGCGTGACGTGATTGCAAATCATGGCCTGAGTGCGCAAAAGTCTCTGGGTCAGAATTTTCTTCTGGATATGAATATTACCGATAAGATTGTGCGCGAGGCCATGAGCCGTGACGGCGGCCAGTGGGAAAACATTCACGGTATTGAAATCGGTCCCGGGCCAGGGGGATTAACCCGGGCGCTGTTGAAGACAAAAATGAGCAAGGTGACGGCCATTGAATTTGATAAGCGCGCCGTTCAAGCCTTGGATGACCTAAAAGATAAAGTAGGAGACGCGTTGGAAATTATTCAATCGGACGCTTTATCTGTTGATCTCACCTCTATCACAGATGCGCCAAGAGTTATTGTTGCCAACTTACCCTATAATATTGCTACACCCCTATTAATCTCATGGTTAAAGCAAATCAGATCAAATCCGGATTCATACCAATCCATGACCTTAATGTTTCAAAAAGAGGTGGCTGATCGTATTACAGCCAAGGTTGGCGAAAAAGCATATGGAAGATTGTCTATTATTGCGCAGTGGTTATGCGAGGTTACCCAAATATACGACTTGCCGCCCTCGGCCTTTACCCCGCCGCCAAAAGTTAAGTCATGCGTTGTTTACATGAAACCAAAACTCTTGCCCTCCGATGCCCCTGATTTTGAAGCCGTGGAACGTGTAACGGCCGCGGCCTTCGGGCAGCGCCGTAAAATGATCCGGTCAAGCCTTAAGGATTATGCCCGGGCGATCGAGGCTTTGGGGATTGATCCGCAAATCCGCGCAGAAAACCTGACAAAAGATGATTACCTTAAAATTGCCATATGTTGCATACTGGATGGACCAGAATCCAGAAAGCTTGGCGACGAATATTACAGGGCTAAAAGCACACTGGAAAGAGACTGTTGAAGCCGTTAATACACAGGAACGTGCAATTGTTTTAATGCAACGGCGTGATATGGTCGGTGTAATGGTGCCTGCTTATATGTTGTATGAATACCATAGGAAACTTCCACATCTTTCAGAAATAAGCCCTCTTAGGCACGTTAAAGAAAAAGAGTATAAACGCGATCCTAAAAAATATGTGGGCGACCTTGAGCAGGGCATGAACCTGATTATTGTTAACCGTGACGGTTGCCCTCTTTTCGGTGTAAGTAGTCGTTATTTTTCATTTGAGTTCAGGACGAATGATAGTGGTCATGTGGAGTTTAGGGACGATGTGGCCCCGTATATGTACAATGACCGTATTTTCAGTAAAACAGACGTTGACCCGGAACAAGAAAAAAGGGCGATCGCTTTTTTGACAGCTTTTGCTGAGAGCTGTAAACCAGAGCCTTTGCCCGAGATGTCAGAAGCAGATAGAAAACATCTCAAGGCCGCAATAGAGGCGATAGGGACTTCGGGGCTGGATAGGAAAAAAGTAAGGCATAGAGTTAATAGTCTGAGTCTTGATGTAGATTAAAGTCCGTCCTTCAAACCGCGGACAAAGTTAGATAGTCCGATTAGACGCCGGCGTTTAACGCGTTCAGCATCCAGAATAAGTTGAGCCTTCCGTGTTGCTTCATCAATATCATTATTAATGATCACATAATCATATTCGGTGTAATGTGACATCTCGTCGGCCGCTTTGGCCATGCGTCCCCTGATATCTGCTTCGGATTCCATGGTATCTCGTGACCTGTTGCGCAGACGTTTTTCAAGTTCCGAACGAGCAGGGGGAAGTATAAAAACGGTTACCAGATCTTCGCGGGCAAGTTCAGAGAGTTGCTGCGTACCCTGCCAGTCAATATCAAAGATAACGTCTTTTCCTTCGCTCAGGGCCTTTTCAACCGGCGCACGCGGTGTGCCGTAATAATTGTCAAAAACCTTTGCATGTTCCAGCATTTCCTGATTATCCACCATGTCACGGAATTCATCGGGAGAAACAAAATAATAATCCTGTGCGTGCACTTCTCCTGCACGTCTTTGCCGTGTTGTCGCGGATATAGAGGCTATGAGATCCTCATTATTTTTCAGGAGCGCACGTGTTATGGTTGTTTTCCCTGCTCCAGATGGGGAAGACATGACATACATCAAACCGCGGCGCTGTAATTTTTCCAAGATTCCGTTTACCTTGTTGCTTAAGTGTTTGTTCAAAATAACCATAGACGATATAAATCGCAAACGAAACAGTGAAGGATTACAAAAAATGGGTGCGCATAAGTTTGCTCCAAAATCGATTATCATTACCGGTGCTTCCAGTGGTATAGGCCAGGCGCTAGCTGAGTATTATGCTGCATCGGGGGTAACCCTTGGTTTGATCGGCAGAGATAAGGGTCGTCTTCAAAATGTTGTGCAGACTTGCCTAGATAAAGGGGCGCAGGTTAGTAGCGCCAGCATAGATGTTACCGATCGCGAGGCTATGTCTGACTGGATTTTGGCGTTTGATGCCCAAAATGCAGTAGATATGGTTGTAGCAAATGCCGGTATTTCCGCGGGCACAGAAGGGGTGCTTGAGGGTGAGCCGCCAGAGCAGGTCAGGCGTGTGTTTGATGTTAATCTTAACGGTGTCCTCAATACCTTTGAACCGGTTCAAGCCAAAATGATTAAACGCAAAAGCGGAAGGCTTGTGATTATGAGCTCTCTTGCAGGTTATCGCGGATGGCCAGGGGCTCCAGCTTATTGTGGCTCCAAGGCGGCGGTTAAAGTTTACGGAGAATCGCTTCGCGGTGCTCTGAAGAAAACAGGTGTACATGTACATGTTGTATGCCCGGGCTTTGTTAAATCACGCATGACAGATGTGAACAAATTTCCTATGCCATTTATGGTGGAGGCAGAACAGGCGGCAAAAATCATTGCCCGCAATGTGCAGAAAAATAAGGGCAGAATTGCTTTTCCGTTTCTTCCGGCCCTTGTATCATGGTTTGTAATGATCCTTCCCGATTGTCTTGGTCAGGCTTTCTTAGCAAAAACACCGTCCAAATCTTCTACCCAACATTAAAAATTAGAATTTTCTAATTTCCTCTTGATTGGTTTTTAAAATATGTTGTGAAATGTTCTTTGTTTTTTTATTACTTTTTAAAAAGAATAATTATATTTTTATGAATAAAAAAGCAGTGTTTTGTTTTTGTTTATTAGGGTTGATGAGAATTATAAAATGAACGTAAAAGAAGTAGTACGCAATGTGGATGACGCGGCAGGATTGTTAAAAGCGTTATCAAATGAAAAAAGGCTTCTTATAATTTGTGCGCTTTATCAGGGCGAAAAATCTGTTGGCGAGCTTGAGAATATTGTTGATCTCAGCCAGTCTGCTTTGTCACAGCATTTGGCCAGACTGCGTAAAGACCATCTTGTCCAGACCAGACGTGATGCACAAACTATATTTTATTCGCTGGATGAAAGCATGACGAACGGTGTTTTGAAATGTTTGTGCGAAATGTATGAGCCGGCAGAAAAAGTCCTGGCACAAAGCCATTAGCCTCTGGTGTCCTTGGTATCCAGAATTTCTCTGAACTTTTTGTAGACGGTATCAATTTCCAGATCTTCAAGATGATGCTTTTGCTGGATATGCACATTTTCACCTTTGGGGGCATGGCGGTCTGGATTGCTGAATCCTGAAAACAGGACAAGGCTGGGGCATCTTGTCGGGCCGATCATATGCATGGGGCCGGTATCATTACCAACTGCCGCAGTTGCTTTTTGTGCAAGCATTGCGACCTGGAAAAGAGAGGTTTTGGCGGTGAGGTCCAGCACTTCCGGGCAGATACCGGTAATAATTTCGGCAAGATCTTTCTCGGTTTCAGTGCCAAGCAGAATAACCTGATAGCCAAGCCTGCTTACTTTTTTGGCAAGCTGTCCATATTTTTCTGCATCCCACCGTTTGTAACTATGTTGTGGAGAGGACCCTGCTGCAAATAAAACATAAGGCTCGTTTATGGGGAAATCGGATAAATCTTCCTCCACCCACTCCAGCGTGTCTACTTCTATGCCTGTGACACCGGCCAGTCCAAGTGTTTGTCTATGTCCGTCAATTGCGTGGCCCGCGGTGCGTCCCGGTGATGTGTTTCTGTGTGATGCCCCTTTGGCAATACCAACCCATTCCGGTTTTTTGTTTGTAGGGAGAAGCTTGAAATATAAACAACTCCTATCATTATTCTGGAGATCATAGACACGGATAAAATTACCTTCGAGTAATTTTTTTCTTAGTGTGAACCAACCTAGAATATCTTTAAAGCCCGGCCTTTCATCTACCATAACGGAGTTAAAATAGCCGCATTTTTGTCCGAACTCTCTGAAAGGCTCTGTTGTCATGAGGGTTATATGAGCATCTTTATGTGCTTTTCGTATCGCAGCCATAGGGCCAAGAGCCTGAATAAAGTCACCAAGAGCACTTAATTTTATAACGAGTATTTTTTCTTGATTATCCTGTTTTACCATTTGTCATTCTGCAGCTTCAGTGCTGTTTTGTGGTTGCCCCTTAGCTGTTCCCTGAAAGGGGTCCGATTTTTTAGGAGCGACCATGGACCTCTGTAAAAGCTCCGCATAAACGCCGAGTGTTTTATCGGCCATAATTTCTTTTGTAAAATTGGCGGCAACATGGGCCATAGATCGTGTGGCAAGAATGGCTCTTTGTCCGGCATCCAGAGAGAGGGCCTCTAAAATAGCGTTGGCAAGAGGATCAGGATCTCCAGGCGGAACATGCCAGCCTGTTTCTCCTCTGATGATCGTTTCGCGGGCGCCGCCGTGATCACTCGCAATGATTGGTCTGCCCATGGCTTGTGCCTCTACGGGCACACGACCAAATCCTTCCGGATCAGTAGATGCAGAAACAACAACAGTGGCAAGCATATAAGCGGCAGGCATGTCCTGGCATTGATCGACGATGCGCATCTGTGTGCCCAATCCCTTTTCCTCGATCGTTTGTTCAAGTTCTTGCCTGTAATCCGCGCGCCCCTGATCAGAACCAATCATCACACAAAAAACATCAGAGCGGCGTATTTTTGCCATCGCATCGATTAAAACATGATGCCCTTTCCACCGTGTAAGACGCGCCGGCATCATGATAATGTTGGCGCCGTCGGGAATGCGCCATTGGGTCGCCAGTTTAATCATGCGTTCAGCATTGACGGCTGTAGGATGAAATTTTTCGATCGGGATACCGCGGTGAATTGTACGGATGCGCTCGGCAGGAACATCATAGTTCTGCATGAGGTACTGGGCCACGTAGTCGGATATGGCGATGACAAGCTCACCCTGTGCGATGGACTTATTATAAAAATGTTTTGCTTTGTTCGTGATGTTATAGGGAGCATGACAAGTTGTAACAAAACGGGCATTGGTACCTTTACAGGCGCGCCAAGCGCTCCAGGCCGGTGCACGGCTTCTGGCGTGGACAATGCCAACGTCGTAGCGTTTGATTAGTTTTCTAATCTGGCTGATATTTTTAAGCATCACTGCAGGGTTTTTGCTATGGACCGGCATATCAATATGGATGGCGCCAATTCTAGAGAGTTCGGAAACACGGTAGCCCCCGTTTGATATAACAATTGCCTGTGCCTTGGCGCGTACTATCTCCGTTGCAATATCAATACAGCCCTGTTCGGCCCCACCAGCGCCAAGCTCGGGGATAATCTGCATGATAACGGGTTGCCTTGATACAGTGCTCATTCGTACAAAATAGTCATGTTTTCGGCTCGTGGAAAGATTTTTTACAATTGTGTCCTTGTTATTCCTGTGCCTATATTTCAGAGAATTACAAATA
The DNA here is from genome assembly GCA_964352665.1 of uncultured Micavibrio sp. Classification (GTDB taxonomy): domain Bacteria; phylum Pseudomonadota; class Alphaproteobacteria; order Micavibrionales; family Micavibrionaceae; genus UBA1672. The sequence continues at coordinate 170,273 of CAYGSJ010000005.1, forward strand.
ATTGATGATGGAATAAGGAGTTATTGTGACCATTTCCTATTTTACAAGTAGCAGTGGATTGAATTTAGCCTATGTACATATAAGGGCAACGCAAGAAGGACAGCATCTTCCCGCTGTTATGTTCTTAGGTGGTTTTAAATCCGACATGGAAGGCACAAAAGCGCTGTATCTTGAGGATAAGTGCCGTATTCGGGGGCAGGAATTTGTCCGTTTTGATTATTCTGGCCACGGCGAATCGGATGGGGCGTTTGTAGATGGCACAATTGGATCATGGATGCGGGATGCACAGGCGATTCTTGATAATTTAGTTGAGCGGGATTGTATTTTAGTGGGCTCTTCAATGGGGGGATGGATCTCTCTCTTATTACTTTTGGAATGTCCCGAGAGGATAAAAGGTGTCATAGGGATTGCTGCTGCTCCTGATTTTACCCGTGATGTTGAAAATCAGATGAGCAAAGACCAGCGTGAAATGATGGAAACTCTGGGCAGGCTGGAAATTGAAAATGATTATAGCAATGAACCCTATATTTTTACCAAGGCACTAATTGAGGATGGCCGCAAGAACAGTTTATTAACTGATACGTACCGTATAGATGTTCCAATCGTTCTGATTCAAGGGAAACAGGACGAAGATGTTTCTTGGGAAAAGGCAAATAAAATTAAGGAATGTTTTAAGGGGCCAAGCACAGAAGTGATCTTTATCGACGATGGCGACCATCGTTTGTCACGTGAAGAAGATTTGGTTTTGATTGATAGGCAGGTGTTGAAATTAAGCGTGTAGCTTATCAGCCTTTCATTTTTTTCTGCCTCATTTTTTTCTGATGGCGCATTTTTTTGTATTTAGCCAGTTTTTCGTCACTGCTTTTTTCACCGAAAAATTTGCGTAACAATATATCAAGTATGAAGACAAAGGCTGCGAAGCTGGCGAATACAAAAACAGCGGTTTGTTCTAGCAGGAAACCAATTATTTTTTGTAATGTGCTAGCCTGTTTTTCAATGAGGGTCTTTTCGTGTGTGACAATCATTTTTTCACCGGTTTCCGTAGATTCTTGTGTAAACCCCTCCATGTAATCTACATTTGGATCTATATCTTCCTTGGATTGTTGAGGCGCGCCCCCTTGCATGAAATCGTCTTTGATAGGGTTTAGCTCTTCGAGGGTATGTCCAAGTTCCTGAACTTTTATCTTCCATTGATCGTGGCTTTCCTTGTGATACTTGTCCCACAAAGCGCCGACATCAGATAAACGAAATCCTTTGTCTGGATTTTCACTAAATATGTAGGCATCGTGGGCGAGCACCGCGATAGGGGGAATCATAACCAGCAGTAGTATAAATTTTCGTAACATTGAGCATCCGAATAAAAGTTTAATCGCCGGTCAGTTTATCAGTCTATTTCCAGTTCGAAAAGGAATGACTTTTCTTTTCAACAGATGGGGAGTATTTACACTCGGTTTATTTTACCTCTATATAGACGAGGGATACATATATTCAAGGGATTTAGATGGTGTCTATACAAAATGATTTGTCTCTTTTAGAAGAGCTTTTAGGAGATTCAAAAGGGGCGAACACGCTTTTTAATGCAGGACCTTACTGGCAGATATACAGCCAGAGAACTGCACAAGCCATAAAGCATGAAGGCCTTGAAAATTTCAGGGATAACACAGCAATTGTAAAGGGTTATGGTGATAATTTTACAACCAATCCTTTTGATGTCATGCCCAGAAACTCCAAGGGGTATTTGCTTCATGCGCTCATGGAAAAAACACCTTTTGTAGACAAGGTTTTAGAGACTTATCAAAAGCATATAAGGGCCCTTCGTGATCAACTGATTAGGGCCAATGGTGAATGGCTGGTTGCTAAATACGCCGATGTTTTAAAAAAGTATCAGGACGTTCTTGCTGGTATGGATACTACAATCGGCAAGCCCTGCCAGACATTGGATTACAATGGTCATGCCCTGGCCTTTTCATATATTAATCAGCTCCACCGCCTTGATTTATTCCTGAACCAGAATGTTTTCAAAAAGGCGAAGGTGCTTGTAGAAATTGGCGGAGGGATCGGGATCAATGCCCATCTTGTTAATGCAATTTGTCCGGAAATAGAAAAGATTATTTATATTGATATCAGTCCTGTTTTGTATGTTGGAACCCAGCACTTAAAGGCGGCAACAGGCGATGTCTATGATTATGCGCGCTATAAAAAGGAGCAACCGAAATCGCTGGATCAAATCAAGGAAAAAATTATATGCCTGCCACCATGGTGTCTGGATGCGCTCGATTTTAAATGGGATGTTTGTTGGAATTCCAACTCGTTTCAGGAAATGACAGAAGCGCAAATCCAGTATTATCTAGGGGCTCTTGAGGAACGAGCGGCTCCCGATGCGGCTTATGCGCTGATTTACTACAAAGGCAATAACGATAGCATCAGTTTTGATCGTTTTAAGGATTTTTGTAGTCTTCCGCTGAATGTTTTTAATGAAGAGGATTATTATTTTTACGCCACGGCAAAAGCAGGCGATGTTTCTGTTTCTCCCAAACCTTCAACAGCGCCCAAGCAAGAGCCATCCCGAGAGAGGCTTGCAGGATAATATTGTAGCGCGGTATATTCACCGTCGCAAAGCCGTGCAGGCCAAGCATAAACCATGGCGGTATTGAATAGAGAATATAGTCGTATTTACGTTTTCTGAATCCCTTATAAGCGAGGAAAAGAAACGCAATATAGGGAAAGAAAATCCAAAGCTCAAAAACCCACATGCCCCTGAATATAAGAGGGAAAGTCACAATAATATGTTTGGGAAGGTCTGACAGTACATAGTTTTTAAGAAGATAAGACAGGTGTTTTTCATGGCTTCCCGCTTCTTCCAGAGTCTTTTTTCTAAGAACCTGATTTCCGTATTGGTAGAAACTTTCGGGGTCATCCCAACTCCATCGTCTATAGGAGTCTTTGGCGAAAAGTTTTTTTGCCAGATTATCACCTTCTTTCGGAATGCCGTAAATCCACGATACCCACCACTCATCCCAGTTCATATCGTTATAGGCAACGCGCTGGGATAATGTGAAAGGCCCATAACCAAAAGTGATGGCAGTATGATCCAGTATTATGTGGTTACGGTACACCCACGGCCCCGTGACGGCACAAATAGCAATAACAGTAACGACTAAAAGCTGTAGGGTTTTGCATCCCTTGTTTTTTAACAATAGAAAAATCCCAAGTCCAAAAAAGGCAAAGGACATGGCATAAACCAGATATAAAAAAGACGGTTTTGTAAGGATCAACGCTCCCGTCATTAATCCAGTTAATGCTGCCCATAAGATTTTCTTTTCTTGCCAGCTCAAGATCAGAAAATAACACGACATGTAAAATAGAGGCAGTATAAGCGCTTCTGCCATCACGATGCTGGCGTAATAGGCAAGCGTCCCCAATGTCACTACTAAAAACGTCGCAAGATACGCCAAATCTTTCCGGTTAAATAATGTAAGCGCTGTCAGCCATATAAAAACGGCAGAAAGCGCGCCGAGAAGACTTTGTACAACCCATAAAACAGTGAAGTTAAGAGGGCATTGTTTTTCGATGATATCGGGGCGAATTAGATCGATAGAACATTGGAATGTTCTCTTTAAATCGTCACTCGCCCATATCAGGCCAGTTAAAAATGCAGGATAGAGCGGGGCAAAAAACATGCCTTCTTTATTCGGACCGGGGGGCAAGACGGTGTTCTTGAAATTTCCGTCCTCGTAAACACCGTTTTCCAGTAAGGGCATGGCAACGGCCATATAGGTGATGTTGTCTGCGTAAGGTGTTTCTTTTTCAAGGAAATAAAGCTGTATGACGATAATCAGAAAGGACACTGCAAAGACTGTCAAGATGTTGACAGAGGGCCTCTTAAATCCTTGAAAGAAAAGGGAAGACATAATGACAACCTTGCTCCTGCTTCTGGGTCTGTTTAAATCCGGTGCAGCCTAGCAAAGAACGCCTCATTCGGAAAGCCGGGACTTGTATTTTTGATTTTTTCTGTCTATTGTGCGCGCACGCAAATGGTAGGGTGACGTGGCCGAGTGGCTTAAGGCGCACGCTTGGAAAGCGTGTTTACGTTAACGCGTAACGAGGGTTCGAATCCCTCCGTCACCGCCAGCTAGTCTGCCCTTCCACCACTTCATGAGAATATTGCGCTCTACGCCCCGCCGCGGCGGCGGTTCAGGCTATCGCTTTTCTTGACCTTTCACTGAGAATTTTAAAATCATCCTTAAATCTGCCATTTCTCTCATGCGCAAAAAACGCGGAAGGTCGAGGTCACATTTCCCAGCTAGCTGGGAAATTACAGGGAAATTTTTGAATTTTTAAGGCTAAATCAGATGAGAATCTAGCCGTACATTACGGATAGCAAGAGTTACGGTTGAATTGTCTTTAAAATTAACTGGGAAATGTAGGGAATTATTGGCTCAGAAATTTGAAACTTTCCTGAATACATTGGTTGACGTAATTCTCACCATGACTGCCCTTTTTAGCAATATTTTTTAAAGCTGCTCCGGCGAAATGTTCATCGCGCCAGATGATACCTCTGACAATACGTTTCAATTGATCGGCGGGTAAGTCAAGTGGATCTTTGTTTTTACGGTTTTCACTGTCTATGATGATGGCTCCGTTTTTACCGCGGTTGGTTCTGAATGCGGTTGTGATAACAATTTCTTTTGCCGTTGGGGTGTTGATTGATATTTTGGAGTGTTTGGCAATGTCTTTTCTAAGTTTTTCGGCGTTTATCCTGATTTCCAAGGCATTAGAGCTAACCGTTATTTTGCTGACGATCGTTCTTATAAAGCCGCTGCGAACAGGGATCAGGTTCAGCATGAGCCAGTGTAGATGCTTTTCCGGTGTTTCAGGAAAAGCGCTTTGCCACATATCAAGATTTTCCAGCCAATCTTTGATGGCATCTATAACAGTTTTCTCAATTTCATGTGCTGGAATTCTGGCCATGATCCCTTTGGGGTGATCACGATATTGAATGAGATTTTGGCTGATATAATAGCTGTAGCGATTGCCTTTCTTGGCTGTGTAGGTCGGGCTGTAAATCACGTCATCACAATCATAGAGCAGACCTTGCAGCAAGCATCCGCTTTTGCCGCGCTCATTTTTTTTAATGGATGTGTTGGCGTTAAGTTGTTTTTGTACCTGTTCAAAAACCTCCTTATCAATGATGCCGTCATGTAGGCCATCATAAATTTGATCTTTGTGCCGTACCTTTCCAACATAAAGGGGGTTTTGAAGAATCTGATGGAGGTGGCCGCGGCTTAAATTAGCGCCACCATATGTTCGTTTTTTTTGGGATATCCGTATGGGTGTTTTAAAGCCTTGTTTAGCAACGCGGTCTTTCAGGCGACGTACTGAACCGCATTTCAAGTATTCTTCAAAAATGAATCGCGCCGTTTCCATTTCATCCGGATGCGGCAAAAGCTTTTTATCAATGCGCTGATACCCGAGCGGCGGAAATCCACCCATCCACATTCCACGTTTTTTACTGGCGGCGATCTTATCGCGAATACGTTCACTGGTGACTTCGCGTTCAAATTGCGCGAAGCTGAGCAGCATGTTGAGTGTTAGGCGCCCCATGCTGGTTGTGGTGTTAAAGCTCTGTGTGACGGATACAAATGTCACATCATGGGCATCGAATATTTCGACCAACTTTGAAAAATCCATAAGGGAGCGCGTCAAACGATCAATTTTGTAAACAACGACGGTTTGAATTTTACCGGCTTTAATATCATCCATAAGAGCTTTTAATCCGGGACGCTCCATATTGCCGCCGCTATATCCGCCATCATCATATTCTTGTTTTACCACTTGCCAGCCCTCAGCTTTCTGACTGGTGATATATGCCTCGCAAGCTTCGCGCTGTGCATGCAACGTATTGAAATCTTGATCCAGCCCTTCTTCGGTTGATTTGCGTGTATAGATTGCGCAGTTTTTTATCTCTTGTTTCATGCCGCTTCCTTCTTGTTTTTAAGGCCAAAAAACACCCAACCGTTCCAGCGTGATCCGGTGATTTCCGAGGCGATTTTGGACAGGCTGGAATATTCGCGGGTTTCGTACGTGAAGCCTTTTGCTGTTACTGTTACGGCGTGCGCTTTTCCTTGCCAGTTTCGAATTAACCGTATGCCGGGCTTAAGGGCGGCGTGGCCTTGATCAAAATAATTGGGATTGCGTTTATAGGCGGTGATGAGCTTATTAAGGCGCTGTTTTTGATCGGGTGTTAGGCTGAAGCCTTCTTGCTCGCGCATTTTATAAACTAGGCTGCGCTCCATCATTTTGCGCCCGATGCGGCGGTGAGGCTTTATGCCCCATACTTCAGCCCATTGTTCGCGTAACTGTGAAAGTGATAAATTGTCAAAATGCATATGGCTCCTCCGTTCTTTAACGTTAGAGCCATACACGCTTGCTGTGGGAAGGAAGTCCAGTTGATTATGCTGATTTGTAAATGGAATTGTGCGGGCTTCTAAAATGTGTAGAATATCAAAATGTCTATTTACACATATAAAAACCGTGATGGCAGTATTGGGATCAATTCAAAGCAGAGCTTTGTTAATGCCTTGGATAATAAAGCTGTTCTAAATCTACCGTCTTTTGAAGACATATTCCAGGAGGCGGAAAGGCTTGTAAAAACCGAAAATCCAAAAGTTTCCGGGAACGCATTAAGCAATGTTCGCGGTAATTGGTATGAGTGGCTGATAGCGATTGGAGCGTTGGAATTTTACAAGAAAAGCTCTGAAGCGGCTTACCTAATTCCTTTGCCGAATATTCGACAATATGATTGTGCCAAGCTTTATCAAAAAAATATCTTTGCCTTCATAGAAGATCTGAGAACTAAAGTTGCCGAGGCTTCGGATGTAAGCCTTATTACATCCAACCCGGATTTTGTAATAATAGACAGAAATATTTCCATGGAGATCCCAGATACTTCGTCAGGCCTTATAACCCCTGAACTCATTGAAGAAATTGATCAATCTCACTTGAAGTTGGAACACTCATGTAAGCTTGATCAAATTTTGGGCTATACAGCCGTCAAATCTTCGTTACGTCCGGACAGAAGATTACAGATTGCGCATGAAGGAAGCCTCATGAAAGCGCTATACAGGCATGTTCAAACAAGAGAGTGGATAATTGATGCGCCGGGCATTGAGTATTTTGCAATCACATCTGTTGCAACAGAGGCTGATAGAAACGCGCTCAAAACTGTTGCTACGCATTCAATCACCGATGTCGGCAGCGACCCGCAGGCAGCCGTAGACGGATTATTTTGTGTTTCAAACGGGGCAGAGTTGGAAGAAACTTTAAAACAAATTCTGCTTTAAATATTTTCATCTTTCATTATTTGTATTGCAAGAGCTTTGCCGATGGCGGCAGCCAAAGGTGGAGGTACGGCATTACCGATTTGCCGACCAATACTGACAATGCTGGGCTTTCCGGATGTTGTATGGAAAGTCCAATCCTCAGGAAAAGCCTGAAAAGTTGCCATCTCCATCGTGTTTAAGCCTCTATTTTCATAGGGATGAATGTATTTGCCTTTCGTGGGATTATAGCCTGCGGTTCTTATTGTAGGCGATGGCTTATCATCTTCAATTCGTCCGAACGTATCGTGTCCTTGATGTTTTCCTGTTTGCCAGCATTTTGGGCGCATATTCATAGGCAACACTTTGAAATTTTTCCCTTGCGGTATGAAGCTCATTCTTTGTTTCATTTCCTCAGAGTGCTTCATGCCCAGACAATCCGTTCTTAATAAGTTTTTAGGTTTAATAGCCTTCAATGCGTCTTTGACAGTGCGCCAAGGGGCTGGAGTATAGGATGGTGTGTTATTCAGATCTCCGGAAAACTTTTTCCAGTTTTCATAGTTCTTATAATGTGTGGGCAAAGGAAAAGCGGGGTTTTTGCCGAGCAATCCAATCATAATGAAACGTTTCCGCACCTGAGGTACACCGTAATCGGCTGCATTCAAAATTTCAAAAGATATGCTGTACCCCAAACCGTCGAATTGATGGCGCATGTAATCGACAACTTCCGCATGACGTTTCTGCGCTATGCCGGCAACATTTTCAAAAATAAAAGCCCGAGGCTTGACGCCTTTTACAATTTTGACAAATTCTTGAAAGAGATCGCCATTTTTGGGATCTTCCTTGCCTTTTTTGCGGCCTATATTGCTGAAAGGTTGGCAGGGTGCACCGCCTGTCACAAGCGACGCTTGACCAGGCTTTAAGCCCGCCATCGCCAAAAGTTCTTTTGCACTGATTGACCTTATGTCTCCGGGCTCTCTGTCTGTCTCGTCTTCAAAGATGTTCCATGCGGGTCTGTTTTTACGAAGCGTTTCACGACAATCTTTATCAATTTCTACACAGACCGATGTTTTGAACCCTACATCTTCCAGACCGATTTCCATTCCACCCGCCCCGGTAAATAGACTGATTACCGTCCCTAAATCCGTTTCTTCATGAAAATCTAAAATATCGACATACGAATTTCCGGTAGCAAGACTTTTATATTCCGCATAGGATCCCGTTTTGGATGATTTTTCGAGTATTTCTGCGCGTAAGGGTAAGTTCATGACATTCTTGAAAGTTCGGTTGTATTTATAATATTCTACTTTTGTTCTCTTTTCCAGCAGCTAATATATTTTCCAGTTTTTTAACTGTATCACTCTGCGTTTTCAACTCACATTGCCATATCACACCAACGTTCCAATCCAGTTTTTTCAATTGTTCTTGCACTTTTTTATCTCTTTCGATTGTGCCTCGAAACTTGCGTTGCCAAAACTCTTTATTTGAGGATGGCATACTTTGTCCACGTTTGCAGTTATGGCGATGCCAATAACAGCCGTGCACAAAAACAACAGTTTTGTGTTTTTTCAAAATAATATCAGGCTTTCCCGGAAGATCTTTTTGGTGCAGCCTGAAGCGATGCCCCATTCTATGAAGTAAAGAGCGCACAGCAAGCTCCGGCCTAGTATCTTTATTTTTGATACTGCTCATGATCTTGCTGCGTTTGTCCTTAGTAAAAATATCTGACATGCAAACATTTTCACGTTATCCTAAACCCGAAGTCCAGAGAAAAATATTATTCTTCCGGCTCATCGCCCCAACCTTCTGGTGGCCATGGAGCGGGTTTTGCCTTACCGTTCAGACGGTCTTGAATATGTTGCTCGAAATGTTGCCAATCTTCTGCATCGACGGGTTCTTCGATCAGATATGGCCATTTAGCGAGCCCCTCTTTTTCACGCATTTCTTTTCTGTGTTTAAATACCCTCATATGCTCATGCGCGCGCTCTTCGTGGTTCATATTATCCAGGCGCACTTCTTCAAGATGGGTAGGATAAGGCGGCGGCCACACTCTTTTATCTACATTTGGAGATTTGAAAGATTCATAATATTCCATGAACACTTTCCAGTCTTCTTTGGTAATCGGCTCGTCATCCAGATAATACCAGTTCTCTATACCTTCTATTCTGCGCATCGTGCGGCGCAGCATGAAGTAATTATACATTGCTTCGTAGTGCTCATGTGAACCGGGTTTCAGGCTAGCCTGAAAACGACGTTCTTCCATTTTTGAGGTTAACTCACATAGCTCGAAAAATTCATCATCCTGAGCTTTGGCATACCGATCTGTGTAGCGCATGTACAAATCAACAGCGCGCATATTGCCTTTGAGACCCTCGTTCAGCAAAGTTTTCGGCAGAGCATCAATTTTAGGAATTCTAATTTTATCACCGTTATGATCATGCATGGTAATCATCTCTTTGCCAGCATCCAGAAAAGCCCTGCGCATTGCTTCATGCGAAAAACGATCCTGCATCAGTTTTTCAGCTTTAGAAGGTGCGCCCTTAAGATTTATGGGGTTACCTTCAGGTTGACCAAAGCGATTTTTAACTGGCGTACGATTATTTTTGCGCCCATCTGTGCATTTCTTTTTACTCATTATCCTGCCCTCCCTGCTCAAGGGTTTCATTGTATGTTTTCCCGGTTTCAGCATGGGTAGCGTTTTCCCTAGTTAGGCCCTGCCAGCGGCGAATGATCGTATCGCAATAAAGTGAATCAAGCTCTATCAGGCGTGCTTTACGCTCGGTTTTTTGCGCAGCAATTAAGGTTGTGCCGGAGCCGCCAAAAGGGTCAAGAATTATGCCGCCGCGCTGGGAGCAATCTTTAATGGCATCCATCACCATTTGCGTGGGTTTGACGGTCGGGTGCATTTTGAGTTCTTTCATGCGGTCGCTGCCGAAGGAATTTACGCCCGCGTATTCCCAGACGTTGGTACGGTAACGGCCATTTTTACCAAGCTCGACATTATTGATGTGTTTTCCCTTGCCATTTTTAAAGACAAAAACTAGCTCGTGTCTTGAGCGGTAGAGACTGCCCATCCCGCCATTATCTTTTACCCAAACACAAAAATTAATCATGTCCAGTTTTGCGGCACTTGCGGCATCCATAATTTCGCGGATATGGCGCCAGTCCATGCAGGAAAATATGATGGCGCCGTTCTCGCTGTAATTAGCCATATGTTGATGTGGCGAGGTTAAAAAATCGGTAAACTGTTCAACGTTCATTTCACCGCTGGCCTCAACAAATTCACGGTGTTTAATATTACCGGAGTTGCCGACATGGCCATCAATTTTCAGGTTATAGGGGCTGTCAGTGAAACACATCTGCGCTTTTTCATCACTCATCAATATTTGATAACTTTCTTCTTCCAGCGCATCACCGTTATAAACACGGTGATTGCCCAACTCCCATAAATCACCTTTCTTTACGACTGCAGGGCCACCGATAAACGCTGTGATGTCATCATCTGTATCGTTGTCCGGTATGATATCTAGGAAGAGGCTAATCTCATCAGGGTTAAAGCCTGTAATTTCAAGATCAGGAAAAGCGATTTGAAGCTCCGCCAATTCAAGGGCTATATCTTCTTTGTTCCATTCCCCTTCTTCAGGGATACGATCAAGTGCTATGCGCAGCGCGCGTTCTTGCTCTGCACTTAAATGTTCGTGGCGAATGACAGGAATTTGTTCAATGCCCATACGCCGCGCTGCCTCAACAAAGGGTTGGCCATGTAAAACGACCAGTTCTTTATTAATGGGTATAGGCAGTGGAAATCCGCACTCCTGTATTAAGTTTTCGGATTTCGTGATTTGCGTTTCAGGAATTGTGCGCAGTTGACGATGGTAATTTTTTAGCTTGCGCGGGGGCAGATATTCAATCTGCATTTCGTTTGGTAGCATATTATGCCCTCCATGTTTAAAAGGTTTAAATCATGGAAAAGCCTTAAGCAGACTTTCGATATAAAAATAGCGCGACTTTTCCTAACAAATCTGGTCAGAACTGCATATCATGTGCATATATCTGACACAGACCCATCAGGCGTCACGCCATCAATTAGAAGTTACTTGTGAAACTTGTGCATCCCGCAACCATATAGGTGTTTCACTCTCACTTCGGGCCACAGAACAACGGATTATCCGCTGCTTTGATGTTCTCATCTTAACGCAGAATGAATAGATAAAACAAGTAAATTCAATTCCAGTTCAAACCGTGTGCACGCGACCCGAGTTTTTGTTTATAGAGGTTCTCGATTTCTACGATTTCGCGTTGTGTGATATTGCTTGGTAAGCTTTGTAGAACAGAAAATCTGAAATTTCGGTGATGGTGAGTGTCGTGCTTTTGAAGTGCTGCGAGTTCTTTATTGCCACCGTTGCCATTCGCAGCATAATCACACCAGCGCTGCCAAATCCCATCCTTGCCATTGGCAGATCCAATATATTGCATGCCGGTACTGCTGTCTAAAATTAGATAAACGCCGTTAACGGCGCTGAGGTGATGCCGCCATTCGTAATTAGCATCAGGATTATTGATGAGGGTTTTAAGCTCGTCATACTCGAGAACAAAATCCAGTAAGCCTGGAAAGTTTCCAATATAGCCTTGCGGTAAAATCTCTATCACTTCCTTTTGCTGTCGGTCATACCATTGATGCCAAGAAATCGCATTGCCGCCCCAATCAATGACGAGCCGGTCAACGAAATCATTGAATTCAAGAGCGGGTTCTAAATCATAATAATGCTTATCGTTCTTGGGACCAGAACCGTTGATTTTGAAAACACCGATGAAAATAGAGCGTTTTCTCTCTAGTCCGATGAATGAAATAATGTAATCACACTCCTTGAAAACATCCTTGGCCTGTTCACGCTGATATTGCAGCAATGCCTCGCGGTCTTTCATAACATGACGATATTCCGCGCGGCTGTCTTTGTGCCGGACTAGCTTAACCTTCTTGCCCTCTAGTATAGGGGATTGTGAATTCAGAATTTGCTGCAGTGTGATCATTCTATCAGGCCACATTTCTTCACAGCTGTTTTAAAATTATCATCAACCAAAAAACTGCCTGTGCCGGAAGTGGCGGTATTAACGCCAACGGTTCTGAATTTAATTTCACCGCCTGCGTTTAGAATATCCTTGAGCAAGTTCTTAGCTTTCTTGCCGGTAAAAGCACGATATGGGCTTGAGAACTTTTGAATTGAGTCCATGGTCGCCGCATAGTTTTTGTTAAACTCATCCGATCCTTGAGGGGTTGGCATGGTTGGTTTTGTGTCAAGCGGCGTATCCGCTGCTGTTATTGTATAAAGCTTTTCACCGACCTTGATTTGTACATCACCATTAATCGGAATAGCGGGCTCACTTCGTACGCCTGCGCGGATCTCACCATCATGATTTTCAGCGTAGAAATTGTAGGAATAATATGCACCACTCATTGCACGCCCGAACTCGCGTTGATGTGCGCTCCCCATCTCGACGCGGCATATATTTTCGTCCGTAAACTCGTCGTAGTATTGATTGGCTTGCCATTGTGCTGTCGTTACACATCCGGTGAGCAAGGTGATTGATAAAGCGGTAATAATAAGCGGTTTCATAGGCAACTCCCTCCGGTATAAAAAAGTCACCGGAGCTTTCGCTCTGGTGACCGGGGATAGTAAGTTGCGCTAAGACAACCGCGACGATCTTTGGCCGCGAGGCTTGGACATACATCGCCGCCCCCCGGTCATAAGACCGAAAGGCGGCATCATTGCGGCTGATGCCAGCCGCTTAGCGCAGGGTTACTAGCCCCGGCGAATGCAAAATTGCATTCACAACAGGACGTTAGCTCTTTATAAAGCAAGCATCAAGTTGTGTTTGTAAGAAGTTTGAAAAACTTAATTTGACATTGTCAGCTTTTTTAAATATATTTCTGACACAAGGAGTCGAATCGATGAGTGATGGACCTCATAGAAGCTTACCCTTAAACAGAGGGTGGAAAAAATTTGTAGAATACGCGGACAATCATGCGTACTCAGCAGATGAGGTCTGCGCAGCCTTACCCTCTGCATTAGAAAGAGATTGGAAAAAAGATATCTCTCCCGCTTTTTTGAGCAGCATAAAAGATGTCCTTGGCGACACTAGTCAAGGTTCATTGCTTTCTGATTCGAAAATAAATCAATTGGAAACGATGCGATCTGAAGGCGTTGGAAATGGTTTCGCAAACACTCTTATCGATTGTTCTATAGATGCGGTGCAAGCAGGGCTTTTTGGTGCGCAGGCAGTTGGGCACGCTATTGCATCCGCATTGCATGAACGCGCTTATGATGGAATACGGTCAGTTGAAGAACATTATCAGCGTCACAATGTGTCTGGACAGAAAACTTTAGATATACGGTCCAGATTAGAAAGTGGCGTAGCCAAGTGCTCGCTAAACGACATTGCGTTAGAGCTTTCTTCCAAAGGAAAACTCGGCAATAATTACAAGTTATCACAAAACACCTCTCTCGATGACGGACCCCCATTATGACTCAGGCTTCTGCTTCTAAATTACCAGAATTGTTTGTTGATGTGCTTGAAGATGGACAAAAAGCGCGATCTGATTGGATGCCATGCTATATTGGCTACAATCTAGAATTCAAGTTGAATGCTTTAAAATCCTATTGTTTTGCAAATTGGAATTCAAAACTTTACGACCTGTTGCTGTTGGCTGCAGCTGTTGAATACTGTGATAAAGTCCGTATTCGCTATAAGAGTGGGTGGGGCAGAAAAATCAATTTAAGATTACCCGTACATGATCTTTATGATTGGAATCAAAGAGAGGTCTCTGATGCATTATTGGATTGTCTGAATTTTTTGACTGGTGATATTTGGAACATCTCATTTTATCAAAGAAAGAAAGAAGAAATTCGCCCTCAGCAAGAAAACTTGTCTTTTCCTCAAAACGCTCATTCAATCGTCGCGTACAGTGATGGAATGGACTCCAAATGTGTTGGGATTATTTCCAATGAAAGTTTAGGTGAAAAACTGATCCGGATAAGGGTTGGAACCAAAAAAGATGATAAACCGAAAGATAAAAAAGAACCTTTTACTGCGCTACCCTATAAAGTGAAAACTCATATCCTGAATAATGAAAGTTCTGTCAGAAGCAGGGGCTTCAGGTTTGCAGCCGTAAGTGCTGTCGCTGCCTATTTAGTTAATGCTAAAGAGATTATTATTCCGGAAAGTGGTCAGGGAGCTCTTGGCCCGGCTCTTCTTCGAGTTGGTCACATATATGCTGATTACCGCAATCATCCGGCGTTTACCAACCGCATGGAGAAATTTATAAAGCAGCTTTTTGATTACGATCTGAAATATGTGTTCCCACGAATATGGAACACTAAAGGTGAAACTTTAAGAGAAGCAAACAGAATAAATCCAGATAATTTATGGCAAGAAACATGGTCTTGTTGGCAAGGCGCTCGCCAAGTTTCCGTGAATGGTAAAAAAAGGCAATGTGGCATTTGTGCCGCATGTCTTTTACGGCGAATGAGTGTGCACGTGGCAAATGAAAACGAAGATGACGACCGATACATATGGAGTGATTTAGGTGCTGAGACTTTTGAAAAGGGAGCCCACCCTGATTTTAAGCAGATAACTCCAGCGCAAAAAGAATATGCAATTGCAGGAGTTTTACACTTAGATCATCTAGCTTCACTACATTCTAATTCCGCACACCAGCACAGCTTGAAAAGACATGCGGCACAAATTGCTCATCATCTTTCTACAGATCCTGAAGAAACTCTTATAAACCTACAGGCAATGCTTGAAAAACACGCCCATGAATGGAATGCGTTTCTATCCTGCTTGGGAGACCAAAGTTTTGTTCAACAGTGGGCACACCATAGAAATGAACGGAAATAATATGCAAGAAATTTCGTCAATAGAATTAGGAGAAAGGCTAAAGGTTGCCCGGGAAACTGCCAAACTGAAGCAAGCCGAGGCAGCAGAGAAGGCTAGTATGGCACGAACTACCCTTGTTTCGATAGAGCAAGGACAACGCCGAGCGCGGGTGCAAGAAGTGCAAGCCTTTGCTAAGATATACGGTGTATCAATTAACGCTCTCTTGCGAAATGAATCTGTGCACGTTGATCTTATTCCCAGATTTCGCAAGCTCATCGGTAATTCCGATCCAACCGTCGAGGCTGCTGCTAAGTTAATGAATGATCTTGTAAGAGCAGAGGTGGAGTTAGAAAATTTACTGGGTGTAAAAAGAATTAGAAATTATCCCCCAGAACGCCCTGTTTTACTCGGAAATGTAAGAGCCCAAGCTGAGCAAGATGCTCAAGAGCTTCGTCAATGGCTGGGTTTAGGGTTGAGTCCAATTTCTGATGTCTTATCTTTGTTGGAGCTGCAATTAGGTGTGCGGGTTTATTTGCGCCGTTTGGAAGGAAAAATATCAGGCTTGTTTGCTTATGATGATGCTATTGGCGCTTGTATTTTAATTAACGCAAGCCATCCCAAAGAACGTAGAAATCAATCTGGCGCACATGAACTGGCTCATTTTATATCAACTCGTAATAAACCAGAGTTTTATAACCATCAAGAATTCGAAAACTCTAGGGAGGAAAGGTATGCTGATACTTTTGCAAGAGCATTCTTAACTCCTGCGCGTGCTGTGATGCAAAAATTTAAAGAGATTACTGCGGGCTCAACTCATTTGACACGCCGTCATATCATAATTCTTGCGCATTTTTTCTATGTATCTCGAGAGGCTATCGTTAGAAGGCTTGAAGAATTAGGGTTGGCAAAAAAAGGCACCTGGGATTGGTTCTGCAATAACGGCGGTATTACCGACGAACAAGCCCAGGAGGTCTTAGGGGCGGCTTGGGACAACAGTAAGGTAGGCGATGACAGACAGCTGTCCTTGCGACTTTACCTGTTGTGTTCGGAGGCTTGGAATAGAGGATTCTTAAGCGAGGGACAATTATCACAACTTATGCATATATCCAGAATAGAACTCCGTGAAATTTTAGACAGTATAAATGATTATGATGAGGGTGAGGCTAATGACTTTGTTAAGCTGCCTCACTGATGGCAACAGCAGTTTGATTGTGGACACAAGCGTTGCTATTAACCTGAATGCAACGCAGTTTTCCGAACAAATTATCAAGGCGTTTGATATCCCGTTCTTAATGACGGATATTGCCTATGGGGAGCTTTCGTCAGGGTATAATGACGTAAACCTTATTAATGACCTTGCTGGTAAAGATCTTTTAAAAATTGTGCCTCTATGTTCTGCTGGGGAAGAGGTTTTTCTTAGTCTGGTGAGTGGGCAAGCATCCAAAACCTTGGATGATGGTGAAGCAGCAACCATAGCTTTTTCTCATATAACAAATTCGATGGTTGCGATAGATGAAAAAAAAGCTACAAGTCTATGTAAAGAAGATTATCCATCATTAGATGTGGTTTCGATGATCGATATTCTTTCTCATCCAAATGTATTGGACTCTCTTGGTGAGAAAAATTTGTCAGAAGCTGTGTATAATGCTTTGAGAACAGCGCGCATGCGTGTTCCTCTTGATCAAGTTGAATGGGTTTTAAAGGTTGTAGGATCTGATAAAGCATCAGAATGCCCAAGCCTTCCAAGAAAAGCTAAACAGAATTTAGAGAAAATATTTGCTTAGGATAAAACATGATAAATGTACAAATTATACCGCGTGGAAGCTCTCCTCCTGATCAAGGTATAAACACCGCATATTTGGTGATAGATTGGTGGAATGATTTTTCATTCGTAACTATGTTTTATCTCTATATACATGATGAAGCAGGAATAAAACACGATATTGGAAATATTAAGATAGGTTTTACTGGTCAGGATATTTCTAAGTCTACGCACTCAACTTTAGAGACAAACTTTAACGCACTACCAAACAATTATTTTTCTCTGGGGCAAGATATTGAATACTATCAGAACTTATCCTCTCTTTCCCCTCAGTTAAAAGAAGGGGTGCTGAATTCTTTGAACGATATGGTGTTTAATTCCACATTCATAGAATTGGCACAGGATGAAGATGTATTTAAAACCTCGCTTCTACGTGATGTAAGCCTTTCTGTTATAAAGGGGCAGTATAACAGGGTTCTGGCAGGGCAGCCGCCTCTTACTGACTTCAAATTCTCTTTTGTGCGTACAGAACAAAATAATATGTCTGGGATAGAGTTGAATTTTAAGGTAGGGGCAAGCTCAACACCTAGCACCAATATTCACGCGATTATTGGTAGAAACGGTGTTGGGAAGACCACGTTACTTAATAATATGATTGATGCCATTACAAAAACGGAAATAACTGAATGTGGCTTTTATTCTGAAAAATTATTTGAGCAGCAACTTATTGATAAGGATTACTTTAGCAGTCTTGTTTCTGTTTCATTTAGTGCATTTGACCCTTTTGAACCTCCTCATGAGCAACCAGATCCGTCAAAAGGAACATGCTATTTTTATGTGGGATTGAAAGATGTAGAGAACCCGGAAACACATCGCACGATCGCTACTTTGCAAGAAGATTGTATCAAAGCGCTAACCGACTGCTTTCGACATAAAGACAAGACAAGACGCTGGCATGCGGCAATTAATAAACTAAGTTCCGATGAAAATTTTGATTACATGGGTTTAAGGATTTTAGAAGAAAAATATCAGCAGTTGCGTAATCAAATGGCTCATATGCAATCAGATGCCAGAGCTTTTAGGGCGCAATATTATGAGAATGTCCGCCCCTATTTAAATAGGATGAGTTCAGGTCATGCCATTGTACTGTTGACCATTACTAAGTTGGTTGCAACCGTTGAAGAAAAAACTCTGGTTCTTTTGGATGAGCCAGAAAGTCATTTACACCCCCCTCTCTTGTCTGCTTTTGTTCGTGCACTCAGTGATCTCTTATATGATCGTAATGGCGTAGCGATCATTGCCACTCATTCTCCGGTGGTTCTACAAGAAGTCCCTCAATCATGTGTTTCGAAAATCAACCGTGTGGGGCTATCAACCACAAGCAGGCGACCTGATATAGAAACTTTTGGCGAAAATGTAGGAACTTTGACAAGAGAAGTGTTCGGCTTAGAAGTATCAAAATCCGGCTTTCATGATTTGCTAACAAAATCCGTAGAGGGAGGGGGAACATACCATGAGATACTTGAAAAATATAATGACCAGCTTGGAATAGAGGGGCGGACTATTCTCAAGGCTTTGGTTGTTCATCGTGATGGAGGGATAAATCATGATGCGAATGAATGAGCCTAATATAACGTACGCTCAATCGTTACAGGCGTGTAAGGATGGTATAGAAAGAAATGACTCTCTTTTAGAAAAGCTCAATGAGGGTGATGCCGCATTACATACTAACGCCGAAAATTATCGCATGCATGCTATGGACGCCACTCTGTATACGGTGGTTCGTGTGCAAGGTGATAACCCTGCGGTAGTAATAAACCTTACGAAAAATGATTTAAAAAAATTGTATGAAACCTATTTCAGAGATAAGCAACCGGGCAGAAATTTTTATGATGCGTTGTTAGCTTCTGCGGATGAGAAGTGTCCGTTTTGTGGAGGTATTGGCCGCCCCAGAAATTTGGATCATTTCATGCCCAAGGCTCATTTTCCGCAATTTTCTGTTTTGCCTTTAAACCTTATACCATCTTGTCGCGATTGTAATATGGACGGTAAAGGTCAAGCTTTTGCAGAAACAGCAGAGAAGCAAATTCTTCACCCGTTTTTAGATGCGCCCCACTTTTTTGAGGAGCAATGGCTTTTTGCTAGATACATAACAGAGAACGGTGATGAACCTAATACCATTCTGTATTATGTAGAACCACCAGATTTTTGGAGCGACACAGATAAAGCACGAGTAAGGCAGCATTTTGTAGATTTTGATATAGCTAAAAGGTTTGCAACGGTAGCATCTTCAGCTCTAACTGAAGTTGAGGCTCAGCGAGAAGCGTTCTTATTAGTAGATACAATGGCCAGCTTTAAACAAACTATATTGCAGCCAGTTATAAATACGGCGCCTTTTGTTAATTATTGGAAACGTGTGATGTATCTAGCGCTTTTGAGGGATTTATAAGGACATTATTACAAAAGATGGAATAGCGTAATCTCGTTTGAATTTGAGCTTACGCACCAGCATAAATATTGAATCTATATCGATGCTGGTGCGCTTTGGTTCATATGCTGATCTAGGAGCTGCTACCATAACGCAGCTCAGGATCAACCCAGTCGTCATTGATCTCACCTTCAACAAAAACATCAGGTTTGGCGTAGCCGTTTTTTCCAACAATCTGTTGGAGGTTAATTGTCATGGCCATGTCTATCTTGTCACCACAAAATGGTCGTTCTGTACCTGCGTCGCCACTATACTGACCTGTGACAACCATCGTTATGCCGTAATCCGTTTCATCGATTTCAATCTCGATGTCTTCACACCATCCTAAGCCAAAATCGGCATTTGTTTCGGCCATGACACCAGAAAGCTGGTCCAAGATCAGATGATCTTGTTCATGAAGATAAATATCAGTGATGTATTCTTCGAGAGAAGCGCATACCCAGGCATCTCCTAAAAACTTTCTTTCTGATTTCAGAATAGAAACCAGTTCCTGAATGAGGCTGCGACTGTCCGGAAAAGCGGCTGGCAGGTCTTGCAAACATTGGCGCCTTTGATCAATAAATTCAGGGTTCACAATGAGAACGCTAGCTTGATCAAGGTTTTCTATAGAGTAAAGAGTGTCCGTTAACATGGCGGCTTTGGATTGATGGCCGAAGAACGCGGCAACAAGTTCATGAGCATGTGATGCCCGTAGTTTAATGCCATAGTCACTGGCAAAAGTACGCAGATGATCTGCACAAAGTTTTGATATGGTTTGCATTTGCAACCTCCATTTAAACTGCTGGTCTTAATTTGGTTGTCGTGAGCGTTTAAAAACAACCATGCCAGCGGTTAAAATAAAGGTTACCTAAAAGGCAGGTTATTAAGTAATAGATGTCGTCTTTTCGGCCATTCACAACCGGGGCAATCAACTCCTAATAAAACTATATATCAGGGTTACTAGAAATATCAAGTATTCCGTCTCAGTCAATTCCATAAAAGTTTGTGATGACATGCCGCATGAGAAACATTTTAGAGTGATAACGTGCAGTACGGAAATATACTGGGGGTGATAAGATCCCGTATAGAAATTATATGAAACTTAATAGACTTTTATGACGAATAGCGTAACATGGATTTGAAATGAGACGAATAACACTTGCATTTTTAACCTTTCTTACTGTGATGCCATCGCTGGTATGCTTCATGGCGTTTTGTCCAATGCAATCGGCACAAGCTGGCGAACCTGTTTCCTGTCATGAAAAATCCGATGAAAATGAAGACGGTGGCATCATGCTCCTCTCGGATTGTATGGGCGTTGATTTCTTTGCCCAGACCATAGCCAACGATTTTCAACCTGACCAATCCGTTGATACGCTTGATTTTGCATGGGCAGATATCACTGCCACACAAGGCTTTGAGCCACGCAATATCAATGCGATCCGTGGCCCGCCACCGAGCGCCGACGTCACGATTCCATCTCGGACTCTCTACCTCACCACAAAACGCCTTCGCATCTAAATCCTGATCTTTTTGAATGTACCTGTCATCGCCGTATGACGGGCTCTAAGTGCGTTTTTAGGCACTTATCGCACCAAAAAAGGAGATCAGACTCATGCGATTTATACAACATCAGACCCGATTTTTAACAGCTTTTGCTGCTTTATTGATAACCGCGCCCGCCGCGCATGCCGAAACGTTTGAGACCTATGTGCAGCGCTTAAGCCAGCACCCGCAAGTCGAGAGCATTTTAGCCGATAGCGAGGCATCCAAGGCACAGGCTGAAGGTGAGCTGGGTCTTCCCGATCCGATGTTTATGATCGGCGTGGATAATGTACCGATATCGGATCCGGCCTTTGACCGCTTTTTACCAACCTCCAAGGTGATAGGGTTTTCGCAGAGCATCCCCAACCCTGCCGCGCGGCAAGCCAAATCCGAGCGCTATGAACAGATGTCGGAAAAGCAAAAGCTTATGGCGGATTATACCAATGCACGGCTGCGCTATATGCTGATCTCCAAGCTGGCCGAATATGAGAGCGTTAAGACGCAAGTCAAATTGATTGGGAAACAGCTTGCCTATTATAAGGAGTTGGAGGACACGTTTAAAGGTCAGATTGAATCAGGCCGCGCGGTTTATCAGCGTTTTTCTGAAGTGGATGTCGAGCGCGCCGAAGCTGAGCGCAAGCTCAATGATCTGGATGCACGGCTGACCTCTACCGAAGCTGAATTTATCCGCCTGATTGATAATGTGCCGGAGATTGATTTGCCGGAGATTCCTGATCTGGCATGGGACAAAAACTCGTCCGCGCTCTATCCGGTAATGATCGCTGGAGAGGATATCGATATCGCCGAAAAAGGCGTGGGCATTGCCGATGCTGCCTTCTTGCCGAATTTCGGGGTCAACGCCGTTTATAAACAGCGCGAGGATGGTGACAATGGCAGCTTTGCCGGAGATGACTGGTTTTCGATACAGGCACAGGTGAGTATACCGCTCTGGGCAGACAGTAATCAGAAACCCAAACTGAAAGCAGCCAGAGAGCGTGGCCGTAGCGCCAAGTTCGCTTATGACGATGTGCGCCGTCTCTGGGATAGGCAGATGACTTCGCTGCAAAGCAACCGCGATGCTGCCGCCAAGAATGTTAAAGTTTTGCAGGACAAAGACTGGGCGATGAAAAAGAAGATCGACGCAGCGCAGCGCAATTATGAAGCCGGAAGTGAAAATCTGGATTCCGTTTTGCTGGCTAGAATTGATCGCCTCAATATTCAAGCGCAACTAGCAGTGGTGAAAGAAATGCATCTCTCCCGCGCGGCAGAATTTAATTCCAACATCATAGGTGCCTATCAGGAACCAACACTTCAGGAGGTGTCAGAATGAGACAGTTTATCCCCGCATTCTTTTTAATCTTAACCTTGTTTGCGCTTCCGGCGCTGGCTGCAGGTGAAAAGTACACATGCCCGATGCATCCGCATTATGTGGCTGACCGCCCAGGCACTTGCCCGATTTGCGGCATGGATCTGGTGGAGCTGGAAGGTGAAGACGAGGCCGCGCCTATGTCCTCTGAGTCCTCCGGCGAAAAGAAAATCCTATACTGGCAAGCGCCAATGGATCCCAACTTCAAAAGCGATAAGCCTGGTAAATCACCGATGGGTATGGATTTGGTGCCGATCTATGGAGAAGACACCAAAGCCGCCACTGGCCGCACAATCGTCCGCATTGATCCTGAAACCATCCAGAATACGGGCATCCGCTCAGAAGAAGCGCAGATGGCCAGCTTCGGCACCTTGGTGCGCAGCTATGGCGATGTGACAGAAAATGTTCGGCTGCAATTTGATATCTCCGCCCGCGTCGAAGGCTGGGTTGAGGATTTGAAAGTTCAGGCCGTGGGCGATGAGGTGGAAAAAGACGATATGCTATTTAAACTTTACAGCCCCGCGCTGATCTCCGCGCAGCAGGATTTTATCAGCGCCATTGCCACAGGCATTCAAGGCCGGATCAATTCTGCATCCAAGCGTCTGGTGTCTTTAGGCATGCAAAAACGCGCTATCGAAGAGATCAAGAAAAACCGCAAAGCCTTTCAAAGCGTCCCATACTACGCGGAAAGCGACGGTCTGGTCAGTGCGATGAATGTGCGTGACGGCACCTATGCCAAACCAGGTATGAATTTGATGACCCTGCAAAATTACGACACTGTTTGGATTGATGTCAGCGTGGCCGAGCAGGATATCCCGTTCATTACCAAAGAAACCAAGGCCACAGTTTCTCTGCCCGCCCTTGGCGTGGCCAAAAAACAAGCCGCCATTGATTATATCTACCCCACGATTGACCGTTCTACGCGCACAGGCCGGATCCGGCTGGTCATGGATAATGAAACAGGCCGCTTAAAGCCTGGAGCCTATGCCGATGTGGAACTCCAAACGGGTGTTGAACGCCGCCTTTCCATTCCCAGTGATGCCATCCTTAAAAGTAAAGATGGAGACTTTGTTGTCGTCGCAATGGAGCAAGGCCGTTTTCAACCGCGCAAAATTCTGGCCGGACTAAAATATAAAGGCCGGACGGAGGTGTTGGACGGTTTAAAAGACGGCGATAAAATTGTTGTGAGCGGTCAATTCCTGATCGACTCCGAAAGCGCGTTGCGGGAATCCTTCCGCAAAATGAAGCGTATGCAATTGCCGCTCTCGCTGCTTGAAGTCAGTGATGACCAGCTGGCGATGATCGACCATCTGATTGATGCCTCTTTGTATATCCAAAAAGAGCTGATGGCTGGCCGAACGCCCAACCCGAACATGATTATGCCCGCCATCACGCTGGGCGATCATCTCATGCCTGTGTTCCGTGGCACCAAGCTGCAGTTTATTTTGGAAGATGCGGAAGACGCGCTGATAGGTGCCAAGGACGACCTGACCGATAAAGAGTGGCAAGCCAGCCTGAATGCTCTGGTCACGGCCTTAAAGCCGTGGCTGCTGGAAGGCAAACCCCAGCATTATAAATCCAAGGGACTTGGGCTTTATATGGCACACGGTCTGGATGTTTACTGGCTCCAGCTTGGCGATGAGGTGCAGAACCCTTACCGCGATGGTCATCCGATGAAAATTGACTGGCCGGATAAAGTGGACGCCATAGCGCCTGAAATAACCGAAAAACCAGCAGGAGGCGCACATGCCAACCACTGATCAAAACCAGACGCGCGACCCGTCCGAATCTGCCATCGCGAAGGTGATTGAATATTCGGTCAATAACCAGCTTTTGATCATTGTAATGATGATCGTGCTGCTGGTGGCGGGTATTCTCGCCGTCCAGAAAACGCCGCTGGATGCCATCCCCGATATGTCGGACACGCAGGTAATTATCCGCACTGATTTTGTCGGACAATCGCCGCAGATTGTTGAGGATCTGCTGACCTATCCGCTGTCCACGACGATGCTGGGCTTGCCAAAAACAAAAGATGTGCGCGGGTTTTCGATGTTCGGCACGTCCTTTGTTTATATCATTTTTGAAGATAGCGTTGATCAATATTGGGCGCGGAGCCGCGTCATTGAAGCGTTGTCAAAAATTCAGGGTGATTTGCCGCCCAATGTCCAGCCGCAGATCGGCCCCGATGCCACAGGTGTCGGTTGGGTCTATCAATATGCGCTGATCGATAAGAGCGGCACCTATGATTTATCAGAGCTGCGCAGCTTGCAGGACTGGTTTTTGAAATTCGAGCTGGCCACCGTCAAAGGCGTATCGGAGGTCGCTTCGGTCGGCGGGTTTGTTAAGGAGTATCAAATCCTCATTGATCCGAACCGCTTGCGGGCTTTCGATGTTCCTCTCAAACGGCTTATGGAGGCTGTTAAAAATTCCAGTATGGATGCGGGCGGGCGTGTGATTGAAAAAGCTGAAATGGAGCTGATGATCCGCTCCAAAGGCTATGTCACCGATATCAGCCAGCTTAAGAAAATTGTTCTCTATGCGAGAAACGGCACCCCCGTCAAACTGGAAGATGTCGCGCGTGTGATTGAGGGACCGGAGCTACGGCGCGGCGTGACCGAGCTAAACGGTGAAGGTGAAGTGGTTGCTGGCGTGGTCATTATGCGGGCCGGTGAAAATGCTTTGCATGTGATCGAAGGCG
>CAYGSJ010000006.1:0-155379 GCA_964352665.1 uncultured Micavibrio sp.
ATACCACGGTGTAACGCTGGGCGGGGTTGGCCGGGTGGGGGCTGTGGAAGGTAAGCGCCACCCTACGTTAAAAAAGGGTGCAATTGTCGGTGCGGGCGCTCAGGTTCTGGGAGGTATTACAATTGGCGAGAACGCACGTGTTGGTGCTAATTCTGTAGTGACCTCTGATGTAGGTGATGGATGCACGGTTATTGGAATTCCAGCCAGAGAAATAAAATGTGAATCACAGCAAGGGGCCTACGGTATTCCATCAAAAGAGATTATGGAAGGCGAGGCTCATAGAATTGAACGTATGATTGAAGAAATGCAAAAGATTAGACGTGAGCTGCATATGGACGATAAAGACAACTGGTCCATTTAATTCAGCCGCTGCGGAAATATTGAATTGCCTGATCACGTTCAAATAAATAGAGGAGCGTCTTGAGCGCGGCGCCACGTTCTGTTTCCAGTTTTGGATCTTTTGAAATAATCAGTTTCGCATCATCTCGTGCCGCTGCTAACAAGTCACCGTGTGCTGCAAGATGGGCAATTTTAAAATCGGTGATGCCACTTTGCTTCACCCCTAAAACATCGCCACTTCCTCGTAATTCCAGATCTTTTTCTGCAATCAGGAACCCGTCTTCCGTTTCGCGCATGATATTGAGTCGTTCTTTGGCTGTTTCGCCTAAAGGGCCGGAATAGACAAGAAAACAATAGGATTGTTCAGCGCTTCGTCCTACACGCCCACGTAGTTGGTGAAGTTGTGATAAACCAAAGCGCTCTGCATGTTCAATGACCATAATTGTTGCTTCAGGTACATTGACGCCAACTTCAATGACTGTTGTGGCGACAAGTATATCAAGCTGGCCTTGCGAAAACTTTGCCATAACGTCATCTTTTTCTGTTGGTTTCATGCGGCCATGGATTAGCCCGACGCGTTCGCCAAATGTTGCCTTGAGGATGTCATAACGCTCTTCGGCTGCGGCGAGATCCATAACTTCTGATTCTTCAACCAGGGGACATACCCAATAAATACGGACGCCCTCTGTAATTTTGCGTTTTAATCCCTCTGTAACCTGATCAAGTTTACTTTTCTCGAAGAGCAAGGTTTCAACAGGTTTTCTACCCGGTGGTTTTTCATCCAGCTTTGAAACTTCCATATCACCATAGGCAGTTAGTGCTAATGTTCGTGGAATAGGAGTGGCGGTCATCACCAGAATGTCAGTGCCTTTACTCTTGCTGGAAAGCTCTAGCCTCTGATGTACGCCAAATCTATGCTGTTCGTCAATAACGGCAAGCCCTAAATCTTTATAATCTACGTCGGCCTGAAAAATGGCGTGTGTGCCGATTATTACCTGTGCGATGCCGTCTTTGATCTGTTTGAGCATAATATCTCGGGTTTTTCCTTTATCGCGGCCTGTCAGGGTTACAA
Source organism: uncultured Micavibrio sp. (assembly GCA_964352665.1). GTDB lineage: Bacteria > Pseudomonadota > Alphaproteobacteria > Micavibrionales > Micavibrionaceae > UBA1672. The sequence goes on from CAYGSJ010000006.1 coordinate 1,412, forward strand.
ATTTAATTCCTGCGGCTTCCAGCCATGGCTTAAGGCTTTCCGCATGTTGGCGTGCCAGAATTTCTGTTGGTGCCATGATTGCGGCTTGGGCGCCGTGCTCTACTGCATTAAGCATAGCCAGGCAAGCCACTACAGTTTTTCCGCTACCAACATCTCCCTGTAACAGTCGCATCATGCGTCCGGGCTGTCCCATATCATGGTCAATTTCATAAAGGCTGCGTTTTTGGGCGCCAGTTAGAACAAAAGGTAGAACATTTTCTACGTTTTTACGCATAGTAGTTGATTGTTCAAAGGCTCTTCCGCTCATTTTGCGTTGTCTGTCGCGCACTAAAGCCAGCGTGAGTTGGTTGGCGAGTAATTCATCATAGGCTAGGCGTGTACGTATCTTATGCATGGGGTCGAGTTCTTGCTCGTTTTCCAGTTCATGCAGGCGCCGCAAACACAAATGCCATTCGTTCCACCCGTTTTGCTTCTTATGTGTTTTGTCCAACCACTCCGGTAGCACAGGGATAAAACCTAGTGCTGCGCGCTGGGCTTTTACCATGACTTTGTTGGCTACACCTTGGGTTAAAGGGTAAATGGGTTCAACAGTTTCCAGTGTATCCCGCGAGTCTACAGAGACAACATCGGGATGTACAATTTGTGGAGATCCTTGGAAATATTCAACTTTACCACTAACGACGACAGATTTTCCAAGCGGTAAAAGCTTTTCAATCCATGGCTTTTTTGCATGGAAGAACACCAGAGATATGGCGCCGCTATTATCGATCGCTTTTACACGATAGGGCAGTGACTTGCGTGCATTCGGGATGTGTTTGTCTATACGGACTTCCAAAGTAACAACTTTGCCGTTTGGGCAGTCCGATATCGGACAAGAAAATCGTCGGTCAATAAAGTCTACCGGAGCATGAAATAAAAGATCAATAATTTTTGGTCCTCCAATAAGCTTCTCCATAAGCTTTCCTATGCGCGGTCCAACACCGGGCAGGGCGATAATGCTTCGGAATAGCGGGTCAAGCTCGAAAGGTCTTTGGGCCATATAGGAAAAACACACTTTTCAATTTGAAATATAAGGGTATTCTAGCCTCTAAACCTTATAAGATCGAGTAAGAAATGGAACCCGTTGGCAAAGCTGAAGAAACAATAGAAAACAAACGTAAGCGTTTGATTTTTCGTTCAGATCATCGTGGAACAAAAGAGATGGATATTATTATGGGACGTTTTGCCAAGAAATATGTGCCTGAAATGAGTGAGGCAGAACTGGCGGAGTACGACGAACTCCTTACTCATAACGATCCTGATCTTTATAACTGGATTACAGAGAAGGAAGTACCGCCGGAATCTGTGGCGGATATGACAGCTTTTGGGAAGCTGCTTGACCACATAGCCGGCTAGTTTTTCTTGAATATCGCCCGATACGCATAGCCTTTGTAAAGATGCACGACATCTAAAGTGCCCTTTTTTTCTACCTCAAGCCGTTTTAGATAATCCAGAATTTCGGGCTTGTAATAGACATGGAATTGCCCAAGCCACCAAAACAGGAAACTTCTAAACCATGACGGCAGGCCTTCTTGTCCTCCAAAGTCAACGATATGCATCTCTCCTCCAGAGGGAAGGATTTTAACAGCGTGATCGATTGATTCTTGCCATGGCGGAATAATAGAGAGCGCATAGGAATATACAAGTTTATCAACGGGCGTTTCCAAGGAAAACAGCGTCTTTGGATCAAAGGATTGTGAAAAACCCTGTTTAAGGGATATTTCACTCTGTAGCTCTGAGCGGTCAACATTTTGCTTGGCTGTTTTTAGCATCTCATCGGAGGCATCAAGCCCATAAAATCTGGATTTTGGATAGGATTTTGCAATTTTGATTAAGTTACGTGCTGTGCCGCAGCCTACTTCGCAGATAATGTCATTATCTTTTGCGTTCAGATGTGTAATTAATTCATCTCGCCCTAATAGATAATATTTGCGGGTAAGATCATAAATATGACGAGTCCAGCGATACATGTTGTCCATATTCTTTTTAATCTGGTCCTCACCGGATTTTTGAACAACATGTGCTGTCATGGTCTAGGCTGCCTTTGTTTTGGCTTGTTTTCGGTTAAGCGTGTAGGTATGAAAACCACCGTATATTGAAGACCTGTCTTGCTCATTACGGATTGGAGCAAGGCTTGAGTCATATTCCCACGGAGACAAGGTTTCTTCTTTTAGACCGTCTGTAAGAGGGCTTTCATCTCCAGCGGTGCGGAAAATAACGCGTGCGCCGTCAGTGGCAGAGCGTAAAACAGCTTCCCAAAGATCATTAAGCTGCTCATCATTCATCCAATCTTGTGCATCCAGAAAGACGTAACAATCGAAGCTTTCTGCGCCTTGTTGATCTAGATAATCTGTGATTGTGCTGTGAACTACTTGCGCTTTATCCGCGTTAGCTTTTAGCTTCTCGTAATTTTCTTCTTTTAGATAACGCGGTACGGCACGTTTGTTTTCGCGGTCATATCCACGACCAAAGGCTTGCCACGCAAAATAATTATCTTGAATTGGAAACTGGCAAGCCATGCGTTCGAGGCGCTTTTTAAGCAAGTCTGCCATATTGCCGTTTGCTGATTCATTTAATTCATCAAACTGTGATGGAGGAATACCAAGCCCATAAAGCGACTCGGGCTTTTCACACATCATTTTTACAAATTTTTTGTCGAAAAGCGGGCCCAATGTACGGTCAAATATCACTTTCTGCTCGTCCATTGTTTTTGCTTTAAGGATATCACGTGGATCTTGGCCATAAATTTTAGCAACCAGATGGATCGTGCCTATGAATTTTCCAAGTAAACCATAGCGATAAATGTTTTTCTTAAATAAATTTATACGACGACCATGTGGTGCAACGACTTTTTCCCAGTAGTTTTTTGTATATTTATCAAGGTTTGGAGCAATGTATTTGTCATAGTTTTCAATATTTTGAGGACTATCCGCACAACCAAAAAACAGAAAAAAGCTTTCATAGTTCGGGAGGTGTTTCAGGGCTGCTAGCTTTAAGCGCCCCAAAGCAACATGATGCGGGTTAAGGTCAATAGCGGTCACTGAGGCAGGGTTTTCTGTCAGATAATTCATCATATTACACCCGCCAGAGCATATCGTCATAATCCGTGTTGTGCTATCAATGTTCATAGCAGGTATATCAACTTCCGGGTCTTCCCATATCTGTGGGTATACAAAACCGCTAAACGCCATAGTAAACATACGTTCTTGTATGCCACGTTTTGATATAGGTTTACTGTCATGCACAGCTTTTTTTAGCAAATCCTTGTTTGCTACTGTTTCTGTAGGTTCTGTAGTTCTGGTATCGGTCAGCATCTTTTACTAATGTCCTTGAAATAGACTGAAAGCTATATATAAAAAGTGAGCCAAAGGCAAACAACTATTTACTTTTGAAGGGGCACTTTTTTGCACACCATAGCGCGAGAACAGGAGCAAATACAAGATAAGAACATCATTTACGGTGCTCCCGAAGGTCATGACGCACGAATTTTGGCTGAAATGGCTAGAAATATTATGCCTGAGGACAGGGTTTTAATTCATGTTGCTATGGATGATGCGCGTCTTTCTACATTGGTCGGGTCATTGAGTTTTTTTGCACCTGATGTGCAAGTGGAGGTGTTTCCAGCTTGGGATTGTTTGCCGTATGATCGTGTTTCACCAAATGGTGATATTGTTGCATCGCGTGTAGCTGCTCTGACAAAATTAATGGCTTGGGATTATGAGCAAGAGCGTAAGCCAAGGGTTTTTCTGGCAAGCGTTAACGCTGCGTTACAAAAGGTGATGCCAAGAGAGGCTTTGCGTGAAGCAAGGTTTGAAGCAAAAGCTGGTGAGCGTATTGATGCTAACAAATTTCAGCTGTTTTTAGCACAAAACGGGTATGTTCGAAATGAAACTGTGCGCGAGGCAGGTGACTTTGCTGTCAGAGGCGGGATAATCGATGTCTTTCCATCTGGTTATTCCAGGCCATTGCGGATTGATCTTTTTGGTGATGAGGTTGACACCATAAAAGAGTTTGATCCTATAACGCAAAGAACGGACAACCATGTTTCATTACTAAGCATGCAACCCGCAACAGAGTTTTTTCTTGATGACGCATCTGTGACGCGGTTTCGCTCTGGCTATAGGGAAGCCTTTGGTGTGGTCCAAAAAGATGACCCTCTCTATGAATCAGTAAGTAGCGGTCGACGATACAATGGAATGGAACACTGGCTCCCACTTTTCTACGATAAAATGCGCACCATTTTTGATTATGCGCCAAATTGCGCCATCACTTTTGATGCGCATGTGCAAGATGCATATAGGGAGCGCCTGGAGCAGATTGAGGATTTTTATCAGGCTCGAAGAACGCTTGAAAAGGCAGGACAAGAGCGCAAAAAAAGCAACCAAAAAACAAATCTTTCAGGGTCTGTATATCACCCCTTGTCACCGGAGCATCTCTATATTCAGCCGTCGGAATGGTCTGGTTTTGTATCAGAAGCGCAGATTTTTTCTAACTTTGGTGCATCTGAGGGGTTGGGTGGCCGAGACAAAAAAGGCAGAAAAGGAAGGGATTTCTCCGATATCAGAGCATTGCCTGACGGGGATGTTTTCCAAGAGTTTAAGCTCTATGCGAGTCAGCATCAAAAAGTGTTGGTGGCCTGTTATAGCGAGGGCTCAAAATCTCGCCTAAGAGGCTTGATAGAAAACGCAAATGTAAGAGATGTGGTTGACGTCCAGTGTGCAGATGAAATTAAGAAATTAAAATCTGGCCAAATCGGCTTATGTGTTTTGGCTTTGGAGCACGGCTTTGTTGCGCCTGATTTATGTGTTGTCACTGAGCAGGATATTCTTGGCGACAGATTGGCAAGAAAGGCAAAGAAAACACGTAAGGCGGATAATTTTTTAACTGAAGTATCGGCTTTGTCAGAAGGGGACTTGGTTGTTCATATCGACCATGGAATAGGGCGCTTTGTTGCATTGGAAACAGTGAATGCTGCGGATACATTATATGACTGTCTTAAAATTGAGTATGCCGAAGGAGATCGGCTTTTTGTGCCGGTGGTTAACCTTGAAGTGCTTTCAAGATTTGGTTCCGATGAGGGCACCGTTCAGCTTGACAGGTTAGGTGGTGCAGGATGGCAAGCCAGAAAGGCGCGCGCAAAGAAAAATCTGATGGAAATTGCAGATAAGCTTCTTGGTATTGCGGCAGCAAGGCAACTTAAAAAGGCAGAAAAGCTTGAGGTTGGGCAAGATCTTTATAATGAATTTGTGGCCCGTTTCCCTTATGCAGAAACAGAGGATCAAGAGCGGTCTATTAATTCGGTGTTGGAGGGGATGGCTGGGAGTTATCCTATGGATCATCTTGTGTGTGGTGATGTGGGTTTTGGTAAAACCGAAGTGGCATTACGCGCGGCATATGTTGCAGCAATGTCCGGTGTACAGGTGGCGGTTGTTGTCCCTACAACCCTGCTTTCCCGTCAGCATTATAATAATTTTTTGAAACGTTTTGAGGGTTCTGGAATACGCATAGCACAATTATCACGCATGGTTTCAGCAAAAGACGCAAAATTGACGCGCGATGGTCTTGTAGATGGATCGGTTCAAATTGTTATTGGTACCCACGCCCTTTTTGCCAAAAACACCAAATTTGCAAATCTTGGGTTACTTATCGTGGATGAGGAGCAACGTTTTGGGGTGAAGCAGAAAGAGAGACTTAAAGAGCTTAAAAACAATATCCATGTTCTGACGCTGACTGCTACACCTATTCCCCGAACTTTGCAAATGTCGCTTACGGGGGTAAAGGAGATGAGTCTTATTACAACACCGCCAGTGGATCGCCTTGCAATTCGTACTTTTGTTATGCCAGTTGATACTATGGTTATAAGAGATGCTCTTTTGAGGGAGCATTATAGAGGGGGACAGAGCTTCTACGTGGTGCCCCGGATCAAGGATGTGGCTGAAGTATCTGATATGCTTAAAGAATTAGTGCCGGAAGTTAAATTTATTGATGCGCATGGGCAGATGAGCCCTACCGAGTTAGAGGATCGTATGACGGCCTTTTATGATGGGCAGTATGATGTTCTCCTTGCAACAAATATCATAGAAAGCGGCATTGATATCCCGACAGCCAACACAATGATTGTTCATCGTGCCGACATGTTTGGTTTGGCTCAGCTGTACCAAATACGAGGTCGGATTGGGCGCGCGAAGGCTAGGGCATATGCCTATTTGACGTACCAGCCGAATGTTAAGCTTAATGATAATGCACAGAGGCGTTTAGAGGTCATGGAAACGCTTGATACATTAGGTTCTGGGTTCCAGCTTGCCTCCCATGATATGGATATCAGGGGCGCGGGAAATTTGCTGGGTGACGCGCAGTCGGGCCATATCCGTGAAATAGGGGTCGAGCTTTATCAGCAAATGTTAGAAGAAGCTGTCGCTGCGGCGCGCGCTGGTGTTACAGATGTTGATGAAATGCTGGAGAAAGGGTGGTCGCCTCAAATCAATTTAGGCATGTCGGTTCTTATTCCTGAAACTTATGTCGAGGATCTTGCCGTCAGAATGAGCCTTTATAGGCGTCTTAATGACCTTGACGAGAAGGAGGAGATAGAGGGTTTTGCGGCAGAAATGATTGATCGATTTGGCGATTTACCACAGGAAGTCGATAACCTTCTTAATATCCTGGAGATTAAACAGCTTTGTAAAAAAGCGGGTATATCAAATGTTGAGGCCGGGCCAAAGGGCGCAGTCATTGCCTTTCACAACAACGAGCCACCAAATGTGGATGCGTTGATACAGTGGATGGGCACAAAAGCAGGAACTGTTAAAATCCGTCCGGATCAAAAACTTTCTATTATACGAAGCTGGCCAAAACCAAAAAACAGGGTGACAGGCGTTACCGCTATTGTCAGAGAGCTTTCTGCTTCTATAGTTTAGGCTCGTTAGCTGTGCTATTTATGGGTGTATAACTTGTAGAATAGCCCCATCGCACGGCGGCAGAACTTCTTAAGCGTTCTGCCCAAGCCATAGAAGCTCTTATTGTGCTTGCTCTTGTCTCGTCATGCGCTTTTTGTACAACGTAGCGTCCAAACTCAAGCGCTATGCGCTCTCCTGTATATCCCCCAGAACCTTGTCGTGGGTCCGTTTTTCCGCGATGACGAGACATTGTGTTAACCAGCAGTGTATTGGGCAAGTTGTAGCCTAAGGGCGTCGACCCCGCGTTCTCCATCATAGCTATGATTCGCTACTGCTCTTTCGAATTTCGCTACTCTCAACGGATTTCGAACTTGTTCTGGGTGCCCGTCAACAATACGCGCTGCATCAGAGACCGCAATTCCTGCGCGACGTGCGAAGCCACCTATCAGGCTATCCGCGCCCCGCTCGCCAGTTTCTGTTAAATCACCTAGATTTCGGTCACTATACGTATGATGTGGTAGTCTATGAGGCATAAAACACTCCCATTTTCAGTTTTTTTATAATTTTGTTACCAAAGATATGGGATATACGCATTTTAATATTTAATGTCAAATTTCAGAGAAAAATAATCTGTATTGATATGTTAATAGTTAATATGGCACAGTTATTGCTGTATTATTTAAAATGAGTTTAACAGAGCAGGAGGCCAGCCGATGTCACGAGAATATGCGGAAGGCAAGATAAAGGAAGCGTTAAAGGCCCATAAGGGCAATTTGGCTCTGGCGCGACAGCAAGTTATAACATGGTCTTACGAAGATGCGCGCCTTATGAAGGCTCTTGCCCGTCCACATCTCGATGGTATCGTCGCTTACCAGATAGAGCGGGTTGCCTCAGGGCGTGCCGAGATAGAGAAAAGACATCCGGAAGAGGTTACTATTGAAGAAGGCGAAAATTTCGGGATGGATTTGTTGCGCGCAGTTGCTGCCAGCGAGGCTGCAATTTTTGGCCATGAAAACACAGCTAATGCCGCTAAGAGACGTACAGCGTCCAAGCAGCATATAGACGCCATACATAAAATGGCTGCGAGCAGGCAGTCTTCATCAAAAACATAAAAAAGCTTTTAATCAAAAATATGGATACAGATAATCTTGCACGGGAGTTAGGTGTTGAACGGCTTGAGCGTTTACCAAGAGATGTGTCCCCACGACAGTATTTTCGCGGATATAAAGAGGGGCAAAGATTCGTGGTTATGTTCTACTCTGACGTTAATGACGATAGCATAAGGGAGCTTAAAGAATTTATTCGTATAGGAGAATGGTTGAAGGGGCAGGGACTAAAATGTCCAGAACTTTTGGGCCAGAATGAAGGCAGGGGCTATGCCCTTTTTGAAGATCTTGGACAGACATCTTTTGGCAAACGTATTCAGCAAGGCAAGACTGACAAAAAAATGTTATATTCTCAGGCAGTGGATGTCCTGAAAGTTTTATATAATGCCCGACCACCAGCGGGGTTGCTTGAATTTAAGCAGACACGTATCTACCAAAACCAACGACAAATTGTAGATTACTATATGCCTTTTAAGCGTGGCATAAGAAGCGAGGAGGGTTTGTTAGAGTCATATCGTTCTGTTTGGCAGGAGATCGAGTCGTCTATACCCCCATGTTCTCTAGGATTTGTTCATGGTGACTATCATCTTGAGAATCTTATGTATTTAGAACAAGAAAGCGGGATTGAGCAATGTGCTCTGATTGATTATCAGGACGCCTTTTTAGGTCCATTGCCATATGATCTTGTCAATCTTCTGGAAGATGCACGCGTCGATATTCCGGAAGATTTAAGGCAAAAAATGATCGTGCGCTATTGCGAAACAATGTCGGGTGAAGAAAAAGATACATTTCTTAAGTGGTATCGTGTTCTAGGGACGCAGTTTCATTGTCGTGTTATAGGGTTGTTCATAAAACTGGCTGCCGAGCAAGGCAGGGATGAATATCTTATTCATATCAGTCGCTTGCAAGCCTATATTAGAAGTGCTATGCAGGACCCGCTTTTATATCCAATTAGAGCATGGTTTGAAAAACAGGGGCTTGATTTTGAGCCCATAAATGACTTAGATGGAAATCTTGTCAGAAAAGCATTTCAAGACATATCGTTTTAGAAGTGTCCAGGTGTTTTTCATGAATTAAAGAGATGTTGTGATGGCCCATTTTGGCATCATGACTTTGTTAAAAAACAAGGAGTTACACATGTCCATCGTCGCAGATCGTTTGAGCCGCATTAAGCCCTCTCCGACCATTGCCGTGACAAATAAGGCGCGGGAATTGAAGGCCGCTGGCCGTGATGTTATTGGTTTGGGGGCTGGAGAGCCTGATTTTGATACACCGGAATATATTTGTGACGCAGCGTGTGCGGCAATCCGCAATGGTGAGACACGTTATACGGCTGTGGATGGGACAGATGAGCTGAAAGACGCTATTATAAAGAAGTTTAAACGTGACAATAATCTTGATTATACCCGCGATCAGATCACTGTAGGAACGGGAGGAAAACAGGTTTTATACAATGCGTTAATGGCATCTCTTAATCCGGGTGAAGAGGTTATTATTCCTGCGCCGTATTGGGTTTCATATCCTGATATGGTATTGCTGGCTGAGGGAACACCTGTTTTCATAGAATGTGAAAAAGAAAATAACTTCAAATTGACAGCAGCAGATCTGGAAGCTGCGATCACACCGAAAACAAAGTGGTTTATTTTCAATTCTCCATCAAATCCTACAGGTGGTGCTTATAGTCATGAGGAGCTTAAGGCATTAACAGATGTTCTGCTAAAGCATCCTCATGTTTATATCATGACAGATGATATGTACGAGCATCTCGTTTATGATGATTTTGAATTTTGTACACCAGCCGAGGTAGAGCCAAAGCTTTATGATCGCACGTTAACATGTAACGGTGTTTCAAAATCCTATGCAATGACAGGATGGCGTATTGGTTATGCTGGCGGCCCAAAAGAATTGATTAAGGCTATATCCAAAATGCAGAGTCAAAGCACATCAAACCCATCTTCAGTTTCACAGGCAGCAGCACTAGCCGCATTAGAGGGAGATCAATCTTTTCTTAAAGAGCGCAACGATGTTTTCAAGGATAGGCGCGATAGAGTTGTTGATATGCTTAATGAATCCTATGGTATTGAGTGCCTTAAACCAGAAGGGGCTTTTTATGTTTATCCTTCATGCGCAGGCTTGATCGGAAAGAGAACACCGGAAGGTAAGCTCATTGAAAGTGATGAAGATTTTGTTACATATCTTCTTGAAAGCGAAGGAGTAGCGTGTGTTCAAGGTGCTGCTTTTGGTTTATCTCCCTATTTCCGGATATCTTACGCAACCAGCATGGAGAATCTTGAGGAGGCCTGCAAACGTATACAACGCGCATGTTCTTCATTGAATGGAAAATCAGAAGCGGCTTAGCTAGACATTTTCTAAAAGGAAGTCCCGAAACACGGTGATTCTCTTTGAATTTCGGCGCTCTTGAGGGTAAACAAAATACATATCTATTCCAGGGATTTCAAAATCCGGGAACAGTATTTCGAGGTCCTCGTCTTTATCAGCCACATATTTGGGTAGTACTGCAATTCCAACTTGATTTTTTACAGCGGTATAGCGCGAATCCATCGAGCTTATAAACATCACATTGTTGCTAGTGATGTCGATATCAAGTTTCTTGAAAACCCTGTTAGGCATATGAAATGGGGTTTGTACATTTTGAGGGAAACCAATCATGGTGTGATTTTTTAGGTCTGCAATTGTTTCTGGGCGCCCTTTTTTCTTTAAATACTTTTTAGATGCGCAGATTGCAAAATGAAGTGTTCTTAGCTTTTTTTCTATTAAATCGTTGTGGTCACCGCGCTGTACCCGAATTCCAATATCGGCTTCTCGTTGGCTTAGGTTGTAAAGGCGATTATCAAGTAGCAATGTAATTTGAATATTTGGATATTTTTCCTTAAATCCCGCGATTTTTGGAATGAGCCAGGTCGTTGCAATAAACTCAACAGTGGTAATCGTCAAGGGGCCTTCGGGTAAGGCGCGTGAGTCTGTTAACTGTGTTTGTGCGCGTTGTAGCCTATCAAAAACATCATTTGTGGCATTAAGCAGCATTTCTCCCTGCTCTGTTAAAACAAGGCCGCGGGGGTGCCTGTAAAAGAGAGGAAGCGCCAGACTTTTTTCAAGTGTGCTGATTTGTCTGGAAATAGCGGATTGGCTCAGGCCAAGCTCGGCCTCGGCACGCGTGAAGCTACCGGCATCTGCGACAGCCTTAAAGATTCTGAGCTTGTCCCAATCCATTGACATGAATGTGCCTTTTCTTTTGTATCTTTATTCGGCGGCCTGCACCTTGCCCAAGTTACTATTGTTTTTCTGGGCTGCTAAAAAGCGATCTGCTTCCAATGCTGCCATGCATCCCATACCTGCTGCGGTGACGGCCTGTCGGTAAATATGATCTGTAACATCACCGGCAGCGTAAACACCAGGGATGGAGGTTTCTGTAGAATCCGCCTTCGTGATAAGGTAATTATTAACGTCCATCTCAAGTTTTCCTTTGAATAATTCTGTTGCCGGATCATGTCCAATGGCAACGAAAAGGCCGTCTTTTTTGATTTCTGTGTTGGCTCCGGTCTTGGTACTTTTTAACTTAAGGCCTGTCATTCCTGTGTCATCGCCCAAGACTTCTTCAACAACATGATCCCATAAAAAATCGACTTTATCGTTAGCAAACAAGCGATCTTGAAGGATTTTTTCTGCTCGAAGGGTGTCGCGGCGATGGATCAGGGTGACTTTAGAGCAGAAGTTGGTAAGAAAGAGTGCCTCTTCTACGGCTGTATTGCCACCTCCCACTATGGCGACTTCTTTTCCACGGAAGAAAAAACCGTCACAAGTTGCGCAAGCAGATACGCCTTTGCCTTTAAATTTCTCTTCTGAAGGAATGCCTAACCAACGTGCTTTTGCTCCTGTGGAAATGATAAGTGTGTCTCCGGTATAAATCGTGCCAGAGTCGCCTGTTGCCTTGAATGGTCTTGTGCTCAGATCTACGTCTGTTATGTAGTCATTGACCAAATTTGTACCGACATGTTCGGCCTGTGCTTTCATTTGTTCCATTAGCCACGGCCCCTGAATTACGTCGGCAAAGCCCGGGTAGTTTTCTACCTCCGTAGTGATCATCAATTGTCCACCGGGCTCTGTGCCGGTAATAAGCATGGGCTCAAGATTTGCTCTTGCAGCATATATAGCTGCTGTATAACCCGCTGGCCCTGAGCCAATGATAAGGACTTTTGTGTGGTTCTTGTTTGTCATGCTTCAGATACCTTTATTCTAGAATAGCATTATCTTAACTATTCAAACCATTGAGTAAAGGCCCAAAACGCTTGCGAATTTCGTTAGCAACAAGTTCTGCATCATTTAATGGGCTATAATCAAAGGGGGTAAGTTCTCCTTCAAATGTTCTGAGACATCCATATTGTATTAAGTTTTGGTGCAGAAGAGAAATTCTCCTGGCTCCCCCATCCATGGGTATCATGTAGACAGGTTTTCCTGTTGAACAGCTTTCGGACAGCATTGAAGCGCTATCCGCGGTTACTAGTATGTAATCTGCATATCCTAAAAGGCCAAAATAGGGGTTATCTCCCTCACCATCCCAGAAAAAGTTTTGATCGGTATCAAGATGCTGTTCTAAAATGGCTCTGTTTTTAGGGCTAGTTCGTCTTGAGCAGGTAATCATAAGAGAGCCGGGCAGTTTTTTGAGGGTTTGGGCAAGCTTTTTTGTTGTATTTGCGTCCATGTCATAGGCTTTGCTTTTGCCCCCAATTAATATTGCGATGCGAGGTGCACCAAGTTTTTCAAGTTGGTTAAATTTCTGCTTTTCGAAATTGATTAAATTTGGTGTGATTTTATTGGGGCTTGCTTTCGTAACAAAAACATTCTCTCCGCGTAAGGGATCGTGCTCTGGAACCACAACAAGGTCAAAGTATTTCGATGGTATGCGAGGGTCTTGTATATGAACGGTTACGGTCTTTTTTTTGCTTGTTCTTTTTATGTATCTAGAGGCAGCAATACTCTTTCTGCCGCTTGTGATTAGTAAATCTGGCCATGACGGTGCGCTTAATTTGGGAGTGAACGTAAAGCCTTGTTCAAAACCAAGGTAAGGAGAAAGCATTTTCCAAGGCTGATTCAGGCTTATTTTCTTGACGTCAGGCAATAAATTTAGCGCCTGAGCGACGCCAATACATTGGTTTTCTGTCCCGGCTAGCCCTTCGGTTATAATCCAACAGGATGTTTTATGGCCTTTGTGCTCCATTTTGTGTCTTTTTGTAATTATATTTCAAAAAAGCTTGCTTTTATTGCGCTGCAACTTTATACAGCATTATCGCTATTTTAAAAAGATAGCACGCAACGTTTTTGATCTGAAGGATGTTAGAGAAAATGAAGCAATTACGTCTTGATAAAATTGATAAAAACATACTTAAAAAATTGCAAGAAGATGGACGTATTACGAACGTGAAGCTTGCAAAATTTGTTGGAATGTCAGCACCACCTTGCCTGCGTCGTGTTCGTGCTCTTGAAGATGCTGGTTATATTCAAGGGTATAATGCACAGATCAATCCAAATTATATGGGATACGGAGTAACTGTTTTTGCGATGGTAAAGCTTAAAAGTCAGGCCGATAAAGATCTAAAAGAATTTGAAAAATACATCCATAACCTTCCTATGGTTCGCGAATGTTACATGCTTACAGGTGATTTTGACTATGTTCTTAAAATAGTTGCTAAAAACTGGGATGATTATCAGGATTTCTTTTCAACGAAGTTTAGCACGGCGCCAAATGTTGAGACGATTAAGTCTTCGCTTTCCATGAAGACATCAAAACATGACCCCGGAATTCCAATTGAATAGTTTGTACTTATTCTGACGTATGCAGAAATTTTGAATGGAGCAAGAAATAATAAGCTTGCTCCATAACTTTTGGGTTAAACATCATAAAACTGTGTGTTGCAGGAATAATTATGTGATCGGCCATTCCGGCTATTTTTGTGCGCTCTACCGGCACAATACCATCATGCTCCCCATCTAATATCCAAGGGGCAAGGGGATTAATTGAAACATTACCGGCAATCACACCTAAGGGGTAGGTTATATCATCCGGAATATGCTTGTATTTAGTGGTTAGCTGCTGGCTAGCTGGCCCAAAGATGGTTTTGAAAGCAGGAGCCAGTATTTTTGTTTCTGTAAGCCAGTCCGCAAACTCACTTCCTGTGTTTGGTGGGCCAAGCATAACAACCTTGCCAAGATTTTCCGGTTTATATTTCGCAATGTAGTAGCGCGCGATAAGCCCCCCCATAGAATGGGTCACAAAATTTATTTTTGTGTTTTCATTATAATGTGGGCAGTGAATAATTTTATCACGAACAAAATCACTTAAATCCTCAATGCTTTGCTCTCTAGAGGGGTATAGGACATTAAGTGTAGCGAAGTTACGTTTCTCGAAATATTTTGTAAGCAGCAACATATCTGTTTTGCTGCGCAAAATTCCGTGCAACAAGATGACCAGCTCTTTCTCTGTTTGCGCGTTATTGTCCATTTTTACTGTTAATCCTGTTGTTGTGCATGAGGTTAATAACGACAAACTCATAAAAAATACATGCTACTTTAATTTCTAAGCTGCTTTTTGTTGATCTTCTAGCCACTTTTCTAAATCTTTACGTGCAATGTCAGTGTAAACCTTTTTACGGTCTTTGCCTTTTAATTTTTTCCGTCTCCCACTTTCCTGTTTAGGGCGCAGCAATTCATCAGATGGTATCGGAAACAGCCCGAAATTAATATTCATAGGTTGGAATGTTTCTGCGTTGGCGCCACCAGTTACATGGCTTAATAGTGAGCCAAGAGCTGTTGTAGCAGGAGGGCGGCTTATCGGAATGCCCAAGAGTTCCTGAGCAGCAAAGCGGCCAGCCATAAGGCCTATAGATGCGCTTTCTATATATCCCTCACATCCCGTGATTTGGCCTGCAAAACGAATGGATAAGAGTTTTTTGAGGCGCAGCGATTCATCAAGTAACTTTGGCGAATTAATGAATGTATTTCTGTGTAATCCTCCTAGGCGAGCAAATTCAGCTTTTTCTAGTCCTGGAATCATGCGGAAGACATCTTGTTGTGCGCCATACTTCATTTTCGTTTGGAAGCCGACAATGTTATACAATGTTCCCAGTGCGTTATCTTGCCTTAGTTGAGCAACTGCATAAGGTTTTTCTTCACTATTTGGGTTTGTAAGTCCAACGGGTTTCATTGGACCGAAACGCAGTGTTTCTTTTCCCCGTGCTGCCATGACTTCGATGGGCATACATCCTTCAAAATAGGGTGTGTCTTTTTCCCATTCTTTGAAGTCTCCATATTCTGCATTCAAAAGAGCATCAATGAACGCTTCATATTGATCCTGATTCATGGGGCAGTTTATATAGTCTTTTCCTGTTCCGGCAGGCCCCTCCTTGTCATAGCGTGACTGAAGCCATGCAATATCCATATTTATACTATCAAGATGCACTATAGGTGCGATGGCATCAAAAAAGGCGAGTGCGTCTTCTCCGGTTACCGATAAGATTGATTTGGCTAAGGGGTCAGAGGTCAATGGCCCTGTCGCAATGATTGTTTTTCGATCCTTGAACTTGCTTATGTCTGTGGTTTCTTCGTTTTTTATTGTGATCCTTGGGTGAGCCTTTAATGCATCGGTGACACCACTTGAAAAGATATCACGATCCACAGCTAATGCCCCTCCAGCCGGGACGGCAGCCTTGTCACCCTCGCGCATGACTAATGAGTTCATGCGCCTCATTTCTTGGTGTATCAACCCAACGGCATTATAGTCTGCATCGTCAGACCGGAAAGAGTTGGAGCAGACCAATTCAGCGCACTCGCCGGTTTTGTGTGCGGCAGTTTGTACTTTGGGACGCATTTCATATAAAACAACATCTACGCCCATATTCGCAGCTTGCCATGCCGCTTCACTGCCGGCCAGCCCGGCTCCAATAATGTATAAAGTCTTGTTTTGCATAGGCGGTTTGTAGCAAAACTGTTGCGGTTAGGCAAGCTTTCTGGTTGGTCGAGGTTAGCTCCAGAATTCCTCTGCATCCGGCACGCGAGAAAACGCAATTTTTGTGCCTACGTAACCCGCGCTTGTTTTGGGACATAGGCCGATAGAAACCACATCTTTTTGATATTTATGCTGCAAATTTTTAAGTGCGTTAGCAAGTGCATCTGTCTTTTGAATAAAGATTTTTCTCTCTGATGATCCTGTTAAAAACAAGTCCTCTGTAAGGGTCTCCTTTTTTTCAAGATTGTGATAGCTGACAGATACTTTTTTAATCAGGAAAGAGCCGTAACCTAAATGGTTGCCGACGTCATATATAAAACGTTCCCAAAGATTGTCGACATATACCAGTAAAATAAAGGGGTTTTGTGTTGCGGATATATTCAAGGCATGGTGCCATTTGACACCACATTTTGTGCGCACAGATATATAAATTGTGCGCGTAAAATACTCTTTGCCAGAGAGTCTTGTTGCGGCCTTTGCTGCGAGCTTTCTTAGAATGAGATATGCTTTTTCCGGTGATCGTATATCAGGGTCAAGGATGCGGCTGTGCCCTACCATAGATGTTTTTGTTTCGGCCATTTCAAGGTCATATCCATGAAGAAGGTACCAGAACCGCTCACCTTGGACACTGCCCCATATTTTTCTTGCCTGTTTTGGGCCTATGTCCCAGAAGTCTTTCACATTTTTTACGCCTGATTTGTGAAGGCGCTTTTCCATGTTGCGTCCAATACCGGGCAGATCATTGAGCTTTATGTTCAGTAGGCAATCCGGCAATTCTTCTTGTGTTATAATGGTAAGCCCGTCAGGTTTTTTCATGCTGCAGGCAATCTTTGCCAAGAGTGAATTTGGTGCAAAGCCAATGGAGCATCGAACATATTTACCAACGTTTTTGTAGAGCCCTTCTTTGATGTTTTGTGCGATTTCTTTAGCAGCATTTATGTTGCGCTTGTTGGGGGGGAGGCGGCTGGATAGTTCATCGATAGACCATATTTTGTTGATCGGAGTGTGCCTGACAACTTCCTCTATTATTTTGTTGTGGTACAAAACATATCGATCATGTCGTGCAGGAACACAGAGAAGATTAGGACACATGCGTTTGGCATCTTTAATCATTGTGCCTGTTTTAATACCATAGAGCTTTGCTTCATAGCTGGCGGCAATTGCACAAGTATAATCAGTATCCATGGGTGTTACAGCAACGGGCTTTCCACGCAATAGCGGATTTTCTTGTTGTTCGACGCTCGCGAAGTAGCTGTTTAGGTCCATAAACAGCCATTTTATTCCGGGCTCACGCTTCATGTTTTTTCCTTTTGTATAGCTTGATTGATGGCACAATAAAAAGAACAAATCAAGAACATTTTAAGGGATTGCTTGAAATAGCGTGCCAAGATAAGATTAAAGGGAGAAAAGGAAAAAACAATGACTGCAGGTGTAAATAACAGCCAGTTTCATATGTGGAGGACATTGTTTTCGGTTGCGCATGCGGACGGGATCGTTACCGATGAAGAAGTAAAGTTTATGGCGCACATACTGGAAGATATTAACTTTTCTGACGAGCAAACGGCAATATTAAAAGATGATATTGTAAATCCCAAAAGCTGTGAGGCGATGTTTGCTGGCATTACAAGCCACGATGATCGGACTCGCTTTTTTGATTTTGCCCGTGATCTTGTGTGGGTAGATGGTAATTTTGCATCAGAAGAGCAGACAGCGATGATCCGGCTTATGCAGATGCATTTTGAGGAGTCCAATGTTGATAATCTTGTAGGAAAGGTTTCTTTGGAATTTGAAGACGACACGCGCTTTGCAGTGGAAGATGGTTTGTATGATGACGATGGTAGTCAAGCTATGACAGCCTTTTCCTCTTTTCGCCGCTATTTCCTGAAGTTGATAGGTGGTGCATAATAAGCGGTCCGATTAAGGAAAAGCTTTGATCAGGATGGGATGGTTTCTTTTATCAATGGCATCTAGTTTCTCTGGAGAGAAGAGATAGTTTTCTCCATCATATTGTATCAGCACATCCTTTGTTTTTTCTTTTTCCCGTCCAGAGACCCGTATGATGAGATCATGCCATCTATTTGTTGTGCTTTCGCTGGCATAAAGAGGAGGGCGGACAGGGAAAAGCTCTCCTGCTAGTGTAAAACCACTGTTTTCAGCATGAAAAACCAGAATAGTGCAACCGTCATCTGTACACCATTGTCCATAAGGGGCTGTTATATAGACAATAGCATCTCTTAAGCCATCGTCATCAAGATCAAGGCGCATAAACTTGTATTTTGAAAAGTCAGGGGCTTTTTTGTGTTTCAGATAATCACGCATGGCAGCAATAACAATATGGTCTTCAAGGTCTGCAGATGTTGCTGGCTCTATCATAGGCAGCAGGCTGGCTGTTTGGTATTCATTATTCTTGTTGCTACATGCGGCCAGAAAACAAGATAGGGTTAAGAAAAAATATGCAATGTGATGTTTTGTAGTCATGCTAGGAGTTTAGGGAAATAAGAGAGTAAAGGACATGGTTGTACAAGGCCTATGCACAGTTTTTCAGTATAATCATCCTTTAAAACCTATTGCGTTATAACAGGTGCCCAATTAATGTGTGTGCGGCTGTTAATGAAAGGGCAAAGTAAAAAATGACGTTTGTGGTCACAGAGAATTGTATCAAATGTAAATACACAGACTGTGTTGAAGTATGTCCTGTAGATTGCTTCTATGAGGGAGAGAATATGCTGGTCATCCATCCGGACGAGTGCATCGATTGTGGTGTTTGTGAGCCGGAATGCCCTATTGAAGCGATTCTTCCGGATACTGATGAGCGCGCAGAAGCGTGGCTGGAAATGAATCGTCAGTATTCAGAAGAATGGCCGAATATAACGATGAAAAAAGACGAAATGCCAGAAGCCGAAGAAATGAAGGACAAAGAGGGTAAGTTCAAAACAGACTTTAGCTCTAATCCCGGCGAAGGTGACTAAGTAACCACCTGGTTCATTAGTACGAAATGAAGCATGTAATATCCAAAGGAGAATGAAGATGAGTTTCCCAGCAGTAAAGCACGGCAATGATGCTTTAAGACCAAACGCGGAAGTGCGCGGTAAAATATATGATTCTATTTTAGATACCATTGGCGCTACGCCATTGGTGCGTGTGCCGAAATTCACCGAAAAATATGCTTTGGAAGCAGAGATACTTGCAAAACTAGAGTTTTTTAACCCGGTGGCATCGGTTAAGGATCGTATTGGTTTTGCCATGATTGAAGCTGCCGAGCGCGCAGGAAAAATTCAGCCGGGCAAAACTGTTTTGATAGAGCCAACATCGGGAAATACTGGGATAGGGCTTGCCTTTGTTGCGGCCAGCAAAGGATACAGGCTCATTCTGACTATGCCTGAGAGCATGTCGATAGAGCGCCGTAAGATGCTGGCTTTCTTTGGTGCTGAGCTGGTGCTAACACCAAAAGAAAAAGGGATGCCAGGCGCCATAGCCAAGGCAGAAGAACTGCTATCGGAATATCAGGACGCCTTTATGCCGGCACAGTTTGATAATCCGGCTAATCCTCAAATCCACCGCGAAACCACGGCCGAAGAGATATGGGCTGATACCGAGGGCAAGGCTGATATTCTAGTTGCAGGTGTAGGAACAGGGGGAACTGTGACAGGTGTGTCTCAGGTTCTCAAACAACGTAAAGAGAGCTTTAAAACATATGCAGTAGAGCCAACGGAAAGCCATGTTTTATCCGGTGGTGAGCCCGGGCCACACAAAATACAGGGAATAGGCGCCGGTTTTATTCCTTCGATACTGGATCAAGGCATGATTGATGGGGTTATACAAGTGGACGGGGATACAGCAATAGCAACTGCACGTGAAATGGCACGTCTTGAAGGTATTCCATGCGGAATTTCATCCGGCGGCGCCTTTGAAGCAGCAAAGCGTGTAGCACAAGTGCCTGAAAACAAAGGTAAGAGCATCGTTGTGATCGTTCCATCTTTTGCCGAGCGCTATATTTCAAGCGCACTTTTTGATGAGGATTAGCCCTTAACTCCAAGCTTGTCTTGTAAAGAAGAGCTGGAAGTTGTGTATTCAAAACGCAATTTAGCATCAGGGCGGCAATATCTAAAAGCCTGTCGGGCCATAAGTGCGGCCTCATGAAAGCCTGAAAGGATTAGTTTCAGTTTGCCCGGATACCAGTTGATGTCACCAACAGCAAATATTCCTGGCTCTGAGGTTTCAAATTTTTCTGTATCTACGGGAATTAGATTTTCATTAAGATTAAGACCAAAATTGGCGATAGGTCCTAGTTTCATGGTTAGTCCAAAAAATGGCAGAAGCGTATCGCACTCGATCGTTTTAACGGTCTTATCAGCATCCATAATTTCTATGGCCTCAAGCTTTCCACCATTTCCAACTAGTTTTTTTATTTGTCCAATTTCCAGAGCCATTTTGCCTTCGCTGACCAGTCCGCGCATTTTTCCTACGCTGTCAGGGGCAGCGCGGAAAGAGTCGCGTCTATGCACGAGCGTTACCTCATTGGCCACAGTTTGCAGGGTTAAACTCCAATCCAGTGCAGAATCGCCGCCACCTGCGATAACTATGTTTTTGCCACTAAACTGGTTCATTTTACGCACGGCATAAAAAACTGATTGCCCCTCATATTCCTCAATGTCTGGAATAGGCGGCTTCTTAGGTACAAAACTTCCGCCACCAGCAGCAATAATGATACAGGTAGCATCAAAGACTGTGCCTATATCTGTGGTAAGTCTCCATTTCCCACTATCCAGTTTTTCAAGGCTTTCAGCCATTTGCTGGAAATGGAATACGGGGTTAAAGGGCTCGATCTGCTCCATGAGGCGATCAGTCAGCTCTTGTCCTGAAATCACGGGGTAGGCCGGAATGTCGTAAATTGGCTTTTCTGGGTATAGTTCTGCACATTGCCCGCCGGGTCTATCCAAAATATCAATCAAATGGCATTTCATATCCAGTAGGCCCATTTCAAACACAGTAAACAGGCCGCAAGGGCCTGCGCCTATAATGACCGCATCTGTTTCTATTGGTGTGCTGTTTTCGCTCATCGGGCTGTCTTAGAATATTCTGTTGTGCAAGTAAAGGGTTATGGGGCTAAAAGTTTTTTCAGCTTATAAATCAAATCAAGGGCTTCGCGCGGACTAAGTGTGTCAGGATCTATAGTTTGAAGGCACTCTTCAGTAGCGGATGGCTTTACATCAAAATGTTGTATAGCCGAGTCAAATAAGGGCAGATCCTTGATAATTTTTTCGGGAGTTGCCCTTGATTGATCTGTATTAAGAATTTCCAGAATGCTCTCGGCTCTTTTTATAACAGCGCCTGGAATTCCTGCTAGCTGCGCAACATGTATGCCATAAGATTGGTCTGCACTGCCTTTGCTGACTTTATGCATGAAGATAATGCTGCCTTGCCACTCCTTCACCTCGACAGTGTAACAAGCCAGAGAATCCAGTTCTTCCTCTAGACTTGTAAGCTCATGATAATGCGTGGCAAATAAAGATCGGCATTTGTTTTGATTATGCAGATATTCAACACAGGCCCATGCAATTGATAATCCGTCATATGTTGCAGTTCCTCGTCCTATTTCATCAAGAATAACAAGGGAATGTGCTGTTGATTGGTTAAGAATTGCCGCGGTTTCAACCATCTCGACCATAAAAGTAGATTGCCCCCGCGCGAGGTCATCAGAGGCACCAACACGGCTAAAACATTTATCAACCACGCCGATATGGGCAGAAGATGCAGGCACAAAAGATCCGATTTGTGCCATGATGGCAATAAGCGCATTTTGGCGAAGAAAAGTTGATTTACCAGCCATATTCGGGCCAGTTAGAAGCCATAAGCGCTGGATCGGGTTCAGGGTGCAGTCATTTGGTATGAATGGCTCACTTTGCCTTTGAAGCGCCTTTTCAACAACAGGGTGGCGTCCGTCTTTAATATCAAATGTTAGAGAGTTATCAACTTTTGGTCTTACGTAATTCATGTTTTGTGCAAGTTCGGCAAGAGCGCAAGATACGTCGATCAATGATAGAGCTCCGGCTATTGTTGCTATGTTTTGTGAAAGGCCTGATGCTGTTTCCACTAGCTGGTCAAAAATTTCTTGCTCTATGGCAACAATTTTATCTGCAGCAGATGTTATGTCTCTTTCTAGTTCCGAAAGTTCGGCTGTTGTAAACCTGACGGCGTTTGCCATAGTTTGGCGGTGAATAAATTTATGGCTTAAAGAATTATCTTCATCTGATTTTATCATTAACGCGTCGGCACGTTTTGCAGAGACCTCAATAAAGTATCCTAGCACATTGTTAAATTTTATCTTTAAGGAGTCTATCGATGTTTCTTTTTGATATTTCACCTGAAGTGTTGCAATGATTTGGCGGCTTTTATCCTTGATTTCACGAAGAGAGTCGAGTTTCGCGTTATATCCGTTACGTATGAACCCGCCATCACGCGCGAATGTTGCGGGTGTTTCCTCCAAAGATTGCTTTAGTTGATCCTGAAAAGCGGCAAGAGCAGGGACTTGTTGCATTTTTTTTAATATGTCATCAAAGACAGTTTTGTTATCAGTTTCGTTTTGGATTTGTGCGCGGATAATTTCTGATTGCGCGAGCCCATCACGCAACATTGCCAAGTCTTTCGGTCCACCACGCCCTATAGTTAAGCGAGAGAGTGCGCGCTCCATATCCGGGCAACCGCGCAAAAGATCACGAATAATGCTCCGTAAATCTGTCTTGTTTAGAAAATATTCGATGCGGTTAAGACGTGTGTCAATTTGATCTATGCTCGTGAGGGGGACTAAGAGTTGTGACTGCAGCATGCGGGCGCCAGAGCCGGTTATTGTGTAGTCAATATTATCCAGAAGACTGCCTTTGCGTTCTCCCGATAGAGTTCGGATTAGCTCAAGGTTCTTTTGTGTTGCTGCATCAATCTCCATAATGCTGGCGGGCACAACTTTTTCTAGAATCATTATATGCGGTAGCTTACCCTTTTGTGTGCGGGTTATATATCCAATAAGCGCTCCTGCCGCACAAATTTCTGGCCTACAGAAATCGCCATAACTTTCTAAAGATTTCACTGAATAAAGTTCAAGCAGGGTTTTGTGTGTCGTCTCAAAATTGAAGAGTGTATCAACTTGGGTCGTGAAGACTGTGTCATGGCTCGGTAAGCTTTTAAGGTTATGGTGCATGTTTTCCGAGATTAGAATCTCGCTCGGACTTATGCGTTCAATTGTGGCGCGCAGGGAAGACTCCTCTGCTGTCTGAACCCAAAATGCACCAGTGGAGAGTTCTAGCCATGCGATGCCAAAATCAGAATTATATTGGTGCAGAGCGCATATATAGTTGCTTTGACGTGGTTCAAGAAGGTGGTCTTCTGTCAGTGTTCCTTGGGTCACTATTCTTGTAGCCTCGCGGTTCACTAGAGTTTTAGAAGGGCTTTTTCCTTCTTTCCTTGCGCGTTCTTTTGCTTGGTCCGGTGTTTCCGTTTGTTCGCATATTGCCACTTTATGGCCCGCACGAATAAGTTTGGCCAGATAAGGTTCATAGGAATGAAATGGAACGCCGCACATTGCTATATCATCACCCTGCGATTTCCCTCGTTTTGTAAGGGTGATATCAAGGACTTCTGATGCGATGATGGCATCATCATAAAATAACTCGTAAAAATCACCCATACGGTAAAATAACAGGCAATCAGGATGCTCTTCTTTTATGACGTGATATTGGGCCATCATAGGCGTATGACCCTGATCAAGGAAACCTGACATTTTTTTGTCATTGTCGGTTTGTGTTTGATCCTGTTGTGCGTCTATGGTTTTTTTAAGCTGTGCCGTTTGCACAATTACTCTCCTGTGGAACCGAAGCCCCCTTCTCCACGCTCTTCGCTATTCTCAAGGTTCTTAACAATTTTCCAGTCAACATGTGTGTATTGTTCAACAACCATTTGGGCGATACGCATGCCGCGCTTAATTGTAAAGGGTTCTTTACCGTGATTAATCAGGATCACCTTAATTTCACCGCGGTAGTCAGAATCAATCGTACCAGGTGTATTCAGAACGGTCAGGCCATGCTTTAGTGCAAGCCCCGAGCGTGGGCGTATTTGACCTTCATATCCCGAGGGGAGGGCTATTGTTAATCCTGTGGGGATTAATGCACGATCACCAGGTCCTAGCTCAAAATCTTCCTCGAGTGCTGCAGTCAAGTCCATGCCGGCAGACTCAGTGGTAGCATAGGATGGGCTTTGTAATCCTATAGCATGGTCCAGTGGCTTAAGGGCGACTTCTATACTATCCTTGTAGGCGGCTTCTGTTTGGTTTTTGCTCATATACTTCCATGTGGTCTATTATTTTTTCAACCAGAACCTGCGCAATTTTTCTTTTATGCGCACGTTCCCATTCTTCTTCTTTATTGTTGGTAATAAAACATATTTGATTCTGTTCTGAACCAAAAGCTTTTTCATTCCCTTTTTCATCTGGTCCAACGTTATTCGCCAATATCCAGTCGCACCCTTTTCGTTTTAATTTTTCTTTTGCATTCTTTTTAAGATTGTCGGTTTCCGCAGCAAACCCTATGACAAGAGTAGGGCGGTGCTTAGGGTGATTTGAGATGGTATGCAGTATATCCTGATTTTGCTTCAGCTTAATTTCTGGGATTTGACCTGTTGACCTCTTTTTGATCTTGTGTTTCTGCGGCTTTGCTGCGCTCCAGTCACTCACTGCTGCAGCGCAAATGGCAATATCACAGGGGAAAGACTCTAAGCATGCATCTAGCATTTCTTGTGCTGTCTCTACGTTTTGTACGGTCACGCCCTGAGGATTAGGCTGGCTTGTGGGGCCGGATACAAGCGTGACGCCTGCGCCAGCATTGCGTAACTCTTCGGCGATTAAATGCCCTTGTTTCCCTGAGGACCTATTGCCGAGGAACCGGACAGGGTCAAGAGGTTCGTAGGTTGGGCCACTGGTGACAAGCGCCTTATACCCTTTTAATGGTTTTTCAAAAAAAAAATCTGTTATGGCATTAAAGATGTCTTCGGGCTCGTTCATTCGTCCCGGTCCTGTTTCGCCACAGGCCATTTCTCCCTTATCGGGTCCAATAAAATGGATTTTGCGCTTTTTGAGTGTTTTCATATTGTCCTGTGTGGCCGGGTTTTCCCACATTTCAGGATTCATCGCCGGGGCAACCAGGATAGGTTTATTGGAGGCAAGTAAAATTGTGGAAGCGAGGTCGTTTGCCAATCCATGCGCCATTTTTGCCATGATGTCAGCACTGGCAGGAGCAACTACGATAAGGTCATTTTCACGGCTGAGCTGAATATGACCCATTTCTGCTTCGTCTGTTAACGACCATAAGTCATCATAAGCTTTGTTTTGTGAGAGTGATGAGACACTTAAAGGGGTTACAAATTGTGATCCAGCTTTTGTCAAAACGCATTTAACCTCACCGTTATTTTTTTTGATGAGTCTTATCAGGTCGAGCGCCTTATAAGCCGCAATGCCTCCTGATATGATTAGCAGTATCCGTTTGTCTTTAAGCATGAGGGGATTATTGCCTGCTTTTGTTGCTGTGTAAAGAAAAAGCCCTGCTTATAGCAGGGCTTTTTAATCTCAGATCAAGGAAAATTACTCTTGTTCTTTTCCTTCTTGGATCATTTCTTCTAATGTTTTAGAAGCTTCTTCTTTATTTTCCAATGCATCCACGGTCGATTCTGTTGCGCCAGCTGCGGGCTCAATAGCCTCTTCTGCTGCTTCAGTCGCTGCATCAGCGGCTTCAGAAGCTGCTTCTGTTGCCTCTTCAGAAGTCTCGGCCATAGCATCTGTTGCTGCATCGTATGCTTCAGTTGCAGTTTCTGCCATATCGTCAGCGGCCTCTGTGGCTGCTTCGGTTGCAGTTTCTGCCATGTCACCGGCTGCTTCCACGGCGTCTGTAGCTGCTTCAGTAGTAGCTTCATAAGCATTGGTTGCTGCTTCTGACGTTGCAGTTGCGGCGTCATGAATGACTTCGCCAGCTGCAGGCATAATGCTCGCGTATGAGTCGCCATTTTCAGACGATGTCACGTTGCTGTAAATCGCAATAATTGCGACCAAACCAGCAGCAAGCACTGTGGTTGAATATAGAATTGATTTTGTGAAGTTGCTCATTTTATACAGCCTTCCCTTTTTCATATTAATCATACACTGTTTAAGTTTGCGGATAATGCATGAGTCTTTTAGCCAATGTCAAATAAAAACCGACATATGAGGTGATAATGACCCTGAAATGACTTGGATTTCTATGCTTTTGTGCCCTGATGAATGGCTGCTATACCCGCAGATACATTGGTGTATAAGGCGTTTTTGAAGCCAGTTCCTTCTATTCTAGCTAAAAGTTCACGTTGTTCAGGAAATTTCCGAATACTTTCAACAAGATATTGGTAACTTGCCTCATCATTAGCAATTATTTTTCCCAGTTTGGGGATAACGTTGAAAGAAAAGAGATCATATGCTTTGGAAAGTGCGGGTATTTCTACGTGGCTGAATTCCAGACAATAGAATTTTCCGCCGGGCCTTAAAACACGAAATGCCTCACTTAGTGCGGTATCAATATGTGTTACATTTCTTAATCCAAAGGCAATTGTATAGACATCAATACTGTTATCAGGGATAGGGAGCTTTTCAGCGTTTCCTGTAATCCAGCTAAAATCGTTAATCCATCCTTTGTCGATAGCGCGGTTTCTTCCGACATCCAGCATATTTGGGTTAAGGTCGCAGAGAGTTATATTGGCTCCGGCACCAACTTTTTTTCGGATTCTAAAGGCAATATCACCGGTGCCACCAGCAACATCCAGATAATCTACAGGTCGCCCGTCAATTTTTGATCGTGGGCGTATCATACGAACGAAGCTGTCTTTCCACAGGCGATGTATGCCACCACTCATGAGGTCGTTCATTAAATCATATTTATCGGCAACACTGTCAAAAACACCGATTACACCACTGGTTTTTTCTTCGGGAGAGACGTGTTTATCACCAAACCACTCTTTTTCAGGATTCTGCATACTATTTTTTCTCCTCGCTTGGTGGTAATACCTAACACATGAGTTTAATAAAAGCTATGACAACCGTCGCTGGTTTAACCGGTGTTTCTCGAATTGCAGGATTTGTCCGCGATATACTGACGGCCGCATATTTAGGGGCAAATCCTGTTGCAGATGCTTTTTTTGTGGCGCTTAAGCTTCCAAATTTTTTCCGCAGGGTTACGGCGGAGGGGGCTTTCAGCATTGTCTTTGTGCCGATGTACTCAAAAAAGATTGAAAAAGAAGGGCAAGAGCAAGCAGATGCATTTGCCAGCAACGCTTTTATTTCTATGTTATGTGCTTTATCAGTTTTTACACTTCTGGCGCTGGCGTTTATGCCCTATTTCATAAAGCTTATAGCGCCTGGATTTAGCGGCGATGAACTGCGAGAGCCATTGGCTATCGAGCTTGCGCGTATAACGTTTCCCTATCTTCTACTTATGTCGCTGACGGCTTTGCTGGGGGGGATTCTAAATGCAAAAGACCGTTTTGCTCCGTTTGCATTTGCGCCGGTTTTGTTCAATTTATCGTTAATCGTAGCGTTGCTGCTAAGTAATATGTTTGAAACCGTAGGGCATGCATTATCTTGGGGACTGCTTTTTTCGGGTGTGCTTCAGTTTGCTTTCCTGTGGGGTTGTGCAAGAAAATCAAGAGTTAGCATAAAAGCTTGCCGTCCGAAATTTGATGCAGATATCCATAAAGTGCTCAGACTTATGGGACCTGCTGTGATTGGTGCGGGGGTTGTTCATATTAACCTTTTTGCAGATTTAATTATTGCATCTTTCCTAAAGAGTGGCTCGATCTCTTATTTATATTATGCAGATCGGTTAAATCAACTTCCTTTAGGGGTGGTCGGGATAGCCGTTGGAACGGCTTTACTGCCAATGTTGTCTCGGGCAATGACCAAGAGCGAAACTGCGGAAGCACAACATCTTTTTAATCGTGCGCTGGAATACTGCTTATTGCTGGCTTTGCCCGCAGCACTTGCTTTGGCCGTTATGCCTTTGAGCTTAATCACTGTTTTGTTTGAGCGTGGGGCATTCGAGGCATCGGATAGTCTTGTTACATCACAGGTTTTAAGCGCTTATGCTATTGGCTTGCCGGCTTATATTTCTATCAAGGTTTTTTCAACGGCGCATTGGGCGAGAGAGGATACAAAAACACCTGTGAAGATATCTGTTCTAGCAACAGTGCTGAACATTGTTTTGAGTATAATTCTTATTCAGTTTATTGGGGTAGTAGGCATTGCTCTTGCAACGAGTTTGGCAGGATGGTTGCAGTTCTTTTTACATGTCAAAGCTCTCAAGACACATCCATCGGCAAAGTTTGATGATGTTTTTATGAAGGCCATGCCAAAGATTGTGCTCAGCTCTTGCATCATGGCTGTGACCGTGTATATACTCGCCGCGCTTCTTGAAACATTTATCTTTGGTGATATTCTTTTGGGTCAGATTTTGGCTCTTGGATTGATAATTTTTACCGCCATGCTTGTTTACGGGGGCTGTATTTTGGTCACTGGCGCGGTTAAATTGACTGATGTGAAAAGGTATCTGGCCAAATAAGGGGATTAAAAGGAATTCTAATGAAACGTATTCTATCCGGTATGCAACCAACAAGTCAGCTTCATTTAGGTAACTATCTTGGAGCGCTTAAGAACTGGGTTAATTTTCAGGCCGAATCTGATTCAGAGTGCTTATACTGTGTCGTAGATCTCCACGCTGTAACCGTAGATTACGATCCATCACATTTGGCACAAGCCACAAGGGAAATTGCTGCTGCCTATATTGCTGCCGGTATTGATCCTGATCAATCAACACTGTTTGTCCAGTCTGCGGTTCCAGAGCATTCACAACTTATGTGGTTGCTGGCCACTATGGCACAAATGGGAAAACTGGAGCGCATGACCCAGTTCAAGGATAAGGCAGGAAAAAACAAGGAGAGAGCTGGCCTTGGGCTGTTTGCATACCCTGTGTTAATGGCGGCAGATA
This sequence comes from uncultured Micavibrio sp., assembly GCA_964352665.1. Lineage (GTDB taxonomy): Bacteria > Pseudomonadota > Alphaproteobacteria > Micavibrionales > Micavibrionaceae > UBA1672. The sequence goes on from CAYGSJ010000006.1 coordinate 30,516, forward strand.
TACTTATTTATAAGGCTACGCATGTTCCTGTAGGTGAAGATCAAAAGCAGCATTTGGAATTGGCGCGTGATTTGGCAGCAACATTTAATACACGCTATGAAGTTGACTATTTCCCCCAGCCAGAACCTTTTATTGCCGGACCAGCGCCGCGTGTTATGTCTTTGCGAGATGGTACACAAAAAATGAGTAAATCAGCAGAGTCGGATATGACCCGTATTAATTTAACAGATACGCCTGATATGATTTTACAAAAAATCAAAAAGGCCAAGACAGACACAGATCCGTTGCCTGATAGCTTTAAAGGGCTTGAGGGAAGGCCTGAGGCTCTTAACCTTGTTACTTTATACGCAGCGCTGGCGGAAGAATCGAAAGAAGACGTTGTCGCGCGGTTTGCCGGACAGCAATTCGGGCCGTTCAAGAGCGCTTTTGCCGAATTGGCGATTGAAAAACTTTCACCAATAACGGGGCGTATGAATAATTTGCTCGATGATCCGGCAGAAATTGACAGAATTCTTTTAAAGGGCTCTGAAAATGCGCGATCCATTGCGACTCCTGTTTTAGAAGAGGTGCAGAAAATTATGGGTTTTCATGGTTCATAATCCTGTGCACCACTAATCTTGGAGTGGTTTCAAGAAGATGTTTGCATTTTTCCTTTTAAGATAGCACAATATCTGCGGCTATAACTTTCTTAGGGCAGCGTAAATTATGCATTCTTTACTTAAATTTGTTCTTATCGCAGGGCTTTTTTGTTCCTCCACTTTTCTTAATGCACAAGCAGAGGTGTTTTTTATTGAAGATCAAAATGATCGTTTTTCAATTACATTTCCAGATCTTTGGGACAGGATTAGTGACCAAAAGTCGGATGACAAGCTGACGGTTGCTGGTCAAGGGGTTAACGATCATGCTATTTGTCGTGTGCGCGTGCGCAATGATAGACGTTTTATTATTTATCCTAGCGAATTTGGCTCCGCCATCCAGAAAGTTGCAGTGAGTGAAGATTTCTGGAAGAACTACTTAGGCGACTATGATGACGTTTCAGTAGAGGCCTTTAAGGATGAATCGGGTCTGGGGCGAGGGCATGCAAGCATGGTAGAGGCCTCTTATATAACATCTCAGGGTGCTACTGTAAGGAAGCGTGGTATTATGTTCGCGTCTCTTTTCTATGATCAACTTTACGTGTTGGATTGTTCTTCTGAAGCAAGCGTATACGAAAAATGGCGCCCTGCATTTCTTGGTATTATCAAGTCTGTAGATTTTGATCCTGTCATGTATGACAATCCTAATGGTCATTATAGGCGTTTTCAGGATGATATGGCCGTTGAAGTTGTTGGCCCGAATGACCTGGATGCCTATAAGCAATAGCGCATAAGTACATTGTATATTCGGGGTAGCTTTAAACCCTGTCTATTGTTCCGTGTGGAGTTTTGATGCAAATATATTTGCCGATTGCGGAAATGAGCATGTCTGTCGAAATAATATTTCTGCTTGGCATGTTTGTTGGCTTTATTTCCGGAGTATTTGGTGTTGGTGGTGGTTTTTTGACAACACCTCTTCTTATATTTATGGGAATACCTGCTGCCGTGGCTGTCGGTACACAAGGCAGCCAGCTTGTTGCATCCGGAGTAAGCGGTGTTATGGGGTACTGGCGTCGTGGGCACGTTGATTTTATGATCGCTACGGTGATGCTTGCGGGGGGCTTTTTAGGATCAGTTGTTGGTATAATATTCTTTCAATTTATAAAATTCATAGGGCAAATGGATCTAATAATATCCCTGCTTTATATTATTTTACTTGGCTCCATAGGCATTATGATGCTGTTTGAAAGCGTGTTCACCTCGTTTCGTAAGCCAACAGTAAGGTCAGAGTTTAACAGGTTTAAGTCTCCGTCTCTTATGCAGAGGCTTCCGTATAAAATACGTTTTCCTAGATCCAAGCTATATATCAGTGTGTTGGTGCCCGGAGGAATAGGCTTCGTTAGTGGCTTTCTTGTATCTACTATGGGAGTGGGCGGTGGCTTTCTGCTTGTCCCTGCTATGATCTATATTCTTGGTATGCCGCCGCTTCTGGTTGCGGGGACATCATTGTTTCAGATTATTTTTACAAGTGCCTTTTCAACCATTATGCACGCAACGATAAGTCACAGTGTGGATATTCTTCTGGCTTTCTTTTTGATCATGGGGGGCGTTATCGGGGCGCAGGCTGGCGTTCAGACATCTAAAAAAGTAACGGGGTCGAGAGCTAGAATTATTCTTGCTTTACTTGTTCTTGGTGTGTGCACAAAACTGGCTGTACAGCTTTTTCTTCACCCGTTAGATCTTTTTGTGATGGTGGTTAAATGAAGACCGTTTTTTTTATAGTCCCGATGTTTTTTCTGTTTTTTTTGTCGCTGCCGATAGGACAAGTTCAGGCGACTGATTTTGCTATAGAGACTGCAAGTGATCATATAGATATTACGGTTGGGTTTAACGGTTCGTCGATTGAGCTGTTTGGGGATCGCAGGGAAAAAGATACTGATGTCGCTATTGTAGTAGAGGGGCCGGAAAAAGATGTAACAATCTGGAAAAAAGGCCGTGTTATGGGGACATGGATTAATATGCAATTTGTGAAATTTGACAATGCGTCTGCATATTATAATTATGCGTTAAGTACACAAAATGTAGACGAAGAACTGGCTGCAGTTTTTCTTGAGAATGGAATTGGACATGATGCATTTTTTAAAAAAATTGAGGAAAAGACAAGCCGTAAACTTGAGAATACAGAAGAATTTAAAGAGGCATTTCTTAAGAAAAAGAAAGCCTTAGGAATCTTTTTTGAAGAGCCGGCAGAGATGAAGTTTATTACGGATAATTTTTTTCGTGTAAGTTTTGATATACCTGCGTCAGCTCCTACAGGAAATTATAAAATACGAAGCTTTCTCATCAGGAATGGTAAGGTATTGGAAGAAAATCTTAACTTGATTAAAGTAGAGCAAGTCGGGCTTAATGCACTTGTTTATCGTTCTTCAAGGGACTACAGCTTGATTTACGCGATAACATGTATATTTTTGGCTATGTTCTCTGGTTGGCTTGTTAGTGTCCTGAGAGTGAAACCTTAATAGGTGGGAGTTTAAGGTGTTTTTGAAAAAAGAAAGAGCAACAAAACGTAATGGCGTATTTCTTGTGGTCGTTGATGATACGCATGAATATGTTAATGCTGTTGACTATGCATCTGATTTTGCGAATGCAGAAGGTGGTTATGTTGCATTGCTTAATGTTATGCAGGAAGCCTTCGTGCATGGATGGAAGAATGTTGAGCAGCGCATGAAAAAAGATATGCGATCTCAGGCCGAGCAAATGATATGGGATGCCGCTGGGCGCGTTATTGAGAATACAGGCAAAATGCCTATGGTGTGTATCGAGGAGGGAGACCCTAGCGATACAATTATTAAAACATTGGAAGAAAACAGAAATATTGTAGCTCTGGTTCTTGCTTCTTCTCCTAATACATCTAGCCCCGGCCCTCTTGTGACATATTTCTCCGGAAAGGGGTTAGCAAAGCTGCCTGTCCCTCTCATGGTTATTCCCGGTCATCTTGAAACATCCCTGAATACTTGAAGTATTTTGCAACAGGCTCTATAACCGTCACAGTACTAGTTGAGGATGCTTGTTATGTTTATACAAACCGAAGAAACCCCGAATCCTGCCACGGTTAAGTTCATACCGGGGCAAAAAGTTCTTGATAAAGGAACCTTGGATTTTTCATCAAAGGCTGACGCAGAAAAGTCACCTTTGGCTTTAAGATTGTTTGGCATTGTAGGGGTTACACGTGTGTTTTTGGCTACTGATTTTATATCAGTCAGTAAGGCAGATGATACAGACTGGCCAATGCTAAAGCCCATGATACTTGCGGCTCTAATGGAGCATTTGTCGACAGGACAAGATATTATGGATCCAGATTACACCAGTAAAAAAGATACTAAGACAGATCAGCCAGACGACGAGATTACCGCACAGATAAAAGAGCTTCTTGATGAACGCGTCAGGCCTATGGTCGCCATGGATGGTGGCGACATTGTTTTTGATCGGTTTGAGGATGGGATAGTCTATCTGGAAATGCATGGGGCCTGTGCAGGGTGTCCAAGTTCAACAGCAACACTAAAATCAGGAATAGAAAATATGTTAAAACATTATATTCCTGAGGTTGTGGAAGTGCGTCCAGCATCTCATGGCTGATTTATCCGGACAAAATTGTATACTAACAATTGATACCACCATGAATGGTTGTTCTGTGGGGCTTTATGATGTTCTTAAAGATAAAGTGATAGCAGAACAAGCTCTTGAAATGTCCAGAGGGCAGGCAGAACAGCTAATACCAATGATTGAGGGTGTTTTAAGCACAGAAAACCACACCTACCAGAACCTGTCTAGTATTGCAGTCACAAAGGGGCCAGGGGCCTTCACAGGTATGCGCATAGGGTTGGCGACTGCAAAATCTCTTGGTATGGCTCTAGATATTCCTGTCGTTGGCGTATGTACTTTTAGAGCAGTATTGGAAACCTATAGGCAATCACACGACGCCTCGTCTGATATATATGCTGTTTTAATGGAAACAAAGCGTCAAGATTATTACTGTCGGCGCTTTGATAAAAAATTTGAGCCAGTGTCTGAAGCAGAAGTTATAACTGCTGCTGGAGTTATGTCAGTGCTGGAGGGGGAGGATTGTGTTTTGATAGGGGATGCAGAGGTAAGATTTCGTTCCGAGGCTCAAAATGCAGGCGGCTTAGGTTTTGCAGATGTTTTTATGCCGAGTCCTTTGGCTATTGCTCGGATTGCATGCTCTTTGCCTGAAAATGAACGTTCATCAGAACCAGTTTATATTCGTGCGCCTGAAATAGGGGTGTCAAAGAAGATACACAGAAAATTGAAGACATCGGTATAAAGATGTTAGAATTATTTTGTTTATATTTATAATTTGAAGTTGTACGATCACCGAATACTATAATTTCAAATATTTAAGAATGGGGCAGCAAATAATGAGTGATGAAATCAGCCGTGATGAATTACTGGTTCTAACGACAGAGATTGTATCTTCGTATGTTTCAAACAATATACTTGGTGCTGATGATATTCCTGCAGTAATTGAAAAAGTTTATAAAGGGCTTTCAACGGTAGCATCAGACAGTGTTGTGGCAGCAGATCGTCCGCAGCCCGCCGTTCCTATCAAAAGATCAATTACTCCGGACCATATTATTTGTCTTGAAGACGGTAAAAAGCTGAAAATGCTTAAGAGGCACTTGAAGACGGCCTACAATATGACGCCGGAGGAGTATCGCGAACGCTGGGGGCTTCCTGCTGATTATCCAATGGTTGCACCCAATTATGCTGAGAAAAGAAGTAAATTGGCAAAAGATATAGGCCTGGGAACGCGCTAGTTTTTATTTGTTTAGGGCGATCGACCGTTCTTTACCGGCCTGCAAAGTTTCATTGAGAATATCTTGAAAGCGCCCGTCCATCAGAACTTTTAACGCAGCTTCTGTCGTTCCACCCGGGCTTGTAACGTTTTTACGTAGTATTTCAACGGGCACTTCATTTTCATTTTTGGCAAGTTGGGCGCTTCCTATAACGGTTTGCCGCGCCAGTTTAGATGAAAATTCACCGTCCAACCCTAAATGTGTTGCTGCTTTTGTGAGTGCTTCAATCATATAAAAAACATAAGCAGGGCCGTTTCCAATAAGTGCTGTAACGGCGTCCATCAGGGCTTCATCATCTGTCCATTCATATTGCCCACACGCTTCAAGGAGTAAGGCGGCCAGATCTCTGTGCTGCTGTATTACTTTTTGGTTACCTATCCCGACACACATTCCTTCACCGATAGACGCGGGTAAATTAGGCATGGTCCTGATAATCGGACGTTCTTTGCCAAAAATGCTTTCTAACACATCAAGGCTTTGCCCTGCGGCAATAGATAGAATGACTGTGTTTGTATCAATTTTATTGATAATCCCTTGAGATGCTTCGAGGAGCGTTTGCGGTTTAACGGCAAGAACCAAAACATCCGAATTGATAGTCTTGTTATCAAAAGAAGCATTATAATGGATAGCTGAGTTTTCTGATAAATCATCAGAGAGTGGAGATGGATCAATAACATCAACTTTATAAGCGAGGCCTTTATCAAGCCAGGAGCGCAGCATGGCGCCGCCCATTTTGCCACATCCAATCAAAGTGATATGCAGTTTTTGGTTTTTTTTGTCTGGGTTTGACACTGGAATTATCCTTAAGATTCTCCGGCTGTTTCCATCATTGCAAATGAAAGCACTTCAGAATCAATTCTGGTGTTTGTGGCAAGAAGATGAAACACAGGCTGGTATCTCTCGCATTGAATAAGGCATATATCTACGAGGTCCTCAATTTGGAAAGAATCTTTTTCATCCGGATGTTTATACAGCATGCATGTATGACGAAAGGCAGGAGCCCCGGATTTTTTTGAGACTTCAAAATGTCCCATCCACATCGATGGATTAATATCCATCAGTGCGTGTGCGGTAGCATCCATGTTGCCTTGCTTTATTTCAAGATCATATTCACAGCAAAGTTGCAGCGCACTCATATGCTCTTGCCATATGAACAGCATGCGGTAGTTACATGATCGTCCTGCAACTTCTACAATAAGTTCTTGGTTGTTTGTACGGTTATAAACCCAATTGTAACCGTCAAGAACATCTTCGACGCGGTCAATAGGGTTCTGTACTGAGTCAGTGCATGATCTCATTATTTTTACCATTTTCATGTGTTAGAGTTGCGACTCCTAGCATGCAAAAAAGAGGTCTACAAGATCATTTGTAGAGTCTTCAAAATATAATTGTGTATTACTTTTTAGGGTATGAAATTTAAGTGTTTTTCAAATCATATGAAAATATGGGGCTTTAAATTTGGTTGATTGTACGATACAAAATGATTTCACAGAATTAGGGTAGATATTATGGACTTCAATATTTTTCAAATAGATCCTGTCGCGTTTCAGTTGGGGCCACTTATCATCAGATGGTATGCGCTTGCTTACTTGGCCGGTTTTTTGCTGGGATGGAAATATTGTTTGAGTTTGGTCACAGATAAGGATAACGAGCGCCCTAATAAAGATGATGTTGATGATTTCCTGACATGGGCTGTTATAGCCGTGATTTTAGGTGGAAGGCTTGGGTATGTGGTCTTCTATAATCTGGATTACTATATGTCGGAACCCGCCGAAATATATAAAATATGGAAGGGCGGTATGTCATTCCATGGCGGGGTTATCTTACTTATGATTGCTATGCTGGTCTTTAGTGAAGTACGTAAAATCAATCTTTTCCGCCTATCGGATGTGATATGTGCCGCTGCGCCCATAGGGTTATTTTTTGGCAGGATTGCTAATTTTGTGAATGCCGAGCTTTACGGTAAGACAACAACCTTACCTTGGGCAATAGAGTTTCCCGGTGCTGTTGGTCCGCGGCACCCAAGCCAGATATACGAGGCCCTGCTTGAGGGAGTGGTGTTGTTTTTTGTTTTACGTGTCTTGATAAAATCTCCCGCAATAAATACGGGAACGGTTTCAGGTGTTTTTCTTCTTGGGTATGGTGTTTTTAGAGCACTGGTTGAGTTTGTAAGAGAGCCGGATTTTCAAGTGGGGATGATCGGAGGCCTTATGTCCATGGGGCAATTATTATGCCTTCCAATGATTGTTGGTGGTTTTATTTTGGTGTATTTGGCCGCAGAGAACAAATTAGTTCATTCAAAAGATGTCTAGTCCCCTTGAGCTTTATTTAAGAAAACAGATCCAAAAAGATGGCCCACTTCCCCTTGGTGCTTTCATTGAAATGGCGCTTTGCCATCCTCAACATGGTTATTATATGACGCGTGATCCCTTTGGGGTGGCGGGTGATTTTACAACGGCTCCTGAAATATCACAGGTTTTTGGAGAATTAATAGGAGCATGGATTGTTGATATTTGGCAAAAAATGGGAGAGCCAGAAAAATTCAACGTGATAGAATGTGGGCCGGGCCGTGGAACTCTTATGTCTGACATTTTGCGTGTGGTTGGAAAAATACCCGGTTTTCTGGATAGTGCAAGTATTACTCTCGTTGAAACAAGCCCTGTGCTGAAGGATAGTCAGAGAAAAATTCTGGAATCATATGACATTAAGTGGAGCGCTGATATTGAATCGCTAAATATTACTAATCCAGCGATAATTATAGGAAATGAGTTTTTGGATGCGCTTCCTATTGAGCACCTCAAAAAAGAGGATGAGGGCTGGAAGCAGAAATTTGTTGGCATCAAAGACGGTGAATTTGTTTTTTGTTGGGAAAGCCTGCAACCCGATCTCAAAGATCATTTACCAAAATTGACTGTATCAAATCAAGTTTATGAAGTATCTCCGGCACGGCATAGATACATTACGCAATGTGCCGAGTTGCTAAATCAGAACACAGGAGTTGGTTTGTTTATTGATTATGGACATATAAAAACACATTTTGGAGATACGCTTCAGGCGGTTAAAAATCATAGTTTTACAGATATTTTGAGTGATATTGGAGATTGTGATTTGACGTCCCATGTGGATTTTGAATCCTTGTCAGAGTCAGTAAAAAGAGTGGGGTGTGTTGTTCACAAGATTACGACACAGAGTTATTTCTTGGAGTCTTTGGGAGTTGAACAAAGATTAGAGGCTCTAAAACGTGTAGGTGCTAGCCCTCAGTTGAATGAAGGGGTAGCGCGCCTTGTCGATGCAGACAAAATGGGGGATTTGTTTAAAGTTTTTTGTTTTCATCATGGATATGAAATGAATGTGTCAGGGGTTGAAAAATGAGAGGTCCTATAAAATATTATTGCGATCCCAATTTCAAAAGCCGTCAGCCTTCAGGCGTTTTTTCAGGTTTTTTTTCAAGAATTGGCGGTGCTAGTGAAGGGATTTATAAAGGGCTTAATTGTGGCACCGGTTCAAACGACGAGAAAGATATTGTAATAGAAAACCGTTCTCTTGTTCAGGAAGAGGCGGGTGCATCCTATCTTCTATCATTATACCAAGAGCACGGGAGTAAGGTTTTGCAAGTGACAGAGCCTTGGTTAAGCGAAGACAGGCCAAAGGCCGATGGTTTTGTGACGGATGTGCAAGGTATTGCGCTGGGCATATTAACAGCAGACTGCGCCCCTGTGTTATTCTATGGACAAAAGAAGGATGGAAAACCAGTGGTTGGTGCGGCTCATGCCGGTTGGAAGGGGGCGCTTTTTGGTGTTTTAGAGGAGGCAGTGGATAATATGGCTCTTTTGGGGGTAGAAAAAGACAGTATTCACGCCTGTATTGGCCCTTGCATTTCCAAAAACTCCTATGAAGTGAATAAGGATTTTGCCGAACCCTTTTTTGAGCATCATAAGGACAGCGAAAGATTTTTTATGTCAGGCAAAGATAAAGAGCACCTCTTTTTTGACTTGGGTGGATATTGTGTCTGGCGTTTATATGAGGTGGGTATAAAAAATATATCCGTCATGGATATGGATACATATGCCAACGACCATGATTTTTTCAGTTATAGGAGATCAACACATCGAGGTGAAAAAGATTATGGCCGTCAGATTTCGGTGATAGGAATACAGAAATAAAAAATTACTTCTGTATTATGATCAAAGCCCTTGATTTATAAATCCTTATTCTTATAGTGCATATGTCTAATAAAAACGAAAACTGAATACGGTGGTATGGTTTCATGAAATTGATATCAGGTAATTCCAATCGTCCCCTTGCAGGACTTGTGTCTTCCTATCTTGATGTTCCCCTTACTGAGTGCAGTATTAAGAGATTCTCTGACAAAGAGATTTTTGTAGAAATTATGGAGAATGTACGTGGTAAAGACGCGTTTTTTATGCAATCAACTTCATATCCGGCAAATGACCACTTAATGGAGCTTTTAATTGCTATTGATGCTCTAAGAAGAGGGTCGGCGAGGCGAACCACCGCCGTCATCCCTTATTTTGGCTATGCAAGACAAGATCGAAAAACAGGAGGAAGAACTCCTATTTCGGCAAAGCTTGTTGCAAACCTTATTGCGGCGGCCGGTGCGGATCGAGTTTTGACCCTCGAGCTACATGCTGGACAGATACAGGGCTTTTTCGATATACCGGTTGATAACCTTAGTTCTGCTCCTGTTTTTGTTCCTTATATCAAAGAGAAGTTTTCAGACGCGGATATGTGCATTGTATCACCGGATGTTGGTGGTGTGGTGCGGGCACGCCACTTAGCTAAACGTCTGGGAGCCGAGTTGGCTATCATTGACAAGCGTCGCGAGAAAGCAGGGCAATCCGAGGTTATGCATGTCATCGGTGACGTTAAAAATAAAGTCTGTATTCTGGTTGATGATATTGTCGACTCAGGAGGTACCCTTTGTAATGCGGCTGGTGCTCTTGCTGATCAGGGAGCAAAAGAGGTGCATGCCTATGTGGTACATGGTGTTCTTTCCGGACAGGCTGTAGACAGGGTAACAAACTCACCACTGAAGTCTCTTGTCATTACGGATAGTATTGCGGCCACGAAAGAGATGGAAGACGCCCATAACATTGAACAAATCAGTATTGCCCCTTTAATCGGGGAGGCTGCTCGTCGTATTAGTGAAGAGCGCTCAATATCAGAGCTCTTCAGATAAAAAAATGTTAGTCAGCTGCTAATAGCAGACGAGGGTGTTCAGATTGTTCGCCACAATGAACGAATGCATTTTCTTCCGGATTATCCGTATTACTAGAAAAGCACCGAAAGCGGAACATATCTCCAACATTAAATTGGTGAGGTTTAGCGTTTTCGTTTATTACAGCCACGCCTGTGTCCGGAGAAATGCTTTCTACATCCTTATTTCTATACCAAAGAGTTTTAGGGTTGTTATATGAGATTATTAATTTTCCCCAAGGAAAAATAGATTGATCGGCATGGGGCATATATTCGATCTGCTGAGGATATTCTCTAACCACTCTTAAGGTGGCTCTTCGTTTTCTTTCTTTTAAGTACGTCATATCGGCACGAATAATTGCAAAACTTTGTTTTAAGCGAATAACATTGGGGTCGCAGGGGTCTTGGTTATCAAGGTTTTCCTGATAAGTGTCCAAAGAGGATAGGGGTTCCTGCCACTGTACTAAATTGCTAGGTGTGAAGACAGTTAAGCGCCCTGTATCAAAGAAAGCGGCTATATCGCGGGCAAGAAGATCAAAATCGCCGGATAATTGTCTAGGTAAAACATGACAGTTAACGCGAGCATTAAACTCTGCTGTCATCAATAAATCTAAGCTTGTTGCAACCGCTATGTGGTCACAATCTTCTACAGGGGTGTAAGTCATGTATTCTGTCCTTAGTGAAGTTTTTTGCATAATAAATAATTGCTTGTCAAACTTTTACCAAATCAGGTCTTTATGGGTTTTTGCCTTGGCTGGCGCATAAAGTTGTTTTGTATGAAGAATTTACTTGAAAAAACGCTGGAAATTTGGTTTATCTGTGGCCTCACGTATATATACGTCGAAAAAAGGACCAACACCCCTGGAGGTTGGCCATAATTTTAAATGTAAGGAAAATGCTATGTCTAATAACTATGCAATGAAAGCGGAAAAGAGGGATCGCGCCGGCAAGGGGGTTGCACGTTCACTTCGCCGCGCGGGAAGGGCACCAGCCGTTATTTATGGTGACAACAAAGAACCTGTTAATATTTCTTTGTCTGAAAATGATATTAATGTTGAATACAATAAAGGCCACATGTTCACAACACTATGTGAATTGGACGTTCAAGGTGAAAAGAACATTGTTCTTGCACGGGATGTTCAGCTTCATCCAGTGACCGATGTTGTCGAACACGTTGATTTTCTAAGGGTCAACAAGAAGACGCAAATTGTCGTGAATATTCCGGTTCATTTTATTAATGAAGACAAATGTCCGAGTATTCATGAAAAAGGAACATTGAACATTGTTCGCCACACAGTGGAAATGCGTTGTTCAGCGATGGAAATCCCTGACCTGATCGAAGTTAATCTTGAAGGCAAAGAGCACGGTGACGCAGTAAAAGTCAGTGATGCAACGTTGCCTGAGGGCGTAAAGCCGGTTATCGATGATCGTGATTTTACAATTGCAACATTGATAGCACCTAAGACAGCAGCGCAGCTGGAGGCTGAGGAAGCCGAAGAGGCTGTAGAAGCTATGGGCGATGAGGCTGCTGCTGGTGAAGAGGCCGAAAAAGCCGAAGGATCTGCGGAAGGCGATGCTTCTGAAGACAAGTCCGAATAATCACCAATGCTTCGGTGGCTAAAATCACTTAAACAAGTTTTTAAGAAAGAGCCTTTTTCAGAAGGCTCTTCTTCATATCAAGAGGATCGTGGTATGTGGCTTTTTGTAGGATTAGGCAATCCTGGCCCAAAATATGAGCGCAACCGTCATAATGTAGGGTTTATGGTTGTAGAAAAAATTATGGATTCCTTCCATGATTTCAGCCCGTTTCGGGCAAAATTTCAGGGAAAGGTTTCTGAAGGGCGCTTAGGCAACAAAAAAGTTGTGTTACTGAAACCTGAAACATATATGAATAATTCAGGCCAGTCGGTCATAAAATGTATGCAATTCTATAAAATTGAACCTGAAAACGTCATTGTTTTTCACGATGAGATAGATATTGATCCTAATACCGTCAGAGTTAAAAAAGGCGGGGGTACAGCCGGACATAATGGCCTGAAATCAATACAGTCACATTTAGGTACAGCAGAATTCTGGAGAGTTCGTATCGGCATTGGTCGGCCACAACATCAGGGAGATGTTAGTGATTATGTCTTGGACAACTTCTCGAAAGCTGAGCAGGAATGGTGCACGCCTCTAGTAGAGGCTCTTTCTGAAAAATCTGAATTGATTGTCTCTGATAGTCCTGAGGGATATGGAGAAAGTATTAATATGCCGTTGAATAAAAAAGTATAGGGGAAATTTATGGGTTTTAATTGTGGAATTGTCGGGTTGCCAAATGTGGGAAAATCTACTTTGTTTAATGCGCTTACAGCGACTGCGGCAGCCCAAGCAGCCAACTTTCCGTTTTGTACGATTGAACCAAATGTGGGTAGGGTGGCTGTTCCTGACGCTCGCCTTCAAGAAATTGCGGCTATAGCGGGGTCAGCGGCCATTCTTCCGTCACAGCTCGAGTTTGTTGATATTGCAGGGCTTGTAAAGGGAGCTTCTCAAGGTGAGGGGCTGGGAAATCAGTTTCTATCAAATATCCGTGAAACGGATGCCATTATTCATGTTGTAAGGTGTTTTGAAGACGATGATATTCATCATGTAGAAGGGTCTGTTGACCCCATTAGGGATATTGAAACCATCGAAACAGAGCTTATGCTTGCGGATCTAGAAAGTCTGGCCAGACAAATAGAAAACCTTAAGAAAAAGACCCGATCCGGTGATAAGGAAATTATGGCACAAAGTGCGTTTCTTGAGCTTGTAAAGGAGGCTCTGGATAGCGGCCAACCAGCAAGGACAGTCCCTGCCAATGCTGAAGAAGAGCAAAAATGGATAAGGGTCGCTCAATTAATAACATCTAAGCCCGTTTTATATGTGTGTAATGTCTCCGAAGAAGATGCCGGTAGCGGCAATGACTACACTAAGAAAGTAGAAGGGCTGGTTCGCGAACAAGGTGCAGAAATGGTGATTATTTGTGCCGCGATTGAAGCCGAGATTGCACAACTTGAAACAGAAGATGAAAAAACCGAATTTCTGGAAGCAATAGGCTTAAGTGAACCAGGCTTGAATAAAATTATTAAGATGGGATACAAGCTCCTAAAACTTCAAACCTATTTCACAGCCGGACCCAAGGAAACGCGCGCATGGACAATTCGTGTGGGAGACAAGGCGCCTGCAGCCGCCGGGGTTATTCATACAGATTTTGAAAAAGGATTTATTAAGGCCGAAACGATTGCATTCCATGATTATATCGAATGCAAAGGAGAAGTTGGAGCAAAAGACTCAGGGAAAATGCGTCAAGAGGGCAAAGAATACATCGTTCAGGATGGGGATGTTATCTTGTTCCGGTTTAATGTCTAAACCGACTTGGTAATTTCAAGGTGTATCATGATTTCTCAAATATATCTGTAAACCTTGTAAATGTTGTAAAAATTGATCTTTTAATATCTCATTGAATTTCTTTCCATCTCAGGTAAAACCGTGTACAGTACCGTGTATAGGGTAAAAACACTCTATCAATATACCGGGTATAAAAATGCTTTCAGTTTCTCAATGTAACAGCGCAAAAGCTAAGGATAAGCTCTATAGGCTTAAAGACGAGAAAGGTCTGTATTTAGAGGTGAAGCCAAACGGAAATAAAGTTTGGCGGTATCGTTTCGAGCTGTCTTATGAAGGCAAACGAAAGGAGAGTATGTTCTCCATTGGTGATTACGCTTATGTTCCGGCAGGGAAAGAAACGAAAGAACAAGCAGAAGAACGCAGAAAAGGTGAAGCATTTACATTAGCGGAAGCTAGGCAAGAGCGCGATAATGCACGCGCGCTTGTCCGTCAGGGGATAAATCCAGCGCATAATCGCCAGCTTAGCCGGATCAAACGTGAACAAGAATTTGCAAATACATTTGAAAGCGTAGCGAAAAAATGGATCTCTTTGCGTGATTGGGAAGAAATTACAAAGAAACGTCGACTTGATATGTTGGAGCGTGTTGTCTTTCCTCATATTGGTAGGTTGCCGATAAAGCAGGTCACTTCCAGACATATTCTTGATGTATTGCAAAAGGCTAATGATAATAATGGTGTGTCGGTCAAAGATGAGGCCAAGCGCACAATGTCCGGTATTTTTGAATTTGCGATATCTAATTTATTAGCTGATATAGATCCAGTGTATCCGGTGCGTAAAGCATTACCCGCAAACAAGACGCAACACAAACGCCCATTGATGGCTGAAGAAATAAGTGATCTTTTGCAAGACCTTGACGGCTATGAAAGAAATTTTCAGGTCGTAGCAGCCTTTAAATTGATGTGGTTGACCTTGTGTCGTCCCAAGGAAGTTATCGGCGCAGAATGGGAAGAAATTGATTTTGAGAAGGCTATATGGCGCATACCCGCAAAGCGCATGAAAAAGAGAAAAGAGCATGTTGTGCCTTTACCGCGCCAAGCTCTCGAAGTTTTGGAGGGAATAAAAAATTTTACAGGGCACAGAACCCACGTTTTTCCTCACAGGGATAAGCGTGATGAGGCCATGACTGATAATGCGCTCCGTCAGGCTTTAAAGAATATGGGCTGGTCAAAACGCTATAGTCCTCATGCAACGCGAACCACAGGCAGCACACGCTTAAATGAGATGGGCTTTTCTGCTGATTGGATTGAGCGTCAGCTTGCACATACAGAGCCAAACGCAGTACGCCGGACATATAATCACGCAGATCACTTGGAAGGTAGAAAAGACATGATGCAGCAATGGGCTGATTATCTTGATGCACTTTTGAGGGGCGATAGTGTCATCGCTGGTAATTTTAAATAAAAGGCGTGATGTTTTATGGGGCGAGAGGCAAAAAGAAAAAGCCTTAATGGAATGTACAGCTTCTCTCTACCTGATTTTGAGCTTAGCGATGAGCAGGTGAAGAATTTAGAGATGTCAGGGCGCTTAAAATTTACCCCTGCATTGGTTCGTACGCTAAATGAAGTCATAAACTTTTATATTCGACAAAGGGAAAGATATAGCCAGTCGCCATCAAGGGGTGAAGAGGAAAGATATCTCAAGGATATTGAAGCTGCAGTGTCTAAAATATTGCAGCCGCTCAATTCTCTTCGTTGTGAGCAAAATATTGATCTTGCACTAGATCGTGCTCTCCAGCGCATTCAAAGTCATGCACCACGTCATTTCGAGATTGAAAGCGCGTCAGAACAACTTTATTGCCTGCAGGGAGCTGTGAAGAAGGCGCGAGAAGAATTTAAAGCAGAATATCGCGAAGATACTGGCGCGGATGATGCAAAAAACTATCTGCTTTTTAGTCTTGATGAAATTTATGAGAAAGCAAAAGGTAAAAAGGGAAGGCGTTCTCGTTTTATAGAGATTGTTTATCAATCTTTGCCGGAAGCTTACAAGCCTCAAAAGCTGAATGCACCAGACAGTGAAGCAAAACAAATAAAACGTGCCAAAAATAAAAATCAGTAACCCTCTGATATATATTATTAAATAGTTTTTTGTGCGGACAGTGCTGCACTTGATTTAGTGCAGAGATGTCCTTCTGAATGAATAGCAATGCGCTTTCATTCATGCGCTAATAACCTCATAGAAATTCACAACATATGAGGTGCAATCATGTCCAAAAACAAAACTTTTGATGAACTCCCTAATGATGCTTATGTGCGTCAGTCTCAACTTATTCCCGACCCTATACCTCTTTCTCCGGCAACATTGTGGCGAGAGGTTAAGGCTGGTCGATTTCCTCGGCCTATAAAATTAACAGAGCGTTGTTCTGCATGGCGAGTATCAGATATTCGTGAGTGGATGGTTAAGAAAAATGAGGCAGCCTAATGTCAGTAGCACCTGTTCTCGCCGCATACGTTCTGAGATCTTCGCCTGATAGTTGCCTTGTTTGGTGTCCTTCATGTTGTGTATGGCATCAGCACGGCACACCTGAAGGCTCTGAGATGCATCGAGGCTCTCATTGCCATCTTCATGGAAACAATAACTCTAAATATATCCAGACTGGCTATAAATTGGGGGTGGTCGGTGAAATCGACTTGCCCACTCAAATATTTATTAGAGCAAAAAATTTTGAAACGCACCCTGTTGGTTTAGGACTTAAGATACATGGAGAGCTCAATGTTAAATCATAGTGATAAGCCGTCAGGGGATTGGCTTGACCCCGAAGATATTGTTCTCGAGCTAAAGCCTGTACAAGAGTTTGATACAGAAATTTTACTGCCCTCTGTTTTGCATGATTTTGTTGAAGATGTCGCAGGCCGGATGTCTTGCCCACCTGACTTTGTTGCAGCCGCAATAATTGTCTCCCTTGGTTCAGTCATTGGTGCTGGTTGCGCTATCAAGCCTAAAAAGAATGATAGCTGGACTGTTGCCCCTAATTTGTGGGGTATGATTGCTTCGCCGCCATCTTCTAAAAAGTCTCCGGCAATTAGTGAGGCCTTAAAGCCGCTTGATCGTCTTATCAAAGCTGCAGGAAAGGAATATGCAGAAAATCAGTCCTCTTTTGAGGTTGAGAAGATGGTTAATGATGCGGAGATCAAAAATTTAAAAAAAAAGTTGGAGAAGGCCGTTAAGGAAGATGATTGTTTAGAAAAACAGGATCGAATTGAAAATATTAAAAAGCAAATTTCCGCTCTTAAGGAAAAAGGCACTACTACGCGCAGGCGATATAGAAGCAATGACACGACTGTCGAAAAGCTTGGTGAGCTATTGTCAGAAAACCCAAAAGGCTTGCTTGTATTGCGCGACGAATTGGCGGGATTTATCGCGTCATGGGACAAGCAGGGGCATGAGGGAGCGCGTGCCTTTTATTTAGAGGCATTTAATGGTTTTGGCAGCTTTGATACTGACCGGATAGGGCGTGGATCAATAACGATTGAAAATTTATGTATATCTATTTTTGGCGGTACGCAGCCGGATAAGTTGCTCGCGTTGCTCAGGCAGGCATCAGATACATTGGCGAATGATGGCGCAATCCAGCGATTTCAGATGATGGTTTATCCTGATCCCGTAAAATGGTCTTATCAGGATTGTGCGCCCAATATGGCCGCCATTGAGCGTGTGCATGACCTTTTTAGCAAAATCGATGGTTTGAATTTTCTTTCTATCGGTGCGCTGGATAAAGGTAAATATGCGCCTGCACCATACTTTCACTTCTCTGACGAAGCACAGCAATTTTTTAAAGAATGGACGACAGAATTAAACAGTCAAAAAATTCCTGCTGAAGAGGATAATTTGATGATCGAGCATTTGGGGAAGTACGATAAGTTATTTTGTGCTCTGGCTTTGATCTTCCATGTTGTTGATTGTGTCTCTGATGGCATGTCCGGTGATGTATCACTTAATGCCGTCAAAAGAGCGAAGGCTTTTTGCGAGTATCTGGAGACGCACGCACGTCGCTGTTATGGTCTTTTAGCGGACGCTGGCATGTCAAATGCACAAAATTTAATATCGCATCTAAAAAGCGGAAAATTGGAAAATGGTTTTACTTTGAGAGATATTCAGCGCAAATGCTGGAAAGGTCTTAAGAAAAAGGACGATATTGAAGATGCGCTGGCGTGGCTAGAAGACACCCATTGGATTAAAGGGTGCGAAACAGAGGCTGGATCAAGCGGTGGTCGCCCAACCTTTAGATATGAAATAAATCCAAAAGTAAAAACAATAAGCTGACAAAACTGGCATTACTAATGTTGTGCCGGTTCTGTCAGTTGGTTATTCGCATGGTTGGTAAAAATGTAATATGCCATCAAGGAGAGCGAGTTTTAATATTTCACTTATCACGTGTTTTATCTTTTATGAGAAACCCCATCCCCATTTGTTTCTCTAATTTTGTTACTTTTGCAAAGGCAATGGCTACAACCAATATGAATATACCAGCCGGAATACCTCCTAATATAATTCCTGAATTTTGTATTAAAGCCCAGACAGTGCTTGCGATAAAAATGATAATCACCCCTCCAATTATTCGTTTTGATGTGCTCATGTTCTTCTCCTTACCAAAAGCAATACTGCTACCAAGATTGCTCTTGGCAGCCAGATATTGATAAAACCATTCAGTGAAGATGGCCGACAGCTTTTAAGCCGAGGCTCTGGACATGACTGTCGTATCTGGCCATAAGGCCGAGAAACGACATCTGTGATGCCTAAACATTCATTGCTGAAAGAAAAGACACCAGCTTACGACTGATGCCAGCCGTCACTGAAAGGGGTTATCAATCCCCGAACCTGCATAATTGCAGATCTATGGATATAATGCTGGAAATTTAGAAAAAGGCAAGGGACTATGGTTATTATTCCCGTCAGTTAGCTTTCTGTATCTGTTACAGAGCTTATGAGTTCTTGGGTTGCCTGATAACGGATATTCACATCGATTGTTTCAGTTTTTGTTTCGCTAACGCTTTTTAGATCGGGAAGGATCTTATTGCTGAGCTTGGAGGCGAGGTGCACGCGATCTCTGAGGCTGAGGCGCTGGTTGTTAATTACGTCCCCCTTGATGGCCTTCACCATAAACTCAAGTAGGCCTTGTTCATTAAGCCATGCACGAGTGTCATCTATGTTTATTTTTGCTAGGCTATTCATAATCACATACTATCATCAAAGATAGAAAATTGAAATTAATCTTGTTTTTTGTAAAAAATGTAAATCTTGTTTTGCTTATGCTGTTGATTTGTATCAAATAAATTTTTAGAAAAAATGATTGTCGTTCATAAGGGTTAGCTTTTAATACATGTACCCATGTCTGATCTGTTGTTGCATCAACTCCCGATGCACGAACAAATAAAGTCTTCTTTCGACCCAAAGTTGACATTTGAGCAAGCCTTATTTCTACGCTAAAAGTCACAAACCCCCTAACAGCATAAATTTTTGACATAATGTAAAACTAAGCTATAATGGATTATTGAAAATTAGATAGAAATAAAAAGATATATATAATGAGAAATCCGCTTACAGTAATATTCAGCATGTTTGGTCGAGGTGAGGAAGGGGAATGGAAAGAATTCTTTGTTCCTGAAATGAAGCTGTTACTCCCTATTTATGCACAGACTTTTGCAGATAATGACAAAGCACTCGTCGACGCACTCGTAAGTTATGCTCGCGAAGAAGGCGCAGCTGGGATGATTGGTAACCATTATTTAAAAGACATTGCCGCACAAGCTGTTATGAACTTGGGGAAATATTCCATACCACAAGAGCATATTTCTTTCTTAGAGACGGCTTGCACAAGGGCTATAGACGCAGTATATCCAGTTTCCGCGGAACCGAAATTCGGCAATGAATAAAAAACAAACGCTACCAGATTGTCCAGAAACTATTATTTCCCGTAAGGTGCATTATCTGAACGTCTGCTTTTGGCCGTAAGCAGACGTTGATTTGAAAAGTTGTGGCGCGTACGTAAGGCACTTCTTGAACCATATATAAGGTAGGCGCTTGGGGGATGCCCCCTTATCTAAGTAAGTGTTCAATATAAAATTTTGTGATAGACTTTGCTCGTTATCTGAAGTATGTAGATTTTGATACAATTATGGCGGTGGCAAACACTCAACCGTGTATAAAAACGGGTATAAATTTACCTATCAATATATTTTTTCATTATACATCAATGCATTAAATTCGATTTAACGGTTTAATGTCTAAGGCTTAGGCTGCTGTACCTGGGGTTTTTAGCGTGAAGCCAGCGCTGCCCTCAACCAGTTCAAGTTCTGGCGTTTCACCGGGCTCTTGACCTGTTACTCCGGCAATATTATCGGCTACAAAATCATCTGATAAGTCTGAAGAGCCTCTAAAAGAAGCAACCAAAGGGCTGTCTGGGGTAGCTTGCGGATTTGCATTAAAGCTTAGAGGTTCGTCTAACTCAGGGAACTTATACCCATGTCGTCTTAGCACCTCTTCTACAGTTGGTATTTCATCAGAGCTATGATCTGTATCAGGCTCTTTTTCCTCTGGTTGATCTGCTTTTTCTCCAGATGTTGCAAATCTTGATTTATCACCATCAACCGTGTATTCGGCATATCGTGGTAGATAACCATCTTGTCTCAATTGCTCATACGGCGTCAGCTTTGTTGAGCCTGTAACGCCACGAAAAACTCTAAAATACGATGCAGGGGACTGATGTATTTCAGGCTTAAATGGTGGGTAATGGAGCGTATCATTAGCTGGTAAACTGTCCAGAAACGCTTGATCAATTGTTCCAAATCTCTGTGCAAACTGAGATGATTCATACTCTGACTGCTCTTGTTTTGTAGAGCCGCTACCCAGAAAGCCTTTTTCCACAATTAACAGATCTTCAAGATGTGGCATGTACCTACCACTGTGTATGGCTTTGTTTACATCATTTTCCTCTATTCCTAGTTCAGCAGCTTTGCGCGCCAGAACTTCTGCAGCGAGTTTTCCAACTTCCTGCAGTGTGAAGCTTTCTTTTCTAGGATCAATACCAATATCTTTTGCTATTTCTTTAAGCATTGCCGCATTCGGATTTGCAGGAGAGTTCATGAACAAAGTTGCTGTGGGGACAGAGCTTTGATCTTTCAGCGCCGCATATGTCTGGGGGCTGAAGAAGCGGTCAGGCGCAGAATCATTGGTCCACTTTTTGTCCCATGGTGCATCCATATTAGGCCTGATTGTCGCTACACCACTAGGTAGGGCGCCGTTTACCAATAGATCTGTTAAATACCCCAAAGAAAAAGTCTCACCAAGGAGGCGGCTTGTTCCGCCTGAGGCAAGTTTTCCTTCTTTTTGAAGTTCTATGATATGAATAATTTCAAAATTGAGGTTATCACTTTTGAGCCCCGCTTCCCCCATGCGTTTTTGAGCCAATGCTTTTAGAAATTCAACAGTTCTTCTATCAAGACTTTGAGGGGTGAAGTCGACACCAATATCCGGATTTTCGCTTTTAAGAACCTTTAAGCGCTCTTTAAGCGCATCTGCAGTGTTTATGTCTACTTCGCCATTTTCAGTGCTATCTACACCAAGAAAATCTTGGGCATAATTGATTACAGCCTGAGCTTGTTGATCTTTAGTAGCTGTTGCAGATCCGGGGCGTTCAAATAGAACTCTGTTTATTTCTAGAGGATTTCTTATTGCCGGAGGAAGATTGTCAAATTTTTGCCGTATGTCTTCCAAGCCAGTCGTAGCTTTAACCTTATCGTCATCCAGGACAAACTGGTAAACCACGTTTTCAAATCCTGCGTCGAATAACTCTGCGTTCTCATGTACTAGTTTTCCATCGTCATCAAGCCAGTCTTTGAGTTCAGGCAGCAAAGCAGGGAGCTTTTCATTCAGCTCTTTCTTGAAGGCGATTAAGGCCTTCTGTTCATCTTCAGTAAGGTCAAATAAGACAGCTGTACTAACTGTTGGGCTTATAGTAGCCATGATCACCCCGAATAAACTGTAAATCCCGTTATTTTTATTATTTACCGAGAATTATACGTTTTTAAGCTTATTAAGTCAAATTAGAATGCTCTATAGGAACGAGGTGTAAGCTATTGTAATATTTTTACTTTCTTACCAGATATTCATAGGCGCTGCGTAATTTTTTAGTAATGGGGCCTACTGTGTAGTGATGGTCATCAATTTGCCCCACCGCTGTAACTTCCGCAGCGGTCCCTGTGACAAAAATCTCTGTAAAATCAGATAGTTCTTCGGTTTTTATGTGTCGCTCTTCCACCGGGATATCCATTTCTTTTGCCAATTCCATCACGGTCTGCCTTGTAATCCCGTTCAAAAAACAGTCGGGGATGGGGGTAATAAGTTGATTGTCTTTGACAGCAAAGAAGTTTGCTGCCGAAGCTTCGGCAACATATCCGCGATAATCAAGCATCAGGGCATCATCAAAGCCCTCATCCTCAACGGCGTGTTTTGACATTGTAGAGATCATGTACAGGCCCGCGGCCTTGCTTTGCGTAGGGGCTGTATCAGGCTGGGGTCTTTTCCAGTGTGCCGTCTTAAGAGATATGCCTTTATCCCTTTTTTCTGCATCAAAATAGGCTCCCCAAGCCCATGCGGCTACGGCTACGTGTGTTTTTGTTAATTTTGCAGACACCCCCATCTGTTCACCGCCGCGCCATGCTACCGGGCGGATATACGCGCTGGTTAAGTCATTTTTTTTACAAATTTCATATTTTATTTCTTCTAGTTCATCGACACTGTAGGGAATTTCCATGCCCAGAATATTGGCAGATTTATGCAGGCGTTCCGAATGCTCTCTGCTTTTAAAAATTTTTCCATCATACATTCTTTCGCCCTCAAAAACGGAACTGGCGTAATGCAATCCGTGACTCAAGACGTGGATTTTTGTGTCTTTCCAAGGCTTTATTTCTCCGTTAATCCAGATAAAGCCCTCCCTTTGGTCGAATGGTAACGCTGACATTTTATATTTCCCTAGAGCAATGTTTGCTGTTTTTTCTCTATTTATAGAGGCTTATCCTTGATAAGATGTCGCCACAAAGCAAGATATATTTAAAAAACAATCATTTCTAGAAGAAATTAAGTAAATGGAAGGCACAGTTAACAAAAAATATGTTTCCAGGTATCACGTTCTCGTCATTGATGACGATGAGCGTATTCGTACTTTGGTTTCTCGCTTTTTATTTGAACATGGTTTCGTGGTGTTGACAGCAGAAAATGCAATGGAAGCGGTTGAAATAATGGATCGTTTTGTCTTTGACGTCTTGGTTGTCGATGTCATGATGCCTCAGGTAACGGGTACCGAATTCGTTCGGGATTTAAGAGCGAAAAAGTACGATATTCCGGTTTTGATGTTAACGGCTCTAGGAGAAGCAGAAGACAGAATTTCGGGTCTGCAAGCAGGGGCTGATGACTATTTATCAAAGCCATTTGAGCCGGTTGAATTGGTTTTGAGGCTTAAATCTATCCTTAAAAGAACATCAAAAGAAAAAAGTGATGACGTTTTATACCAGATTGGCGAATGGGTTTTTGACCCTAAACATGATGAACTCAATAATGGAGGAAATATAACCCATTTAACATCCATGGAGGCGAATCTGCTAAGGGTTCTGGCAGAATCAGAAGGTCAGGTTCTAAGTCGTCTAGAATTAGCAAGAGTATCCGGCATCGAGTCTGGAGAGCGGGCAATCGATGTGCAGGTGACGCGCCTTCGCCGCAAGATAGAGGTAAATAGTAAAGTTCCCAGATATATTCAGACCGTGCGTGGCAAGGGCTATATGTTGCGCGCCGAGAGAGTGTAAAAATGCAACAAGATTTGTATCAGGCGCAGCAAATGCACAAAAAATACAATTGGATTAAGAGATTTTTGCCAAGCACTATTTTGGGGCGATCTTTGCTCATTTTGGTGTTGCCCGTCTTTCTGATTCAGGCGCTATCAATGTTTATATTCTTTGATCGGCATTGGAGTAGAATGACATCAAGGCTTGCTTATGCATTGGCTGGTGAAATTGCAATTATTGCAGATCATTTTGAAGACGATGATAGTGCAAAAGCGCAAAAAATTTTAGATTTATCAGAAACCTATCTCGATCTCTTGATAACATTTGATGAGGGGGAGGCCCTGAGTAATCAAAAGGACAAATCCTGGGGTTATTTGGTGGGTTTAGAAACAATGGTTAAGAAAACATTGGTGCGTGAACTATCAAATGTTCTGGCCTATCCTTTTCAAGTGGATGCGGATTTTCAAGAAAAGTGGATTGAGGTGAGGGTCCAATTACCAAGCGGCATATTGAACATCTCCCTACCGCAGAGAAGACTGTTTTCTTCAACAACCTATATTTTTCTTTTATGGGTTTTTTCAATTTCTACAATCCTGCTCATCATATCGGTTCTTTTTATGCGAAACCAGGTGCGGCCCATACGAAGGCTTGCTTATGCTGCGGAACAGTTTGGAAAGGGAAGGGATGTTGAGAGCTTCAAGATTGAGGGAGCTAGAGAAGTCAGGCAGGCTGGGCAAGCATTTCTGGACATGAAAGTAAGGATTCAGCGCCAAATAACGCAAAGAACAGATATGCTTGCCAGCGTATCCCACGATTTAAGAACACCTCTGACCAGACTTAAATTGCAAGTTGCCATGATGGGGGACAGTCCTGATATCTATGATATGAAAAATGATATCCATGATATGGAAAGAATGATTGAGGGGTATTTGAATTTTGTGCGTGGAGAGGGTAATGAAGTATCGGTTTTGAGTGATATCCCTAGTATGCTGCGTGACATAACCATATCAACAAAAAGGCAAGGATGCGATGTCGAACTTAATCTGAATGAGATTGAAGTTTCCGCATTGTTGCGTCCTATTGCCTTTAAGCGATGTCTTAACAATCTGGTGAGTAACGCAGCAAAATATTCAGACTTTATATGGATAACTTTGCGGCAGCCAAAGCAAGATGAGATTGAGATCATAATAGAAGATAATGGTCCGGGAATTGATAAAAGCCACTATGAAGAGGTTTTTAAGCCGTTTTATCGAATTGATGGATCTAGAAATGTTAACACTGGTGGTGTAGGTCTTGGATTGCCAATATCCAGAGATATTGTTCATGCCCATGGGGGGGAAATATGGCTGGACAAAAGTGTGCATGGGGGATTGGCGATTTATATACGTTTGCCTATATAAAAACTTTGTTTTTTCTTTAAATTTAATCAACTTAAGCGTGATGTGCATGCTGAGATGATGTAGACTGTATCGTACAAATTGGTTTTAAAAGATTTTTAGAGTGTTTTATGGACAAGGGGGTTAAAAAAGGGGCTGAAAAAAAGCCTGTTAAGAGCGGAAAAACGCTGCTTCTTACCTCTGGTTTAGCACAGGCTATGGTGCTTATGAACGGTATTATTATTACCGTGACGGCTTTCTTCGTTCTTAGTTATTACATCCAGGATATGTCAGTTGAGCAGTATAAGCGCACATCCAATGATGCTGGAAGGGTGTTGGTAGAAAGCATATCAAGTATTGAAAATACTATGAGGCTTATCTCAAGCATTGTATTGCTTTCCAATACAAAAGACAAAGATGCTCTTGTTCTACAAATCAGGGGTAATGTTCCAGGCTTGAGTCGATTTGACCAAATCATATGGCTGTATGAGCAAGCTCCTGGAAATTGGCAGTATAAAACTATTTCTGAGAGTACAAATCGCAGTAAGGACAATAATTCATTTTATCGCCTTAGCCCAAATCAAAAACTTATAAAGCACCTTATTTCTGCACGTATTTTTTCCAGCGAAGAGTTGCAGACTGTTTCAGATTACGAAGGCATGGATTATTATCAGGAAAGCGAAAGCCCTCAAACTATGACGCGATCATTTGCTTTTATAAAGGCAAATCAGGCGAATAATTCTAGGCGCGGTATCATTATTGGAGTAAGCCGTCCAGCACTTCTATTCGACCAAAGTACGATTTTGGAGAATAATTCTGTGTCACGATTAACAATCCGGGATACGATTTCAGGCCAGCGGATTTATCATATGGACCGTAGTGTAAACAAAAAGCAGATTGAATATGAACTGAAACAAAATTATGACTTCTCTGTTGGAAACAGCAAATGGCAGGTTGTTTTAGAATTTACTAAAGATAGCAATGTTCTGCTTTTGCAAAAGCTACCCTATCTCATCTTATTTTTTGGTGTAATTTTAACCGCTGTAGGCACATTATTTATTCGCAATAACCACAGGCAATCGCAGAAACTTGCCTCTATGAACTATGCGCTTGAACAGAAGAACTACGAATTGCAGTCGGAAATTGGTGAAAGGGAGCGTTTGAATGATGCTCTCGCCGTAGCTGAAAAAGATAATAGGGATATCATTGATTCAGTAAGTGATGTCATTTTTGAAATGGACCCTGAGGGGAACGTATTATTTCTGAGCGCATCCTGGTTTAAAATCACCGGATTTGAGGTGGAGCGCTCAAAGGGCAGTAATTTGTTTTCCATGTTTTATCCCGAAGATCAGGAAAAGCAGCGCAACGACTATGAGGCATTCATCAACGGGCAAAAACAAGCATATCATTCGTTTACACGGCTGAGAATTTCTGACGGTACATTCAGGGCGATTGAAATTTCTATTTCTATGATCAGACGTGATAAAAATGAAAATCTGCGTGTTGTTGGCACAATTACCGATGTTGAAGAAAGGCGTAGGGCGGAGCGGGCTCTTGCAGAGGCAGAGAAGAAATATCGTACCATTGTTGAAAATGCTGCGGGTGGTTTGTACCAATTGACCCCGGAAGGGATATATTTAAGTGCAAACCCTGCCATGGCAAGGATTTTGGGCTATGACAGTCAGGCTGATATGTTGAGGCTTATAAAAAATGCCCACGGTTATGTTTATCCGGACCCAAAGGAGCGTAAACTTTTTATGGATGCGCTAAAAGCCCAAGACCAGATTTTTGGTTATGAAACACAGGTCGCGACAAAAGACGGTGATAAGATATGGGTGCGTGAAAATGTTCGTCTTGTAAGGGATGAGCAAGACAATGTTCTTTATTACGAAGGGTCTATGGAGGATATCACACAAAGAAAAGAAGCCGATATCGCTTTGTTGGAAGCTAAGATGCAATCTGATATGGCAAGCCGCGCAAAGACCGAATTCATTGCCAATATGAGTCATGAGCTTAGAACCCCCCTTAATGCAATTATCGGATTCTCAGATATTATGAAAAATGAGGTTATGGGGCCGTTGGGGCAGGATATGTATAAAGAATATGTTTCAGATATCCATAAAAGTGGGCAAAATCTTCTTAAAATAATAAACGAGATATTAGACATTTCAAAAATAGAAGCAGGAAACCGTGAATTAAACGAGAGTGAGTTTCATCTTTCAGATGTATTACAATCTTGTCTGGAACTCTATACAGGCCGCCTGAAGGAAAAAAATCTTGTTTTAGTGAATGAAGCAAAAGACTTGCCGCCAATTATTGCCGAACAGCTTTCGATAAAGCAGGTTATAAGTAATATCTATAACAATGCCATAAAATACACGCCAACGAATGGCCGGATAACACTTGTTTCAAATTATGATGCTGATGGGGCTTTTAGACTTTCTATCACCGATACAGGGATAGGTATGGGCACAAGAGAAATCCGTAAGGCTCTATCGCCGTTTGGGCAAATCGATAATGCGCTGGATCGTTCAGACTCTGGTGTGGGTTTAGGATTACCTCTAGCGCAGGCAATTATGGGCATTCATGGTGGAAAAATTGAAATTTTATCAGAAAAATCAATAGGAACCACGGTTACTTTGATATTCCCTAAGGAGCGAGTGGTTCAGAAAAACCAGAAAGCCAATACCTAGAAATTTTCTTCAACTGTATTATCATCGGGGTTTCCTAAAATCTGGTTGGAGAGCTCGTAAGAAAACCCTGCCCTTGCCATCATGCCCAATGACTTTTTGTAATCTTTTGGCCGTCCGTTGCTAAATGGTCCTATCCTTTTTCTTTTTGCAAACCGCAGTGCGGCCTCTTTTTCTGCTTCTTCTGGGTTTTCATCAGAAAATCGTGTATC
Source organism: uncultured Micavibrio sp. (assembly GCA_964352665.1). Lineage (GTDB taxonomy): Bacteria > Pseudomonadota > Alphaproteobacteria > Micavibrionales > Micavibrionaceae > UBA1672. Next base: position 58,660 of record CAYGSJ010000006.1, read on the forward strand.
AACCTCATTAAGTGATGATAGTGTTAGGTCTCTTGCTATTCCTTTCTTTGCCATGCGCGCAAGGATAGCGTTTTTAGAAAAACCCTTTTTTCTAAGAGAGTTAATGACATTTTCAGAGAAAACTTTGTCATTGAGCAGTTCGGCCTTCTCAAAGCGATCAGCGAGTTCATGAACCATGCTTATGCAATCATTGTAATCTTGGTCTTTATGATATGCGCAAGATCTCATGACTTTACGTGACATTACAAAAATAAAGTGCTTTTTGCTGGCGGCAAATCGTTCCAGATAATACAGGCCGGAATTATGAAGATAGGTTTTGGTGATCTTCTTAGGAGGTCGTTTTTGCGCCGAATAGGATTTATTTTGGCTGCGCTTATTTTGGTCCTTGATCTTTGCTTGATCTGATTTATGGTGTGTCATACTTAAACTCCAATAACACAATAGTTTTGCAGATTTCATTATGGAAGATCAATTCACACAAGAAAAAAAAATAAAAGGCATTAACACTGTAGGGTTATTTGCGTTGATACAAAGGGAAGTGTTTAGGTTTTTGAATGTCTATACACAGACAATTATTGCCCCAATGATCACAACGCTTATGTTTTACACCGTGTTTGCTTTGGCTTTTGGCGGGATTACTCGTGAGATTAACAATATCTCGTTTCTGTCTTTTTTGGCGCCGGGTCTCATTATGATGACTATGGTGCAAAATTCCTTTGCAAACACCTCGTCATCACTCGTCATCTCTAAGGTCCAGGGCAATATTATTGATGTTTTGATGCCACCACTATCTGCGATGGAGATATTCACCGGATATGCTGTAGGGTCTGTATTGCGTGGACTTACTGTGGGGATCTGTACGACAACAATGTTAGCACTTGTCGCCCCAATTCATATCCACTCTATTTCTGCAATAATAGCTTTTGCTGTATTGGGAACTTTCATGCTTGGAAGCTTAGGTATAGCGGCAGGAATTTGGTCCGATCGATTTGACCATATAGCAGCAGTGACAAATTTTATTGTTACTCCCATGACATTCTTATCCGGCACATTTTATAACATTGATGTTCTGCCGGGAGTTTGGAAGGATATAGCACATTTTAACCCCTTCTTTTATATGATTGACGGCTTTAGGTATGGTTTCATAGGTCATGCCGATGGCAATATTTGGGTTGGTTTGTCTTTGTTAACGGTATGCAATATTTTTCTGTCCTTGTTATCCTATAGGATGATTAAAACAGGCTATAAAATTAAGGCTTAATCTGGAATTATTGTATGGGTGCTGATAACTACTTTCAAACATTTCAACTTGAATCTTCCAATATACGAGGAAGAATTGTCAGGCTTGGTAGTGTTTTGGATGAGATTTTGGATGCCCATAATTATCCACTGCCCGTTTCTCACCTTGTAGCAGAGACAGCAACATTAAGCCTTGCCCTGTCTTCCATGCTTAAATATGAGGGCATATTTACGCTTCAGGCCCAAGGCGACGGCCCACTTAAAATGCTTGTTTCCGATGTTACGAGCTCCGGAATATTAAGAGCATGCGCCTCTTTCGACGAAGAAAGAATGCAGCATTCTCGGGAACAGCTTTTGGCACTAAAAACGACGGAGAGTTCTCAAAATCATCTGGCTCAGTATCTAGGTAAAGGCTATATTGCTTTTACCGTAGATCAAGGGCAACATACAGACCGTTATCAAGGGATTGTTGAGCTTAAAGGGGCGTCACTAGTAGATTGTGTCCAACACTATTTTACACAATCGGAACAGATTGGTACCGGCATTAAAATGGCCGTTGGCAGAAGAGGAAATCACTGGCGCGCGGGTGCTATTATGCTTCAGAATATGCCAGAGCAATACGCTGATCATGCTGCAATCGGAAATATGGATGAAGATGATTGGCGGCGTGCGATGATACTACTTGAAAGCTGTACAGAGGATGAATTTTTAGATCCTGGCCTTGATACCGATAATTTGTTGATAAGATTATTCCACGAAGAGGGGATAAGGGTTTATGATCGACATGATATCCAAAAGGGGTGTCGTTGTGCCGCTGAGCGCGTAGAAAATATCCTATATTCAATGACAGAAGAAGATATCGAGCATATGAGTATTAAAGGAAAGATAGAAATGGTCTGTGAGTTTTGTAGTAAAGTTTATGTATATAAAGAGAGTGATGTTCTACGTAAAATCAAAGGAAAAAACGCTAATGAGTAGTATTTTTAAGCAAAGATTTTGTATTCTTTTTATTGCTGCGGTTGTCACCTTATTTATGCTGGGGGCGTGTAATGCTCCTTATAACGGTGGCGGGGAGCCGCTTGCTAAAATTACATATAATCATATAGATCCCATGCCTATCTATGTCGCGGCGTATGAGCCTGTGCCTTACCCAAAGCAGGTTGATTTGCAGGGTTTTGTTATGAACCCTGCTGACGTCGTCTATAGTTACCTTCAAAACAGATTTCAGGCAGTTGGCGCGCAAGGCAAGCTTCGTGTGTCTGTTCATGATGTCTCTCTGACGCATGAAGTCACCGAGTCAGAAGGGAAAGTAAGGGCGGCAATAGGGGTAGACAGAAAAGACCACTATACTGTGCGCATAATGGTGAAGGTGCAATCTTATGGTCTTGATACATATAATGATTCAGAGGTGGTTTTGACGGCGCACCGTAATATATTTATATCCGAGCATGTCTCTATCATCGAGCGAGAGGCGCTTGAAACAGAGGCGATGCAGGAACTTATAGAAGATTTGAACACAGCATTGCGTAAAATTCTAAGAGACCGGTTTCAGGTTATTCATTAAGAATAATATCTAATTTTTCCAGAAATGGGGCGAAAACATAACCAGAACCGCGAATACCTCTAGTCGCCCAACCAGCATACCCGCGCAGAGAACCCATTTTGAGCTATCTGGTAAACTTTGAAAGTTTCCGGAGGGACCTATAATATCTCCTAAACCCGGCCCAACATTAGAGATAGAGGTTACTGCTCCTGACATTGCGGTCATAAAATCCAGCCCTGTATAAGACAGGGCTATTGCAATAACACTAAAACCCAGAGCGTATACAAAGAAAAAGCCCATAACAGACGAGGGCACATCTTTTGGCATTGGTTTTCCGTTATAGTGCGGAATCAGTACGCTGTTGGGGTGCAGTAATTTGCTGATCTGGATTTTTGTCACCGCATATAAAACTTGAAAACGGAAGATTTTTATTCCGCAAGACGTGGATCCGGCACAGCCCCCAATAGCCATTAGAAAGAAGAATATGCTTACCGAGAAACTGCCCCACGAGCCAAAATTCCCGTTGCCATAGCCTGTTCCTGTTATGATTGATATAACATTAAACAAAGCCAACAAAATAACCTTTAGAAAAGGTATATTGCTTTGTTGTAGGACCATGAAAGAAACGAGAGCTATGGTAGCGATAGCAATAATAGATAAAAACCAACGTACCTGTGAGTCTATAAACAAAGGCCTTAAATTTCCGCGTACGGCTTTTAAGTATAAAACAAACGGCAGGCCACCTAGGGTCATAAATACTATGGCTACTATGGAGGGGGCTGCCGTCTTGTAGTGGCCAAAAGAGGCGTCAAACGTTGAAAACCCGCCAGTTGATATGGTTGTCATCGCATGCGCAACAGCATCAAAAATCTCAAATCCGGCTAGTATGTAGCAAATAGCGCATAAACCAGTCAGAGCAGTATAGATAATAGCGATTGAACTTGCTAATTGAGCTGTTCTGGGGAGGGCCTTTTCATTTTCTGAAAGCTCGGTTTTAAAAATTTGCATACCGCCGACTTTTAAAAAGGGCAGAACCGACATAGCCATGATAATAATACCGATGCCCCCTAGCCATTGTAATATGGCTCGCCAAAGTAATATCCCTGCTGGCGCATAATCTAGGCCTGTAATTACCGTCGACCCTGTGGTTGTAATTCCTGAAATAGATTCGAAGAAAGAATCTGTGACGGACATATCCAGAGAAGAGAGCCAAAAAGGCAGTGCTCCAAATGTCGGAAGGATTAGCCAGGTACAATTGGTTAATAAGAAGGCTTGTCTTGTGGAAATATTGAATCTGTGCCCCGTGTTACTAAGAACGAGCGCGCCGCCGAAAAAGGCTGTTACAACAATACAGGCAAAAAACACTTTCCAGTCGTCATAACCAAAATAAACATCGGCCATCATGGGAAGTACCATGCTCAGGGAAAGGATGGAAAGTAAAATACCAATAACATATAAGATCGGACGAAAATCCAAGAGTTCATACCTCAATTTCTTAAAATCATATAATCCATTACAAAAAAAAAGAAGCGCTTTTTATGGCACTTCTCTTTGTAAAGCTATAATTTCGGCGTCTATTCAAACGAAATGTTTACACGGCGGTTGGCCGGTTCACGAACGTTATCAGATGTAGAAACCAAAAGCTCATCTTCTCCGCGGCTTTCAACAACCATTAAATCAGCGCTAACACCGCGTTTTACCAAGGCATCGCGCACAGCGTTCGCACGTTTAAATGCAAGGCGCTTGTTGTAGTCTGCGGCACCAGAGGTATCGGCATGACCGTGAACATTAATTTGGGATGGTGGGTTTTTAGCAACCTCGGAGGCAACTGCATCAAGCACATTCAGGGCGCCAGAGCTTAGTGATGAAGAATCCCAGTTAAAGAAAACAAGATACATAGCTTCTTCCGGAACCATAGGAGGCGGTTCATCGGCTTGAGCAACCGGCTCCTCTACAACGGGCTGGGGAGACTGCTGAACAAGTCCTTCCAACTCAGCAATAGCATCCAAGTAACCTTTTTTGCAGGAGAGGTCTTCCTTTGATTCCCAGTTTTCTTCCTGTTGCTCGATCCAGCAGTCGAATTTGGCTTGTGCCTTTGCGGATGTAGTCGGAGCAATTTCGCGTGAACCAAGGTCAAATGCCACGATAAGGCGGCCCCTCGCAGCGCCAAGCTCTTTTATGTGATGCTCGCTCAAATTCCAGTCACTTACTGGTTCAGGCATAACAGACTCGCCAGCAGCGGCTGAAAGACCTTTTCTGGCAAAATGGAGCGCATCCGGATAATCCAACATCTTTTCAAGCTCATTGTTAGCAAAAGCTTTGTACTCTGCCGATAATGCCTGAGTGAAAGGGCTTCCTACTGGCTGTGCCTCGTTTAGCGCATCAACTTCACTATAAGTATCAAACATAGTACAGCCGCTAAGCGCAAGAAGGCCAACTGTAAGAATTAAGTTACGCACGGATTTCATAATTTTTGCTCCTTAAAAATGAAAGCGTATTTCAAAGTTATTCATCAATCTCAAAATTCAAAGGTGAAACAAAAGTATCGGAAGGACGATTCTCTACTACACCCTAACTTTTTTATAGCCACTGACGCTAAAAGTAAAGTTTAGTTTACTATATTTAAGAATTTTGCTGTCAATAAACATAATCATTTTTGCGTTGCACAATAAAATAACATTCTATATTGTCCTTCCTTAATTAAAAAGTAAGAGTGGATTCGGGAGAATTTAGAGTATGGTGCAACACACTGATAGAAAAGCAGCGTTTCTGGCTACGAATGGTTTTTGTGAGCGTGAATACCTTCAAGCACAAAGCTCTGTGGTCGATTTAGGGTTTAACTGCAGATTAATTTCCGTAGATAACAACCTTATAAAAGGTTGGAACGAGATCGAAAACAAAGCTGATTCAGACTGGGGGTTGGGTTATGCCCCTGACAAGTTGATTAATGAGGCGCTTTCCAGCGATTATGATCTTCTGGTGTTGCCGGGAGGGATTAGAAACATTGAGAAGCTTAAGCTTAGCCCGAATCTTAAATCCTTTATTTCTGCCTTTATTACAACAGAAAAGCCTGTCTTGGCCTATAACCGGGCAATTGATCTATTATACTACACGGATCTACTATCCGGTTATGAGCTTGCGCTTAATGAAAATGATATTTCTACACTTTCGTCTGGTCGTACTATAGAGCAGAACTCAAAATTTGTGGTAAGTAAGAATCTGATGACAATCGCAGGATTTCCGGATGCTGGAGAAGACATTAAGTCAGCCATACTTTCAATTATGGACAACAAAAGCAAAGCGGCTTGATTTTTCATTACTCAAACAGTTAAGTTCTAGTTGGATTTGGTCACCTTACAAGAGGAAAATTCGATATGCGCGCTGAGATCGAAACGGTTGTAAAAAGCATAGAAGAGACACTCGGGCTACTTAGGAGGCATCTTTGACTGGGATGTCGCTAACTCAAGGCTCGATGAGCTAAACTCACTTTGTGAAGACCCGGATCTCTGGTCTGACTCTAGCAAAGCACAAAAACTCATGAAAGAACGCACCTATCTTGAGCAGAGCATTGGTTCTGTCTCAGCCATAGAAACGTCCTTAAGGGATGCTGTTGAGCTCATCAAAATGGCAGAAGATGAACAGGATGAAGGTGTTTTGACTGACGCTGAAGAGGAATTAGCCAAGCTACAGCGTTTTACAGACAGAAAGCGCTTGGAAAGCCTTTTATCCGGTGAAGTAGATGCCAATGATGTTTATTTACAAGTGAATGCAGGCGCAGGCGGTACCGAGGCTCAAGACTGGGCAGAGATGATTTTGCGCATGTATATGCGCTGGGCCGAGGCCAGAGGGTTTAAGTACGAAACGCTTGAGTGTAGCGAAGGTGAAGAGGCTGGAATAAAGTCATCAACTCTCAAAATAGAAGGACACCAGGCTTATGGCTGGCTAAAAAATGAGACAGGTGTGCATAGGCTGGTTAGAATTTCCCCTTACGATTCCAATGCAAGGCGGCATACGAGTTTTGCCTCGGTGGCTGTTTCGCCTGTAATAGACGAGACAATCCAGATTGATATTGATGATAAGGATTTGCGTATAGACACATACCGATCAAGTGGTGCTGGGGGACAGCACGTCAATAAAACAGATAGCGCTGTTCGCATAACACATATGCCAACAGGAATTGTAGCAGCATGCCAAAATGGTAGGTCGCAACACCAGAATAAAGCACAGGCAATGGAAATGCTTAAGGCACGTTTATATGAAATGGAACTTCATAAGCAGGAAGAAGAAAAAGCTAAAGAGCACGGGGAGAAAACAGATATAGGGTGGGGACATCAAATCAGATCCTACGTTTTACACCCATATCAGATGGTAAAGGACTTGAGAACAGGCGTAGAAACTTCGCAATCTCAGTCGGTGCTTGATGGTGATATTGACCAGTTTTTAGAAGCTTCTCTGGCTATGCTGGCAAACAAATAGGGTTTATTCAGGTTTTGAATTGTTTTTTCTTGTATTCTAAAGCTTAAACATAATACATTTACGCATTGATAATACGGAGAAAAATATGTTTACACGCAAAGTAATTGCTTCTGCGTCACTGCTACTACTTTTGTCTGGCACCAGTGCTGCGATGGATTACCGTCACGATGCTGGCAGCTTTATCAATAATGTGGGGTGGGATCAAAAATCGCTGCAGACACAGACTGAGGGTGCCGTTTATATGCGCGCCGAAATCAAGAGGTTGCGCAAGGAAAACGAAAATCTAAGAAACAGCATCGCCCAGATCAGGAAAGATGCCGATGCTGCTGAAGTGGCAAAGAACGACCCCCGTATACGTGCTCTTGTAGAAGAAAACCAAAGATTAGCGTCATTATTGCAAACAAAAAATGATAGAAAACCGATCAACGACCCTCGGATTCAGGCTTTGGTCGAAGAAAATCAAAAACTGGCCCGCATGCTGGAAAATCAACGTAAAATTGCCCCATCTACAGCCGTATATTCGGAGCGTATAACGGAATTGGAAGCAGAAAATGAAATGCTTCAGGCTAGCTTGAGCCAACTTGCTTCACAAAATTCTACCGCCAGGCAGGAGTATAGCTCAGATTTCCAGAGCTTAAAGCAAGAGGTGATTACACTGAAGGCTGAAAATAGGGCGCTGATCGATCAGCTAAGCGATGATAAAAGCGCACACAACCAAAACATTTCCGGATTTCAGGCACAAAGTAATAAAATATTGACTTTACAGTCCAATATTGAAGTGCTGAGAGAGGAAAACAGAAATTTAGCTCAGGCATTAGCAGAATCTTCTGCAAAAATCGTTGAGTACAAAACCAATGTAGAGGAAACCTCTAAAGGGAGCAATCTGGGCCCAAAAGAGACGGCTGTATTAAGAAAGAAGCTAATTGGCATAGAAGCAGAAAACAAAACCTTGCGGCAAAAAATCAGTGAAATCTCAGAGAGCCTAATGGCACAAGCTTCTACGCCTATGCAAAGCAATAAATATGAAGAACAAATTCAGGGTTTGCAGGCGCAAAATGATAGTCTTAGGGAGACGATAAAAGCACAAACGACAACGTTGCTTTCTACAGACAATGCGGGCCAAACTGCAGAAAGACTAATAAGTGAAAATTCTGTTCTTATGAAAAAGCTTGAAATCGTAATGGCAGACAATGCAGCAAGAGAAAAAGCTGCAAAAGAACTCATGCAAAGAAATGAGCAGCTGCATCAGGAAATAGCCAAGCGTGATAATTACATCCAAAGAACACAGAATAGTAATATGGAAAATACTGTGCCCGGGAGTGTTGTAATGCTGCAGGAACAGAATAAAGCCTTGGAAGATACATTGCGCAGAGAGCGAGAGAGTATTATGGCATACCGCATGAAAATTAAAGAGTATCAGGATGAAATAAAGGCAAGAAAGTTACAAGATTCTTCGGAGGTTGCAGATTTAGAATCTCCAGATGCGCAGGTGATCACAAATCTAAAGATTGAAAATCAGGAGTTAAAGGCCCGGATAAAACTTATGTCTGCTAACAATAATATGGACAGCGCCAGCTTATTAAAAGAAGCACCCAGAAAATTAGACATGAAAACTATCAATAACCAGCTAGGGGCAGAGGAACAATTGAATGATACAGCGCCTGCATCAGGGGGTGCTGCTGATTATATAGAAACAGAATACCCACCTGTAGATCAGGTCTTGCCATTACTTGATGAGAACGGTCGCCACCAATTTAGAAAGCAACATCAATAAAAAAAGCGAACACGAGGCTCGCCTTTATTATTAGTGGGTAATGAGTCGAACCTACTATTTTTCTTTAGTGTTGGTCCCATCAGAACCATACCCCATATTAAATGGCGGCATCATGCGCATGGCACGTTCAAACATTTCCATATTTTTACGTGTAATTTCTTCCAGATTAGTATTTGGCTGGAACATATTCTCCATATTAGGCATGTTCTTAAATGATTGGCTGAACTGCTCCTGCATTCTTTCCTGATTTTGAACAAATATATTCATAGTTTGCTCTAGATATTTAGGAAACATGCCATCGGTGCTATTGCCGTATAGCCCTATTAATGTGCGCAAGAAATTTGTCGGCAAAAGAGTTTCGTCGGTTGCTTCTTGATCAGCAATAATTTGGGTAAGAACGCTTCGCGTTAGATCTTCACCTGATTTAGCATCAACGACAACAAAATCATGCCCTTCTTGCACCATTTCTCTTAAATCATGCAGTGTCACATAACTGCTGCGCCCTGTATCATAAAGACGACGGTTAGCGTATTTTTTAATCACAGTAGGTTCACTCTTGCTATTCTTTGACTTAGCCATGTTGCACCTTTTGGTCTAGAATTTGTATATGTTTGGATAAGTTCATTATGCACAAAAAAATAATAAAATAAAGTATTGAATGGAAAAGAGACAATCTTTTTTTTACACTGCAGCAAAATACTGTTATATAAAGGGAGTTATGCGCAAGGGCCCTCATCCGCTTTCCGTTCATCTAGGTATGGCAGCATCAAGTGTTGCCGGCATGCAGGAATATTCGTCGTTATTCAAAAAAAGCCTGAATGAACATGATGCCGTCGAAATGGTTCGTGGCATTCAAATGTATCTCAATCATCCTTATAAAGCTAAATCATTACCAGTTGAGCAGGTGCACAAAATTGGTAGTGTAAGCGTAAACACACCTGTTTTTGCGCACAAGAAGGAGGTCAATGAGGCGCGTTCAATTCCCCTGCTGCTTGTCCCTTCTTTGGTTAACAAGTCAAATATAATGGATATTACAGAAGAAAAGTCATTATTACGTTGGTTTAGTCGTCATGGGATTAAGACTTACCTACTTGATTGGGGGGATTTTCTTAAAAACGATATTAAAGACATTGATTTTGAAGAACTTATAGAGACCAAACTTGCAAAAGCAATACAAGCTGTTTCAGAAATTGAAGGAAAACCAATTGATGTGTTGGGGTATTGTATGGGGGGCACGCTTTTGCCGGTGGTATTAAGCCTGGTTTCGGACCATATAAGGCGCATGATCCTTCTTGCGTCACCATGGGATTTTCATTTGAAAGAGGCGGATTTAACACAAAGTGTCAGGCTTTGGTCCCCCACAGTGCTTCCCGTTTTGGCTCAAAGAGGGCATTTGCCAGCTGAGTGGATACAGGCTCTTTTTGCGTCACTAGGGTCTGGTGCTGCTACCCAGAAATTTATCAGGTTCTCTAAAATGGATCAGGATAGTGTCGAAGCAAAACTTTTTGTTGCTGTAGAGGACTGGCTTAATGATGGTGTAAACATTCCTGCGGATATTGCGCAACATTGCATTCAGGAGTGGTTTATAAAGAATAGTTTGGCTTCGGGCGATTGGTGTTTGCCTGGTTATGATGACTGTACGGAGAAACTGGAGAAGGTTTTAATTGTTGCCTCTCATGGAGATAGGCTTGTTCCTTTTGGTTCTGCTCTAAGAATTAAGGAAGCACTGGCTTGCAATAAAATTGATACTCTGGAGCTACAGTGTGGTCATATCAGTTTAATTGTTGGGAAAAAGGCAGTTGAAAATGTCTGGAATCCCATTCTCGAATGGCTGCAGGAAAAATAAATGTTTCCAGCAGGGATTTCACCTTGATAATTTCCATACTCAAGATAAGGTGTGTCTATCACTCAATGTTAATGTTTTAGAGGTTTTTATGGAAGATCCTGTAGTTATAGTTGCGGCAAAAAGAACAGCTATCGGTACTTTGGGAGGCGGGTTGTCAACCGTGCCTGCAAGTAAGCTTGGTGCGTGCGTTCTGGAGTCAGTAATAAATGATTCCGGTTTAAAAGCAGACGATGTTGATGATGTTATTATGGGGCAGGTTCTAACGGCAGGATGTGGCCAAAACCCGGCACGCCAAACTGCAATTTACGCTGGCTTATCAAATGCCTGTACTGCAATGACAATTAATCAGGTTTGCGGGTCGGGATTGAGGTCTGTTGCTTTGGGAATGCAGGCTATTTTGGCAGGAGATGCAAAAATTGTAATAGCAGGCGGCCAAGAGAATATGAGTTCGTCTCCTCATATTATGCATTTACGCGAAGCAGTTAAATTTGGTGATAGCGCAATGCGGGATTCAATGATTCTTGATGGTTTGTGGGACATATTCAATGATTATCATATGGGAATAACAGCCGAGAATATTGTTGAACAGTTTGGAGTGAGCAGAGAAGATCAGGATCGTTTTGCAGCGCAATCGCAAAATAGGGCTGAAGATGCAATTTCAGCAGGAAAATTTGAGGATGAAATTGTTCCGGTAGAAGTTCAGATGAGAAAAGAAGTTGTGAAAATAGATAAAGACGAATTTCCCCGCTCAGGGGTTACAGAAGAGGGATTAGCAAAGTTAAAGCCCGCTTTTAAGAAGGATGGCACAGTAACTGCTGCAAATGCCTCTGGTATTAATGATGGTGCTGCAGCGGTTGTTCTTATGCGCAAAAGTGAGGCAGACAAAAGAGGGCTAACACCCATGGCATCTATAAAGTCATGGGCAACGGAAGGGGTTGACCCATCAGTGATGGGAACGGGCCCGATTCCAGCCTCAAAGGCTGCTCTTGAAAAGGCAGGGTGGCGTGTCGATGATCTGGATCTGATTGAGTCTAATGAAGCCTTTGCGGCGCAAGCGTGCTGTGTTTTAAAGGAAACAGGGTTTGATCCCGAAAAAACAAACGTTAATGGTGGAGCAATTGCGCTAGGACATCCTATAGGAGCCTCGGGCACAAGAATTCTTGTAACATTGCTGCATGAAATGGTGAAACGTGATTCTAAAAAGGGTTTGGCAACTCTGTGTATTGGCGGGGGAATGGGAATTGCACTTTGTGTTGAACGGTAAAAATATAAACCAAGGAGAGTGATGAATGGTTAAAGTAGCGATTGTAACGGGTGGAACAAGGGGAATAGGCCGCGCAATTTCAGAGGCTCTAAAGGCCGATGGCTATAAGATTGTTGCATTGTTTCACGGAAATAAAGAAGCAGCCAAACAATTTAAGGCCGAAACCGGGTGTGAAGCTATGAAGCTGGACGTCACTGATTTCGAGGCGTGTCAGAAAATTATTGATAAGATTGAAAAAGAATACGGGCAAATAGAGGTGCTTGTTAATAATGCTGGTATAACCAAGGATGGTGTTTTGCATAAGATGGATATCGAGAATTGGAACGATGTTCTACAAACAAATTTGACGTCGTGTTTTAACATGTGCCGGGCTATCATACCTAAGATGCGTGAAAGAAAATTTGGACGCGTTGTCAATATTAGCTCTATTAATGGGCAGAAAGGCCAGTTTGGTCAGGTGAATTACTGCGCAGCTAAGGCTGGAATGATAGGTTTTACAAAAGCACTGGCTTTAGAATCCGCGGCAAAAAATATTACAGTCAATGCAATTTGCCCAGGATATATTGAAACAGATATGACGGCTGCAATATCACAGGATATTTTAAACTCGATCGTAAAAGAAATACCGGCCATGCGCATGGGGAAGCCAGAAGAAATAGCCGCTATTGTTTCATTTTTAGCGTCTCAAAAGGCGGCGTTCATTAATGGTGCAACAATATCCGCAAATGGCGGCCAGTATATGGTTTAATTGGAATTGTAAGTAGGAGTTTGATAGTTTGACATGACAAAAGGTAGAGTGATTTTAGAACGACGATTTGTTCCAGAAGGAACTGTTGTTATAAAACAGGGGGATCCTGCGTATTCCGCCTATATAATCCAGTCAGGAGAGGTTTCGGTTTATTCGGAAACAAATGGAAACGAAGTTGAGTTGGCGCGTTTGGGGATCGGAGAGATTTGTGGCGAAATGGCGCTGATCAATGATGAAGAGCGCACAGCCAATGTCAAGGCGACCAAAGACTGTAATTTGATTGTTATTACCAGAAACACTTTTGAAGATAAGTTGAAAAACAGCGATACCACGATCCAGGCCGTGGTTAGAATGCTTATTGCCCGCGTTAAATCATCCAATACCAGCATACTAGGGCAAAAGGGCGATTTGCAATCTCTGAAGCATTCTGTCGAGATGATATACAACAATGCCCATAATGGCATGGATGAAAAAACAGCCAAGGATTTTGAAAAGAAAGTTAAGCCTAAAATGGATGCTTTTTTTAATATGTTAGGTAGGTTCGAGTAATTATGAAACGCGCATTTGCAGCAATTATAGCAATCTTATTTATCTTGGTCTCCGGGGCATTCATCGCACCTAATTTTATTGATCTCAAAACATACAAGAAGACTGCGATTGATCAAATACAAAGTCAGACAGGGCTGGAACTAGATATTAGTGGGGATTTGGCCTTTTCGGTTTTACCTTCTCCACGGTTCAAGGTAGGAAATGTAACAGTAAAAGCCCCGAAAGGCTCCAAAAGTGAAACATTTGCTTTTTTTGAGCTCTTGGATGTGCATGTTGCCTTTATGCCACTTTTAAGCGGGCAAGTGCAGGTTAGTTCAATAACGATTATGAAGCCGTCTCTGAATTTGGAGCGTTTTGACACAGGAACCTTGAACTTTATTACGCCGGAAATTGAAAGTTTAATATCGGGGGGAAATCAAAAAAACGGGAAAAATTTTGATATATCATTAGAAAACGTAAATATAAAAAGCGCAAGTTTTTCCTTTTATGACCATAAGGAGAAGAATGAATTATTAGTGCAAAATATTAATGCTGATTTGAGCGCAACGACACTTCAAGGACCATTTAAAGCAGAAGGATCGTTGTTCTATGAGGGGAATGCCATAAACTTTGGGCTTAAGACGGACAAGTATAATGCAGAAAATAAAATTTTGTCTCCTGAAGTAAATGTGACTTTGAATCCTTCAAATATCAAACTTGACTATGCCGGTGTAGTAAGTTTTGAGGACCAGCTTTCTGTTCAGGGTAAGACAACACTTTATGCAGAAGATTTAAACGAGGTTTTTGCAGGGCTGGGGATGCAGAGTTCTGGCTTAAAAAATATGCCGTTAAAAAGCTCGGGATTACTGACTGCAAACACACAGCAGATAGATTATAAAAACTTTGAATTGGAAATAGGGGACCAAAAGGCAGCAGGGTCATTACGCATCGATCTAGAGCCTTTGAAATATACGTTATCATTTGCTACACCCTCCAAAATTAACGTTAGCTCCTATTTATCGGAGTTCATTGCTGCTAAAACGGCTGAGTTTGATATTTCTATTGCTGGTAATGCAACTAAAGCAGAGATTAAAAATACCAGTATAACGCTAGATGACCATAGTTTTAAGATAAGCGGAAACTACGAGCAAAAGGGAAAGGGAGAGCGTTCAAAGGCCCAAGTGACTGTTTTTTCTCCTAATCTAGATTTTGATCAACTGCAATCCAAATTAAAGTCAGTAAACTCTGCAAAAACATCAGTTCTGGAACAGATGCGTGCTTTATCGTTACCCATTGATCTTGCTTTTGACTTTACAGCTGGAAATTTCGTATGGAACGGTAAAAAAATTAAGGATTTAGCCGTATCTACAAATTTTGCAGAAAATGCCTTCGTTTTGTCTAAACTTTCTGCACAAAATATTGCAGGTGCATCGTTAGAGGTTTCGGCAAAAATAACAGAGATTAATAAAGTTCCAGAAATAGAAGGCTATTTTAATCTAGACACACAGGATATGCCAAAATTCATGAGTTTTATAAATTATAAAGAGGCAGACTTCCCCTCGGCTATGAAGGCAGCGAATATAAAATCAAAGTTTTCAGGAAATACCAACGCATTATCTGTTTCTGCTAACATGAATGTCATGGGAGGGGAAGTTATATTCAAAGGGGATGTTGAACGCCCACTCGAAGAAATGTCTCTTCATAATACGGCGCTACAACTAAAGCACAAAAATATGTCACAATTTCTTGATTTAGCTGCTGGCATAAAGTTCCAAGATAAAAATCTTGCGAAGCCGCTTGATGTTTATGCACAAATTGACCAATCAGGTAACACCTACGAAATCAAGAATCTGAAGGGAAATCTATCCGGGATATCGGTAGAGGGAGAGCTGAGCGCGAATTTATCGGCAGCTGTGCCCAAATTATCCGGTGATTTGCACTTTGGTCACGTCAATCTTGCGTCGGTCATGCAAACAACTTCTTCAGCGTCAGCGGCGCCAAGTACTCAAAAATCTGCACCCCAAACAACACGATGGTCAAAAGAGCCAATTAACATATCGGCTTTGCACAGTGTAAATATGGATATAAATTTGAGTGCAAAGCATATTGATTATGGGGCATGGCCTCTGGTTGAGCCAAAGCTCGAAGTTCAAATACACAATGGTACGATGAAAATATCAAATATGAAGGCAGGAGTTTTTGATGGAAATCTTGCTTTCTCTGCGTCTGTGAAAACTGTTAAAGAAGCACGTCAACCGCTTTACTTCGAAAGTACTATGATGGTGGAGGGAGCAAATCTCAAGCCTTTATCCAGCGCATTAATAGGAACGCAGTTGGTGGATGTCTCAGGTGTAGGCAACGTCGATATGACCCTTAATAGCTCTGGCGTTAGTTCCGCAGCTTTGATCCATGATCTTGGCGGGGAAGGTAAAGTAACAGGACAGTCTATTATTTTGGACGGTATCGACGTGGTCAAATTTGCGCGAGCCTTATCGGAGGAAAGTAAGGCCGGTGACACGGCTCTAGGAATCTGGAAAGGCGCGCGCACTAAGGGACGCACTGAATTCGACACCCTTGACGGTGCATTCAAGATTCAAAATGGGATCATAGGAATTGAAAAAATGGACATGGATGGTACCGAGGCAGCTATAGAAACACGAGGCAGCATCAATCTTCCCAACTGGACCCTTGCAACGAAGCATAAAATAACGGTGAAGGGCTCAGAAGATGTTCCTTCAGATGTTCCTCCGTTTGAAATTTCATTCAATGGTTCACTCGATAATCCCGCTCAAACGTTTGGGCAGGGTTTGCTGAATGACTATTTAAGTCGAAAGATAGAACGCAAACTAAATAAAATTATAACGGATAAACTTGGTGTACCAGCCAATAACAATGCCACACCAGAGCAGCAACAGCCTGCAGCCGGAGATGAAGACACAACAGAGCAGGAGCAACAAAAACAGGGCCCGCCACAAAAGCAGCAAAACCTGAATGATGTTGTAGATGATATAGCAGAAGAGGCAATCAAAGGTGTTTTAGAGGGGTTGCTGCGCTAACGGTGTTGCAAAAACTCTAAAATATGAATGCGAATAGCGCTTGAAAGGTTGCCGGACCTTTTCTGGTCTATTTCAGAAACCAGATCATTTAAAGACATATTTTGGCTTTTTGCCATGTCTTGCAAGCATTTCCAAAAAGGTTCTTCGAGTGTAATGCTAGTGTCATGACCTGAAACACGAACCGATCTCTTTTTTAATGAAGAACTTTGATCCATTTTTTATTAATCTCTAGGCTTAATCATTTCAAGGGGCTTGATCCACTCATTGAATTGTTCTTCAGTTAACAGTCCTAATGCTTCCCCGGCTTCCTTTAGGGTTGATCCATCCTCATGCGCCTTTTTTGCAATTTTAGCAGCATTATCATAGCCAATATGCGGATTAAGAGCTGTTACAAGCATCAAGCTTTCATTCATGAGTTTATCAATTCTGGGCTCATTTGCTTCTATGCCTAAAACACAGTTTTCAGTAAAGCTGTTGCATGCATCTGAGATCAGGCGGATGGATTGTAGCACGTTGTATATCATAACCGGCTTAAAGACGTTGAGCTCAAAATGCCCATTTGACCCAGCAACGCTGACGGCGACATTATTGCCCATGACCTGGGCGCAAACCATTGTTAATGCTTCGCATTGTGTCGGGTTCACTTTTCCGGGCATAATAGATGACCCTGGCTCATTTGCAGGCAGATTGAGTTCACCAATACCGGACCGGGGGCCGGATCCAAGAAGTCTAATGTCATTGGCAATTTTCATTAGGCTTGTTGCGATTACATTCATTGCACCGGACAGTTCTACCAGCGCATCATGCGCTGCTAAAGCTTCGAATTTGTTTTCTGCAGTAACAAAGTCCAAGCCCGTTATGTGCGCAACATGTGCCGCAAACTTTTCTGCAAAACCAGCTCTTGAATTTATGCCGGTGCCTACGGCTGTGCCGCCTTGTGCCAACTGCATAACACGAGGCAGGCATGCGTTTACACGGTCAACCGCATACTCCATTTGTTTTGCATAGCCGGAGAATTCTTGCCCCAAGGTTAACGGTGTTGCATCCTGTAAATGCGTGCGCCCTATTTTTACTATTTTTGCAAAATCATTTGATTTTTTATCCAAAGCCCCGTGCAGTAATTTTAAAGCGGGAATGAGCGCGTGATGAATTTGTTCTCCGGCTGCAATATACATAGCAGTTGGGAAGCTGTCATTTGAGGATTGCCCCATATTTACATGGTCATTAGGGTGAACAGGGTCTTTGCTTCCGCGCTCTCCGCCCAGCATTTCAATGGCGCGGTTCGATATGACTTCATTTGCATTCATATTGCTTTGCGTGCCCGAGCCAGTTTGCCATACGACGAGGGGAAATTCATCAAGTAGAGTTCCGTCGATTACTTCATTAGCAGCATTTACAATGGATTCACCGATCTTGTGATCCAAGTCTCCTAGATCCATGTTGGATAAGGCAGCGGCCTTTTTTTGAATGCCCAGTGCGCGTATAAGAGGTGCAGGCATTTTTTCGCCGCCTATCTTAAAGTTTTGCAGTGAGCGTTGTGTTTGTGCACCCCAATAACGCTCTGCAGGGACATCTATTGAGCCTATTGAGTCTGTTTCGCTTCTAATTTGACCCTCTTTTGCTTTTTGTGCCGCTTTGCTCATAATAAACTCCTTATTCATCCTCGGGGGTTTTTGTGTTTGGACTAAGGAACGTAATATGCCCCATTTTGCGTCCCTCACGAATTTCTGCTTTACCGTATAGATGCACGCATGTGTCCGGCTTTTCAATATGATTTTTAATTTTCTCTACATCTGAACCGATAAGGTTCAGCATGATGGCGTCGCTATGACGCTCGGCGGGTCCAATCGGTAGGCCACAAACGGCTCTAACATGATTTTCAAACTGTGATACAGCGCAAGAATCGATGGTCCAATGACCCGAATTATGAGTGCGGGGTGCGATTTCGTTAAGAAGGATGCGTCCGTCATCACAAACAAAAAATTCAACAGTCAAGATACCAACAAGATCAACATGATCTGCAATTTTTTTTGCAATTTCCAAAGAGTTTTGTGCAATATTTTCATCTATTTCTGCAGGCACATAAGTTTTATGAAGTATATGGTTTTTATGTTCATTGCGTATTGGGCCATAGGTTTCTGTTTTCCCTTTTTTATCGCGTGCAATAATGACAGAAATTTCAGATGTGAAATTTACACATTGTTCCAGGATAAGTTTCTGTTGCTTGGTATTATCTAGAAAAATAAGTAGGTTAGTGTTTTTCTCTAGAGGTTCAGAAGAGCATTTTATCTGTCCTTTACCATCATAACCAAAGCGCGTTGTTTTTAAGATGAATTCTTTGGCATTCCAATTTTTTAGCGTGTTTTTTATTTCATCTAGTGTCGAGACAGAGGTCCATTTGGTAGTTTCGATATCCAGATTATTAGCAAAGGTTTTCTCTTCGATCCGATCTTGCGAAACATGGAGAAGCCTCTTGTCTGGAAGCACTGATTTTTGCTTTAGTTCTTCAAGATAATCTATTGTTTCAACTGGGATATTCTCAAATTCATAGGATATAAAATCTGTGATTTCCGAAAAACGCTTCAAAGCGTCTTTATCATCATATTCGGCAACAATAGTTTCCTTTGATACCTGAGAGGCAGGTGCATTTTTCTCAGGGCAGAAAATGACAACAGAAATACCTAAACGTGCGGCCGCCATGGCGCTCATACGGCCAAGCTGGCCGCCGCCAAGAATACCGAGTGTCAATCCGCTGTTAAGATTGTGCATGTTTTAGTCTTCAGGTGTTTCAAGAACGCTATTTGTTTGGTTTTCTCTATAGGCTTTCAGGGCCTGCATAATTTTACTATCGCTTGTTCCAAGTACTGCCGCCGCTAATAGCGCCGCATTTTTTGCTCCTGGTTTTCCTATGGCTAGAGTACCTACAGGCACTCCGCCTGGCATTTGGGCTATCGAGAGCAAACTATCCATACCTTTGAGGGATTGGCTTTCAACAGGAACACCCAAAACAGGGAGCGGCGTAATACTTGCAACCATTCCAGGAAGATGTGCTGCGCCACCTGCTCCCGCAATGATAACTTTAATACCGTTTGATTCTGCGTTTTTTGCATATTCGAACATGCGGTCCGGTGTGCGGTGTGCAGATACGATTTTACATTCGTGCGGAATTTTAAGCTCATGCAGGATATCATGTGCCATTTTCATTGTTTCCCAGTCGGACTGAGAGCCCATGATAATACCCACAAGCGGGTTTTCGTCTGAAAAAGTCATAGGGGACTTATAAGGAAAAGTTCTTTTTAAAGCAAGGATATAAATAACTTATCTAGAAAAATATTAGTGAATCTAAGCAATAATATCGTCTATAAGAGCGCTTTCTATTTTCTGGATCATATCCTTAAGCCACAGCTTTTTCTTTTTTAGTTGTTGCATATGCAAAAGATTAACCGGCGCATCACCTTTCAACGCGTTTTCTATAAGCGCGTCAAGAGCTTGATGTTCGCCTCTATATTCGGCCAACTTGAGTTGGAGTTCTTCCTGATCTTCTGACATATTCCGATAAATTAACAGTAATTTACTTACAACAAGGCATTAATAGTATCATATAATCTATTGTTTGATAATTAAAAGTTATGAAATCCTGGGATATTTTGCGATGCATCAAAATAATCACTGTTTTAAAAGGGTTATTTATTGCTGTACTCTCTAGCTATCGGTCCTGATTCTTGGGTTTTTTAACAATTTTAAGGTATTCTCGAAATGTCAAAACGGATAGCAATTTTTACAAGTGGTGGTGATTGTGCTGGGTTGAACGCGGTTGTAAGAGCAGCGGTGCTCAGAGCAGATTCTTTGCGGTGGGAAATCATCGGTCTGCAGAACGGAACGGCCGGTTTGCTGGAAGAAAAGCCTAGATACAGAACCTTAAAACCTGAGGATTTTAGCGGAACAGTAATGCGCATGGGGGGGACAATTCTGGGGACGACCAATTCGCGTAACCCTTTTGCCTATAAGATGCCTGATGGAGAGGTTATAGACAGATCACAAGAGCTTATAGAGGCGCTAAAATCCCTTGGTATAGAGGCCTTAATCGGTATTGGTGGAGATGGCAGTTTTGACATTCTTAACCGTCTTGTAAAGCAGGGCGGGCTAAATTTTGTAGGCGTTCCCAAGACAATAGACAATGATGTTAGTATGACAGATGTTGCGGTAGGATATGATACTGCGGTGGCGGTGGCGACTGAGGCGTTAGACCGTCTTCAGCCCACAGCGGCCAGTCATGACCGCGTTATGGTTCTGGAAGTGATGGGGCGTGATGCAGGGCATATTGCGTTGACGGCGGGGATTGCCGGAGGCGCCGATGTCATTCTTATTCCGGAAATACAGTATACGATTGAGAATGTAGCGAAGAAAATCAAAGCGGTGAAAGATAGCGGTCGTAATTTTGCACTTGTTGTGGTGTCAGAGGCTGTTAAAACCCCTGATGGAAAGAAGCATCAGGTTGTTTATCATGGCGGAGAGACCCGATATGGCGGCATAGGGGATTATCTCGGTATGAAGATAGCAGAGGCAACAGGTTTTGAAACGCGCGTTACGGTTCTTGGTCATGTGCAAAGAGGGGCAAGCCCCACATATAACGATCGCTTTTTGGCCTCGGTTTTGGGTGTAAAGGCTGTGGATCTTCTGGCTGAGGGTAAGTATGGCCGTATGGTGGCGTGGCAGAACGGAGATGTAGCAGATGTTGCAATCGAAGATGCTATTAAGGAGTGTAATGTGGTTGATATAAAGGGAAAGCGTGTTCATACGGCTCGATCTTTAGGTATTAGTTTTGGAGATTCATAGGCTTAAGCCATCAAAAATCTTAAAAAAATGTGCATGCTTGCATCTTGAAACTTGCAGCTAGAATGCTCGCAATATAGAATAACCTTTGATTTACACCGTGATACTCATGCGTACGTAGATCTTTTAAATAGAAGTGATAAATTTATGCTATACGTACAACAATCTCTGGGGCCTAACGAAGAACTTGTTCATATTGGAAAGTTTCACTGGATGTATACCGTTAGCTCCTTTATGTCCATTTTCTGGGGGCTTTTGATGGCTATAGTGGTAATGGTCGGGGCCTTTTTTGCTTATAAATACATGGGGCGTTTACCTAGTGGCTACGGATTTATAAAAGCTATTCCTATTATTCACCCCGGTATAAGGGCTTTTGCGTTTTTAGTTTTTATACTTGGCCTTGTTAAATTTGCACAAATGATGGTTATTAAGGCAACAACAGAAATCGCAGTTACAAACAGCCGTTTGGTATACAAGCGTGGCTTAGTTGCGCGTCATGTAGGGGAAATTAGTATAGACAGGATTGAAGGTGTTAATGTACTTCAGCCTATCTTAGGACGTATTTTTAATTATGGACGCATTATGGTGCGCGGTATGGGGGTGGGGGAGGTTTTATTGCCACCCATAGAGGACCCTATTTCGTTCCGGCGGGCGATAGAGGAGGCGAAGTCGAGATGACCCAGAGAGCTGTGCCAGTAGGCGCAAAAGCAAGTAGGTCTGTGCAAGACCAGGAAATTGAAAAAGTTCTGGTAAATGGTGAGGAAGTAATCTTACGCGCCGAGCTTCACAATGCTTTATATTGGAAGTCAGTGGCTGTAATTATTCTTGCGGTATTGGTGGCCTTCTTCATTGCAGTTCCTTTAGGGGTGTTATTGGGGGTGGTGGGTGCCGTCATGCTGTGCCTCGATATTTTAACTATGCATTTCTTGCTTTTGGCTGTCACCAATAAACGTGTTTTGGCGCGTTACGGATTACTTCAGATGGATGTGGTGGATATAAGGCTCAGTAAAGTTGAAAGTATTGATCTGGAGCGCATGTTGCCAGGTCATATTTTTGGTTATGCCAGTGTGGTTGTCATGGGAACAGGGCGTCGGCTTATTCGAGTTCCATATATAGCCAATGCTGATGCTTTTAGAAAATACTATAACGAAATGGTTTTGGCCGAAGAGGGGAATGAAGAGGCAGAGGAAGGCATAAGAAAAGATAAGGAACAAGTGGAAGAGGCTCGGGAAAAGAGTGATCGGAAAAAGAATAAAAAAATGTAACGATAACCTTCGTTCAGGGAATTTTTAAAAACAGGTTTTAAACCTGTTTTTTGTTTGTATAGTACGGCAGGTATGATTAAGAACAAAAATTTTAAAAGGTTAGAAAAATGAGTGACAAAAAGCATTCAAATGGGTGGGACAAAAACAAGCTGGTAAGCCGCTATGTAACGGAAGGCCCCAAATCTGCTCCGCATAGGTCGTATTACTATGCTATGGGCATGACAGAAGAGCAGATTCACCAGCCTTTGGTTGGGGTTGCTACATGTTGGAATGAGGCTGCGCCTTGTAATATTGCATTATCTCGTCAGGCGCAGGCCGTTAAAAAGGGCGTTGATAAAGCAGGTGCAACACCAAGAGAATTCACGACAATTACAGTCACTGATGGTATCGCCATGGGGCATGAGGGCATGCGCTCTTCACTTGTATCACGTGAAGTTATTGCTGACTCAGTCGAGCTCACTATGCGCGGTCACTGTTACGACGCATTGGTTGGATTGGCTGGTTGTGACAAATCCTTGCCAGGAATGATGATGGTTATGATACGCCTTAACGTACCAAGTATTTTTATGTATGGGGGCACAATTCTCCCAGGCAAGTTTCGTGGAAAAGATGTTGATGTGGTCAATGTATTTGAGGCTGTCGGCCAACATGCAGCAGGGACCATGTCAGATGAAGATTTACATGAATTGGAGTGCGTGGCTTGTCCTTCGGCAGGCGCTTGTGGCGGACAATTCACTGCCAATACTATGGCCTGCGTTAGTGAAGCGATAGGTTTAGCGCTTCCTAATTCTGCGGGCGCGCCTGCACCCTATGAAAGCAGAGATGAGTATGCTGCAGCGTCGGGAGAGGCTGTGGTTGAGCTTATTCGTAACGGTGGGCCCCGCCCACGTGATATTGTTACAAAAAAATCATTGGAAAATGCAGCCGCTATTGTAGCCGCTACAGGAGGATCAACAAACGCCGCCCTTCATTTGCCTGCTATGGCGCATGAAGCAGGCATAGAATTCAATCTTTTTGATGTTGCCGAAATCTTTAAAAAGACACCGTATATTGCAAATCTCCGTCCAGGTGGGAAATATGTAGCAAAAGATCTCTACGAGGTTGGGGGTGTTGGTGTCGTGCTGAAGGAGCTTCTGGATAATGGTTTTATCCATGGAGACTGTATCACTGTTACAGGAAAAACAATCGCAGAGAATCTCGAAGGAGTTAAATTACCAGAAGATCAGGACGTTATTTATCCTGTAAAGAATCCAATCTATCCAACTGGCGGTGTCGTAGGATTGAAGGGTAATCTGGCACCCGAAGGTGCGATTGTTAAAATTGCCGGCATGGAGAAGTTGATTTTTGAAGGTCCAGCCCGTGTTTTTGATGGTGAAGAGGCTTGTTTTGAAGCCGTGCAGAAACGTGAGTATAAGGATGGAGATGTTCTTGTTATTCGCTATGAAGGGGCAAAAGGTGGTCCCGGTATGCGCGAAATGTTGTCTACAACTGCCGCGCTATACGGGCAAGGCACAGGAGGAAAGGTCGCCCTGATCACAGATGGCCGCTTTTCTGGCGGAACACGTGGTTTCTGCATTGGGCATGTTGGGCCTGAGGCTGCAGTTGGTGGCCCAATTGCCTTGTTAGAAAATGGTGATATTATTACAATCGATGCAGAAAATGGGACCATCGATGTGCAGTTGTCGGATGAGCAATGGGCTGAGCGCAGGAAAAAATGGAAACCGCGCGGGACAAACTATAATTCCGGTGCTCTATACAAATATGCTCAGCTTGTGGGGCCAGCGCGTGATGGCGCGGTGACACATCCAGGAGCAAAAGAGGAAACACACATCTACGTGGACTTATAGGCTGAGATCTTTATGAGCATAAGACAAAAAATATGTTTCTTTTTGGTAGTTGGCTTATGCAATTTATTAATTAATCCAGGTATTGCACAGGCCAAGGTGCTTGTCGATGCTGATGCTATCAGTAGCTTTTATGAAGAGCGACAGGGAGAGCCTTTATGGTTTAAAGGTAGATCTTTAAATCAAAAGGGCAGAGACTTGCTGTTTTTAATTGAGAATTCATGGCAGAACGGTCTAAAGCCTAAGGCCTATCATCTTGAAACAATTAAAGGCATATATGCAGGAAACGATTTCAGCAAAGATCTGGATGAGAACAGAATGCTCGAAGTCGAGTTGTTGCTCACAGATGCTTATATTAGGCACTTTAGAGACCTGAGCGGCATGCGTATTCGCGCTCTGGATATGGACTTAAATCCGGAACATTGGAGGCAGCCCGTTTCAATTCGTGATGCGCTGGAGACGCTAAAGGATGATGTAAATATAATACGTCTTTTTAAGTCCATAGAGCCCCAGACAAAGACATATCAAGCACTAAAATCCGAACTTATTCGCTTGGTTGAAGAGCGGTCATATGTTGGAGCGTCGCCACAGAAGATTTTTTTTGAAACAGTGGCCCTGCCTGGTAGGGGGTATAATAATATCCCTAGACTCCGACAGAGAATGGGCTTGAAGGATGTACCTGAAGAAAAGAAATACATGTATGACCCTGATCTTGTGGAGGCGGTTAAAAAGTTTCAGTTAAAAGAAGGTCTTGTGCCGGACGGAGTGATTGGGAAGATGACTCTGAGTGCTATGAATAGGGGGGCACAAGACAAAATTAACCAGATCATTGTAAATATGGAACGTCTTCGTTGGGTTCATGATAAAAAGCCCGAGCGCTTTATTATTGTTAATATTCCGTCTGCAATGCTTTGGGCTATCGATAAGGGGGCTGTCAGGTTTCAGATGCCTGTTATTGTCGGGCGAGAGGAAAGGCAGACAAACATATTTGTAACATCTATTCACGGGGTTAGGTTTCATCCAGATTGGACGGTTCCACCAACAATTAAAAAAGAAGATATTGTCCCCCATTTACAAGAAAACCCGAACTATTTGGCCGATAAGGGAATGGAGCTTTTTAATGGGTATGGGGCTGAGGCGTTAACAATAGACCCAAGTATTATTGATTGGAATAGTATTAGTGAAGCGGAATTGGAAGCATTAAAGCTGGTTCAGATTCCAGGAGCCCATAACCCCCTAGGTATGATAAGAATTTTGATGCCTAATCGGTACAATATTTACTTACATGATACGAATGAAAAATCCTTGTTTAATGCATCAAGTAGAGCACTTTCTTCGGGGTGTATCAGGATGAAAGATCCGGAAAAAGTAGCCATGTTTGTTCTGGAAAAGAAAGGCGGCTGGGATCAGCGGCAATTTAATGTTGTCATGTCCGAGGATAAGACAAGAGACATATACACAGACGAGAATATGCCAGTATATATCATGTATTACACGGTGTGGCTTGGGGATAACGATAGGGTTAACTATGGAATAGATGTTTACGGGCGTGATAAGAAACTTCTGCAACTATTAGAAAAACTTGACGAATTATAGTTTTTAAGGGATAATGTACGTAAGCAAGTATGTGTTGTGGATTAGTTCTGTCCACAGTCTGTGTAGACGGACAGAAGGTTCCGTAAAAATTCTTTCTTTACTCAATTTTGAAACTGTTGTAGAACTCGGTGTTCTACGCGGGATTGGATTTTATAAATTTATTTTTCGTGTAGGGAGTATATGAGGTCGATATGGCGAGTAACTTTTTTACAACGAATACATCTGACGGCCAGCTGGACTCACAGCGGCGTGATCTTTTGAAAATTGGTGCTGCCGGAATTATCAGCTCTTTAGTGCCTTTAGTGTCTGCAACGGATGTTTTGGCGGCGAATAATTCATCTACTTGGAAAATAGCGTTTCGTCATGCACATACGGGCGAAAGTTTCTCCGGTGTTTATCGTGTTGGTGACAAGTATTTGCCGGAGGCATTTGAGCGTTTGAATTATGTCCTTCGTGATTTCCGTACAAATGAAGTTTTTCCTATGGATCCTCATGTCGTTGATATCCTGTCGATAGTGCATAGAAAAATCGGTGCAAGAAACCCTTACCATGTCCTGTCTGGCTATCGTAGCCCAAAGACTAACGCGATGTTGGGCAGGAAAACATCGGGTGTGGCCTCCAATTCATTCCATATGTATGGTCAGGCGGTAGATATAAGAATTCCTGGATACAGTACGAAGCAGCTTAGAAATACAGCAAAATCACTACAGGCTGGCGGTGTGGGTTATTATCCGCGCAGTAACTTTGTTCATGTTGATACAGGCAAAGTACGGACTTGGGCTTCGTAGGGGGATAAATCGATAGATTTAGGAAAAGGAGCCTGTTAGGCTCCTTAGTTGTTTTTAAGAGGAAAATCTATGATTTTGATTGGGTTAGGTGCGAATTTAGAGGGTGCTTTTGGTACGCCTGAACAGTCTTTGCAGTCGTGTTCCGCGCATTTAGCCAGCAGGGGGGTGTTCATTTCGAAATCATCAAACATCTGGAAATCAGCACCCGTACCAGTTTCTGACCAACCATGGTATCGGAATGCAATTTGTAGGGTTGAAACCAGCCTTTCTCCAGAGGATTTACTGACGGCATTCAATTATGTGGAGAAAGAGGCAGGGCGTGTCAGAAATGCTCTTAATGAGGCACGGGTGCTTGATCTTGATATTATTTGTTATGATGGGGAAATTCTTGAGAGCTCCCTACTGTCCCTACCGCATCCACGTATGCATGAACGAGCCTTTGTGCTCTTTCCGTTACAGGAAGTGGCGCCAAATTGGCGACATGTACGTCTGGATAAGACGGTGGATGAAATGATTAGAGATTTGTCATTGGATCAGAAAATAGAACGTATTGATAATTCTTCTCTAAAATCCACATATGGGGATAAAAAGGCAGTATGAAAGATATAATTTCAAAAATCAAAGACGGTGCTCCGCTCGTTATGGGGGTTGTTAATGTGACCCCCGATAGTTTTTCTGATGGAGGAGAGTTTTATACTAGTGAAATGGCTATAGCCCATGGGCTATCACTCTTGGACGAGGGCGCAGATATTCTTGATATAGGCGGAGAATCCACAAGGCCAGGCGCAGATATTATGTCTGTGGAAGAAGAGCTTAATAGGGTAATACCAGTATTAGAAGGGCTGAAAGATAAAGCACAGTTTATTTCTATAGATACGCGTAATGCGGCCACGATGAAATCTGCAATAGAAGCTGGCGCCAATATTGTGAACGATGTAAGCGCTCTAACACACGATAAAAAATCTGTTGAGGTGATATCTGCGAGTGGCATGCCGGTTTGTCTTATGCACATGCGAGGTAAGCCCCAGACAATGCAATCCCAGCCTCAATATGAAGATGTCGTGGCAGAAATACTATCTTACCTTCAGGAGCGAATAGAATTTTGTATAAAAAACAGGATTTCTGCTGACCGCATCATAATTGATCCCGGTATTGGTTTTGGTAAGACTGTTGAACATAATCTATCTCTATTGCACAATATCAATAAATTCCAGAGCTTGGGATGTCCGGTAATGCTTGGTGTGTCCCGTAAAAGCTTTATAGGGAGTATTGCCGGTGAAAATGATCCTCAAAACAGGCTTTCAGGGTCTATCGCGGCGGCATTATTTGGTGTTGAGCGAGGCGTTCAAATAGTTCGAGTTCATGACGTTAAGGAAACGAAGCAGGCGCTTGCCGTTTATCAGGCCATATCAAGCGCATTTTAGTATTTTGCTTTGGTGGAAAACTTCTGATTTTAGGCGTGTGCCGCATTCCTCGTATGACCATACATGCCATGGAAAAGTTTCGATATCAGCGGGTTGAAACTCGTATAAGTGACAGTTTTTAAATATACCGGGCGTATGAAGACCGTATATACCACCAAGGCCGCGAAATACGCCGCCATGACTGACAATTAGGATAGGCCCCTCATGCTTACTCAGGTTATTGATTTTGCCGCGTTTAATGCGACTGCAAAAATCAGTGAAGGTTTCACCATTCGGGGGTGTGGGCCATCCTGTCAGTAATTCATCACAGACCTCGTAAGGGACACCTTCCCAGTCTCCGGCATGTAATTCAGCTAAATCCGGGTCTTCATAAATGGGAACATTAAGTGCTTCATTAATAATCCTGGCAGTCTCACGGGCACGGGAAAGATTACTGTGTACAATGATGCTGGGCCTTATCTCAAGCTTAAGAACAATATCTTGAACGCTTTGTGCTTGATTGCGTCCGTTATCGGTTAAGGGAGAATCCATACTGCCTGCCATGATACGATCCCGATTTGCCTCGGTTTCACCGTGTCTTATCATATAAAAATGTTTAGCTGGTAATGGCATTTCATTATATTCCTTAGGATATTTTTAGCGCTGAACTCATGTCACGCAATGTTGATACAATACTCTGCGCTGCAAGAACAGAGCTTTTGGGGTTATTTGGGTCGGGCATGTTTTCTATTCGTGATGTCATAGTAGAATACTGGCTTTTTACAGTGATTTCATGTGTGTTTCCTGTGGCTTCAGGATCTGCCCATATTTCCACGCGGGTGTCATTCGCGCCTATTCCGGCCAGACTCAATGTCGCAGCAACATTTATGTTTGCCGGGAATCCGTGGGATGCTTCCAGCGCGTTGCCTTCAAATAGTATAGTTTTTTGCTTTATTTCGGACAGATTAATATTGTTTTTCTCTATATAAGGGGCGTCTGAAAACCCTGAAGGTTTTTTTGTTGAGGTAATCTGGGCGCTTTCTATCCCCATTTCCTTCATAGCTTTTACACCATCTAATCCACAGAGTGCACCAGAAGGAAGATAAGCATTGCCGCGTGATTTTTTGTGCGCTTCCATGATCTGTGGATAAATAAGAAGCGCAGCACTGCTGATAAAAACAATATCCTTACCTGCAGCAAAAACTTTTTCAGCAAGCGCAGGGACGATGTCGGCGGGAAGGCATTCAATAATGATATCCGAGCCTTCAACCAAAGCATCAAAATCTACATTTTCAACGTCAAAAGTGTTGTTTGAGTAAGGGTCGGAAACAAGCCCCAGTTTAAACCCGTTAATACCGCGCTCGCTAACAAGAGCACGTGCGACTGCGCTTCCTATTGCACCTACTCCGGCAATGCCAACGTTTTTTATCATGCTGCAAGCTCCTTGAGTTCTGCATATACAGTATCACTCATTTCGATTGTATCTTTTTCTTTTTCTCTGTCATAAACGCGTTGGGAACGCTCCCCGGGTATAAGCAATTCTTGGATTTCTGCATGTTTTTTCGAGGCTTTGACTTCCCGGAGCAGTAATTCGACTTGTTCTTCAAAAATATCTTGTCCAACCAGCATATCCGGATTGAGAGCAATAAAAAATATACCATCACTGCCTTTTACGGCGTTCATACCGGATTTTGCTCCTATTAACGGGCCACCAAGAATCTCTATGGCCAAACCGATAGAAAACCCCTTGAAACCATTTAGGGGAAGCAGGGCGCCGTCAAGTGCATCTCTTATATTCTGTGATGGCTTTCCTTCTTTATCCACCATGGCATCGCTAGGCATTTCATCGCCGTTTTTATTCATTTCAAGCAGTTTACCATAGGCCCATTGTGCGGTTGTGACATCAATAATGCATGGTGTTTTTTGCGAAGGAATGCCAAAGGAAATAGGGTTTGTTCCGATCACCGGATCATACCCATTTGGATGGCAAACCATAGCAAGTGAATTGCAGCCTGCTATTCCTATTAGGCCTTGCTCAACAAAAAGCCGGTTATAGTAATTCATGCTGCCTGTCGTCCCAAAATGATTGCGGGCACCGACAAAGCTGATTCCATGTTGTTTTGCTTTGACTGTGGCTGTTTCAACGGCAAATTTTGCAGCGACTAAGCCCAGATTATTTTGTCCATCAACAATAGCAAGAGCGCCTAGGTCTAGGGCCAAGGTTGGCTTTGATAGTGGAAGCCCCTGCTTCTTTATATAATCAATACTCCACTTAACGCGCAGCAAGCCATGAGATTTTTTACCGGAAAGTTCATTCTCTAATAGGTGGTTATAAATGGTATGAATCGCGCCCTGATCCTCTAAACCAGCATTCTGGAATGCCTGAACGCACAGGTTCAGTATTTCTGACTTGGGGACAGTCACCATGATTTTTATAAATCCTTCTGGTATTAGGGCAACAGGATCATGATAATAGTCAGTTATGGAACGATGGCAAGATCAATCAATCATACTGGCGGTGCGCCCGCATGGTGAAAATGGCGCAATTGTATCTGTTTTGACAGCAAAACAGGGGCGACAAGCAGGATATGTTCGTGGTGCTTTTTCAACAAAGAATCGAGGAACCCTTGAGGTTGGGAATATTGTTGATACGTCATGGCAGGCTCGCACCTCTGAAAGTCTGGGTGCTTTTTCTTTTGAGCTGTGCAAATCCACAGCAGCCCGTATTATGCAAGACCCTTTAAAGTTGGCGGCGCTTCAATCAGCGTGTGCGTTGTGTGATCAGGCTATTCCCGAGAATGAAGGCCAACAGGGATTGTATGACGGATTATTGGCTCTTCTGGATATTTTAGAGGGTGATGTCTGGGCTGCGGGGTATGTTATGTGGGAAATTGCTTTGTTAAAAGAACTGGGCTTTACACTCGATTTGGGGCGCTGTGCAGGTGGAGGTGATGATAACAGGCTAGCCTATATCAGCCCCAAGACTGGTCGTGCTGTAAGTTTTGAAGCGGGAGAGCCTTATAAAGATAAGCTTTTGCCGCTACCGGAATTTTTGACACCCAAAGGGGGGGGGACGGAAACGCTCGATATTATTATGGGGCTTCAGGCAACACGCTTTTTCCTGGAACACTGGGTTTTTATACATCATAACCGTGGATTGCCAGAGGCGCGCGAAAGGTTAGGCTTGCGTTTTGCCGAACATTTTGCCAAAACAGAGGGCATTCTCAAGGATACATATGAATTAGGTAAAGAACTACATGGCGCAGGATAATATAGTGGAGCAGGAAATTATTGATCAGCCGATGAACGAGATTCTATCGGACCGATACCTGTCTTATGCCCTGTCGACGATTATGAGCCGTTCCTTGCCGGATGTTCGTGATGGTATGAAGCCTGTCCACCGTCGCCTTATGTATGCGATGTATCAACTTAAGCTAAACCCGAACCAGCGCCCTAAAAAATCAGCGCGTGTAGTTGGTGACGTGATTGGTAAATTCCACCCTCATGGGGATACAGCCGTTTATGATGCCATGGTTCGTTTGGCACAGGATTTTTCTCAAAGATATCCACTTGTAGACGGACAGGGGAATTTTGGAAATATTGACGGCGATAATGCCGCAGCCATGCGATATACAGAAGCGCGTCTTACAGATGTTGCTTTGATGCTGCTCGATGGTATCGAAGAAAACGCTGTTGACTTTCGTCCAACATATGATGGTTCCGAAACAGAGCCAGTTGTTTTACCTGGTGGATTTCCAAATCTTTTGGCCAATGGGTCCAGCGGTATTGCAGTGGGTATGGCTACAAATATCCCTCCTCATAATGTTGCAGAACTTTGTGCGGCAATGGAGTTGATGCTTGAGAAAGACCCTACAATTGAAGAGATTGTGGATATTGTTCAAGGCCCTGATATGCCTACCGGTGGTATTCTTGTCGAAGACAAAAAGGATGTCATAGAGGCCTATAGAACCGGGAAGGGGGCTTTCCGCGTTCGTGCCCGTTGGGAAAAGGAAGAGTTGAAGCAGGGCACATATCAAATTGTGGTTTCCGAGATCCCTTATCAGGTTCAAAAATCAAAACTGATTGAAAAAATAGCAGATCTGATTAACACACGAAAACTGCCACTTCTTGAAGATGTGCGTGATGAGTCAGCAGAGGATGTGCGTCTGGTTCTGGTACCTAAAAACCGTAATGTTCAGCCGGAAATATTGATGGAGGCGCTGTTCCGTGCGTGCGATCTCGAGACACGGTTTAACATGAATCTTAATGTTCTTGAAAATGGTCTTGTTCCCAAGGTTATGAATATTAAGGAAGCCTTGCAAAACTGGATGAACCATCAGCAGGAAGTGCTGGTCCGCCGTTCTCAGTTTCGTTTAGAGAAGGTTTTACATCGATTGGAAGTGTTGGCCGGGTATCTTGTCGTATATCTTAATATTGATGAGGTCATTCGTATTATTCGTTTTGAAGACGATCCTAAGGCCGAATTAATGAAGAAGTTCAAGCTTTCGGAAGTTCAGGTTGAGGCTGTTCTTAATCTACGTTTGCGCCGGTTGCATAAGCTGGAAGAAATTGAAATTAAAACAGAGCATGACGAACTTGAAAAAGAGCGTGACGAACTTATGAAGCTCATTAAGTCAGAGGCTCGTCAGTGGACGAAAATCAAGAAACAAATCAAACATATTAAAACGCTGTTTGGTGAAGATACTGAACTGGGGCGGCGCCGTACCACAATTGGAGCGGCTTTGGTGCCTATGGCAGTCGATCTTGACTCCGTCATGATTGAGAAAGAGCCGGTAACAATCATTAGTTCCTCTCAAGGCTGGATAAAGGCAATGAAAGGCCATGGTCATAAAGCAAGCGAGATTAAATATAAAGATGGAGATCGGGGCCAATTTGTTATTGAAGCCCAAACAACAGACAAGCTTGTGGTTTTTGCCACGAATGGAAGATTCTATACTCTTGGATGTGATAAGTTGCCATCTGGACGGGGTTTTGGCGAGCCTGTGCGTATTATGATTGATGTGCCAAATGATGCAGATATTGTGGATATGCGTGTTCATAAGCCCGGGCAAAAAATGTTGGTCGCATCTACAGATGGACGGGGTTTCACTGTTAATGCTGATGATGTTCTGGCGCAGACCAAAACAGGTAAGCAGGTATTGAATGTCTCTGGAAAGGTCGAGGCTGTTCTGTGTCGCTATGTTGAAGATGGCGATGATCACGTTGCTGTTATCGGTAAAAACCGTAAAATGCTGGTTTTCCCGCTGGATGAATTGCCAGAAATGAGCAAAGGGAAGGGCGTAATATTACAAAAATTCAAGGATGGAGGTTTGTGTGATGCAAAGACGTTTAATCTTGAAGAAGGGCTTTCTTACAAATACGGAGCAGGATCAACTGTGGTTGACGATATAGCGCCGTGGATTGGTAAGAGGGCCGCAGCAGGGCGCCTCCCCCCTAATGGATTTCCCAAAAATAATCGCTTTGATTAAATAAATACAATATCAGGGGAATTCAACTATTCCCGGTGTTTTACGATAGGGGCTTTTAGGCTCCGAGTTCAATTGATAGGGTTCTTCTTCCTCGATATAACCTCCGTCCTCGTCTTCTTCATCAGGAGGAAGAGGGTTCGTAATATCTTCTTTCAATAAGATAAGGGTAATGCGCCTATTTCTAGAGTCAAGCGGGTCATCAACAATTAGCGGCACTGTATCAGCTTTGCCCATGACATTATTCACACGCTCTTTTGGCATGCCGGATTCTAACATCACACGGCGGGAAGCATTGGCGCGATCAGATGAAAGCTCCCAGTTTGTGTATGTTGCGCCCTCGGCATAGCGTGTTGCGTCTGTGTGGCCACGAATGGAGAGTTCGTTAGGCATATCAAGAACAACACCTGTGATCTGTTCGAGCAACATACGTGTTTTTTCAAACATTTTAGAACTTCCCGGAGGAAACATGGCTTCTCCATCCTGGTCAATAATCTGAATGCGCAGGCCCTCGGGGGTCATGTCAATCAGGATGTTCTTGGATAATTTAGCAAGCTCCTTATTCTTCTCTATTGTTTCTTTTATTTTTTCAGCAGCCTTCTCGAAGCGCTTTTTTTCTGCGGCTTCTCTTGCTTTTGCAACTTTTGATTTTTCAAGTGTCCCGCGTTTTCTATCTTGCTGTGGTTGCTGTGGGATGAGAGGGTTTTTTTGTGAGGCCATTGATCCTTCAGGTGACATTGTGAGTCCGCCCATAACACCACCTGATCCGCTTTCACTTTTTGAGGCGACTGTGGGGGTAGGGCTAAAATAATCTGAGATTGCATTTCTTTGTTCTTGCGTTGTGACGTTGAGCAACCACATCAACAGAAAGAAGGCCATCATGGCAGTCACAAAGTCTGCATATGCAACCTTCCATGCTCCTCCACGGTGAGTGTAGGGCAGTTTTATAATTTTAATTATTATCTGCTCGTTACTAACCATCAAACATCCTTATTAAGCAGCCGGAGCAGGCAACTCATTTAAAATTTCCTCTAACTCTAAAAATGTAGGTTGAAGATTATGTGGCAGTGCTTTACGTGCAAACTCCACAGCAACCTGCGGTGCAGCGCCTGTAAGAAAAGCGACAATCCCGGCTTTTAAAACTTTGTAATACATAATTTCAGAATCTGCCTTTTCCGTCATCGCTTGTGAAATAGGTCCAAATATACCATAGGACAGCCATACCCCCAGAAACGTACCGACCAAAGCACCACCAATCAGCTTTCCCAGTACTTCGGGAGGTTCGGAAATAGAAGCCATTGTTTTTATGACACCAAGCACAGCAGCAACAATACCAAGTGCAGGAATACCTTCGGCCATATGGTGCACGGCGTGCCCGGGATGATGCTCATGATGCGCTATTTCTTCAATTTCTTTGTCCATCAGGCTGCCTATTTGACCTGGATCCTCATTTCCTAGGGAAATAATCCTGAAATAATCACACAGAAAAGTTACGGCATGATGGTTGCCATAGAATTTGGGGAATTGCTTGAAAAT
The DNA here is from genome assembly GCA_964352665.1 of uncultured Micavibrio sp. Taxonomy (GTDB): domain Bacteria; phylum Pseudomonadota; class Alphaproteobacteria; order Micavibrionales; family Micavibrionaceae; genus UBA1672. The sequence goes on from CAYGSJ010000006.1 coordinate 93,885, forward strand.
CTCGCTTTCTTCAGGATTTTCAACATGGGGCTCAAGGGCCAGAAAACCCTTTTGGCGAGCAAGCTTAAAGAGCGTAAACATCATGCTAAGTAGTTCTACGTAGTCTTCCTTGGTATAGGCGAAAGGTTTTACAAGGCTATTGAAGTATTTCATTGTGCTTTTTACGGTGTCCATAGAGTTGGCAATCAGGAAAGCGGCAATAGCACAGCCCATAATAACCATAATTTCACCGGGGGCGTTAGGCAGAATAACACCAGTGACAAGGTGCATGGCTTTCTCAAAGCCTGCAGTAAGAACCAGACCACCAAAAGTACAGCCAAATACAAGCAGGATGCCTAGAAGCTTCATTGTCTGGTTTTATCCTTTCTCACCGTGCGTATCCAAAATACGCGCAAGCATTTCTTGCTCAAATACAACAAATAAAGCCCGCAGAAACAGGGCTATACGCAGAATATAGAAATGAACGCAGCAGAATCGCTATAGATCCGAATTTAGTATAGTCCCATTGTGCGTGTTTTTTCGTTAAAAATCAAGAAACTGGAATATTTTTTTAAATAATGCACAGCATTATTTATGCAGCAGCCGCGCAATATCCTTTGCAGCATAAGTGAGTATGCCATCCGCCCCTGCCCTCTTAAAAGAAATCATTGTTTCCATAATAACATCATTATAGTCAAGCCAGCTTTGATCACAGGCGGCGCGCAACATCGCATACTCTCCACTAACATGATATGCGAAGGTTGGAACATTAAATTCGGTTTTGACTCTTCTAATAATATCAAGGTAAGGCATGCCGGGTTTTACCATCACCATGTCTGCGCCCTCTTGCAGATCCATGGCAATTTCCTGAAGTGCTTCATCGGAGTTGGCAGGGTTCATTTGGTAGGTTTTTTTATCGCCTTGGAGAAATCCGGAAGATTGAACGGCCTCCCTGAATGGCCCATAAAACCCCGACGCATATTTTGCGGCGTAGGAAAGAATCATAATATTTTGATGGTTTTGTTTGTCTAATGTTTTTCGAATTTCTCCAATTCTTCCATCCATCATATCCGAGGGGGCTATAATATCTGCGCCTGCATCGGCTTGCACTAGTGCTTGCTTGCAAAGAATTTCAATTGTTGCATCATTCAAAATTTCTTCGCCTTGGAGCAAACCATCATGCCCGTGACTTGTATAAGGATCGAGAGCAACATCCGTTATGATACCCACTTCAGGCACTGAATCTTTTACTGACTTAATTGCCCGGCAAATAAGATTATCGGGATTATAGGCCTCTTTTCCATCGTCGGCTTTTTTGTCCGAGGGTGTGATTGGGAATAATGCAACAGCTGCAATACCTAGATTTTTGGCTTCTGTAACTTCTTTTACTAAAAGATCAATTGAGTACCGGTTTACACCAGGCATGGAAGAGACTGATTCGGTTGTATTTTTTCCTTCAATGACAAATACAGGCCATATCAGGTCTTTAACACCAACCTGATTTTCCTCCACCAAATCCCTTATCCACTGGCTTGAACGAAGGCGACGCATGCGTTTTAGTGGGAAAGAGCCATAATTCATCTTGAATTCCTGCAAGTTTTAGAGTTCATTAAGGTATAAAGATATATAAAATCACTTTGCGGTTATATCAACTTTAATTATGATTAACCCTCTGATAAGGTCATGACAAAATATCTGGAGATAATAACGTGACAACACCCTATTACGAAGCCATTCAATTAATCGAACGATTACACCGTCATTTTTTGGATGTTTTAAAAGTCGAACTCGATAAGAAAAATATTCAGGACATTAACAACGTTCAGTGCATGATCCTCTATAATGTGGGTGAAGACGAGATGACTGTCGGGGAACTGACGATCCGTGGTTATTATCTTGGTTCCAATGTGTCCTACAATGTTAAAAAGATGGTAGAAAACGACTATCTGGTTCAGGAGCGTTCCGTGCATGACAAAAGATCTATCCGCGTCAGGCTATCAGATAAGGGTATTGATCTTCGCCGGATGATTTCAGAAATGTTTGATAGGCATGAAACGCAAATTGACGGAACAGAAATTACTAACGAGCGCCTTGTTGATTTAAACCAGACCCTTAAGATGCTTGAGAGATTCTGGGCCCAGCAGACTAATTTCGGTAGTGGTTTTTAATCTTTCTAAAAAAGCCTAAGCAAATGGACAAGCACAACCTTAATGGACGTGAAGTCATAATTGAATTCCATGCAGTCGGGAACGTAGTGAAGGTGTCTGCTATGGACACTAATTCTCTAACCGAAATATCTATACAGGGTCCCGCAACATCCTCCAGAGATATTTTAGAGCGAAACGCCCTTAAGCGCCTTGAGTATGTTTTAAAAAAGAAGGGATTGATTTCCTGAGGGTTTAATGACTATATATTGTATCTCTTTATTCACATTTTGATGCACAGATAGTGCAAAAGGACTGCAATGAGAAAAATCGCTATAGCGAGTGATCATGGGGGATACACGCTAAAAGAGGCTGTCAAATTACATTTTTCAGACAAGGTCGAATTTGTCGATCTTGGCACAACATCTAGGGATTCAGTTGATTATCCTGAATATGGGCAAGCTGTTGCAAAAAGCGTCAAAAATGGGGACGTGGATACAGGAATCATAATATGTGGTTCCGGTATTGGGATTTCGATAGCTGCAAACCGTTATCCAGAGGTAAGGGCTGCTTTATGTACAGATGTAACAATGGCCAGATTATGCCGCCAGCATAACGATGCAAATGTTCTGGCATTGGGGGAGCGTATTACAGGCATTGAAGTGGCTTGTGAAATCGTCGAGACATTTTTAAATACACAATTTGAGGGCGGTCGCCATCAACGCCGTGTAGAGAAACTTTCAAACACAGATTAATCAATGGAGGACAAAACTATGAGCAATGCCGCAGAAAAACTGAAAGTGTCAGGGTATGAGGGCTTCTTTATAGATGATCTTCAAAATGTTGATCCGGATATTTACGAGAGCATCCAGAACGAATTGGATAGGCAAAAAACTCAAATAGAACTTATTGCTTCGGAAAATATTGTGTCTCGTGCGGTGCTTCAAGCTCAGGGTTCTGTTCTTACAAACAAATACGCAGAAGGCTATCCAGGGCGTCGTTATTACGGTGGGTGCGAATTTGTTGATGTTGTCGAAAATATTGCACGAGAGCGTGCAAAGGAATTGTTTGGCGCAAAATATGCAAATGTACAACCTAATTCCGGTTCTCAGGCAAACCAAGGTGTTATGCAGGCTTTACTACAGCCGGGTGATACAATTCTCGGGATGTCTCTGGCGGCTGGCGGTCATCTGACGCACGGTGCGGCGCCAAACCAATCAGGGAAGTGGTTTAATGCTATCCAGTATGGCGTTCGGGAATCCGATTCTTTGCTTGATTATGAAGAGGTTGAGAAACTGGCGCAGGAGCATAAGCCCAAAATGATTATTGCCGGCGCTTCGGCATATCCTCGCCATATAGATTTTGAACGCTTCAGAAAAATTGCAGATTCTATAGGGGCATATTTGTTTGTAGATATGGCGCATTATGCCGGTCTGATTGCTGCAGGGACGTATCCTTCTCCTGTGCCGCATGCGCATGTGGTGACAACGACAACACATAAAACTTTACGCGGGCCGCGTGGAGGTATGATTTTAACCAATGATCTGGATATTTTCAAAAAGCTGAATTCAGCTATTTTCCCGGGAATTCAGGGTGGGCCGCTGATGCATGTGATTGCTGGAAAAGCGGTAGCTTATGGGGAGGCTTTGCGTCCTGAGTTTAAGGCTTATGGACAGGCCGTGATTGATAATGCACGCGTATTAGCAGCAACACTTAAAGAGGGTGGTGTTGATATTGTTTCGGGTGGAACAGATAGCCATATCGTTCTGGTTGATTTGAGACCCAAGGGGTTGACCGGTAAAGACGCCGAGATATCTCTTGAGCGCGCGGGGATGACGTGTAACAAAAATGCCGTCCCATTTGATCCAGCGCCGCCTATGGTAACTTCTGGCGTGCGCTTGGGTACACCGGCAGCTACAAGTCGTGGTTTTGGTCCAGAGGAGTTCAAACAGGTTGGTCAATATACCATTGAGGTCCTTGATGGGCTTAAAGAAAATGGGGTAGAAGGGAATGCTGCGGTAGAGGCTGCGGTGCATAAAAAAGTTGACGAGTTATGTGCACGTTTTCCTATTTATCCCAATGAATAACGAAGTGAGAGCATAACATGCGCTGTCCGTTTTGTGGAAGTGATGAAACACAAGTAAAAGACTCAAGGCCGACGGAAGATAATTCAACCATTCGGCGGCGTCGGTCTTGTCCGGATTGTGAGCAGAGGTTCACAACCTTTGAGCGTGTTCAGTTGCGCGAGATGACGGTTTTAAAGGGCGGCGGCAGAAAACAGCCCTTCGACAGAGATAAGATCATACGTTCAATGCAGGTTGCCCTACGTAAAAGACCTGTGGAACTCGAGGCTATTGAGGAAGAAGCCAACAAGATTGTCAGGATTCTTGAGTCACAGGGTGAAGCAGAAGTGCATTCAGACAAAATAGGTGAGCTTGTTATGGATGCTTTGACCCGTTTGGATGCTGTCGGCTATATCAGGTTTGCCTCTGTTTATAAGGATTTTCGTGATCCTGAGGACTTTAATGACTTTCTCAGTAAAGTCACTCATATGAAAGAACCCAAAAAACGCAAAAAGGCCTGAGCCATGAGCTCGTCTGCAGACACCCATTATATGAGAAGCGCTATATCTCTAGCGCGCAGAGGGCTTGGCCGAACATGGCCTAATCCTTCCGTGGGGTGCGTTATTGTTAAGGGCGGGCATGTTATTGCTCGTGCCCGCACACAAGATGGCGGTCGGCCACATGCAGAAAAGGAAGCACTGGATGCCGCAGGGCAAAGTGCAAAGGGTGCAACATTATATGTGACACTTGAGCCTTGTTCACATAAGGGGGAAACAGGTGCTTGTGTCGATGCTATAATTAAATCCGGCGTTCAGCGCGTAGTGATGGGGGTGGATGACGTTGACCCTCGTGTTGCCGGCAAGTCAGAAGAAATTCTAAGAGATGCAGGAATTGAGGTTGTTTCGGGCATTCTTCAAGAGGAATGTGAAAAGGTCAATGCCGGCTTTTTTACTAAAATAAGAAAATCGAGGCCGTTTGTAACACTCAAAATAGCCTGTACTCTGGATGGAAAAATTGCATGTGCCTCTGGCGAAAGCCAATGGATTACCGGTGAAACTGCGCGTCATCATGTGCAGCATATACGCGCACAACATGATGCAATTCTAGTTGGAGTTGGGACAGTTTTAACAGATGATCCTTTGCTTACAACACGCTTAAAAGGCATAGACCATAAGTCTGTGCGCATTGTTCTAGATAACAATTTAAGGACACCTGTGGATAGCAGGCTTGTACAAAGTGCGAACGGCACTCCTTTGTGGATACTTCATAAGGAGAAAAGCAGCAGTAAAGCATTGGAAAATAAAGCTGCTGTGTTACATCAGGTGGATTGCAATAATCTTGAGCAAGTATTAGAACTGTTGGCAGATCAGGGGATAACACGTGTGTTAATTGAAGGTGGTGCAGGGGTTCATACATCGTTTTTAAGAGCCGGCTTGTACGATGAAGTTGTGGTCTACCGCGCACCTACAGTTTTAGGTGATGAAGCAAAAGCGGCTGTTAATGGGTTTAATATTGTGACCCTGAAAGAACGACACGATTTGACGCTGAAGTCAGTAGAGGCATTAGGGCAGGATACGTTAGAAAGATACAGCAAAAAGGTTGAGGCATAGATGTTTACAGGTTTGGTTCAAGATATAGGCACTGTAAAACAAATCCACAAATCGGACAGCGATATGCGGATCGAGATTGACACTAAAATGCCCCTAAATGAGGTCAAAATCGGGTCATCCGTCTCTTGTGCTGGCTGTTGCCTCACTGTTGTGGAAAAGACAAATTCATCTTTGTTTTTTGATGTTTCCAGTGAAACGTTAAACAGAACCACTATAGGGTCATGGAGGGTCATGACACATGTAAACCTAGAGCCATCCTTAAAGGTAGGTGATGAGGTCGGGGGGCATTTTGTCTCGGGGCATGTGGATTCAATGACTAAAATTATTGATATTCAAGGTGACGCAGGATCTCGGAGGTTAACAATTGCAATACCCAAGGGGTATGAAAAATATATTGTTCCCAAGGGCTCGATTACGCTTGACGGCGTGTCGCTTACTGTTAATGAAGTCCATGACCAATCTTTTGGTGTGAATATAATTCCACATACATGGGAAAATACCACATTACAGAATTTAAATGGTGGAGATGAATTGAATATAGAAATTGATATGCTTGCACGCTATGTTGCAAAGATGATGAAGGGACTTGGATGAGTAATTCTACTATATCAAAGCAAGAGATAAAGGATGCGCGTTTGAGCGAGGAAGATCAACCAGTGTTATCTTCTATCGATGATATTATTGCCGATATTCGTGTTGGTAAGCCTGTAATTATTGTTGATGACGAAGATCGGGAGAATGAAGGGGACCTTATTATTGCAGCGGAAATGGCAACGCCTGAAAACATTAATTTTATGGCAAAGGACGGTCGTGGTCTAATATGTCTTCCAATGGAAGAGCCGATGGTCGATAGGCTTGGTCTCCAATTAATGGGGCGCGGTAATAACAGCCAGCACCGTACTGCTTTTACAGTTTCTATTGAGGCAAAGGAAGGAATTACTACCGGTATTTCTGCAGCAGATCGTGCAAAAACTATACAAGCTGCAATAGATCCAGAAAGCGGGCCAGGATCCATAGCAACGCCGGGCCATATTTTTCCTCTAATGGCAAGAGAAGGTGGCGTTTTGGTGCGTGCGGGTCACACAGAAGCGGCGGTGGATCTTGCAAAAATGGCAGGATTTAGCGGCGCTGGTGTTATTTGTGAGATTATGAACGATGATGGTTCAATGGCAAGATTGGATGATCTTGTGGCATTTGCCCAGCTTCATAATTTGAAGATCGGAACCATTGCAGATCTTATTGCGTACCGTAGGTGCAATGAGACTCTGGTGGAGCGCATTCACGAACAACCGTTCATTTCGCATCACGGGGGTGAGTTCAAGCTGTGTCTTTATGCTGCGCGTATTGATTATGCGGAACATATAGCCCTCGTTAAGGGCGATATTTCAAATCAAGAAGAGCCGGTTTTAGTGCGAATGCATGCCTTGAATATTTTAAGTGATGTGCTTGGTCAGGATTCTGTTTTGCAGCGTTCTATGGAGATTATTGATCAAGAGGGGCAGGGTGTTATTGTTTTGCTTCGCCCCCCTAACGCAAAAACGCTTTCCGAAAAGTTAGTAGGGAAAGAGGGACAGGCAGATTTGAAAACCCAGACTGTTTTACGTGATTACGGAATAGGGGCTCAGATTTTGCTGGACTTGGGGGTGCGGAATATGATTTTACTGTCCAACAGTCCGAAAAACATCGCCGGGTTGGATGGATATGATCTTCACATTCAAGGTCATCGTGCAATTACAGACCAATAGGCAGATTTGAAATGTCCCATATCATGATTGTTGTGTCACCATACTATAAAGAAGTATCGGACTTTCTGCTTCTTGGTACAAAAGCATGCCTGAAAAAAAATCATGCGACATATGAGATTTTCGAGGTTGCCGGAGCGCTTGAAATACCCTTGGCCGCAAAATTCGGTGCTATGCGCGAGGCTAGTAAGGGTGTAGAGAATCCTAAATTTGACGGGTGTGTGGCACTTGGCTGTGTAATAAGAGGCGAGACATCTCATTATGATGTTGTCTGTCAGGAATCTGCGCGCGGGTTATCGAATATTGCTATGGAATTTAATTTTCCTGTCGGAAACGGAATATTGACCTGTGACACAATGGAGCAAGCTATTGTGCGTGCGGACCCCGATCAAAAAAATAAGGGAGCAGATGCGGTTATGGCTGTGTTATCTTTGCTCAAAATAAAACATACTTTGAAAGTCTAGTGACCCTATGGTAAACGCGGAATATAAGGATTTAAGAAAAAACAAGGAATTAGCAGCACGCATGATGGCAGTGCAGGCTTGCTACGAGGTATTACATAGTAAAAGACCTGTTTCCGACGTTGTGCAAGAATATACCGAGCGTGGGCTACAATTAGATTTCGGACAAAATGATGCCATTAAGTCTGATAGTGGACTTTTTAAAAGAATTATGGCCGCAGTAAACTCAAGACACGCTGAAATTGAAGATATCCTTTTGGTTTCTGTTCAAAAAGAGGATGACGAAAAAAAATCTGAAAAAGAGATCGAGGCGCTTTTGCGGTCTATTCTAATGTGCGGTATAGCTGAAGTGTTGTGTCATCAAGACATAGATAGAGCACTGATTATAAATGACTATCTTGATGTTACTCATGCATTCTACGAGAAAGGACAAGTTTCTTTCGTGAATGGGGTCCTTGATAAAGTCGCCAAGGTTTTAAGTGAATAAATTTTGGATTTTATGCATCTCTAACCAGACCTTAAGATTTATTTGCTAGTATTCTCTTTAGAGTTTGAAAGGAAATACTCTATATGCGCTCTGCTAAGTTTACTTCATGTTTTTTTGTTTTTTTGTTTTGTTCCTTGATAATGGGGACAGCCATGGCGTCCGATAAAAAATCGGAGAAAGATGGTATGGAGTATGTAGAGCTTGATCCCCTTATTCTTCCGATCATTGATGAAGACGGTGTCTATCAGGTTCTGAGTATGGTGGTTGTTATAGAGGTTGAGGGTGTTTTCGCAGCAGATGAAATTAAGAAAAAATCTCCCAAACTCAAAGATGCATATATTCAGGATATGTATGGTGTTCTGAACGAGCACGCAGCCATGAAGGGCGGTGTTTTACAGGTTAGCATAATAAAACAGCGCCTTAACAACATTACGCATGCTGTTATGGGTGATGATATGAACACCGAAGTTCTGCTTCAAATGGTTCAGCAGCGCCCAATATAATTAAAGATCGGTTGCGCTTTGATTAGGTGCATTGAAGCGCCCCAAATTCCCCAGAAGTTGCTGCATAAAAGTTAGATTGTTACCATGAGTAGGTGTTTTCGACTTCGAGTAAGGGATATCTAACCTCTCCGAGTCTTCTTCGGATATTGTTTGAACGATACCCTCTTCATTGAAAGAAACCACGAAAATTCTTTCATTCACGACTTCATGGTCAAGAATGCCGCGTTTTTCTGTTTCCTGACCTAAATAATACCAAATATCTTCATTAAAGGTTGATTGTGTTGTTGGTGAACCCAAAATACGCAACACATCAGATCTTGAACTTTCGCCAACTTTAACCTCACTAACTTGATGGTCCTGAAGGAGATTGCCTCTTTGGGCTACTACAGGTGTACAGGCAAGACAGGGTATAAAAGCTGTGGTAAGCAACAAAAATTGAAAAAATTTCTTCATAATATGCCTTTTATCGTGGTATTCGTGTGGCAGTGTCTTTAGAACAGTAATCGTTACTATTGAAAAAGCCAGAGCAAAAATCAATGCTTGATATATTATTCAAACAAAAAAATACGCGCAAAAAGCATAATAAGCAGGTTGCAAAAGAACTGTATCGTTGTGCTTTGTTGAATGTCCGCAATAGATATTTTTATGAAGAGTGCGGGGTGCCAGATACATTTGACGGTAGATTTGATCTACTTCTATTGCATATTTTTATGATTTTAAACCATCTTATGAAACATGAGGATTGTGAAGCCCTGTCGCAGGATATCTTTGATATTACATTCAGGGATATGGACCAAACCCTAAGAGAGATGGGAGTCGGTGATGTGGGTGTCCCGAAACATATGAAGCGTATGATGAAGGCATTTAATGGACGTATGCATAGTTATCAGTTGGCACTTGATCCAGACAGTTTATCCGGCAAGGAAATCGAAGGATTGAGGGAAAGTAGTTTAGAGGAAGCCATTAAAAGAAACGTTTATGGTATAGATGAGCATGGCAGTGAGATTGAAGAAAAAGTTCTGAAGCTGTGCCAATTTGTGGAATATAATCTTGAGCAGAATGTAGATTTTAATGTTGCCAAGCTTAAAGAGGGAAAGGCTTGCTTTATTAATAAGAAAAATTGCCCAGAGGAGTTGAAGCGTGTCGGATAGTAAGGAAAACCATATCAATATGGAGCAGGAGTGGTCTCATTTTATTGATTCCCACGACATTGGTGCAAAGGCGGTGAAGGTTGAGATTTTGATGCCGCAGGCATCTTTTGATGCCCTTTGTAATCGTTTAGACCTGCATTCTATAGAGAATTTAACAGCGACCCTCCGTCTGAAGCGTAACTCTGTTAATAAGGTTATACATGTAGAAGGTATTATTAAGGCAGATATTCATCAAAAATGCGTGGTAACTGCCGAGCCCGTATTGGAAAACATTCATGATAAGTTTGAGGCGTGGTTTTCTGATGCTCACGACGCAGTTTCCTTTGAAAAAGCTAGGCGTGAGCGTATGAGCAGAAGGGAAAGGGAGGATCAGCCAATGCTTGATGAGCAAGATGATCCCGAGCCAATTATTGATAACAGAATCGATCTCGGGGAGTTGGTGGTCCAGCATCTTTCACTTGCGTTAAATCCTTATCCAAGAAAAGAAGGTATTACTTACGAAAAGATAGAAGAAGAGTTGGGTAAAGCGCCTGATGGAACTTATGACAACCCCTTTGCGGCACTGAAAAATTGGAAAATCAAGGAAACAAAGACCGAATAACAAGAAAAATCATATAATTTTCTTGATTTGATGTAATATTTTCGCTATTACCCTGTTTCGTTTAAGAATAAACAACAAAGACAACTAAAGGATAAGGCTATGGCCGTACCAAAGAGAAAGACAACGAAGTCGAAGAGAAATATGCGTCGCTCGCATCATGCTCTAAAGGTAGAAAACTGGGTTGAGGACGGCAGCACAGGTGAGCCAGTACGTCGTCATCATGTAGACCTAAAAACAGGTATGTATAAAGGTCGTCAAGTTATTGAAGAAAACGACTAGTCCTATTACGATAGAGGACATGAATACTGCCTCTCGGGAATATTTATTTTTTTTCAAAGGACCGATAGGTTTACTATTGGTCCTTGTGTATTTAGGGCTATTGTCATTATCAAAAGCAGGGGCTGTCTAATCCGTGTCTGACCAAACTGATTCCAACCGAATAATTATTGCTGTTGATGCTATGGGCGGAGATTACGGTCCCGAGGAGGTTGTTCCTGCTCTCAAGATTGTAATTAAGGGGCGGCCGGATGTTTTTTTCTTGGTATACGGAGATGAGCAGGCAATTAAGAGACATTTAAATAAATGCCCTTCACTGGCCAGTCGTGTAGCGATTTATCACACAGACAAAATGGTAAAGAATGATGATAAGCCTTCAGAAGTTTTGCGCTCCAGTAAGGGCTCGAGCATGCGTATGGCAATTGAAGCCGTTAAAGAGGGGAAGGCCCATGCGGTAGTGTCTGCCGGTAATACAGGCGCCCTTATGGCCTTGGCAAAAATTGTTTTGAAAACAGTGCCCGGTATCCATCGTCCAGCCATTGCATCAGTTATGCCGGGAATTAATGGCGATACAATCATGCTCGATTTGGGGGCAAATATTTTGGTTGATGCAGAGCATTTGGTTCAATTCGCTATTTTAGGGTCTATTTTTGCACGTGCGAATAAAAGGCGGGATCAAAAACAAATAGAACGTCCAACCGTTGGGTTGCTTAATGTTGGTTCTGAAGAAACAAAGGGCCCTAGTCATGTTAGAGATGCTTCCGATATCTTGTCGCGCATCGATTTTCCAGGGGAATATAAAGGTTTCGTAGAGGGGGATGATATTACAAAGGGCATCGTAGACGTCATCGTTTGTGATGGTTATGCAGGTAATATTGCCCTGAAAACAGCAGAAGGTGTCGGTAAGCTAATGAGGCATTATTTCAAAGAGTCGTTTAGGTCTAGCCCTTTGGCGATGATTGGAGGGTTTTTTGCCTATTTTGCACTGAAAAGCCTAGGCGCACGAATGGACCCGAGACTCTATAATGGGGGTGTGTTTTTAGGATTAAATGGTGTATGCATCAAAAGCCATGGAGGCGCAGATGCTCTAGGGTTTTCAAGTGCTGTAATTCTGGCTGTGCGTCTTGCACGCCAAGGATATCTCGATCAAGTTGCAAAAGACATTGATCACCTTTCAGGTCAGGATACTGCAGCGCTTTAGGTGGTTAATAAACAAGGATACAGTATCAGTTATGACATTACGATCTCATATCATTTCGAGTGGAAGCTATTTGCCAGAAAAAATCATGACGAACCGTGATTTAGAAAAGCTTGTTGATACCTCGGATGAATGGATTTTTAAAAGAAGTGGTATTAAAGAACGCAGGATTGCGGCAGAAGGGCAAAGTACTTCTGATCTGGCTATCGAGGCCGCAAAAAAGGCCATGGAGGCAGGTGGTATAAAGGCAGAAGATATTGACGGAATCATTGTGGCAACAACGACGCCGGATCAGACTTTTCCTTCTGTTGCCGTAACCGTGCAGGCTTCACTTGGTGTTCCTGTCTGCGTTGCATTCGATGTTCAAGCCGTGTGCACAGGCTTTATATATGCACTTAATATTGCAGATAACTTTATTAAGTCAGGGCAATTAAGGCGCATCCTGGTTATTGGTGCAGAAAAAATGAGCTCGGTTCTTGATTGGACAGACAGGACAACGTGCGTGTTGTTTGGTGATGGTGCCGGCGCTTTTATTCTCGAGGCACGTGATGGTGCAGAAAATGAGGGTATTCTTTCGAGTCACCTCTACGCTGATGGAAATTACAGGGATTTGCTTTATACAAATGGTGGGGTAAGTACCACAGGTAGTAGCGGTTATATTGTAATGCATGGCAGAGAGGTGTTTAAGCATGCGGTGAATCTTATGGCTGACGCCGTAAATGCAGCGCTAGATGAGAATAACCTCAAAGCTGATCAAATTGACTGGCTTGTGCCGCATCAGGCAAATCTACGTATTATTGAATCAACAGCAAAAAAATTGGCACTTCCCATGGATCGCGTTGTGGTTACAGTACAAAATCATGGTAATACTTCCGCAGCGTCAATTCCCTTGGCGTTTGATTCAGCTATACAGGAGAAAAAAATCAAGAAAGGGGACTTGGTTTTGTTTGAGGCTTTAGGGGGCGGGTTGACTTGGGGTTCAACCCTTGCACGCGTCTAATGTGCTTTGTTAAACAAGCCTCTTAAGATAAGAAATTCTTATTACCCTTTGAATTGAATCATTTTTTTGTGGTTATGCCCAAGACTCGCATTGACGTGATACATTGGAATCGTATAGTCTGAAATTACACAAAATGGAGTATTAAGGAATGGAAAGTCGTACGATCACACGTGCAGATCTCGCTGAGGCAGTTTATGAAGAAGTTGGCTTATCTAGAAATGAGTCTTCGGATTTGGTTGAATCTGTTCTTGATGAAATATCAAAGGCACTTATCGGCGGAGAAAATGTTAAAATTTCGTCTTTTGGGAGTTTTACCATCCGTGAAAAAGGGGAGCGCATAGGCCGTAATCCTAAAACTGGTGTTGAAGTACCAATTTCTCCACGTAAAGTACTTGTTTTTAGAGCATCTCACGTTCTCAAAGATCGTGTGAACAAGGGAAGCTAGGCAACGCTTAAGAATAATTTATATAATTTAAGGGGCTCTTATGACCACAAACGTAAAATCTGCAGAAGACCTGTTTCAAAATCGTAAGGAAGATGAAGATAAAAATCTTGAGACTTCCGTCTACGAAAATGAAACGTCAAAAAAGGCAGGAGCAGCGCAGAATAGCGCAAGGTCTCGTAAATCTTCGGCGGCTTTTCGTACGATCAGCGAGGTTGCGAACGATCTTGGTGTACAGCAACATGTTTTACGTTTTTGGGAAACAAAGTTTTCGCAAGTAAAACCCCTGAAAAGAGGTGGAGGCAGAAGATATTACAGGCCCGAAGATATTAACCTTTTGCAGGCTATACACCGACTTTTGTACGTTGAAGGGTATACTATTAAGGGTGTGCAGAAATTATTACGCGAAGCAGGTAAGAAGCAGATTGTAGATAATTTTTCTGATGAAGCACAAGAGCCTTCTTCTAAGGATAGTAACCACAAAACAACGGCAAGTGCAGTCGCTGCACAAGCCCAAAATGTATCTGATAGAGAAAAAACCGCATTGAATGACCAGCAAAGAAGAGCACTTAAGTCTGTTCTGGCCGAGCTCAGGGAGTTACGCGGCATGATTAAGCCTCGCAGCTAAAAAGATTGTTTTCTTGGTTTTTATATTCTAAAAAACAAAACTAAATCAAAAAAAACGTCGGAACGTGGCGCAGTCTGGTTAGCGCACTAAGCTGGGGGCTTAGGGGTCGGAGGTTCAAATCCTCTCGTTCCGACCATTTTTGTAATTCCTTATATTTTCTATTATTTTCAATAGCTTTAGAGCTGTTTCAAAATATACCACATAAAAAAGTTTGCAATGTTTTAAGAAATCAATTTATCATAACAATGATACCACTTTTTGCAAACGCTTAATAAGGGGAATAACATGATTGTTACAAGTACTCCAATCGGCAGTATTACTGCCGCAGGCACGTTGCTGCCTAGAACTAAACACATAGAAATGAAACTTTTAAATGCATCTGAAGCCGGTAATCTGTCTTTGGTGGCATCTATTATTCAAGGGCTGAGCAATAATTTAGTTCAACACCTTAATCCACTTGTTTTGGGTAAAGTTTTAGAAAATATAGCGAAAGCCCCGGATTTGGGTCTTGCATCTGCCTCTGAAGCTGCGGAAGTGGCCGGTATTTTTATGGTAGAAGCTGGACAGTATATTCCTGCAAAATATGTTCTGGATGCGGTTTCAATTTTTTCTTTAAGTTCCAATTTTGATGGTGTTGAAAACATCATTGAGCTGCTTACTCCGCAACATATTGCAGATATAGCAGCTGATCCTGCTCTTGTTGCACAAGTGGAAAATATTTTCACGGAACTAACTGGCCTGATCGATCTCTTGTCTTTTACAAATTTTGAAGAAACGTCTTATGAGGCACTTGAGGCAATGATTGTGCAGTTGGGGGATGTTTTATCTCCTCAATCTGTTGCAAGTGCAATAGGTTTAATGGCGCAGGCTTTTTATTTTTCAGGTGGTTCCAATATAGATGGCTTTGATCTTGTTTTGGGATCGTTGTCGGACTCACAGATTTTGGCAATTTCACAAGACTCGGTGGCAATGGCTCAAATTACGTCAGCATTCCAGTCTTTTATTACGATTAGTATAGGTATTACACCAGCCAATTTGCCAGAAGCCATTGATGCCTTGATGGAGCCTTTTGCTACTTACATTGATCAACAAGTGATTGATAACGCAATTGTGACTTTAGGGATATGGCAGAAGTTTGATTCAGTAAGCTCTATTCTTGAAAATCTGGATCAAAGTCAAATTGATAACCTGGGGGCTAATGTCCATCAAATATTTGATGCTTTCGGCGTTGAGCTGGGCACTAACTCCCATGACATTATGTTTGCAGACCAAAACGACAATATTCTCTACGGTCTGGATGGAAGCGATATTATGTTTGGAGATGATTCAGGCGTAGTGTTATTTGGTAACAATGGCTTTGACTTTATCTTTGGTGGAGAGGGGAACGACTATATATCTGGAGGAGATGAAAATGATTTGATTGTTGGCGGAGGCGGTGACGACATTCTGTATGGGGATGATGGAAACGATTCTATCTCAGGTACTACAGGAAATGATGTTCTCTATGGAGGGGATGGAGATGACCTTCTTTCTGATGGATCAGGGCGTGATGTAATGGAAGGTGGTTCTGGTGCGGACATTTTCAAAATCACTCATGTTGATGCCGATATAGATACCATTACTGATTTTTCTGTCGCTGAAGGAGATGTTCTGAACCTTGTTGATTTGTTGCAAGATTATGATCCGCTTCAGAGCGCTATTTCCGAGTATCTAACGGCCACCGAAGTTAATGGTAACACGGTGCTATCGATTGATATGGATGGTGCCGGAGGTTCTCAGTCATTTGTCGACTTCCTTACATTGGAGGGTGTTAGTATTACAACGGCAGACCTTCAGGCGCTTATTGATGATGGTACAATTGTTCTTTAGGTTTAAAACATAATATCTAGTACAAAAGGGAGCATATTCATGAATATGCTCCCTTTTTAAATGATGGAGAGGTAAATATAATTATAGGAATAAATTCTTGACATTTTTGTTGTTATGTATACAATGACCTCATTCAACGCAATATTTGCGTCTTGTATTTGCCTGCATAAATGCAGGCTTTTTTATTCAAATTAATTCACAAACAAGGAAATCAAAATGCTACTCAGACCTGGAAGGATGGGGTTGCGTCAGCCTATTGGTGCTGTAAGCGGCGGCTCGGCATCACTATTTATACCCACTGATTTAACAAACTTGGAATTGTGGCTTGATGCCAGTGATGAGTCTTCTATAGCACATAGCGGTGGAGACATTACACAATGGAGCGACAAATCGGGAAATGCTTATCATGCTACGGCCTATGATGGGTTTGGTACACCTAAAACAGGATTGAGCACTTATAACGGCCATAATGTTATTGATTTCCAGACTTTTGATTATTTAAGTCTGGATGATCACACTGCTCTCAAAAGCTCTATTTTAACGACGACAACGACAGGCACCACTATTATCACTGTTGGCGCTGCAAACAGCACAAGTCAACATGGCGCAATTCTTGGTGGCGAAGGGAGCACAGGTCAGGACAGGCTTGTCCATGGTTTTCAAGGCGGAACACCAATGATCTGGTATTACAGTGGATCATTTCAATATGATGCCTTTAAGGATTTCCAGCCCCGCATACTGGTGGGGACACGTGATGCCAGCGAAACAAGGGGGTATAGTGCAGGATTTGAATTCGCAGCTTCGCCCCAAACCAATAACGGAAGCTGGACCCTTTCAAATCTAACTATTGGCGGTATAAATACAAACACAGCCTATGACCTGAATGGCTGGGTTGGTGAAATCCTGATTTATAATCGCGTCTTAACGTCTGAGGAACTGGACACTATATATCAATCACTATCGGCCAAATGGGGAATTCCGATACGCACCGACGACTATGACGTATTCCTGCTTGCCGGACAATCAAATATGATCGGCTTTGACGGGGACGGTAATGTCGATGGGCCCGATACAAGAATATTTGAGGTGGACCGTGATGGAAGTTATGACAAGCGCATTATTCTTGCCGAACAGCCCCTGAAACATTGGGCGGGGTCTGTAGGAGATATAGGTCTGGGATACACCTTTGCTGAAAAATACATTGCAGATAACCCGACAAAGAAAGTTATTCTTGTACCTGCGGGGCGCGGCTCAACGGGGCTTGTTAATACCGCTGACTGGAATAAGGGGGACACCGAGTATGAAGATGCCATTGACCGCGTGAACGAAGCGATGTCCTTTGGCACAGGCACAAAAACATTTAAGGGCATTTTGTGGCATCAAGGCGAACAGGATAGCGCACAAGATCCTGCTACTTACGAGGCAGCGCTGGACCAGATGATATCCGATATGCGTGCCGATATTTCGGGGGCAAGTGCTTCAACACCGTTTATTCTTGGCCAACTTGCGCCAGATTTTAGTGCAACGGCGATAAAGGCATCGATCGCCGATACGCCTAATCGTGTGGCAAACACCGCCTTTGTAGATAACACAGGTCTTGATGATGAAGGTGACAATATCCATTATGACGCCGCATCTTTAAGAATTCTGGGGCAGCGTTACTATGATGCATTTTTAACTTTATAAAGGGGCCTCTTCGTCATAAAACTAGAGCATGAAGCATTTAATAGTTTATGTAACATTCGAGACGCAAGAACAGGCACAAGAGATAGCATCTCATGTTGTGATGGCGCGTCTAGCGGCATGTGCCAATATATTTCCGCCCCATGAGTCCATCTATTGGTGGAATGATGAAATCCAGCAATCACAAGAGGTTGTCGGGATTTTCAAGACAACACAGGATTGCTTTGAGGCCTTGAAGGACAGGATAATTAGTCTGCATAGTTATGATGTGCCCTGTGTTGTTGCCATGAATATAGAAAACGGTAACAAGCAATTTCTTGACTGGATAGAGGCGGAAATTACAAACATCTTGTAGCACGGTATTATAATACCGCATTAATAATTCACTGTTTTTATTATAAAATTTTATTGACAGCACAGGTTCAATACGGCATAACACGTCATCTTTTGAAATATTGGACAAATGGAAGTTTGAAAGAGATGAAAACATATTCTGCAAAACCTGCCGAAGTGGACAAAAAATGGATTATCGTAGATGCAGAGGGCGTTGTTTTAGGACGTCTGGCAAGCATTGTTGCGATGCGTCTGCGTGGCAAACACAAACCTGAATTCACACCACACGTTGATTGTGGTGACAATGTTGTTGTTATTAATGCCGATAAAGTGCATTTAACAGGCCGTAAACGCGAATTAGATATTTTCTATTGGCACACAGGCTATCCCGGCGGGATCAAGCAACGCACAAAAGGCCAAATTCTTGAAGGCAAGCACCCTGAGCGTGTTGTCGAGAAGGCTGTTGAGCGTATGCTTCCTAAAGGACCTTTGGGACGTAAAGTTTTCAAAAACATGCGTGTTTATGCGGGAACAGAGCATCCCCATGAAGCACAGAAGCCAGAGGTTTTGGATGTTGCCTCTATGAATGCAAAGAATAAGAGATAGGATTTTAGGATATGGCTGAGAAGAAATCTGAAAAGAAAACCGCAAAAAAGTCTGAAGAAAAAGTCGAGAAAAAAGTGACTAAAAAAGCAGCAAAAGCGGAGAAAACCGACAAAAAGTCTGAAGTAAAGGTCGAGAAAAAAGTGACCAAGAAGACTGAAAAGAAGGTTGAGAAAAAGGAAGAAAAGGTTACAGACCTCAAGGATATTGGTGAAGCAGTGGCCGAGGCCGAGGCGAAGGAAACAAAGCCTGCCGAAGCTGATGCAAAAACAAACGAACAAGCCGATACAGCTCAATCTTCATCCGGTAAGAAGGAAAAGAAAGTTGATGATCTGGGCCGTGCCTATGCAACAGGGCGTCGTAAAGATGCAGTTGCCCGTGTATGGATCAAGCCAGGATCAGGTAAGGTGATTGTAAATGGTAAGGATCAGGCCGAGTACTTCTCACGCCAGACACACCGTTTGATTATGAACCAGCCGTTTCTTGTTGCAAATCGCGTTGGTCAGTTCGATGTTATGTGTACCGTAAAGGGCGGTGGCTTATCTGGCCATGCCGGTGCGGTTCGTCACGGTATTTCACGTGCGCTTGAGAACTTCGAGCCTGAGCTTCGTGGGCCACTTAAGAAAGCCGGTATGATCACACGTGATGATCGTATTGTTGAACGTAAAAAGGTCGGTAAGCACAAGGCACGTAGAACAAAGCAGTGGGCAAAGCGTTAATAGCCCGCTTTTATTATACAAAATTTACAAACGTCCCAATGGATATCTTTTCTTTGGGGCGTTTTTCTTTTACAGTCGCTCCATGAGCAACTTTATCCTTCCTTATAAGGGCATCATGCCCAAAATCCACAACACGGCCTTTATTGCGCCTTCAGCGTCCATTATCGGGGATGTCCAGATCGGTGAAGACACCAATATCTGGTATAACTGCGTTTTACGCGGCGATGTAAACGATATCAAGATCGGCAAGCGCACCAATATTCAAGATGGCAGCGTTATTCACGTTACCACCGATTTTCAAGGAACCTATGTTGGAGACGATGTCACGGTAGGGCATTCGGCGATCTTACATGCCTGTACGGTGGAAAATTTCGGTTTTGTAGGTATGCAGGCCTGTGTAATGGACGGCGCGGTTGTCGAAAGCCATGCCATGCTTGCGGCGGGCGCATTGTTAACACCGGGAAAACGTGTCCCTTCGGGGCAGTTATGGGGGGGATCACCGGCCAGATATATGCGTGATCTAAAGCAGGAAGAGCTTGATTATATCAAGTGGTCAGCGCCGCATTACGTGGAATTGGGGCAAGAGCACAAGCGCGAAGTAAAATCCTAGGTTCTGATTTTGACGTAGCTACCGGGGGCCGGTTCAAGGCCTTTTTTTACTTTTCTTGCGGTAACTTTCTCTCCGCTATATTTGGAAACCCATTTTTCCCATGTAGGCCACCACGATCCTTCTGCTTGTTTTGCACCTTCCAGCCAATCCTCATGATTTTCACCAAGTTTCTTGTTTGTCCAGTAGCAGTATTTATTTTTGTTTGGAGCATTGATGACGCCCGCAATATGGCCGGATGCAGCGAGGGTGAATGTGACATTATCGCCCATTAGCTTTGCGCCTTCATATGTCGCTTTCCACGGTGCGATGTGGTCTTCCTTGGTTGAAAGGAAGTAACAGGGGGTTTTTACCTTGGACAGGTCAATCGGCGTGTTATTCATATTTATGCCACCGGCTTCGATAAGTTTGTTGTCGCGATACATGTTGCGTAAATAGAAGCTGTGCATTGCTGCGGGCATATTGGTGCAGTCATCATTCCAATATAGTAAGTCAAAGGGGAATGGTTCGCGCCCCATGAGATAATTATTAACCACAAAGGACCAGATCAGGTCATTTGCGCGCATCAAGCTAAAGGTTTTTTGTACTTCTTTGCCGCTTAAGACGCCTTTTTCTTTCATAACGCGATTCAGGTTCTCCAACTGGTGATCATCCAGAAACAGTTTCATATCTCCGGCATGCTCGAAATTAATGAGTGTTGTCAAAAATGTTGCGGATTCAACGCGCTTATCCTGCTTTTTTGATGCAAGATAGGCCAGTGTTGTGGCCAGCAAAGTGCCGCCAAGGCAATAACCCACCAGATTTATCTTTTCTTCCCCTGTCGTGTCCTGTACCTGATCCATTGCATCCAAGACGCCTTCATTCATGTAGTCTTCGAAGGTTTTTTGCGAGAGTTCTGCCCCTGGATTAACCCAAGAAATCACAAAGACAGTGTGTCCTTGCTCTACGGCCCATTCAATGAGCGAGTTACCGGCGCGCAGATCAAGAATGTAATATTTATTAATCCATGGTGGAACGATGAGAAGGGGCGTTTTATAGGTCTTTTCTGTTTTAGGTTCATACTGGATCAACTGAATAAGATCGTTCTGATAGACGACTTGTCCTTTTGTTGTCGCAATGTTTTCACCAAACTTGAATGCTTCGTAATTTGTAGTGCGGATATTTAATTCACCGTGCCCGCGCTCAAGATCTTTAATAAGGTTATTAAAGCCCTTCACAAGGTTTTCGCCACCGGTCTTTATGGTTTCATTCAACACTTCCGGATTTGTAAGAAGAAAATTGGAAGGTGATAGGGCGCTGTTAAAAAGCTTTGCCTGAAAATGCAGTTTTTCCTTTTGCTTATCACTGAGGCCGTCTACTTCCCGAATGGTCTTTTCAACATGTTTACAGGTTAGAAGATAAGATTGCTTAATGAAGTCGAAAAGGGCGCTTTCTTGCCATTCCGGCGCTTTAAATCTGCGGTCGCCAACTTCTGGTTCTATGATTGTATGAACGTCTTCCCCCATGAAACGGTTCACACTTTCAAACCACAAATGCATCCAGTCTTGTGCGTAGGCGGCCTGGATTTCTAAAAACTTGTTGGGATTTTGTGCAATACGATCCAGAAATTCCAGATAGCTTTCCTGAACATTCAATGGATCAAAATTAAATGCGGCAAATTGTTCCATGGTTTTTTCATGGTTATAATTTTCCAGATAGCGTTCGAGCAAAGGCTGCGTTTGCTTGTAAGCATCAAACAGAGCCTTTACAAGCGGGTTGGAGTGGATTGCCGAAGTCATATCACCGTCTGTCTTTTTTGCGGTCATCATATAGTTATCCCCATAATCAATGTATAAGTTTGTGCACGAAATGTGCACAAAAATCAAATTGCAAATACGTATAAGCAAAAACCAAGCCAAGTTGTGGATTTTATATGGGGAGTGTTGCGCAGTTTTGCAAAGCGCGATATTACGTTAGGAACATAAAAAGGAATCAAAAAATGAGTGAGCCATTTCGCGTAGGAATAGTCGGTCTGGGAACCGTGGGGGTCGGGGTTTTAAAAGCTTTGACCCAAAATGCAGAGATTATAGAAAAACGTGCCGGCAGGCGGATTGAGATTGCCGCGGTTTCTGCCAAAGATAAAACCCGCGATCGTGGTGTTGATATTTCGGGGTTCGATTGGGTAGATAACTCAGTGGATATGGCAATACGTGATGATGTTGACGTTGTTGTTGAACTGATAGGCGGGCAGGACGGTGTGGCTCTGGACCTGGTGCAAAGTGCGCTGGAGCAGAAAAAGCACGTTGTGACGGCTAATAAGGCGCTTTTGGCCCATCATGGATATGCACTGGCTCAAAAGGCAGAGAATAACAATGTGTCTCTTGCTTACGAGGCAGCCGTGGCAGGCGGAATTCCAATTATAAAGGCGTTACGCGAGGGTTTTGCTGCAAATAATGTTAATGCTGTCTATGGGATATTAAACGGCACTTGTAATTATATTCTTACGGCTATGCGGAAAACAGGACGTGATTTTGCCGATGTTTTAAAAGAAGCGCAGGAACTAGGCTATGCCGAGGCTGACCCTGCCTTTGATGTTGAAGGTGTTGATGCTGCGCATAAGCTTTGTATTCTTGTGGCTTTGGCGTTTGGGGTTAAGCCTGATTTCGGGGCGCTTCATATTCAGGGAATCACGAATATCAGTGCTGTTGACATAGTGCATGCCGATGAATTCGGGTATCGCATCAAGCTGCTTGGTATTGCGCGTAAGATTGACGGCAGAATCATGCAGGTTATGGAGCCGTGTCTGGTGCCGGTTCACTCACGGATGGGGGCAATCGAAAAGGTATATAACGCCGTCTATGTGAAAGGTGATTTTGTCGACACGCCTCTTTTGACCGGAAAAGGCGCTGGAGAGGGGCCAACGGCCTCATCTGTTGTTGCCGATATTATTGATCTGGCGCGTGGGTTTAATGTGCCGGTTTTCGGTATTCCTGCAAAACTATTAGATGATGCGCAGTGGCTCGACGTTGGTGAAACGCGCTCTCATTATTATTTGAGGCTTAATGTGATTGATCAGGCCGGTGTTATTGCCGACATATCGTCAATTCTAAGAGACCAAAATATATCCATTGAGGGTTTGGTACAGCGCGGTCGTGATCCGGGCCAGTCCGTTCCCGTTGTTATTAAATGCCATGAGACGCGTCACGCAGATATAGTGAAAGCCGCGGAATTAATAGAGAATTTAGAGGTTTGCACCGAAAAACCTTGTCTCATGCGCATAGAGGAGCTATAGATTAGCGCATCATTATAAGAGGTTTAGATATGACAGAAGCGCAAAAGGCAGCAAAAAACATGACACAGGATAACCTTATGGACCGTAATTTAGCGATGGAAGTCGCTCGTGTAACGGAAGCAGCGGCTTTGGCTGCGTCCAAGCTTGTCGGGCGCGGTGACAAGGTGGCGGCGGATCAGGTTGCCGTGGACGCCATGCGTTCAGCACTTAATACGCTTCATATTCAAGGGCGCGTTGTTATTGGCGAAGGTGAACGTGATGAAGCGCCTATGCTTTATATTGGCGAGGAAGTAGGGGCCGGTAATGGTGGCCCGAGGATTGATATTGCGCTTGATCCACTGGAAGGGACAGATATTACAGCATCCGGCGGGCCAAATGCACTTGCTGTTATTGCTATGACAGATGAGGGCGGGTTTTTGAACGCACCTGATGTGTATATGGATAAAATCGCCGTGGGTGCAGGTGTTGACCCGAGAGTTCTGGATCTTGATGCACCTATCGGTGATGTGCTTAAGAAAGTGGCCAAGGAAAAGGGCGGTAATATTGACGAGCTGATGGTTTGTATTCTGGATCGTCCGCGTCATGAAGATCTTATCAGAGATGTGCGTGCGTCAGGTGCACGCATTACACTGATTGGTGATGGTGATGTTAGCGCTGTTATTGCAACCACTGACCCTGATACAGGCATTGACCTTTATGTTGGTTCAGGAGGCGCACCGGAAGGTGTTCTGGCGGCGGCGGCATTACAATGTATTGGTGGTTCAATGTTGGGCCGCCTGACATTCCGTAATGATGATGAACGCGCCCGTGCAGAGCGTTGGGGGATTACTGACCTTAATGCGATATACACAACGGACGATCTGGCCAAAGGCGATAACGTTATGTTTGCAGCAACAGGTGTTACAGACGGTACAATGCTGCGCGGTGTAAGACGTTATCCGGGTGGCGCAAAAACATCGACAATTGTTATGCGCTCTAAATCCGGTACGGTGCGCCGTATCGAAGCAACGCACAATTTCAAGCGTAAAAACTGGCTTAAATCCATTTAATGCTTCTTGTTTTAGCGCGAATCTTCTAGTCTTTTACAATGTCAAAAAGCTTAGTAAAATGCTCTGTTAATAAGGCACGATGGGTTGTGCCTGATGTTTCAATTGACCAAGTCGAGCAATTGGTGCGCCATCATGATATTCCCGAAATTGTCGCACGGCTTTTGTGCCAGCGTGGTGTAAAGCCGGAAGAGGTCGAGAGTTTTCTCGAACCGACTATGAAGCGTGACTTTCCTGACCCTTTTTCTCTTAAGGGTATGGCGGATATGGCAGAGGATGTGGCCATTGCCATAGAGGCGCAAAAGAAGTTCGCTATTTTTGGTGATTTTGATGTGGACGGCGCAACTTCCTCGGCTATTTTATACAGGTTTTTAAAAGGGTTAGGTGTTGAGGCGCCGATATATATACCGGACAGGTTAAGCGAGGGGTATGGGCCCAATATAGAAGCACTAAAAACGCTTAAAGAGCAGGGTGCGGATGTCCTGTTTATGCTGGATTGCGGAACCACGGCATTTGATGTGGTTAAGGCCGGGACCGATTTGGGGTTGCAGATTATTATTCTGGATCACCATGAGTCCGAAGACCGCTTGCCAGAGTGTTGGCATGTTATCAATCCCAAAAGAAAAGATGACTCATCTGACCTTAAAATGCTTGCCGCGGTTGGCGTGACTTTTTTGTCCTGTGTCGCAATCAACAATCGTTTGCGTGAGCGCGGGTACTACAAAACAAAGGGAGTCACTGAACCGGATTTGCGATCTTATCTAGATGTGGTTGCGTTGGGTACAGTCTGTGACATGGTTCCGCTTTTGGGGGCAAATCGTTTGTTTGTAAAATCCGGATTTGCCATTCCATACGAGCACATGAATCTGGGTATACAATCTCTTATGAGCGTTGCGCGTATCAATGCGCCCATGACCACGTATGATTGCGGTTTTGTGCTTGGGCCGCGTATTAACGCAGGAAGCCGTGTGCACGAAGCGGATTTAGGCGCCAGACTTTTGGTTTCAGACCATGCCGAGGAAGCCAAAAACATTGCATGGACGCTAAACGACTGTAATGAAAAACGCAAAGCCATACAGCAACAGATGGAAGAACAGGCCATTTCCATGGTTGAGGCGCAAAATATAAAGGATACAGCGATGATACTTCTGGATCATGAGGATTGGCATCCGGGTTTGAGTGGTCTTGTTGCGGGTCGAATAAAAGAAAAGTATAACCGCCCTACTTGCGTTGTTACCTATGCCTATGATTTGTCAGGACGCAAGGAAGGCCGCGGCTCTGGCCGCTCTATTCCGGGGATTCATATTGCACAAAGTTTTATTGATGCGCGCAGCAAAGGCATACTCGAAAAAGGCGGTGGCCATGCGATGGCAGGCGGATTTACAGTGTTACCAGAGAAATTACCAGAGCTCAGGGTGTTTCTTGACGAAAATATTGCCGAGCAAATGAAAAATACAGATACGAATGTTGAAATATCGGTTGATGGCATACTCACATCCAGAGGTATTAGTGTTGATCTGGTTGAAATGTTACAAAATAAAGTGGGCCCATTTGGGCAGGAGCAGCCAGAGCCTGTGTTTATGCTGGAAAATATACGTATTCATAAGGCCGATATTCTCGGAGAATCCCATATTCGGGTCATGTTAAGCGATTGGGAGGGAGGAAGTTATATCAAAGCCATGGCTTTTAGAAGCGTAAACACCCCCTTGGGTGACACGTTAATGAAGCAGGGCGCGCATCCTTATCATATATTGGGCCAGCTTAAAGTGAATGAATGGCAGGGCCGAAAAACCGCAGAAATGCATATCATCGACGCCTATATAATAGAAGAATCACAAGAGGCGGTGGCCTGAAATTTTGAATTATTTCTTTGCTTATTTCACATGCGCAGACTATAAATCATGCCAATAATCAATATAGGGGCAAGAATGAGTCAAATGCGTCGCTTACAGGATGTTTTTTCATGGGTGGTGGTTCTATCAGAGGTGAGCCACGTTTTCTGCTGTGTTTTGCCCAGTATTTTCAGCATTATTACTGTTTTGGTTGGCATGGGTCTCATGGGTGTTATGCCTGTCTGGTTAGACGAGTTTCATCATGTTATGCATGATTGGGAGCTTCCGCTTATTGTGATGTCTGCCAGTGTGCTTGTTATTGGCTGGGCTCTTCACTTTGTCAGTAAGAAAATTAATTGCCATGATACTGGCTGTGGTCATGAACCGTGTGGCCCTAAAAAGAAGAAAACAGCCAAGATATTAAAATTCGCTACGTTTCTTTTCATAATAAATATAGCGATATATTTTTCCGTTCATTATCCGGTTTAGGCCGAGTTGACTAGCGTAGGTTTAATCTTCGTCTATAAAATCTAGTTTTACTTTAAGATCAGTGTTTATCTTTCTGTAAAAACATGATTTTCTTCCGGTGTGACATGTGCCGTCACTGTCGCTTTTTTGCCCCCTGTTTTCCACTTTTACTTTTACAAGAATACAGTCCTGATCACAGTCGGTTCGCATCTCGATAATTCTTTGTATGAATCCACTTTCAGCCCCCTTGTGCCAGAGTGCCTTACGGCTCCGCGACCAGTAGTGAACCTCTTTTGATTCGATGGACCGGTTCAGCGACTCTTCGTTCATAAACGCAAACATCAAGACTTCGCCTGTATCTGTGCAGGTCGTAATGCAAGGTATTAGGCCGTTTTCATCGAATTTAGGTTCGAAATTGGTTGTTTCTTCGATGTTTTTAAGGGTCATGACTTTATCCGCGCCTCAAAGGCGTCCCATAATTGTGATTCAAGGGCAACGCCCTCTAATGTGTTGATTTGTTGTATTCCGGTCGGCGAGGTTACATTAATTTCAGTCAGGCAATCGCCGATAACGTCAATTCCGGTAAAAACAAGTCCCCTTTCCTTTAAAACCGGCCCTATACGCGCGCAAATTTCCAGATCACGCTTTGTCAGTGTTGTTTTCTGCGGCTTTGCACCGGCATCAAAGTTGGCGCGCCCGTTCTCTGCATTTGGTACACGTAAAACAGCACCGGCAGGCTCTCCGTCTATCAGGATAATGCGTTTGTCGCCCTCCAGCGATTCAGGAAGATAGCGTTGTGCAATAACAGGCTGGTTATAAAACTTCTCAAACATCTCTAGTATCGCATTGAAATTATTTGCATTTTCATCGATGTGGTAGATTTGTTCTCCGCCATTGCCGTATAGGGGTTTCAGTATGATGTTTTTGTGTTTTTTATAGAATTCACGCAGGGCGCGGTGATCTGCTGTGATCAGGGTTTCCGGCGCCAAATCGGGGAAGAATGTAACCAAAAGCTTTTCCGGTGCGTTACGGATGTGCGTAGGATCATTCATAACCAGTGTATCTTCAACAATATGATCCAGAATATGGGTGGCCGTGATATAACCCATATCAAACGGGGGGTCCTGGCGGATGAGTACCACATCGATATCCCGTCTGAGGTCGATTACCTCATCTTCGCCGAGTGTGTAATGGTTTCCTTTTTCACGACGTAGTTCCATAGTTCTGGCAAGCGTTTTTACAGCCGTATTTTCAAGTTGCAAATCTTTTGCAAAGTAGTGATAAACGCTGTAGCCGCGCTTTTGAGCCTCCACAGCAAGCATGAAAGTGCTGTCTTTGTCGATGTTAATGGTTTCGACAGGGTCCATCTGTATTGCGATTTTTAGAGTCATATCACTTACTTCTGTTGCTTTTCTCGGCGTTTTATAATAGCTCTTTATACGATAAGAAATATTTAGAATGAAGAGACTTTATGAAGTTTGAAGATTTAGGGTTGGCTCAACCCATCTTGGACGCGATACATGACTGTGGGTATGATACGCCAACACCGATACAGGAGCAGGCAATACCGCATATTTTGATGGCGCGTGATGTTGTCGGGCTTGCACAGACCGGCACGGGCAAGACCGCAGGTTTTACGTTGCCTATGATCGAGATTTTGGCCGGAGGCCGTGCAAAAGCACGTATGCCGCGTTCGCTCATTCTGTCACCAACGCGCGAGCTTGCGGCGCAGATCGCAGAAAACTTTGATACTTACGGCAAGAACTGCAAGCTTAACAAGGCGCTTTTAACCGGTGGCACGTCGCTGGACGAGCAGATTAAGATACTGGATCGTGGCGCGGATGTATTGATTGCAACGCCCGGACGTCTGATTGATTTATTCGAGCGCGGGAAAATATTACTGAATGATATCAAGATATTGGTGATTGACGAAGCCGACCGGATGCTTGATATGGGTTTTATTCCGGATATTGAAAAGATTTGTTCCCATTTGCCAGTCATGCGTCAGACGCTGCTGTTTTCAGCCACTATGCCGCCGGAAATCAAAAAACTGACGGCAAAATTTTTAAGCAATCCCAAGGAAGTTTCTGTGTCACCGCCGGCATCAACAGCCGTGACCGTTGAGCAGTTTCAGGTAAATACTTCTTCCAGAGAGAAAAACACCACTTTGGAAAAAATCATGAAGCAGGAAAAAGTGCAAAACGCCTTTATATTCTGTAACCGCAAACGTGATGTGGATTCTCTTAATAAATGGCTGCAGAACAAGGGATACGACGCCGAAGCCCTGCATGGTGATATGGCGCAGGCATCACGGACAAAAACACTGGATAAATTCAAAACAGACAGGCTGAAATTACTTGTGTGTAGTGATGTTGCAGCACGGGGCATTGATGTTGATGCGGTTTCGCATGTCTTTAACTATGATGTGCCGGTTAATCCGGACGACTATGTGCACCGTATAGGGCGCACAGGTCGCGCTGGAGAAAAGGGGCGCGCATGGATGCTCGTTACCAAGGGCGAAGATAAATTGGTAGATGCGGTTGTAAAACGCATTGGCAAAAGTATTGAAGTTGTTGATCTGGGCAAAGGCGGTATATCTACGTCAGAGCCTAAGAAATCCGAGCCTAAGAAGGCCGAACCTAAGGGGTCTGACTCCACAAAATCCAAAAATAAGGCCTTGCCAAAGAACAAGGCAGATCAAAAGACGCCTAAAAAACGTGAAGAAAAACAGAATTCCGATGACGAGAGCGGATTCGGTGAACACATGCCCGCTTTTTTCAAAACTTAAGAAAACTCAAAAATAAGGGAGATGCACTATGAAGCCATTGGTAAAACATCTGGAGGAAGAGATAAAATCGATAGAGGCGGCGGGGTTATACAAACCCGAGCGCGTTATCACTTCTCCGCAAAGTGCCGATATCACAGTGAGTTCCGGCGATCACGTCCTTAATTTTTGTGCAAATAATTATCTGGGGTTGGGCGGTAGTCCCAAGCTTGTTTCCGCAGCACAAAAGGCGCTTGATAAATACGGATTTGGTATGGCTTCCGTGCGTTTTATATGCGGAACGCAGGACATCCATAAAGAGCTTGAGGCCAAGATTTCCAAATTTCTGGGCAAAGAAGACACGATTTTATATTCGTCTTGTTTTGATGCCAATACCGGCCTGTTTGAAACAATACTTCACGCAGAAGATGCGATCATTAGTGACGAGCTGAACCACGCCAGTATTATTGATGGTGTGCGCCTGTGCAAAGCCAAAAGATATCGGTATAAAAACAACAATATGGAAGAGCTGGAGAAATGCCTTAAAGAGGCGCAGGATCAGCGTTTTCGCCTGATTGCGACGGATGGTATTTTCTCGATGGATGGATCGATTGCCAATTTGCCGGCAATCTGTGATTTGGCCGAGAAATACGATGCCATGGTTATGGTTGATGACAGCCACGCGGTTGGATTTATGGGGCCGAATGGTGCGGGAACACCGGATCATTTCGGTGTAACAGACCGCATTGATATTATCACAGGGACTTTGGGCAAAGCGCTTGGTGGTGCGTCAGGTGGTTATACATCTGCCAGCGCAAAAGTGATTGAGTTTTTACGCCAGAGATCACGTCCGTATCTTTTCTCTAACACTTTGGCACCCGTTATTACAGCAACGTCGGTTGCGGTTCTGGAGTTACTGGAAAAAGAGGGCGCAGCGATGCGTCAGAAGCTGTTTGAAAACAGTAAATATTTCCGCGAAAAAATGACGGCTCTGGGCTTTGACCTTATACCGGGAGAGCATGCCGTTATTCCGGTCATGATTTACGATGCGGCGCTGGCCAGCAAGTTTGCTGATGAAATGTTAAAGCGCGGCATATATGTGATTGGATTCTCTTTTCCTGTTGTACCTGATGGTAAGGCGCGTATCCGTACGCAAATGTCCTGTGCACATGATAAAGATCATCTGGACAAAGCGATTGCCGCGTTCGAAGAAGTTGGTTTGGAGCTTGGTATAATCAAGAGGTCAGCAGCATGAAAAACAGCATGATGGGTTTATCCAAACTTCATCCGGAAGAAGGAATATGGATGGTCGAAAATCAGGATATCCCTGCGATTGGCCCGAATGATGTTCTAATTAAAATAAAGAAAAGCGCCATTTGCGGTACAGATGTCCATATTTATAAATGGGATGCCTGGGCGCAAGCCACTGTGCCGTGTCCCATGATTGTAGGGCATGAGTATGTTGGTGTGATCGAAAAATGTGGCAGTGAAGTGACGCATTTGAAAAAAGGCCAGCGTGTTTCGGGCGAGGGGCATGTTGTGTGCGGACATTGCCGTAATTGCCGCGCCGGTAAGCGCCATCTTTGCCGTAATGACCGTGGTGTTGGTGTTCATAGGCAGGGTAGTTTTGCAGAGTATCTTTCTCTTCCTGCAAGCAATGTATTTCCAATTCCGGACGAAATTTCGGACGATCTGGCGGCTATTTTTGATCCGCTAGGCAATGCTGTGCACACCGCTTTATCCTTTGATATGGTTGGCGAAGATGTGGTTATTACAGGCGCCGGACCGATCGGGTGTATGGCGGTTGCGATTAGTAAATTTGTTGGTGCGCGCCATGTGGTTGTAACAGATATTAACCCTTACAGGCTTGAACTGGCAAAGAAAATGGGCGCAACCTATGCCATGAACGCAACCGAAGAAAATCTGAAAGATGTGATGGAAAAACTTGGCATGTTAGAGGGGTATGATATCGGCCTTGAAATGTCGGGTGTTGAAAGCGCATTTTCAGGCATGATTAATACCATGAATAATGGCGGTAAGATTGCCCTGCTTGGTATTCCTCCGAATGGCAGAATGGATATCGACTGGAATCAGGTTGTGTTTAAGGGTCTTGTGATCAAGGGGATATATGGTCGCGAGATGTATGAAACATGGTACAAGATGGCCTCTATGATACAGGCGGGGCTTGATATCGAGCCTGTGATAACCCATCGTTTGCCGATTTCCGATTATCAGAAGGGGTTTGATGCCATGATATCCGGACAATGCGGGAAGGTTATTCTGGATTGGGAAAAATAAACTTATATCTGTGAGTATTTGCGTAACCAGATGAGCCTCGGATTGACATTATAGGCTGAAAAACCAAGACTATAATCTAGGATTCTTAAGGCTCATCTACTGAGAGTATTAACTTTTTCTATGACACATTTATTTTTAGCAAACACTTTTTCGCGCCTTGTGTTTTTTGCAGCTATTGCTGTGAGCCTTTGTGTTGTTGCATTGCCGTCTCTTGCCCAAAACAATGAATCTCCCGTCGATTTGCAGGCCGATAATCTGGTTCATGATGAATCCGGCCAAAAGGTGACGGCATCCGGTGATGTTATCTTGAAGCAAGAAGGGCGCACCGTTCAGGCGGATCGTATTGTTTATTATCTTAAAGAAGATCGTGTTGTGGCCACGGGGCATGTCGAGTTTACCGATGTGAACGGGGACAAGCATCTTGCACAGAAGGCGGAATTCAATAACGCGTTGAAGGACGGGTTTGTTAATGGTCTGAAAACCATGTTAGTGGATGGATCACGATTTAAAGCGTCAACCGGACAGCATATTAAAGGCAACAGAACGGTTATGAAGGATGCGTTCTATACGCCTTGTGAAACATGTCAGGAGCATCCAGAGGAAGAGCCGTTATGGCAGATACGGGCTTCTGAAGTCGAGCATGACAAGGAAAAGAAAACAGTTTCATACCACAATGCGCGTTTTGAAATGAAAGGCGTTCCGGTTGCTTATTTGCCTTATTTTGCCCATCCGGATGGTTCGGTGAAACGTAAAAGCGGATTTCTTCCCCCATCAGCAGGATATAACAGCGAGTTGGGTGGCTTTGTTCAAAGCCATTATTATTGGTCTATAGCGCCCGAGAAAGACGTTACAGTCGGTTTGATGGCTATGACGCAGGAAGCACCCCTTGCCACGGCGCAATGGCGTCAGAGATGGGAAAATGCGTCCTTGGTTACGGATGGTAGTGTGACCTATTCAGAGCGTATAGATAGTATTGCCGGTCAAGCTGTAAATCAGGATAGTGATGTTCGTGGGCATATAGAGGTTGATGGTCGCTGGGATATAAACAATATGTGGCGCAGCGGTGTTAATTTGCATGTAGCATCCGACGACCAGTATCTCCGTCAGTATGATTTTGAGAGCGAAGATGTTCTGGAAAACGAGCTTTATGTCGAGAGGTTTTCGGGCCGGGATTATGCTGCGGCCAGAATACTTGCGTTTCAGGATTTAAGGATTGATGAACAGCAGCAGGATCAGCCTCATGTTTTGCCGGAAATTCAGGCTACATTTTTGGGCGAGCCCGATAGTGTTCCTGTTGTGGGCGGTCGCTGGAGCGTTGACACATCATTTCTGGGGATTGTCCGTGATGATAACGAACAGGATGTAAATCGTGCCCATGCAGCGCTGGGGTGGAGTAAACGTGTTATTTCCGATTTTGGTCTGGTGTCAAAGCTTGACGCAAATGTTCAGGGGAGCGCGTATAACGTAAATGACCGGACAGGTACACAAGGTAATCCTTTAGTGGA
The DNA here is from genome assembly GCA_964352665.1 of uncultured Micavibrio sp. Classification (GTDB taxonomy): domain Bacteria; phylum Pseudomonadota; class Alphaproteobacteria; order Micavibrionales; family Micavibrionaceae; genus UBA1672. Next base: position 127,168 of record CAYGSJ010000006.1, read on the forward strand.
TGATTCATCATCCGAAACCAGAGGGTTTGGGTATGTCAGTGGCACGACAAGCTATCCTGTGGCCAAAGCCTATGAAAATTCACAAGTTGTTATAGAGCCGATTGCCTCGCTTACTGTGGCCCCTAATATTGGAATAGATAATAAAATTCCGAATGAGGATAGTCAGGACGTTCAGATTGATGCGCTGAACATTTTCGAGGCAAACCGTTTTCCCGGTGTTGATGGGGTGGAAGACCAATCGCATGTCACTTATGGGGCAAGGACAGGGGTTTATGGTAATAAAGGGAGTTATGGAGAAGTTTTCCTTGGGCAGAGTTACAGGTTTAACGAAGATGATAATCCTTTCGGAGAAGGTTCTGGCCTGAATGAGCAGGAGTCCGATGTGGTTGGTCAGGTGTCTGGTAGCTATAAGGGGGATTATGTTCTGGATTACAGGTTCCAGCTTGATAATGATAGTCTGGCATCCCAACGACACGAAGTTGATGCCTATGCCAAGCTCGGGGATTTGACCTTGTCGTCACAATATCTTTTTGCCAAGGCCCTTGCCGGGACGGATATTGATGAAACACGGGAGCAGGTTAGAAATGCTGCCTCGTATTATATTAATGACGGGTGGCGAATATTTGGTGCAGCGCGTCATGATTTGGGAGATAACCCAGGTTTAAGAACAGCGAATTTAGGTGTAGACTACACTGGTCAGTGTGTATCGCTGTCAGTGATCGGAGAGAGAACGTTGACCGATGATGCATCCGGAGACAGTGGGACAGAAATTGTTTTCCGTATCGGCCTCAAAAACCTTGGAGAGTTTGAAACATCCGGGGTCCAAATTGGTGGAAACAGGGAATAAAAAAATTACCCGTGTTGAATGCGTAAAAATCGTAGTATCTTGAGTTTTTAATTATGAAAGGAACAGATCTTGGATCTTGTTGTTGATTCAAGTTTTCATATGTGGTTCATGCTTTTCCTGACCGGAGGAGCAATTTACTTCTTTGTCAGAGAGCAATTGCCTCTGGAAGTGACCAGTATCATATTGATGACGGTACTTTTACTTTATGGACAGGTCTTCTCGATTGTCGACGGAGACAATAACAACCTGCTCAATCCTGAAATTATTCTGTCGGGATTTTCCAACCCCTCTTTGATTGCTGTTTTGGCTTTGCTTGTAATGGGGCAGGCCATGATTCATACGGATTCATTGCGTTTTCTAACGAATTTGTTGGTTTTTGATGACAAGAGGTTGGGTGGGATTTCTATTTTATTCATTCTGATTTTTGTCATGACCTTGAGCGCATTTATGAACAACACGCCTTTGGTTATTATTGCCATCCCTATAATGCAGGCTGTTCTGGCATCGATGGGATCTCCGGCTAGTCGTATGATGATGCCGCTTAGCTTTGCTGCTATTTTAGGGGGGATGGTCACATTGGTGGGGTCATCAACCAACCTTCTTGTATCAAGCTCTATGGTGGAGAATGGTCATGCGCCCCTGGGATTTTTTGATTTTGCCGTGCCGGGTTCTGTACTGGCGGCGGTTGGGTTCTTTTATGTTATTTTGGTTTTACCCAGATTTATGCCTAATCGTGCCTCCATTAAAGAAGAGTTGGTTGGTAACGAGGCAGAGTTTGTTGCCGAGCTGGATATTGCAGAGGACAGTAAACTTGTAGGCGCAGAATGTGTGGATGGTAAATTTGCGGCGTTGCCGAATATGAACGTTAAATTGATACAGCGATCAGGCCATTTGATCTTGCCGCCATTCGAAGGGCACAGAGTTCATAGCGGCGATATTTTGATTGTGTCCGCCACAAAAGAGACGCTTGGCTCTTTCCTGATGAAAAATCCGGGATTTTTATTGTCTGAAGAAGAGGCAGAAGTTATTGAGGGAAGCGATAATCATGAAGAGGATGGTGGAGAAGGCTCGCCATTACAGCGCGTAGAGACGCGGGTTTTAGCAAAAATTATGATTACGCCGGCTTCGCGTATGATTGATATGTCTATAGACCATGTCAGTTTTCACAAGCGTTTCGGTGTGGTCGTTCTGGGGATACAACGTCGGGCCCGTGTTGTTCGTCGTCGTTTGGGGCGGATCAGACTGGAGGCGGGCGATGTGTTGCTGGTTGCCGGCAAACATAACAGGATTAATAATATTCGCAGAAACAACGATTTCATCGTTCTTTCAGGGTCAAAGAAAGATCTGCCCGTACCCGGTAAAGCGCCTTTGGCGATTTTTATTTTTCTGGCCACGATTGGTAGTGCCGCGACGGGCCTTCTGACTATTCCTGTTGCAGCATTTACGGGTGCCGTTGCGATGATAGGGGCCGGTTGTCTGAATATTCGTCAGGCAACACGTGCAATTGATCGCAAAATATTTTTGCTTGTAGGGTCTATGTTGGCCCTTGGTGTTGCTTTGCAGGTTACCGGCGGTGCACATTTTATTGCCAGCCTTATTTTAAGTACCGGTTTCTCTGATTCTCCGCTTATTTTGGCATCGCTTCTGTTTATCATTGTTGCCATTACAACGAATGTTTTGACCAATAATGCCTGTGCTATTTTATTTACGCCGATTGCCCTTAACCTGGCACAGGAGGTAACCTCACCCACAGACTTGCCATTTGATTTATCCTATATTTTTGCCATCACTGTTTTGTTTGCCGCAAACTGCTCTTTTGCTTCACCGATAGGGTATCAAACGAATTTGCTGGTTATGGGCCCCGGGCAATACCGGTTTAGTGATTTCATAAGGGCGGGAGCCCCCCTTGTCGTCCTGATCTGGATCACGTATATACTTATAGCTAAATATTATTTTGGTTTATCTTAAAAAAACGGGTACTGAAGGAATATGAGTTTTTCGAGCTATAATCCTTACGATCGTTATCGCCAGAGAACAGCTAAGCGCACGAGCACCATCATTGCGTTTATGTTTGGTTTCGGGGCGATTTTTGCTGTGGGGTATTGGGTTGGTGGTGTGCGTTCACAGCAAAATATTTATATTTTGCAGGAAGAAAAGCGCATTCTGACCGAAGAGAGTGGTAAAGTCCAAAACGAGATGATCCAGTTGAGGGCGGAAGCCCAGACGGCGAATGTAAGGCTTGAGCAACTGCGTGCGAGTTATGACGAGTTATTATCCGGAGGGCCTATGCAGGATCTTGTCACACTGGTGCGCCAGCAAATTGATGCCGGTGTTGATGTCGGGCGATTGGAATCAGTCATTGTATCGGCCAGACCCCCACAAAACTGTAGTGATCCGGAGACAAAGCGCTTTGTGGTGATTACACCCGTTTATAATGGGCCGAGCAGTAAAGCCTCGGTGGATGACGGTGTTATTAGCCTTTCCGGACAGGGCGCCTCTGCTAAAAACAGTGAGGGGAAACAGGAGGCGTGGTTTGATCCCGGGCAGCCAATTGAGGTTACATTTCAATCAAGGGATGGAAAGACCAGAACAAAAAAAGGCGTTTTGCCCATAAGTCATTCAATGGTTGTAAAGGACAAGGAATACCGGTTTACGCTTTCGGCCGGTGCAAGATCATTCGTTAAAGTCACATTCGATCATTGTGACTACCCATAACTATTGCAATAAGTTTTCGAATAATAGGGAGATCTGTGTCTCGATTTGCAGGCTAAGATCGACGGGTTCCTGATTTTTGAAGTCAGGATTAAGCCCTCGTGCGTTTAATGTCATCATCACGCGTTCGGCAAGATCGCCATCAAAGCGTATTTCAAAATATTCATAGTGATAATTTCTAAGTGATTGCCTGATGAGTTTCATCTTTTTTGAATCACCGGGGAAAAGGGCATCACGCATGTATTTTGGCATTTTGACAATGCCGCTGGTCTGGCTTTGTAATATGGCGCCATTCACGTTAATTTTTCCGTTTTCAGCCTGAAAGGGAATGACACCGGCAATATTGCCTGTGATGGAAATATCCTTAAAGCCCGCATCGGTAAAAAGCCTTTTCATGCTTATATCCGAGATGTTCAGCTGGTTATTGCGGTTTAGTACGCTGCCTTCGAAGAGCGGGAAGTGTGTTTTAATTCTGCCGCCGTAAATTTTGAGGTCTATGGCTTGAAAAAACGAAGACGCAGGATCATGTATGTTCAGGCCGATTTTACCGTTTTGTAATGTTTTGGATTTAAGAGGTAATTTGAAAGGCAGGTAGTTAGCTGTTTTTTCCGGTGATGAAGAGTTATAAACGAATTGCCCCTGTATGTTTCCAATTTTAAGCGGGCCATAATCAAGTTGTGCATTGTATAGATCTGTTGTAACAGCCCATTTTGTGTTTAAAGGCATTGGGGATTCTAAAGAAAAGGGCGAGAGCTCGAAAGTGCCTTTCGAGGCCAGCTCAAAAAAAGTTTCATCTTTGTTTGCTTCCAAGGGAGGGAGGTGTGTTTTCGGTATACCAAATTCCCCGACGATTTTATCTTTTTGTGTGTCATGGGTAAACCTGCCGGAAACATCGATATCCGGTTCTGTTAGCGTTAATGTAAACGCGCCGTCCAATAAAGTGGTTTCATGTTGGCTTGTCTTAACTACAAGTTTTGGTTTGTGCGCATTTAGAAGAAATGAGGGAAAGCTTACAAGGTTTGCGATTTTTTTGTTTCTGTAGAGGAAGTTTAATAATTCCGGAATATTGTCGGGAATCAAGGTTGTTTCGGTGTTTTTAACATCGCCGTCGAATGCTGTTCTTGATGACCAGTCAATATTTTCCTCGCCGAATGTTTTACCAATGGCGCTTATGGTTTTTTCTTCGTTTGTTTTTTCAATGGTGATCGTTGTATCGCGCAGCGGGGTGTTTCCCCATTTTAGAGACCCTGTTGATATTGCCGCGACAAGGGAGAAGAGCTTGTCTGTTTCATCGTATAAAAATTTCAGGTTAGCGGTGGCGCGCTTAATATCTATGTTTTTATAGAGTAACGAGAATTCATCCGCTTCTGATGTGATTTCTATTTTGCCATCGTCGGATATTGCAGCGTCGAGCTTAGCATTGATGGATAATTTTTTCTGACTGCTTTTAAATCTGACTTTTATAGATGCTCCATCTGTTTTTCCGGGGTGTAATTGTCCTTCATAACTTACTCGTAGCCCGCCCAATTCATTTGATAAAATGTCCAATACACCTTTTTCTAGCGTAACAACCCGGGCAGGGAGTTTACGGAAGTTTTGTATAAATAAGGCGTCTTCTTTCCAGCCAGAAAATGTAAAATCCAATCCGTCTGATAATTCAGTTGTAAGAGAGAGGCCGCGTACCGTAATGTTTTTGGCGTAGGTTGAAAAAAACAGGAAGTTAAGAGGCGAGAATTTTATTTCAAGAGAGTCGATGGTGTTAAAGCCATCTTCATCGAGTGTAATATCGGAAAAAACAAGCTTTCCGCTTTCTCTTGTTATATTCTTGTATGAAAAGGTATCAAATCCGAACCCGGAGAAATGACGAATGATGTCGTCTTCTACTTTTTGCGGAACATAGAAAAAAGATGCATAAGACAGGACAGCAAACAGTGCCAAGAAAAGTATTGCTACAAATCCGATGTGCTTTTTTTTCATAACTTTGGTGTAACCTGTTTGTTTTATACGTCTATATCTTCAACAAACCGTGCGTTGTCTTGGATAAATTCGTATCGTGCTTCTGCATTTTTACCCATAAGGCGTTCTACCAAATCGTCAACTATAGACGTCGGCGGGATAAAATCTTCTTCTTCGGGGATGTCTTCTGCGTTTAACCCCAATGCGGCCATAGCATCAGGGAGTGTCACGCGCAGTAAAGTCCGTGTTTTGGAATCCATTGTTGTTTCTTTAAGTTGTGCTGCGGGCATTTCCCCCAAGCCTTTAAAGCGGCTTACTTCAACATTTGTTTTCCCCTTGAATGTTGTTTTCATCAACTCGTCTTTATGGGCATCGTCACGTGCATATGCACTGAGATTACCGCTGACCAGACGATAAAGAGGGGGTTGCGCGATAAAGAGATGTCCTTTTTCTACCAATGGCTTCATTTGTGTATAGAAGAAAGTAACAAGTAACGCCGCAATATGTGCGCCGTCAACATCGGCATCTGTCATGATGATGATACGTTCATATCTAAGTTTATCGAGGTCGAAATCTTTTCCTGATCCGGACCCCAGGGCCTGTACGATGTCCTGAATTTCCTGATTGGCCCGAATTTTATCGTTAGAGGCACTTACCACATTCAGAATTTTTCCACGCAAGGGAAGGATGGCTTGTGTTTTTCTGTCACGCCCCTGTTTTGCGGACCCACCGGCGCTATCTCCCTCGACGATGAAGAGTTCAGTATCATTGGATTCTGTCTGGCTGCAATCGGCAAGCTTACCGGGAAGCCGCAGTTTTTTGGTTGCACTTTTTCTGGCTTGTGCGCGATCATCCTTGCGGCGCTGGCGCTCTTCTGCGCGATCTACGATACTGCTGAGGAGTTTTGTGCTGGATGTCGGGTCTTTTGACAACCACAAGTCAAAATAGTCTCTGACTGCTGTTTCAACCCATTTTGCAACAGAAATGTTGACCAGCTTCTCTTTTGTTTGCCCCTGGAATTGGGGCTCTTTAATAAAGACAGAGAGCAGGATTGCTGCGCCTGCCATGATGTCGTCCGAAGAAATCATCGCGGCTTTTTTCTGTCCCGTCATTTCGCCATATCCGCGCAGTCCCTTTAGCAGTGCAGTCTTTAGCCCGTTGTCATGGGTGCCGCCTAAAGGGGTGGGAACAGTATTACAGTAAGAATGGATAAATCCGTCACCGTCTTCCGGCCAGTCTATGGCAAGTTCCACGCGACCGGCTTTTTCCGGAAGATCTATTGTTCCGTGGAAAGGATTGGAGGGCGTAGTCGGGCGGTCTTTTAATGTGGTTTGCAGGTAATCTAAAAGGCCGTTAGGGAATTTAAAGACGGCCTCGGGTGTGACAAAGCTATCTGGCTTGATAAGTTCGGGTGCGCATTTCCATCTTATTTCTACACCGGAATACAGGTAAGCTTTTGAGCGTAACATCTGAAAAAGCCATGCGGGCTTGAATTTCATTTTATCGCCAAAGATTTCAGGATCAGGGTGAAAGCATACTGTTGTGCCGCGACGATTATGAATGGCGCCAAGGTCTTCAAGCTTAGATGTTGCGATGCCGCGGGAGAAACTTTGTTTATAAAGTTTTTTGTCTCTGGCAACCTCAATCCACATTGTATCGGACAGGGCGTTTACAACAGAAATACCAACACCGTGAAGCCCGCCAGAGGTTTGGTATGATTTATCACTAAATTTTCCGCCGGAGTGTAATGTGGTCATAATGACTTCCAGAGCGGATTTCCCGGGAAATTTGGGGTGTTCGTCAACGGGAATCCCGCGTCCATTGTCACGGATCGTGATAACATCATCGACATCAAGTGTGAATTCAATCCAGTCAGCGTGTCCGGCGACAGCCTCGTCCATAGAGTTATCCAGAATTTCGCCGACGAGGTGATGGTAGGAACGTTCATCCGTACCCCCGATGTACATTCCGGGGCGCTTCCGCACGGGCTCCAGTCCTTCGAGAACTTCAATATCAGAGGCGAGATAGTTTGACATGCTTACACGATAATCCTTTTTGCACTTAAAAGTTAAGGCGTTTGCTGGCTTTCCATATACTAGGCCAGATGGGAATTAATTAATTTATTTGGCAACAAAAGGCAAGATAACATATAATGTAAGGAGATTCAGAGGGGTAATTTCCATTTATTTTTGCTTTTACAGAGGTTTTTTCTTTTTGCTATGATTTTGACAAAACGCATATCTAAATTACTTTTATTTATTTTCATGGTCTCCGGATTGATGTTTTCGGCCGTCACGCAGGCAGAGGCAGCAAAAGATGACGATATATTCGATCGTTTTATTAAGCCTATTCCGGAAATACCTTTGATGAGTGAGGAAGATTTTATAAAGGCAACAAAGCCTGTTAAAAAAACGCCCTACGGTGATAACTCACTCGCTTATACCATCAGAATATCAAAAGATTGGGAAGAGAAAGACGATAAGAGTTCTAGTAACTTTGTTTTGAATGAAAAACTTTTTCTTGATTTGAGTGTGTTCTATGGCAAGCCAACGCCGCAGGGGCGTAGTCGTCTAGAGGTTCAGGCGATTAATATGGAAGGAATTTTGACAGCAGAGCAATGGTATCTGAATTATATTCTTGAAAGTGGTTTTACGACAGAGGGGTTTGTTGTTCATGATGAAAACAGTGTTGAATCCCTTATGGTAACCATGGAACAAGATACGTCTTATTATTTGCGTTCGCGTGTGATGTTGAATGGAAACAAGATTATTATGGTTCGTTATTTTGTGCCTGTTGTATTTATTCAGGATGAAGCACCCATGCAAGCGCAGGTTTTGCAGTCTTTTTCACTGAGTAATCTGGTTGAGCGACAGCCAATAGAGATGGAAATGTATAGATTTCTGGATATTGCAGAGTTGAGGCATCCGAAAGGGTGGCAGGTTTTTGCAAAACCCATCAAGAATGTTGATCGCCTTAGCGCCACTGTTGTTAAGGTCAAAGAAGTTGCGAATAGTTACGGCGTTGTCAGTTCATCTGCAACGGAAGCAAAACTGGATGTGGGTTTGGTTGCGGCTTCTCCGAAATCGACTCTTGTTCAAGAGGTTGATAATTATAAGAAAAAGGTCGAGCTGAATGGTGTTTTGGTTGGAGATAAACTGGAAAATGATTTTGAGTTTGAATATGATGAAGCCGTAGATTTCGGGTTGACTGAAGTCTATGAGGGTATAGATAGCGGTAATAATTTAAGCGAGCACGAGTTCTGGTTTACGATCATAGTCGCTGGTAATTATTATACATTCCTGATGCTATTGACTCCGTCCAGAAACGAACGTTTTGGCGTTTGGGCCGAAAATACCCAGAACTACAAAGAAATAATAAGGCAGTTCAAGCCGATGGCGGGAGCCTTCCTGGAAAGAGATTAACCGGAATAATAGAGGTTTACTTCTTCCGGGTGCACGCTTTGTTCGATTCTCTCTATTTCCTCATATTTTTCAGAAATAAATGTTTCTATTAATTCAAGTGAGAATACATCTCCCTTAAGCAGAAACTCGTGGTCTTGTTTAAGACTCTCCAAGGCTTCGGCAAGAGAGCTGCAGAGTCTTGGTATGGGGGAGTCTCCCTTTCGTGCCAGAACGTGCAAATCTTCCTCAAGTGCGTCACCCGGGTGAATTTTATTTTCAACGCCATCAAGGCCCGCCATGAGAAGCGCAGAAAAAGCCAGATAAGGATTTGCTAACGGATCGGGAAAACGTGCTTCCACACGTCGTTGTTCAGGGATTTGTGTGTGCGGTATTCTGCACGCCGCTGTTCTGTTATTTGCCGAATAGGACAAATGGACCGGCGCTTCATATACGGGGGCGAAGCGTTTGTAACTGTTTGTTGATGGATTCGTAAATGCATTGAGTGCGCGCGCATGTTTTAAAATTCCGCCGATATAGTAAATCGCGGTATCAGACATGTTTGCGTATGATTTACCATGGAATAGGGGCTTTCCGGCCTTCCAGAGTGATTGATGAACATGCATGCCTGATCCGTTTTGATTATTTACGGGTTTTGGCATGAAAGTCGCAGTTTTACCGTATGTATGTGCGACATTGTGAACGGCGTGCTTATATAATTGTACGTTATCGGCGGCTTCGAGTAGAGATGCATATTTAATGCCCAACTCGCATTGCCCGGGGGCAATTTCATGGTGATGTTTTTCAACTGAAACGCCCATGCTTTCTATTACGGTTAGCATTTCTGCGCGAATATCCGAAAGGCTGTCTATCGGGCCTTCGGTGCTGTAGCCTCTGTTTTCCAGAGGCCTGTGCCCTGTATTACCGGTTGGATAATTACACCCCTTGTTATGAGAGGCTTCTACGGTATCTAGTTTGTAGCCGACTTCGTATTCACCGGTATTAACAAGCACGTTATCAAAGACAAAAAATTCCGGCTCCGGCCCGAAATATGCCACATCGGCAATATTCAGAGTTTTCAGGTATTTTTCTGCTGCTTTTGCAACAGCTCTTGGGTCACGTTTATAAGGGGTCTCGGAGTCTGGTTCATAGACGTCACAAAAGATTTTAATTGTTTTTTGTGCCGCGAAAGGGTCATAGGTCACGCGGCGAATGTCGGGTTTTAGTACCATATCCGAATTATGTGCACTACGCCATCCCGAGAGGGCCGAGCCGTTAAGGCTCACGCCGTTTTCTATTGTTTCTTTCCCAAAGGCCCGAATATGGCGGGTTATATGCAGCCATTTTCCGTGAATATCAGTGAAGTTAAAGTCAATAAACTGGACCTTTTGTTCTTCTATGTATTTCATGATCTCGAGTGGAGATTTAAATGATAAGGCGTAACTGTTCACGTGTATTCCTTTTGTGTAAGAAAAAAACATAACCGTTCTAACACGCGTATTTACGCTCTACAAGTCGTGATTGCTTCAAAATATCCTTGACGATATAAGAGTTTATATTATAGACAATAACACCTAATTGTGGCGGCCGTAGCTCAGTTGGTAGAGCACTCGGTTGTGATCCGAGTCGTCGCGGGTTCAAATCCCGTCGGTCGCCCCATTTTAACTTTCCCAAAAATTTTAAAGAAACACTTGGAATTCGAAAAAAAGTAGGGTAAAACCTCGCATCAAGTTCAATTTTAGAGCTTGTAGCTTACACCGTGCGGGTGTGGCGAAATTGGTAGACGCGCCAGATTTAGGTTCTGGTGTCCTTCGGACGTGGGGGTTCAAGTCCCTTCACCCGCACCATTTTAAAGTCGTGCTATACGACTTTTTTTGTAAGCAGAGAATGTAAAGTTAATCCAAAGAAAAGAGCATAGATATGCAAGTTAAGAAGCTGAAGCAAGATGGTCTTAGCCATGAGCTGGAAATTACGGTAGAAGCCAATGAAATCGCCAAGCACGTAGATCAGCGGCTTGAAGAATTAAGCAAGACGATTAAAATGCCGGGTTTTCGTCCGGGTAAGGTCCCTGTCAATTTGATGAGACAGAAATACGGCAAGGCGGTTATGGGTGAGGTGCTTGAGAAAGCAGTGAATGATTCATCTCAAAAAGCAATGAAAGATCAGGATATAACACCGGCTGTTCAGCCAAAGATCGAAGTTAAATCCTTTGATGAAGGAAAAGATCTTGTCTATACGATGGAGATTGAGGTTCTGCCCAAAATCAAAATTAAGGATTACAAAGGCTTTAAACTAACGAAACTGGTTGCCAAAGCCAACGATAAGTCAATTGATGATGCATTGGATCGTATTGCATCAATGCGTAAAAGCAGCCAACCCATCGAAGGGAAGCGCGCCTGTAAAAAAGGCGACATTGTTGTTATTGATTTTGACGGCCGCACGGCCGATGATGATGTTAAGCAGCCTGGTATGGCGGCGCAAGGACACCATCTGGAACTGGGCAGTGGTAATTTCATTCCCGGGTTTGAAGATCAGCTTGTTGGTAAAAAAGCCGGCGATAAAATTGATGTTAAAGTTGATTTTCCCGAGGAATACCATGCAGCAGAACTTGCAGGGCGCCCTGCAATTTTTGAAGTGGAAATACATGAGATTCGTGAAAGCGCAGACGCGGTTATCGACGACGAGTTTGCAAAATCTTTAGGTATGGCAGATGTGGAGGCGCTTCGTAAGGCTGTTGCCGAGCAAACAAATTCCGAATATGAAAACCATGCGCGATTGAAACTTAAAAAAGAACTTCTGGACCAACTTGACGAGGCATATGATTTCGAAATTCCGCAAGGAATGCAGGAAATGGAGATGCAAAACATCATGCATCAGGTGAAACTGGATAACCAGCAACGCGGCATCACAGAAGAGTTAACTGATGACGAGAAGAACGAGCTTGAAGAAATTGCGGCACGCCGTGTTCGTTTGGGTCTTGTTTTGTCGGAGATTGGCAAAGAGAGCAATATCCAGATTAATGATGCGGAGCTTCAGCAAGCGGTTATTCGCGAAGCCCAGAAATATCCTGGACAGGAAAAAGAAGTTTTCGATTATTTTGCAAAGAACCGCGATGCACTTGATTCACTTCGTGCCCCTATTTATGAAGACAAGGTTGTTGATTTTATTCTCGAGCTTGCCGAAGTAAAAGAAAAAGAAGTGAGCGTGGAGGAGCTGACTGCTGAAGATGAAGACGATGTAAAGCCAAAGAAAAAGGCAGCACCGAAGAAGAAGGCATCTACAGCTAAAAAAGACGGTGAGAAGGCAAAAGACAAAAAGCCCGATGCCAAGAAAGCCGCTTCAAAGAAAAAAGCTTCTTAATATTCGTAAAATAATTTTACAAACATCTTGAACAAGCCGTGCACAGTGGGTACGGTTTGTTTTGACTCTTACAGCTTTCCTGTGGGGGTGGTTTAATTCCTGTAAACTCTAATAAAAAGAAGTCTGAAATTATGTCTGAACGCGATCCTCTGGAAACCTATATGAACCATCTTGTGCCAACCGTGATTGAACAAACAAATCGTGGTGAGCGTGCTTTTGACATTTACTCCCGGCTTTTGAAGGAGCGCATTATCTTTTTGACCGGAGAGGTCAATGATTATGTTTCTTCTGTGATATGTGCCCAGCTTTTATTTTTGGAGTCAGAGAATCCTAACAAGGAAATTTCTTTTTATATCAATTCTCCGGGCGGTGTCGTAACCGCAGGATTGGCTATGTATGATACTATGCAATATATTCGTCCGAAGGTTTCGACCGTATGTGTCGGGCAGGCGGCTTCTATGGGGTCATTCTTGTTAATGGCCGGTGAGCCCGGATTGCGGTATTCATTGCCAAGCTCGCGTATTATGGTTCACCAGCCATCTGGTGGTGCACAAGGGCAAGCAAGCGACATAGAAATTCAGGCGAATGAGATATTGAGGCTTAGAAGAGCGCTTAATGAGGCTTATGTTAAGCATACAGGCCAAAAACTTAAAGATGTTGAGGCTGCTATGGAGCGTGACAAGTTTATGAGCGCCGAAGAAGCCAAGAAATGGGGGCTTATTGATGAAGTTGTAGCATCAAAGCCCGTACAAGACGACGATACTAAGAAAAAATAAACTTATTGCTGTAATAATAGTAGCGTGTTGCAGGAAATATAGTGTCGTTACACGTATTTCGCATATTTTTCAGATGGTTGGTGGCTGTGTTTCTATTAAATAAAATGCAAAAACAGCCTTAAAAATGACTTTTTTAGCTGTATAATGAATAAACTTTATAAATCCGAGGATTTAGGCGCATGCAAGAAGACATAAATAATTCATTCTGTCCTGTTTTACCTCTCAGAGATATTGTTGTTTTTCCACATATGATTGTCCCGCTTTTTGTCGGGCGTGATAAGTCTGTGCAGGCTTTGGAACATGTGATGCATACGGATAAACAGATTGTTCTGGTAACCCAGAAATCGCCCTCTGATGATGACCCGGGACCGGACGGGCTATATTCTGTCGGTACATTGGGGACTATCCTCCAGTTACTTAAATTACCCGATGGTACAGTTAAGGTTCTTGTCGAAGGTGGCGAGCGTGTAAAACTGCACGATTTCAAGGACGAGAATGGTTATATCGAGTGCAAAACTACGGATATTATAGACACCACGGTGCAGGGCGACGAGATGGAAGCTTTGGGCCGTGCGGTTATCGCGCAGTTCGAGCAATATGTGAAGCTGAACAAAAAAATTCCACCGGAAGTCATTGTTTCAATTAATCAGATAGAAGAGCCAACAAAAATGGTGGATACGGTGGCATCGCATCTGGCTTTGAAGATTGATCAGAAACAGGATCTTCTGGAGTTGCCGACCACGCAGGAAAGATTAGAGAAGATTTACTCTTTTATGGAAGGAGAAATAGGTGTTCTTCAGGTTGAGAAGCGTGTCAGGAGCCGTGTAAAACGCCAGATGGAAAAGACACAGCGCGAGTATTATTTAAACGAGCAGATGAAAGCCATCCAGAAAGAGCTTGGTGAAGGCGAAGACGGTCTGGATGAATTGGGTGAAACCGAAAAGAAAATCGAAGAAACGAAGATGCCCAAGGAGGCAAGGGAGCGTGCGCGGAATGAATTGAAGAAATTGCGTCAAATGAGTCCTATGTCTGCCGAGGCAACCGTTGTTCGTAACTATCTCGACTGGATTTTAAACGTGCCGTGGCAAAAGCGTTCCCGCGTGAAAAAAGATATCAAGGCCGCAAAGGCTGTTTTGGATAAAGATCATTATGGTTTGGAGAAGGTTAAAGAACGTATTCTTGAGTATCTTGCCGTGCAACAGCGCACGAATAAGGTACGTGGTACGATTCTATGTCTTGCCGGTCCACCTGGTGTTGGTAAGACCTCACTCGGGCAGTCGATTGCCAGAGCAACCAATCGTAATTTTGTGCGTATGTCATTAGGTGGCGTGCGTGATGAAAGTGAAATCCGTGGACACAGACGCACATATATAGGTGCGATGCCCGGTAAGGTTATTCAGGGTATGAAGAAGGCCAAAACCATCAACCCGCTTTTTCTATTTGACGAAATAGACAAGCTTGGCTCTGACTGGCGTGGCGATCCGAGCTCTGCGCTGCTTGAGGTTCTTGATCCCGAGCAAAACGAGAAGTTTCAGGACCATTATCTGGAGCTGGATTATGATTTATCGGATGTCATGTTTGTATGTACGGCCAATAATATAAGTAATATGCCACGCCCATTACTGGACCGGATGGAGATTATCCGGATTTCCGGCTACACCGAGGACGAAAAGCTTCAGATCGTAAAGCGTCACTTGCTCAAGAAGCAGATGAAAAATGCGGGCCTGAAAAACAAGGAATTTAATGTTAGTGATAACGCTATTCGCGATCTTATCCGTTATTATACGAGAGAAGCAGGTGTGCGCGGTCTGGAACGCGAAATTGCAAATCTCTGCCGTAAATCTATCAAAGAAATTTTGATGAAGGGCAAAGATCATATTTCTGTGACGCCACGCAGTCTTGAAAAATATGCGGGCGTGAAAAAGTTTCGTTATGGAGAGATTGAAGAACACGATCGTGTTGGTGTTGTTAACGGGCTTGCCTATACCGAGAGCGGCGGTGACTTGCTGTCGATTGAAGCGGTCACAATGCCAGGTAAAGACGGAAAGGTGACCACAACAGGTAACCTGAAAGATGTTATGAAGGAATCTGTGACGGTTGCGGAGATGTTGATGAAGTCACGTGCCGCACAATACGGGTTTGATTATGAAGACCTAAAGGAAAAGCAGATTCACGTTCATGTACCCGAGGGAGCAACACCCAAGGATGGACCGTCTGCCGGTGCTGCTATGGTGACAGCAATTATATCTTCCTTATCCGGTATTCCTATTCGACGGGACATTGCCATGACTGGTGAGGTAAACCTTCGTGGTAACGTCACGGCGATTGGTGGATTGAAAGAAAAGCTTTTGGCAGCCCTTCGGGGAGGCATAAATAAGGTTCTTATTCCGCAAGACAATGAAAAAGATCTAGCCGAAATTCCACAAAATGTGATCAAAGGACTGGAAATTGTGCCTGTTCGCACCATTGACGAGGTGCTTTCCCATGCACTTTTGAGCATGCCGCAGCCCCTAGAGTCTATAAAAAATGAAGAATTAGACAAAATTTCTTCAAAATCTGCAGAAAACGACGGAGAAAGCGTGATTCACCATTGAGTCTTTCAAAAAAAAGGCTTACAAAGGGAATCACTAGAAATAATTGGAAACGAGCACTCACCATGTGTTTTCGAAAGACTTCACATATTTATGGGTGTTTTTAATCCAATTGTTTCTAACTGTTTCAGGAATGGTTCTGGAGCAGTATTGCTTTTTAACTCAAACATTAAGGGGAGTTCTTATGAACAAGCAAGACCTCGTATCAAAAGTAGCTGAATCAGCTGATATCTCTAAGCAAAAGGCAGCGTCTGCTGTTGATGCTGTTATCGACGCAATCAAGAAAAGCCTGAAGTCAGGTGAAGATGTTCGTCTCGTTGGTTTTGGTACTTTCTCAGTATCTAACCGCGCAGCAACAACTGGTCGTAACCCACGCACTGGTGAGCCAATCAAGATTCCAGCATCTAAGCAGCCTAAATTCAAAGCTGGTAAAGAGCTTAAGGAAGCAGTAAACGGTAAGAGATAATCTATCGTTTATTTGTTAAATATTATTTCGGTCGCTATGTTTTATACAGGCGGCCGAATTTTTTTGGATATTTGCAATAGTCTGCACGGGCAGGTGGTAGTAATTTTACATTTCCAAAGTGTCATGTTCGCAGTCTGATCCCGGCTCGGGCATATCGGGCAGCGGAGCATTGTCGTTGAGCGCATGTTCTTGAAGTTTTTTGATAATCCCGGCGTCGGCTTGTGTAAAATCCTCGGGTTTTATTCTGCGTTTTTGAACAAAAAGATAGGTTGCCCATGATAGGGCCATAAACCCGATATAAATTTTCTGGCTGGTGGGTAGATCCTGTACTTGGAATTGAACGTCTTTCAAGGATTCATAGACAGTGTTTGCAAATGCCGGAATGGCTATAAATGTTGCTGTTGCGGCTGGATGTTTAACCGTAAAGTCCAGAACAGCTTTTATTGGTTTCCAGTTGATCGTGCCTTCCAGAGCTGTGTTAATTAGTTTCGGCACTTTGGGAATATTGATATGATATCGTTCTGTTGCCTCTTCTTTTTCCGGCACAAGCATAACAACGATACCTGCCGTATTGGCGGCACCGCACCAGTCCAATCCCGGAATACTTCCTACGACATTACCCCCTCTGGCCAAGCCACCCAAAAACATGGCGCCATATGCGACAATTCCTCCCCAAAAGTTTGCGACTTCCATGGGGTGATTTTTGGGATCAACAATACGCGTCAGGATAGGGGTTGTGTCTTGAGGGTCGTTGGTTTGCCCGTCATGTGTTTCACGCCTTGAGTTCACAACTGTTAAGATATCAAGCCCGCCTAGAAGGATTCCCGATGCTGTCATGAAATGGTTTTGTGTTGTGTAGCCCGCATAAGCAAGTGTAGCGTTCGCGGGCAGGTGAAAGGCATAGGATAACTGTCCTGCATGTGTGCCAATTTTGTTTTTAATGTAGTCCCAGGCTTTTCCGAGGGCTGATCTTGTAGCAGGTTTGGTTGTAGAGGCAACATTGTCGTTGCATAGAACAATGCAGCCCAGAGGCGCATCCGTTGAGTTTGACGTGGCGCGAGTAGCGTTAGTAGCGACTAAGTCCGTATTCCCTGTATCTTCCATGTCAACCCATATTATTTTCCATATTTAAACACTAAGGGGCAGTTTTTGTCAAATTTTAATACGTATAATTATAGTCTTTATTTACTGTCTGATTTGCGTTTTTTACGGGTTTTTTGAAAAACTGCGGAATACGCACTTGCATTTTTTGGAAGAAATCATTAAGTGTAGGCGATCGACTTTAATGGGTGATTAGCTCAGCTGGGAGAGCACTTCGTTTACACCGAAGGGGTCGGCGGTTCGATCCCGTCATCACCCACCATTTTCCTTCTATAATTTTTTGTTTTTATTGTGGTTCAGGCAGGGATTGTTCGGTCTCGGGGGTATCTCTTTCTCTCCCTCTTTTTCCGTAGTCTTTTTCCATTTCATCGATTAGACCTGTGTGTCTGAACCAGCATCCGCCTTCTATGGTTGCACCATAGGCCTCGTCCAGACGTCTTTCTCTTTCACGTTCTTCGTGTGTGCCGAGATTCATATCTGGTATTTCCCAAGGTTTTTTTGACATTTTATATCACCTTAAAATTAAGTTTGCGGATCAATGCGCCTTGCGGTTAAAAAAAGCCCATGCAATGCACAGGCTTTTGAATTGTTTAGTTATCAGGAGAGGGTGCAGTTCCTGCCCCTTCCGTATCAACGGGGGCTGATCTAATGTCCAGAGTTGGTGCCGGTGGGCGCCATCCGCGTGCCTCAAGTCCCCAAAAGGCTTTATTCTTATCGAGGTAGTAGGCAAGAGCTCTTGCTGCTTCACGGGGATCTGTCATTCCAGGGTTAATATAAATGACGTCATCATTGTGATCGAACATAACAAGGTCTGTCATTTCGGGATCACCCACCAAAACACTTACTCCAAGGCGACGAAGCTCGGCGATTGTATCGAATGATTTAGATTCCAGAGGGTTCGCAGAAGAAATAATACCGTCACCGTCTTGATCAAAGCGGCGGAGGGTTTCACGAACATCATCATGAATTATAGTAAAATCTCTTGGGTCCTGCACTTCGTTCTGCGAGGCTCTTAGAAGTTCCGCAAGGTAGTCCTCAATGGATATCGAAGGAGGAGGTGGTGCTGGTTGTTGTTCTGGTCTTGTCGTGGCACATCCTGCTGCTAATCCTAATGCAAGCACTGATGCTCCAAACCTATTAAATAGTCTCATTTTTTTGCTCCGGTATTTTTTTGTTTGAAGCTGCGTAAGCTAGTCTACGATACGCTGCGTGTCAATATTTTTATAACAAAAAGTAATATTTCTAGGTAATTTAAAATCCTGATTTCTGTAAAGATTCCTGATATACTTTGTATTTTGGTGATTAGAAAGACCATAGTTTAGCAGGAGAGAAAATGTTTACGATAGAGACTTTTACAACATTTATGGCGTGGTGCACTTTGATAAACATCGGAATATTGATGTTCTCTGTTCTTATGCTTGTGACCTTCAAGCATTCAATAGCAAAAATCCACGGGAAGATGTTCAATATAGAGCCTGGTGATTTGTATCCCATATATTTCAAATATTTAGGGTATTTTAAAATTGCAGTCATAGTTTTCAACCTGGGCCCTTATCTGGCTTTAAGAATTATGATGTAGCGTTTTGACATAATGAATTGTTTTGGTTTAAGGTAGGCAAAACTAACAAATCGGGTTGAGTAATGAGTAACTCCAAACCAGTAAAAATAATGCCTCCGGGCAGTCCAACTTTTGGCGAGTATGGCGATATTCCTATTGACACATCGCATCCTGCGCATAACGATCCGCTTGTTGATATTTTTGAATACGGTATTGAAGGGGAGAGTTATTACGCACGCACCGATGGCGGTAACGATCCCTATTATGCCCCTATTATAGGCGCAACGGTAAATATCTATGTACGAAAAAGCGTTGCAGAAAAACTCGTCGAGGTTAACAGGTTATTGGCTGAAAAGGGTTTGGCTGTTTTTGTTTACGATGGCTATAGACCCATAACATGCCAACAGGGTATCTGGGATCATTTTTGGGAAGAGTTTAAGCCAGAGTTTACCGATGATGCTGGCCGCATGGATGAAGAAGCATTGCGAGCGCGTGTTTTGGAATGTGTTTCCGATCCCAATAATTTTAATCCTGATGATCCCGCAACATGGCCCGTTCACAGTACAGGCGGCGCGGTTGATCTTGCGCTTATGAACACCCATACAAGGAAATTACTGGATTTAGGGTCTGGCTTTGATGATATGGGGCCTGCGGTCCAGACAGCCTATTTTGAAAAGAAGCTGAGGGATGGGACGATAACGCCCCAAGAAGAAGTGGCTTTGAAAAACAGACGTATTTTGGTTGAGGCGATGGAAAGTGTCGGGTTTACAAATGCGTGGCCTGAATGGTTCCATTTTGGTTTGGGAGATCAGATGTCTGCTCTGTTGAATAGTGATTTAACGGCTTATTACGGTTACGCAGAACCACCGCCAGGGTGTGAGCTTATACAAAGCAGAGATATGGGCGAAGCACCGGAGCCGCCGGGCTTGGGTTAATTGTTACGGTTCCAGTGTGGTGGTTGCAGGATGTGTTCTTTGACGGTTCTCAAGAATTTTACCACCCATCTGTAGAATGCAACGGCTTTGTCGCGCGAGTAGTTCAAGAGTTTCATCATCCTGAATAACAGCTTCAGGGAGTGCGTCACAGCCAAACAGGAGTTGGTGGGCTGTCTCCACCTCATCTTCCAACTCTTCATCGGGTAGAGATTCCAGATATGCTCTTATTTCATCATTATTTAGTGTTAGTGGGTTTGCTTCCATATTCTGATACTATAACTCAGCTATTTCCATATTTTTACGGATAGTGCCGCAAAATGCTTAAAAATGCAAATTTAGACTGTTTTTACCTCTGTGGGGGAGCTTTCCTGACCCCATTCGCTCCATGAGCCGTCGTACACGGCAACATCATCATATCCGAGGTGATATAGCGCCAGGGCTAGGACACAGGCAGTTATACCGCTGCCGCAGGTGGTGATGATCCTGTCAGGGCGATTTTTTTCCAAGTTAATCCCTATATTATGAAAGAGTTGTTTCAGTTCTTCCCGGGATTTCATTTTTCCATCAGGGCCTACAATTTGAGAACAGGGCAGGTTTGCACTGCCTGGTATGTGGCCGCTGCGCATATTTTCTCTTGGCTCGGGGGATGTGCCTGCAAATCTTTCATACGGGCGTGCATCGACAATAGGAAATTCGTTAGAGGATGAGATGCCAGACACGCTTTTCATATCAATAACATTGTAGCTATGGAAGGGTTCGGCCCTGTAATGTGCGGGTTCAAAAGAAGAGGGTGGTTTGGCATTTGTTTCAAATCCCTCTTTAATCCACGCGGGTAATCCGCCATTAAGGACAGCAACTCTATCATGACCAAACCCCTTAAACATCCACCAAACACGCGCTGGTCCCATGATCATTCCGTGTTGTCCGTATATGATAACAAAGTCATCGTTTTTAATGCCAAGCGTTGAAAGTGCCTTTTCAAATACAGTATAGTCAGGCAGCATATGCGGGAGGTTTGTATCTTCTTTTGCAATGGATTTGATATCAAAAAACCGGGCATTTGGGATATGATTTGTAGAAAAAGTTTCAAGAATATTTTCTTTTGATGTAGGCAAAACGAATGTGGCATCCAGAAAAACAACCCTTGAATTCAAGGCTTTTAGATGGGCCTCAAGTGCGGCCACATCATCGGGATTGATGATGCCTGCGTGTATAAACGTTTCAATCATGTTGAGAATATAAGCCTTTTATGCTTTTCTTTAAACAGTAAATTAATTCGACAGGTATTTCTATGGATAGAGAACAGATAGAGAAGTTTATTTCAATTTCAACAAGGGTGCTTGTCACCATACTGGTTTTTATAACCGTGTTTCTTATTGTTGACCTTGAAGCAAATAAAAACCCCCCTGAGGTTACTGCAAAAAAGATTCAGGAAATGAAGAAAATGATGGCTATCATACAAAAAGGCGGAAAAAATCTTAATAAGAATTTGCCTGATGAATGGCCGCCCAGAATGAATAACCCTTACCCCGAGTTAGAGCTGATTGACCAAGAAGGTAAGGAGTTCTTTCTTTCCGATTTGAAGGGTAAGGTTATTATTATGGAGTATGTTGATATAAGCCTGCCTAAATCTCAAGCGCAATCCGGAGCAGCCCTAGCGGGGCCGTATTATGGCGGTGACCCCGAGGATATTGACAAGAGCATAGAGCTTTTTTCAGAGATATTGCGTAAGA
This sequence comes from uncultured Micavibrio sp., assembly GCA_964352665.1. Taxonomy (GTDB): domain Bacteria; phylum Pseudomonadota; class Alphaproteobacteria; order Micavibrionales; family Micavibrionaceae; genus UBA1672. Next base: position 148,601 of record CAYGSJ010000006.1, read on the forward strand.
ACACTGAAACTAAAATGACTTTGCCAAACCCGAATGTTATTCACCTTAAGGTTATTATATACGGAGAGGCGGGAGCACAAGCTTCGCGGGATGATGCGCAAGGTTGGGCGGAGCATTTTAATCTCAGAAAAACAGATAATGTTATTGTCGCCGTTCCAAAGAAAGATATGCGTTCAGATGAAACCCAAGGCATAATCACAGGGTATCAGCTTATCGATAAAAACATGATATTACGTGTTGATTCTGCGGGAACGCTGCCTAAGCACAATTTACAATTAACCTTTGTACCACTTGTGCCCAAACTTATCCGGCAGTAGGAATATTGCGCAGCATGCAGCTGTTTAAGGATTTTTGCGATCGAAGATTTTAACCGCGATCATGAAGCCAGCATCGAGTGTGATCTTAAGTGCGTCAAGAAATTTTTGTCCACATCTTTAATAAGTTGTGCTAGAGTGGCGTATCAACACTACCGCTTTAGTATACCTAAAATAAATGACGATACTTCAGAATGAGGGAGCTTTTTTATGTCGTTAGTCAGGCTGAAACTTTCACAAAAATTGCCATTAATGATCACCTGTCTTTGTGCATTATCTGCTGCGGTGACAGGAATGATTGCTGTGAATAAGGCATCTAGCGACGCTGTACATGCTGCAGAAGAGAAATTGCAAGCGCTGGAGGATTCACGTTCTGTCGCGTTGGAGACTTATCTGGGTTCGATATCAGAAGACCTTAATATTATGGCGCAAAATGATTATGTGCGCACCGCTCTGCGTCATTTTACGAAAGGATGGAACGAACTTGGAAATGATGGTGTTGACCAGACAGAGACTTTACAGAAACTGTATATTACAGATAATTCCCACCCGTCCGGTTCAAAAGAAGAATTGGATTATGCAGAAGACAGCTCGTTGTATAGCAAGGTTCATGCAAGATTTCATCCGTGGTTCAGGCATTTTCTACGTCAGCGTGAATATAATGACATCTATCTTTTTGATGCAGAGGGTAATCTTGTTTACACAGTTTTCAAAAGGCTGGACTTCGCAACAAATATAGATACGGGCGAATGGAAAAACACAGAGCTTCGGAATGCCTTTCGTGCAGCAAGAGATAATCCAAAGGTTGATTTTCAGGCATTTTTTGATTTTAAGCCTTATGGGCCGAGCAATGGCGCGCCCGCCAGTTTTATTTCCCAGCCTGTGCTGAATACTGATGGGACATTTGCCGGTGTCATGGTTATTCGAATGCCGGTTGCCCGCATAAACGAGATTATGCAGGTTTCTACAGGTATGGGAAAATCCGGCGAGACATATCTTGTCGGGAAAGACCATTTGATGCGTAGTGATTCAAGGTTTTCAGAAGAATCCACTATTTTAAATACAGCCGTGACGGGAAAAACTGTTGATCTGGCATTAAGGGGAGAGGACGGCGTCAAACATATTGTTGATTTTCGAGGAGTTCCTACGCTTTCCGCTTATGGGCATGTGGATTTTCATGGTGTCCGCTGGGCTGTTTTATCAGAAATAGACGAAGCTGAAATTATGGCACCAGTTAATGAAATGAAGCATTTTACTTTGGTGTCTACGTTAGCTGTTTTACTGGGCGTTATTCTGGTTTCCCTGTTTGCGTCAAGACGTATTTCAAGGCCTATCAGTGATATGTCCGAAGCCATGACAGAGCTGTCAAAAGATAACTTTGATACGCAAATACCGGGTACAGAACGATCGGACGAAATCGGAGATATGGCTTCATGTGTTCAAGTCTTTAAGGAAAATGGTCTTGAAGCCAAAAGAATGCGAGAAGAGCAAATACGTACCGAACAGCGTGCTGAAGAAGAGAAAAGGCACATGATGCAAGAGCTTGCTGATCAGTTTGACTTGAAAATTGGTAGTGCGATCAAAAGTTTGTCTGCTTCGGCGGCAAGTCTTCAAGGGGCATCGCAAAATATGGAAGTGACGGCGAAAGAAACACAAGAAGCAAGCACATCGGTGGCGGCTGCGGCCGAAGAAACCAGCGCAAATGCAAACACGGTGGCATCTGCTACGGAAGAAATGACAGCAAGTGCGAAGGAAATATCGGTGCAGATTTCCGATGTTGCCTTGAAAGCGAATATGGCAAGCAGTAGTGCAAACAATACAAGCCAAAAGGTAGATGAACTGAATGCGCTAGTCGGTAATATTGGCGAGGTTGTAACGGCGATTAAAGATATAGCAGAGCAAACCAATCTTTTAGCGCTCAATGCGGCCATTGAAGCGGCACGTGCAGGGGAAGCTGGTAAAGGTTTTGCAGTTGTTGCTGATGAAGTCAAAAAACTTGCGAGCGAGACATCCCAAAAGACAGAGGAAATTGAAAGCCGTATTACCGAAATTCAGAATGCAACGCAGGATTCCGTTCATGCAATGCAGGATATCATCAAAAATATCAGTGATATTGACGAAGCTTCTGCGGGGACTGCTGCTGCTGTTGAAGAGCAGAACGCTGTTATTGCAGAAATCACAAGAAATATAACTGAAGTCTCGGAAGCCGCGCAACAAGTGGCAAATGTGATAGGCACAGTTCAAGATGCGGCAGATGACACAGGACAATCATCACAGATGCTGAAAACATCTGCAGATGATATTGCAGATTTATCGGCTAACCTTCAGAAGGCTGTCGGTGATTTTCTTGCGCAGATCAGAGGGAATGACGAAAGCAAAGCCAAAAAGAGCACAAGCAAGGCTGCTGCTAATAGTGATTCCGGCAATAAATCATCATCTGATATTGATCTGGCCCAAGCAGCAGAATAAGTATTCTATCGTAATAGAATGCTTAGATTTACGCTGCTATTTTTTGGCCAGGTTTCTTACGGAAACGTTTCTTGTTAGGCCGTGCTGAATCTGGTCTTGCAGAATTGGGCCCTGTAGAACGACTACGATAAGGTTTGTTTTGCGTGTTACGCTCATCGCCACCATTATCTTTCTTGCGCTCAGCGTTCTTGAAAGGTTTTCTCCGGGTGTTGCGTTCGTCACCATTATCTTTGCTGCGCTCGGCGTTCTTAAATGGTTTTCTCTGAGCATTACGCTCTTCATCGCCATTATCTCTCTTGCGCTCTGCGCTTTTGAAAGGCTTTCTTTGAGCGTAACGTTCGTCACTATTATCTTTGCTGCGCTCGGCGTTTTTAAAGGGCTTTCTTTGAGTATTACGCTCATCGCCACCATTATCTCTCTTGCGCTCTGCGCTTTTGAAAGGCTTTCTTTGAGCGTAACGTTCGTCACCATTATCTCTGCTGCGCTCGGCGTTCTTGAAAGGCCTGTTACGGCGAGGTTTTTTGCTACCTTTTCCGGAGCCTTGATGTTTTCTGTCATCTTTAGCATCAGGATTAAGTAACAATTCAATCGCGCGCCATTTACGGCTATCCTGGTTTGAGATAAAAGACAGTGCCTGTCCTTGTGCTCCTGCACGAGCGGTTCGCCCCATACGGTGAATATAATCTTCGGCAACTTGTGGTAAATCATAGTTGATAACGTGCTCAATATGAGGTACGTCAAGGCCGCGGGCCGCAATATCCGTTGCAACCAGTATTCTAAAGTTCTTGTTGCGGAAATTGAGCATGACTTTGTCACGCTTGTTTTGTCTTAAATCCCCGTGCAGTGCTTCGGATGTAAAGCCGTCGCGCCTAAGGTTTTTAGACATTTTATCTGCGTTATGCTTTGTTTTAGCGAATATTATGACCGAGCCTTGACGGGCATGAAGCTGAACCATCAATTCCTGATATTTCTCGGCCTGTTCGATACGGATGAAGTCCTGTTTGATATTTGTAGCAACAACATTTGTTTCACCGACCGAAACACGTTTTGGGTTAATCAGGTATTTTCCCGAAAGTTCAACAATACCTTTAGGCAGTGTTGCCGAGAACATAAGGGTTTGACGTTTGGCGGGAAGATATTTGATTATGCGGTCAAGCTGTACGCCAAAGCCCATATCCAGCATACGGTCTGTTTCATCAAGAACCAGAAATCCTGTGTTATTAAGTTTTATGGATCCACGCTCTAAATGATCGTTAATACGCCCCGGTGTGCCGACGATAATACGCGGGCGCTGACGAAGCTGTGAATTCTGTTTACCCATAGATTCTCCGCCAATGATAAAGGCGGTTTTTATCGGGCTTTTGGGGCCTAGAAGCTGATGAATAACATCGAGCACCTGTTTGGCCAATTCACGTGTTGGTGTTAAGACAAGGGCACAACCATTTGGTGAGCGCAAAAGCGCCTCGACCAAAGGAATGCTGAATGCTGCGGTTTTACCTGTTCCTGTCTGGGCAGAGCCCAAAATATCATGTCCCTGCAGAGCAAGCGGGATGGCTTTTTCCTGAACAGGGGTAGGGGTTTGGTAACCCATTTTGGATAAGGATCTGTTCAACTCACTGGATAGGCCAAAGCCTTCGAAATTTTTCATTTTGTACTTTCTTTAATACGTTTCAACAAAATGATCCCAACGCACCGTGCGTGCGGGACCGGGTCTTAAGTGACCATTAAACTTGTAAATGTGAACTTTGTTGAAAAGGTGAGGTTTTAATTGTCACGTATCCTTATAAATGGATACTTTTTTCTGTAAGCCCTAATTCTCTATGAGAGCATTTATCAAACTGTGGCGCAGTAGTGACAGGTTTTGCTTGTTCTGTCAAACTTTTCATTACTTTTTTAGATTGTCCTCGTTAGGCTCTTTGGTCTGCTCATCAATGAAATCGCTGATTTCAGATGTACTGTAGCGGCTAAACTCTTCATAATGCACCTTGGCTTCCTCTATGGCAGGCGAATTACATCCTAACTTCACATGTGCGTTATCCAACTTGTATTGAATGTTGGAACGCCGCTCTAATATCTTGTTTTTAATATACTCTGGATGTTTTTGCGGAGAATTCTTTACCGTTTCGTCGAGCAATTCATCCGCAACAAATGTTAGTGTTTTCAGGAATGTCTCGTTTAGCTGTTCATTCGGACTAAGGCAGTGCCGATGATAGGCATAGGCAGATTCATTTAGATCAAAGAAATGGACTAAAAAACGAAGTTTTGTGTCGTTATCCGCGTAGGCGGGAGGGCAAAAAGCCACCATCAATAAGAGTGTAAAAACAAAGCGAAGGGGGTGGCATTTTTTAATGTATGGTTTCATGGGCTATCTATTTGTATGTGTTTTCAGCATATTCGAGCCTCTATATGTGCTTGCGTGTCCGTGTCCGCAAACGAGGGTGGTGTCTTATTTATGAGATGTCAAAGCTGCGCTGCTCTGATGGGGGCGCTAACACAAATAATGTTATTTTCCGAGAGCTTCTCTTTATAACATACTAGCGGGAAACAAAGTAGTTTTAGTTTCTAATGGAAAATGGCTCCTCGAGCAGGATTCGAACCTGCGACCAATTGATTAACAGTCAACTGCTCTACCGCTGAGCTATCGAGGAACAGCGAAAGAGCTATCTTAATTACAGAAACCACAATTTTTGTCAATGAGAATGTCTCATATTATTCAGGAGAGGCTTCCGTAGTAGCTCCTTCGATGGCTTCAGTCTTGTCTTTACAATCTTCTAGCCCAATCATAATGTCACCACCACCCCATTGAGCATTTGATGCGGCAAAAGCGTAATTTCCAGTAATGATGGCGGCAGCGCCTGTAACGACACGCCATGGAACACGTGCCCACATACTTGTAAGGAATGGTTGTGTATCACGCATTTGTTTTGGAATATATCTTAACATAGTGCTTCTAGCGGCGTTGTTCATTGCCCTCACAGGGGCATCAACGCATTTTTCGAATGTACGTGAAAGCAACCCCTTGGTTGGGTGCGTGAGCTTGGAAACCCAGCCTTTGACAGGGCCGGTATCATTTTCATGTTTTGCACGCCAATCGCTGGTTTCATACATACCGCCTTCATAAGTCAAAAGGCTTGCAGAGGTAATATAAGCGCCAGAGGCTGCGGTTAGGGCCGGCAGTGCAAGCCTTGTTGTTTCTACAAAGGCTTCTCCTGAGCCGGACGCCTCTGTAATGGTGGCCCATACTTCCGGATTGCTATAGGCATCAATGCCCGTCTCTATACCAAATGCAGTAAGAGCAACCCCACCAGCGGCCAAACCAAGCCCGCCCAGTTTTAAGAAAAATGGATTACTTGCGGCATATCTCAAGAAGGAAGAACCAACAACGAATGAGGCTGCTGATACTGTAATCCAGCTGGCGTCCTGAGACACGGCATATCCAAGCAATGCGCCGGCTGACACGGTTGCGCCCGCATCAATCATTCCATCTGCATGATGCGTTACTGCTCCTGCAGCTTTTTTTATGGCAGGAGCGCCAACAACAACGCCAGCAATTCCAATGGCTATTGCGGCATCCGGATAATCGGCCGCTAAAGTAGTAACTCTTTGGAGCGTCGTAAGTTCTGTATCACCTAGTACAGCGCCAACATTATCGCCGAAGGCTTCGTATCCGCCTGTGCCGGAAATAGCAGCATTTACATTACCAGTTTCGTATAACCAGAACTGGTATTCCATGTTGTGCCTTTTGAAATGTCTTCCTAATCGATCTAAAATACCCAAAGTCTCAACCCGTTTTTATGAATTAAAGATACTTGTTAGCAAAGTTTTGAGAAAAAGGTCAAGGAATTATAGAAAATGGAGGCACGGACCTCTTTCGAATTGGGTCTCTAACATATTGAAGTGATAGGTGTGTTATCAATTCGATATTGGTTTGTACCCGCAAAGATACCACCAAAACAAAGTCTTAATAGCATTTTTGTTCGTCTCTATTCACGTATG
>CAYGSJ010000007.1:0-77364 GCA_964352665.1 uncultured Micavibrio sp.
AGTCTGGACCGTGTCTCAGTTCCAGTGTGGCTGATCATCCTCTCAGACCAGCTACTGATCGTAGACTTGGTGAGCCATTACCTCACCAACAATCTAATCAGACGCGGGCTGATCCCAGGGCGATAAATCTTTGGACCGAAGTCATTATAAGGTATTAGTGTCCGTTTCCAGACATTATTCCTTACTCAAGGGTATATTCCCACGTGTTACGCACCCGTGCGCCACTAACCCGAAGGTTCGTTCGACTTGCATGTGTTAGGCCTGCCGCCAGCGTTCGTTCTGAGCCAGGATCAAACTCTTAAGTTTGAATCCATCAAAAATGCTCAAAAAAGAATTTTTTGGTTTTTGAAGTAATGCGCTACCTGAAAACAGATAACGTCTTATTCAAAAGACCTGCTTGCGATGTATCTGATCTTAATAAATTAAGATCATTCTACATTTTTGCTGATGTGACTTTCCTTGTACGAAAAGCCACTTCAAAAAGTAATTCAAATAAATTTGAATTACTGTGCGTCATAGAAGATACACATTTTGTCGTCTTCACAAATAAATGATCAGACGTGCAAACAGTCTTTATTGTACAATGCACTCAATGCATCTTAACAAACACTGCTGCCTGCGTATCTCTTCTTTCCTATTCACGATGTACAAGAATCTGAGAGCTCAAATAAAAGGTCAATTCCATCTGGGCTACTCTAGACTGCTCTCACAGTCACAAAACTTTTATGATTGATCGGATAAAAGCACGAATCTCTTAACCATGTCAACCAAAAAAAGAGAAGGCCAAGGCCTTCAAATTCCTTATTTTCGGATGCTTCAAAACCGAAACGTTTTTGCGAAGCGTGAGGGGGTTATACGCATATCATTTGCACCTGTCAAACAAGTTTTTACGTTTTTTTAAAGTTTTTTTTGTTTTTTGAAAAATTTGAGCCATACTCTAATCTAGAGAAACAAAAAAATACTCTGTAAAACTACAAAAAATCAGGGATTGAAGCATGGAAAACAACACACAAAAAACAGCACCAGAAAAAACATTTGGTACTGGCAAAAACACTCTGGCCTTCCTTCTGCTTTCTTCAGCCCTTTATATGCTTGCCACCCAATACGGGGCCAGAATGTATTACCCCTATCTTTTGTATTCCTACGTTATTGCGATACCTGTTTATCTCATGGAAGTAAAACAACGTTCAAAGGGAGTAACCGCCCCCAAATTATTTGACTATTTATTTCCCGCTGATGTTTGGCTTCATCGTTCTGCCAGACAGGACTATATCGTCACACTTATAAATTACGCGGTTATCTTTCTGTTTTTTGAGTTTTTGGTTTTACATCCGGATGTCGTGGATCATATTGTTAAAGGGAGCCTGGAATATTTAGGAACACCCAGCAGTCATACTGCGCCCGGGTTGAGCGTTATTGTTCTTTATACCGCCATGTCTTTTGTATTTTCCGATTTACTCTATTATATAAGCCACAGAATGACTCATGAAATTCCTGCACTATGGGAGTTTCACAAAATTCATCACTCAGCCAAAGTTTTAACACCTGTGACACTGCATCGGGCACACCCTTTCGACATCTGGTTTAACATCAGTTGCAGATCTTTAGGACTGGGCCTAGCGTCCGGGGCGTTCTATTATTTTTACCCCAACATTGAAGGCATAAAAACAATTACCGGTGTAAATATTTTTCTGGTGGTCTCTTATGTAATGGGCGCAAATTTAAGACACTCCCATATATGGCTGTCTTTTGGCGAAAAGCTGGAATATGTTTTTATGAGCCCTGCACAACATCAAATTCACCACAGTGAAAAAACCGTTCACTTTGATAAAAATTACGGCTCTTTCTTTTCGGCTTGGGATTGGTTCTTTGGGTCACTTTATGTTACTCATGGAAAAGAAGAACTGACCTATGGCCTGGGAAGCAAAAAGGAAGAAGCAGAACTTGATTCCATCTGGAAAATTTATATAACCCCTTTCAGGAATATTTGGCGCATGCTTTTAAAATCGATAAAACAAAAACCAGCGAACAATAACAGATAAGACAAATCACCCTCTTGAATATTCGCACCAACCACAATACCCTCATGACTGTCATACAATAAAGGCGACACATGACCCTCATCCTACTTCAAATTCTTGGCGGCGTTTCCCTCCTACTATGGGGAACGCGTATGTTGAAGCTGGGATTTACCCGAGCTTACGGCACATCGTTACAGCGTATTATCGCTGCCAATACAAGTAACAGGATCAAAGCGTTTTTTGCAGGGGTTGGGGTGACGGCCATTCTTCAAAGCTCAACCGCAACAACCATGATCTGCGCCTCATTTGCATCAAAAAAGATGATCGGCACTGCTGCAGCGTTAGCAGTCATCATCGGCGCGGATGTAAGCACAACCTTTGTTGCTCAAGTCCTGACCTTTGATCTGTCGTGGCTTATGCCTCTGCTTTTAATACTTGGCATTGCGCTTCACAAAAAATTCGAGAATGCAGGACGAAAGCGTCACCTTGCCCGTGTTTTGATTGGACTGGGCCTTATTTTACTATCATTGAAAATAATAAAGGAAAGTGCAATTCCATTAGGAGAATCCGATCTCCTCCCGATTGTTCTGGCGCCCCTGGAAAGCGAACCTGTGCTGGGCCTTATTGTTTCTGCCGGGCTCACATGGCTTTTGCATTCCTCTCTTGCCGCAATACTTATCATAGCCTCTCTGGTCCATACAAATGTTATAGATCTTCATCTTGCCTTACTCCTTGCTCTTGGGGCAAATCTTGGAGGCGCTATTATCCCTTACGCCATGACGTTAAAGATGGATGCACGGGCGCGACGGATAACAACTGGTAACGTCATTATGCGCGTCACTTGTGTACTGGCAGCATTACCCCTGCTTGACATCGTCACAGAAATTTTTGAAGGAGCAGGCGATTTGAGCGGCCGAGAAGTTTTAAACTTTCATACGGCCTTTAATATCTTTTTGGCCATTCTGTTTCTTCCGCTTGTAACACAACTCTCTAAGCTCTGCACAAATCTCGTGCCCCTACAAAAGGAAGAAGAGAATAGAGAAGACAAGCCTATCTATCTTGACGAGACCAGTCTGGAATCCCCCACCATTGCCCTCGCCAGCGCTGCACGCGAAACACTGCGGGTTGCGAAAATCGTTGAAGATATGTTTATGGATTCTATGACAGCCTTGAAAAGTGAAGATACGGCTGTGGTAAATCTTATCAAGAAAAGAGACCTTGTGGTTGATAAACTTCATAATGAAATCAAATTTTTTCTGACTCGTGTAAGTCAATCTACGTTAGATCCAAAAGAGTCGGATCGCTTTGTACAAATCCTTTCTTTTTCAACAAGTCTAGAACATGTAGGTGACGTTATAGACAACAGCCTGACACAGATCATAAATATGAAGATCAAGAATAAGAACCGCTTTTCTGATGAGGGTTTTAAAGAGATCAGGGCTTTTCACCAAAGAATATTAACCAACATGAAAATTGCACAGGCTATTTTCATGTCTGAAGATCCTAAACTGGCACAACAGCTGGTCGAAGGGAAAAAGATGGTGAGACAAGCCGCACAGAAAAGTGCCGAGCTTCATTTCGAACGTCTGCGTGAAGGCATTCCAGAAACCCTATCCACCAGCGCCCTTCATACAGATATTATCCGAGATTTCCGCCGCATCAATAGTTACATTACGGCTGTTGCTTACACAATTCTGGATACTGCAGAAAAACACAAGGAAGACAGAAAAAAAGAAGACATCACAGGCCACACATCCTGATCGTCTTCTTTTTCTGATACTACTTTGCAATAGAAAGCAAGGTGAGATGACTATGCTGGTTTCTATGCTTATAAATTTACTTTATAACTTAAGTATATCTGGTTTACATAATATTTAAAACAAAAAAATGACACATTAAAAACACATTTAAAAGATCGTTTAATATTAAAGGCTTACCACTTAATATAATTATGGCCTTGGCCCTTTTTGCCCCTAAAACTGGCAGAAAACAAATATATTGTGGGTTGTTTTACTATGGTATTCACAACCGTAAGCAAAAACCTTACTATGGTATGCGTCTAAATATGTGACCTCAACATATCGCCCTACCATGTCCAAGCTTCCGGCTTTTTTATCTATTATTGTTCTTTTTGGTGCCTTCCTTATCTTTGGCGATTTAAGGGCAGAGGTTTCTGATCCTTATCATCCATGGTTAGAAGAAAAATATTTATCTGATTCCCCTCCCCTGACTAAACAAGCACCCATTGTGCGCGCGCCTTCGGTAAAAAAAGCGCAAAAAGAGCCTGAGCGCTCAAGCCTTGAAAAAGCCTATGAACAGCGCATCGGAGAGCCACTCAATCAGTACGGATACGATATTTTACAATCCAAACGCAAAAATGGAGACCTAAATACCCCTATGGGTGCGATGCAGGACAATTTTGTGATTGGCGCGGGCGATGAAATTCAAGTTGCCTTCACTGGACAAAGGGCCGATCAGGGCGTCTATAAGATCGACATGCACGGCACGCTGATTATTACCGACTTCCCCCCTGTATCGGCGGCTGGTAAAACCATATCCCAATTAAGAGACAACATAAACGCACAGCTTGCCTCTATGCACAACACACAGGCCTATGTCTCTTTGGCCTCTATCAGGCAAATCGGGGTATTAATTATCGGACATGTGCAATATCCGGGACGGCAGAACCTGAATGCCTTTCATTCGGTTGTCGATGCTCTGACGCAAGCTGGCGGCATAGACAAGGATGGATCTTTACGACGTATAAAACTGGTTCGCGGTGGGCATAGTAAGGTAATAGACCTTTATGACCTTATGATGAATGGTGCACCCCATGTAGATTTAAGCCTCAGAGACGGAGACCGCATCATTATACCACCTATTGGCCCGACGATTGCTATTGCCGGAGGCGTAAAACAGCCCGGCATCTATGAAATTCGTCAGCACTCAGGTAGCGCCAAAAGCGAAAAGCTTAATCTTGATACAGTACTGAAGTTCGCAGGCGGTATTCTAACCTCTGGCGAGCATCGATTTATGCGCCATGCCTTTACACCGGATGGACAGGAAGTTGTCTCACAAGTCCGTAACCCTCTCGAACCCCTGTTTGATAACGGGACAATCTTAAGTGTATTAGTGTCAGAAGGGAAAAGACACGGCACAGTAAGAATGTCAGGCCAAACACGTACACCTGGCCTGCATGATTTATCGCAAAACAAAATGCTCTCTTCTCTTTTACAAAACGCTGCATTGGGCGATGAAGTTTATCCCCTTATCGGCATCATAGAGCGATGGAATGAAGATCAGCTTGCCATGCATTTTATCGGGTTTCCGATTCGTCCCGTATTGAAACATAGTTTTGATACATCCCTTAAAGATAATGACGTTGTAAGACTCCTGTCTTATGATGATATATCAACTGCTTATGTAGAAAGTAATAAGAAAACTCTAAGCTCAGAAAACGTAGATGAAACTTCTAATAATTCAGAGGAAAATGAAGAATTGTCGGAGGCTCTTAAATCTTTTCTGAAAGAGCGATCTGTCTATGTTCGTGGTGCTGTGCGCAAGCCGGGACTCTATCCGGTTGCAGAAGGAATTACATTGGATAATGTCATCGCCGCAGCCGGAGGTTTAACTCTGGAAGCAAATTCAGAGCGTGTGGAAATCACTTATTCAGATCAAGATCGTCATCAAAAAAGAACAACTATAAATTTAAATCGTGATGTTGCAAATACGATAAATATTTCTGCAGGAGACGCCATAAGGGTCAATCAGAAATCTTCCAACACAGAAGATAAAAGTGTTTTAGTCGCGGGCGAAGTTATTAACCCCGGGCGGTATGATTTACTTCCAGGGGATAAAGTTTCCAACCTTATTGAACGTGCAGGCGGATTGACAGAGCAAGCCTATCCTGCAGGCACAGTGTTTAGCCGTAAGTCTGAAAGAAAGCGCGAAGAAATGCAATTCAGAGCCGCCGCACACGATATGGAACGCAGACTGGCCAGCGCGATTGAACGTAAGGAAGATCCACCCAACGACGCACAAATAGCAATGGTCCAGGATTTAGCGCAAGAACTTTCAACTATAGAAGCTGTTGGTCGCATTACGGTGGAAGCGGATCCATCTATTCTTGTCATGCATCCCGAGTTCGATATGCTGCTTGAAGAGTCCGATAGGCTATATATACCAAAACGCCCTCTTACTGTGCGTGTTAGCGGTGAAGTACTATCCCCCGCCAGTTTGCAGTTCAGAAAAGATAAGGGGCCGCGCGACTATATTTATGAGGCCGGTGGCTTCACCTATCACGCTGATAAAGACCGTGCCTTTGTGGTCTACCCTGATGGCAGTGCGCAGCCCTTGCGCGTCAACAACTGGAACCACACGCCGGTTATGATTCCGCCTGGATCAACTATCGTCGTCCCGCAGGACCCCAAACCTTTCAGCTTTATTGAAAGTGCAAAGGAAGTTGGACAAATCTTGAGCAACCTTGCCATCACGGCGGTCTTTATTGATGATATCCGCGATTAAGAGTATAAAATACGCCCATGAGCGTCAAAACAAAAAAATTTCCGGCCTTTAGCATCATCACCATCACCTTGAACAACTTTGCAGGGCTTAAGAAGACTTTTGACTCAATACAAAATCAGACATTCACAGATTTTGAATGGATTGTCGTTGATGGTGGATCAAATGACGAAACGGTCGATTTTTTGCGCAACCATCGCTCGGTAACACGCAGTGGAGAATACCCTTTCAATTTTACGAGCGAAGCTGATAGCGGTATTTATGATGCTATGAATAAGGGTATGGAGTCTGCCAGAGGCCATTATCTTTTATTTCTGAACGCTGGCGATATTCTCGCGAATGAAAAGGTCCTCTCCGTTATCAATGAACATACACAGAAAAAACCGGATTTTATTTACGGTGATGCGCTTGAGCCCGGACCCAGCAGCGCTGCACCAGTCTATAAATCCGCACGCCGCTATAAAAACATTGCTTGGGGCATGATCACGCACCATCAGGCCATGCTGTATCGTCGCCATACAATCCGCGACCATCAAATGCACTATAGCCTTCTTTATAAAATATCTTCGGATTATGACTTTACGATCCGTTTCTTGAAAAACTCGAAAAAAGTTATCTATATAAACAAGCCTCTTTGCCTCTTTGAGCAAGGTGGCCTATCTCAGCAGCAAGCGGCATTGGGACGTAAGGAACAATATCTTATTCGTGAAAAACTCAATCTTGTACCCCAGCCCCAAAATTTATGGATTTTGATTGTTCAGTCCCTATCATGGCGGTTGAAAAATTTTTCACCTGTCTTGTACAGGATCATAAAAAAAATAGTTCTGTCTTTTATAGATAAAAACTAACCGTTTGTGGGCCCTTCCATAGCCCGCACTGCTTCTGAAGCAGCTAATGGTGATGGAACCGATTCTACATCCGGTGCTTCCGCTGCCCCTTCAAAGGCTTTTTCCAGCTCAACCCTATGGGTATGAATTCTGTAATACAGATGTGTACGATTATTTCTTCCATGATCTTTATAAAAATCTCTTGCCTCCATCTCAGCCTCTTCTATACAGCCAGAGCGATTAAGCATGGCTTGTAAGTACAAATCAGAAGCACAGTGCTCAACCCAAATACCGAGTGTTATACTCCGCTCGATAATGCTGCGCAGATAATCCATATTGCTAACCATTATTCCTGTTTCAGGGTCATAGCTCCCCTCAGCTGCTGCTAAGGCGATGATGGCTGCTCGTTTTTTAGAATCATCTGGCTCAATGCTATATCCATGATCGTTATGATAACTTAAATCAATGTCTTGAAACCTGCTATGCGGGTTGAAAACATATAGGTCACTTTCAGGGTTAACAACAGGCATCAGACAGAATAGTTTTTGGCCTTGTGCATCTAACATTTCTGCAATATCAAAGGTATAAACATCCGACCCGTTCGGGCATTTTCTTTTCTTTAATTCTTCCAAATATGTAACCACAAACTCGACAACAGCCGAGCGCGGTATACCCTGAAGTGATGTTTCGAATAACGCACCAGCCGCTCTGTCTTTTTTATGAGAACTTACTAGCCCCATTAAAATCCCGGGCCTTTCCGCCGTACCGACTTCATGTGTATCAAAACATACAAGATTATTTTGAAACCCCTTAATAAATGCAGGAGCAAGAGTTGTTCTACCCTCGAATTCTATGCCGTGGAATCTGTCTGCCAACTCAGGTTTAAGGACACCTTCTGAGCGCTCAAGATGCGTATATTGCAACATCGAGCCATTATCAAAACAGGCCAATACACCCGTATTTTCCAGGCAACGTATTAACTTATTTTGTGCCTTGCGGCCTGTTATACCAAGATGCTCCGCTAAGGCGGCAGCAATTTCGTCCTGCTGTTCTGGCTCAAATTCAATAATCATATTCAACCCTCAAAAAAAAGAGCCCAAAAAACAGACTCTTTTATTCTTTAATTACTAAACCAAAATATTAATCGTGTTCAAGTCCTTCTGCGGGTGCAGGATCACCATTTTCAAAAGAACGGTTATGTGCTTCAACAGCAGCAGTAAATGCTGGAAGAATAGCCGGCGTATTTGAATCGTCATCTTTTCTTTCCAGTGCCTCAAGCGCCAATCTTTCAGCTTCCGGCATGTCGCGACGCATTTCAACCGCGCTGACATCAAGCTGCATCATATGACGCTCAACCGGAATACCTTTGGCGATACTGTCTTTAATCAGGTCGCGCCAGTAATCAAGATTGGTAACTTTACCAGCTGCCTTTGGCTCTCCGGTCAGCGGATTATGTGTCGGCCCATACGCCGCTGCGATCCAGCGGGCACGTGCCTCAACGTCACCTTTTTCAAAATAATAAGGCGACTCCGGATCGCCCATAGCATAACGGTTGTCAACGTTATGGATATAAAGAGGGCCGTCCTGATCTGCTACACAGGCAAGACACTGCACTCTTGTTCCGTCTTTTTGCTCTACCTCTGCCACATCAAAAGTATAAATCGGCATATTCGGTGGAAACTCACGTTCTCTGAATAGCTCTAGATATTTTACAGTAAAGGCCGTGGCTACCTCTGGGGACATCCCTTCAAGAGATGTTTTCAATACACCACCATTCGTCTTTCCTTCCGGATCAGCTTCCAAACCCAGTGTAATGCCCGGTTTTTCTTCTGTTCCACGATAGAAAATATCATAACAAACAAAATCACGCTTAAAACCACCCAGTACTGCCGGTGTTGTCTGTGTCAGATTGGCATGATCCAATGTAGGAAAATCTTCTAATAAACTGGCTTGAGGGGTTCCATCGCCATTTTGTAAATGTGAATACGTTAGAAGCGATCCTGCGCCAAACCCGTTAATCGAGCCTGTTTGTCCAATATAATCTATGAATGCTGTTTGCTTTGCCGGATCTGTAATTCCAACTTGCTCTGCCAGCGCAGATGCAATTCTCTCTCTTTGCTCTGCTGTAAATTCAATACCCATAATTTCACCCTAATTTATAATTTTTTCATATAGTAGCAAAAACACTATATATCTTCAAGAATTAATATTACGTAAAATTTGTGAGCTATAGTTTTTCCGGCTTTTTGCAAAATCATAGCCATCCTTACCATCAAATACCCCTAACTTCATGACATAGCTGTAAAAAAACATGGCCTGTGGCCTTAACGGAGAGCGTCTGAGTGCTTTTTTAGCCAGATCACGCCATTTTACAGGATCTTGGGGCCAAGCCCCTCTTTTGGTCATTTCTGCCTCCCAGCGCGCATATCGCTCATGCCGCGCGCTCCAACTCTTTTCGTCTGCGTAGGCAAAATGCAATAACGGCTCGGAAACCTGCCCTATTCCAGCATTTTCATATCCTGTTTTGCGGATGGGTTGATAATGCCCCTCTATTTCGCCCATACCCTCTATATCCAGATCATTTACAACCGGAAACACCATTTTATAACGATTCATAAGGGCAATTTTGTTGTTTTTCATACCGAAATACAGGGTTTGTCCTCTGAAAATGTAATTACCCTTAACAAAAAACCCTGCCTCAAAACGAGGCAGCTTGAATAGTTCCCTGATTTCTGAAATTAAATCGGGCGTTATAACCTCGTCGGCATCCACCCAGAATACCCAGTCATGCTTTATACCGAGATGATCCAGACACCATTGTCGCTTTTTGGGATATTGCCCGTTCCATTCAAACATCTCCACTTTCGTGCCACAGGATTTGGCAATCTCACATGTCCTATCCGAACTGTTTGAGTCGATTACGATCACTTCTGCAAAATCCTGCACTGCCGCAATACAGCGCGCAATATTGCCTTCTTCATTTTTGGTGGTGATTAAAACAGACACAGGAATTTTATCGGTCATAACGCAACCCGTAGATCAGAAAACCCAACAAAAAACCAATCAGCAAAGCAACCGGATAAATAACATATGGGTCCGGCCATGCGGGCCTGGAAGATATATGCGGACGCTCTACCACCGCGGCGGCGAACGGTTGATCCAAAGACACCAGCATTTTCAGTCGCTCCTGCTCCATTAAAAGTGCGGTCAAATTGCGCCTGTGATCAGGATTGGTTGTTGTTCCCATCGCCGCATTCAAGTAGTCAATACGGCCATTGGTCTCCAACAAAATGCGGCGGCGGATTATTTCGTCCGTTACATTGTGAACGCGTGCAATCATATAGGTGGCGAATTCTTTGTTGGGGTGCAGATAGCTTAATTTTCTCATCGGCGTGCCGCTTACCGGTTCAAGGGTCACACGTCTGGCCATATAGTCCGACAAGATTGCTGCGGTGACCCCTTCTTTGGGCTTTGAAAATTCGAAAGGGCGGTCAAACTTAAGGGCATCCAGAATTTCTGTATCCCGCACAAGAACAGAGGCAACAGAAATGCCGTCATATATGGTTTCAAACCGCATAAAGGCGGCGGTGCTTTCCAGTTCTTCCTGTTGCACCTGAATCGACCCCTCGCCAAGGCGTGAAGACGTATCCATCCCCTTTCCCATCATGGGCGTGGCGGGCGCAACAATCATATCCGCGCGGTAATAATCCTGTGCCAGTGATACAAACACCAAGGCAAGGACAAGCGCAAAAAAGCCAAAGAACAATAAGTAAAATTTGCCGCGCCAGATATCACGCAGTACATCGAAAATTGTTTTCTCGGCTTGAGTATTTGATAAAACCATCACAAATCCTTATGAGCCTATCATAAAGAAGCTTTCAACCAAGAAAAGGGTTATTTGAAGGGAGCAATTAATTATTAGGCGGGAGCAGCTTCACCAAAAGGGCCTGCTGCGCCACCATCGGCCCCTAGTTCAGTGTCTGTACCGAGTTCGGGGTCTGCTTCAAGAACTTCAGGATATAAAACAGCGACAAGCTCGGTTGCAATACCGCTTCTAGCGGCAAGCTTTACATCATCACCTACAATTTGAATTTGAGAAAATGGTGTGCCTCGCAGTTCTTTAACACCCGTGTTTTTGTCTTGGACACCAAGTCTTGCAAGGTCTTCTTGATATTGAGGTCCTATAAGTGCTGGTACGGCAGTAAGCAAGGTTACAAATCCATATCTCTGGTCCACTTCCAAACGAAAGGGAAGTTGCGCCAAATTGCCTATTGCTACATCATCTAACTGATCTTCAGAAATACTCATATCTCAAACCCATTTTTTATAATTTACGCACATTAACACCATAAAAAATTATAAATCAATAAAATTTTCATAATAATGGAGAAAAACTACGATTATTACGCGACTTCCTGCTCTTCTGGTCCAGTCTGCGCGTTTTGATTGGGAATCATGCCCTCTGCCTGAATTCGCCATTGCTTCATTGATTTTTCGGGCCTGAATTTATCGCGGGCCTGTGTTGCCCCCCTATGCGCGTCGAACCACCCTTGCGCATTATGACGGAAATATTTGATTGCTTTAATCATATTGTCGACATCATCAGAGGCAACAATCAGCCCCGCCTCATGCTCGGTAATGACCTTTGCCACTTCCGACCCTACCGGTCCGACAAAAATACTGGGGCGCGCCACCGCCATAGCGGAATAAAGCTTGCAGGGCACCACATAACCTGCGGCCTCTTCTTTCATGGTGATGACGTGTACATCTCCGCTTTCCAGCACCTCACGCAATCTTGAGGCAGGCTGAAAAGGTAACAAGCGCACATTGGTTAAACCTTTTTCCGTGCGGTATTGGGACACATCGTCAAAACGCGCTCCATCACCGACAAACACAAATTCGATGTCACTTTTTTTATCCTGAAAGTATTCTGCTGCTTTTAAAAGTGTTTCGGTGGGATGTGCCAGCCCGAGATTTCCTGCATATAAAATACGAAAACGTTGCTCACCTTTTACCTGCTCTTCGAACGGGCGAGAGATTTTCGGATCGTTAGACACATAGTGCATAATTTTTTCTGTGCTGACTTCCGGATCAATCAATTCAATATCGGGCCAGTTCGGAACAAAGGCGATTTTATCCTGAGGTACGCCCTCATAGACTAGTCGTTCTTCCATACAGCGTCCGCATACTATGATTTTGTCACAACTATTCATCGCACCAATGCGCCTTTTCCTAAGCCACGACATAAATACATCAGGCATGCCCATGCCAAGCGCGGGTAGAACATCTGGAAACAAATCATGGCACCAATGAATGTGACGGCTTTTCTTAAAGCGTGCGACCATACTCCCGAAAACAACGGTCAGAGGTGGATCCGTAAGCGACACAACAACATCGCGTTGCGGTAAGGTCATGGCTTTGTAAAACATTTTCAGCCATATTTTTAAATAGGAAAACAAACCACGCGGCCGGTCAGATGCCTTCACCCGAATAACGCGCACGCCATCCTTGAACTCATCCCCCGCAGCTTCTCCTGCAGTAATAACAGTGACATGCCACCCATTTCGCACGAACGACATCGCCAGATCACGCAGAACACGACCAGTGGCACCGCGCACCGGCGGATAGACTCGGTTTAAAAATAAAATCGTTGGTGTGCGCATTATTATTTTTTATCGCAGGTTGATTCGGATTTTCTTAAGTATACCAAAGAGCCTGAAATCATCAAAAGCATCAATCCGAAATCAAATGATTTGAAACTGGCGTAAAGAGTTAAGTCAATTAAAATAGGTGCGGAAAGTGCCAAACCCAAAACAGGATTTTTAAAGGAAACCCGAGCCATTCTCTCTAATAGGCCAAAAATATAGCCAGTGCAAAACACAATACCTACCATTCCGGATTTAAGCAAAACGGTCGAAAAAAAATTATGTGTAAAATTTACACTAAGCCCTCCAACAGCCGGAGAATGAAAATGACCACCCCACCCTATTCCGAATAAAAAGGTTACAGGATTGCGCGTTACAACGTTCCAAACTGCTTCGAATTCTTGTGGCCTCATGTTCAATCCTACGATTTGTGTTTTATGCCACAAAGCTTGAAACATCGAAGAAAAAGAAATGTTGATGACCCATAATGCAACCACCCCGAGCACCAAAAGCCCCAAGGCACGCGCGGGCGATTTATAAAAAAAATAAAGCTGTATCAACGCGACGTAAAGAACTACCGCGCCTATGCTTGCACGTTGTAATGTTCCAACCATCGCTGCAACCGGAATAAGACTTAAAAGTATCAGTACAGAAAAAACTGCAAGATTACGAAAAGTCATGCCGCGCATAATTTGAAGCATTGCCGAACCGATTAAAAACAAACATGAAAACAAAACGGTTGGCATGTTTTCCAGATAGAGCAATTTATCAACGCACCAGATCGGACATTGATTGTTAATACCCATCACAAAAGAGCGCAACGAAAACAAAAGACCAATAATCAGAATCAGGATCACGGTAACGCGGAAGTAATATGGTCGCGCACGGATAAGAGGTAAAAAAAACAGGGGCAAAAATAAAAATAAAAACGGAATTAAATCCCGAATAACGGCCTTATACCCATAGCCGGATACAATACCGATCAACACAGGTGCACTTAAACCATAAATCAAAAATGCCCGCCCTGATGATTTCCAAAACCGTGGCCTTTGAAGATATAAAACCACATCATATAAACGACCTATCCCGATGCTCAAAAACAAAAACAGTCCAATGCCTATTTCCGCTGATCCGATACGCTCTGGTGTTGGTGATCCGAATATTGCATAGATAAGGCAGGCCGTCGCAAAAAAAATTATACGATAGTCGTATAAATCGAGCCTGAGCGGCACCGGCTTACTGACATCATCAACATTCTGTAGTATCGCGATCTGCATATTCTATAGCCCCTGCGCAAGCCTAAAAAGAATATTCAGAGCAACAACCAGCATAAACACCGCAAAAATAATCCTCAGTTTTCCAACGCTAATTTTATGTGCCAGGCCCGCTCCCAAAGGTGCAGCCAGTACACTTGCCGGAATAATACAACCCCAGGCCAGAATATTGACATAGCCAATTGAATACGGTGGCAAGTTGAGTTGATCAAACCCGATAATCATAAATCCGATCGCGGCTGGTATGGATATTACCAACCCCAAAGCCGATGCCGTGCCAACTGCACGATGTATCGGTATATTCTGAAAGCCGAGATATGGCACGCTGAGAGTTGCCCCACCGATACCAATGAGTGTTGATATTGTGCCGATAAAAACCCCTGCTATGGCGTTTCCAATGGTTGAGAAAGCGTGATTTCCTTTATTCATCCGCGCGGGATTTACAGCCATAATCGCCGACAAAATAACAACAGCACATGCAAAAATTGTTTTCATCACGTGTGCATCCAGAAGATTGGCAATGTAAGAACCACAAATCACGCCAATAATAATTCCTGCACCAATTTGTCTGACAATATTGAATGAGACCTGTCCCTTTTTGTGATGTGCTCTTGCCGAAGACAGGCCCGTTGGCACAATCACCGCAAGAGACGTGCCCACGCATATATGCATCAAATGCGCCGGATCAAACGCTATATCTTTTTGAAAGTAGGAGAACACGGAATACAGACCCGGCACCAATATAATGCCCCCACCCACACCAAGTAAACCGGCCAAAAGACCTGCAAAAGATCCCAATGCCAACAAGGCAACACAAAAAGAGAGTATGTCTGCTTCAAACATAGTAAATCGTAGCATACACAATCAGGTGTACAACTCGGAAATTCCTTGAATCAGGTTTTTAGAGGTTCGGATCGTTATACAAACGCTTCGGCTTTTTCAAACCCATAGGATTTTTATTGTCTTCACCCGCGGTATATTTGGGACTTGGCCTATAGAAAGATCCATTGCTTAATTGTTTAAAGGCTCTCAGTTTTTTCTTCTCGCGATCTTCTTTGGCCTTATTTTTCATACGCAAATTCTCGCCGACGCGGTCTTGGTGACGTAACAAAGCTTTATAATATTCTTCTTCATTATCGGCATAAACTTTCTTCATAAGCTCGTCGTTACGCTTTGCCCGTTCATACTCTTTCTGAAGTGCATAATCTGTATCCGCATTTCTGCTGGCTATGGCTGATGGAGACATTAGAGACCAAAGTTTTGATTCTTTTCTACCTGATTTCTTTGCCCCGGAAAAAGCGTGAAGCGCATTTAATTTCTTGCGGGCCCCAGGCTTATAGGTCCCTTCATAGGTTTTGCCTGTATCATTATAGTATTTTCCATCACCGTCTTGTCCGGTTTTTGGATTATTATAATATTTACCGGAATTATTTTTTGTACCACTATTCCATATCTCGGCTGCGTTCAGGTTTACAAAGGGATGTGCAGTCGCCATCGTAAGCGCGCAAACCATAAAAACACATAAAAAGGGATGCTTCATTCCTAGCCTAGCCTCATTAAAAAAAACACGTACATCACGCACCTTACTATACTATAACAGCGCATAGCCCTTTGATGCAAAAGAGAATTGCATTTAACCTCCGAATTCGTGCCCAAATTAAGTGATTATTAACATTTTCAGGACATTATAGATACAATTATGGAAAAAAATCTATAGTGATGACAAGCCTTTGGGTGACTTTGGAGTAGATAAAAATGCAGGTAAATATAAAAGAATTCCTGGTGGATGCTGATATTAAAGATGCATTATATCCAGGGAAACGGGTGGTTAAACCGTGTAAACAGGTAGGCGAGTATAAGAATCACTGTGTGGTTATAGACTGGCGCGATCCCGACACACTCAGCATAGATATCAGACCCGGTCTGACGGGAAAGCAACTTGCGCCTGAAATGCTGAAAAAATACCCCGTCTCTTTCCAGATGCCCACGCACGTTAAAATCGACATTGTGAACGACAATGGCGATGAAGAGGACGAAGAAAAGGGTAAAAGCGGAAAAGGTGAAAGTGGCGGCGGCAATAAGCTTGCTAAAAAGACACTAGAAGAGGTGGAGATGATTGCTTCAAGATTTGGCGACAGTGCCGAAGGAATGATCCCCGAATTGGGTAAAATCAAAGAAATGGTCGTAATGGGTGTCCAGATCGCTCAAGAAGCTTTCGAATCTGCTTTTGCTGAACTGACCCGTCAAATACATCATGCCCATATTGCAACAACAGAAATTCTTGCCAAGGCCGGAGATTTGGTAAAGCGCGTAAAGCCGCCAAGCTTTCTTGAGCCAAAAGGCGATGAAACAGAAAGCTACAAATATGACCGTGATAAAAATGCGGATATAGGTTTTAAATTGACACTAGGATAAAGCGAATACAGTTCCATACTTCACGAATCGCCGATTGCTTTTGCTTTCGGCGATTTTTATATTTTTTACGATTGTTTAATTGTATCGCCTCGACGAATCCCTGTGTCTCATGGTATGAAAGAGAAAAGGAAATAATAAAACCGTGAATGATGAAAACGACAAAAAGAAAATCCTCTATTTTCCTGAACTGGAAAAGCGAGAAGCCCTGAAAAAATCAAAAAAAGAAGAGGCCACACGTCTAAAAAAAGAGCAGAAAGAACGCGATGCGATGGAGAAAGAATATCGCGCGAAATACCGTGCGGAACAAGCACAAAAACGGGCGACAATGGGACGTGTTTCTGCAAATGGTAAAGTACCCTTTTTTAACTGGCACAATGTTCCCCTTTTTACGCGTTTGGCACTAGCAACATTTATTATTGTTCATGTGATCAAAGATTTGACTCTAAACCCGGCACAGCGCCTCTATATGGATTTCCATTTTGGTTTTGTTCCAGGAATGTACACGGGCGCGGTCCCGTGGAATTGGACAGGTTTGGCGTCACCCTTTACATCACTTATCATTCATGGTGGTTGGATGCATCTGCTTATCAATGTGGTAATGATGATGGCGATGGGTGTCTTTTTTGAGCGCCAATTCGGTGCCAAACGTACCTTTGCGTTTTTTCTTCTTTGCGGCCTGATCGGAAGCTTGACTTGTGTTGTGCTCACCCCTTTTTCCACTAATCCGGTTGTAGGTGCATCGGGGGGAATAAGCGGTTTATTCGCCGTTGCGGTCCTTACAATGATAGAAAGGGGCATGGCTGGGCCGGAGGCAAAAAGGCGCGGACCAATGCCCTTCATTATCCTGTGGTCCTTTATCCTGGTGGGTACAGGAATGATTGGCTCAGATACATCGTGGCAATCTCACATTGGCGGATTTCTTGGTGGTGTTGGTATTTTCCATCTTTGGAGAAAAGGTATAATAAAGTTTTAGGCTACTCTATTTCTTCGTGGGACTTTCCAGCAGGGCTGCCTGAGCCATCGGAGACTGTCCCAATAAAACCGACGAAACCACACGCCCTCTTGGAAAGTCCCAGATAATTGTATTGAAAAGGTTCTGATCCGAAATGGGCGTCCACTCTTCGTAGACACGGCCGGTTTCTGAGCATATCCAGACACGCTCTCTCGGGGCGTCGGCAGCTTTCTCCAGCCATCTCCGTACCGCAGCGTCATCATGTGTTGCACGCTCTTCCAATTTGGCCCAGAGCTTGTAAAGATTGACATTCGGACGAATTGTTTGTGCCTTCTCCAGATGCTTTCTGGCTTCACCCCAAAGCCCTTCCTCTATCAGAACATTCGTAAGAGCTAATAACCCTTCGACACTTTCAGCATTAAAACTCAAGAGCTTCTCGAACCAGCGCACGCGTCCCATAGAATCATTATCTCTTGCGGGTTGATAAACTTCATCCCACAAAGAAACCAGCCCCGGATGCGGGCCACTCTTCCATGCCTTCTCTATAATCGTAATGGCCGCAGTGCGTTTTTTACGCTCCAGATACATACGCGCCAGCCTAAGGACTGTGGGAATAAAGTGCGGATCCAACTTATAGGCCTTGCCAAGGGTACGGAAGAATATGGCCTCTTCTCCCTTTGCTTTCGCTTCTTCGGCTTCAGCCAATAACATGGCAACCCGATCACTATTCCCCTTATTCGCGGCAATTGCACCGCATTTTTCTGCGCGATATAAAACCTTACGGGCATTATCCCAGCGTCGTGCCTTGATCTCCAGATCATATACAACGCAGAGCAGCCACGGTTGCTTAGGTTGTAATTGCAAGGCACGATTACCAAGCTCCAATGCACCGGCATAATCGCCATGGTCCAAGGCAGACTGCAACAGCCCTCTAACGCCCAAAAATTCTGAGTCCCTATTCTCCATCAATGCCATGAATGCACGCGAGGCCTCCATCTCATTACCATTGAGGCGCGCGGCCTGCGCATTGAGCAATTTAGGTAAGGGTTCATCGGATTTTAAAAAACGTTGTGCACGGCTGGCCTGATATGCTGCCGCTTTTCCATCACCGGCAGCAACAGCCGCCAGCCCGAGTGTCAGAGCCTTCAGCCCTTTATCTTTATTTTTGATGTCATGATAGCGTGACATGTTTTTGGGCATATCCAGAACAGTTTTGAAAATACTGAAAATGAAAATGCCAAGAACAACAATGGCAAGCATAAGTAAAAAGAAAAATCCGACATGAAATGTCAGCTTATATTGCATCCAGTCTATGGAAATTTTCCCGGGATGCTCGGCAATCCACACGACAAGTGCAACGACGATGCTGATCCTGATCAAAGCCCATAATGCACGTATCATAATAGTCCTTACGCGGGTTTGCGGTTACTTTCATTGCTTTGATACCAGCTTCTGATATCACGTGCAAATAAAGTTACTGAATGTCTTTAAGAACGTCCTTGCCACCAAGCAGGCCTGCGCCCGCCTGTGCGTCGATGAATTTCTGAATTGCCACTTTGACTTTTCTTGAATTCAAAAAGGCCTCTACCTTGTTGATCCAGGGTTTAAGCGGTGCCAGCTCTTTGTCATTTAGGTGCTTTCTTAGAAACGCTAACGCCTCTTCTATATTGCCGTATTGCATCATCTGCTCGGCTTTTTTGACTTTGGCTTGTGTATCCGTACCGGTCACCAGTTCACCGTCTTTCTCGATTTCTAGAATGTCATTGAATCGCGCAGATGCTTTCTCTCCGAAAGATACATCCTCGCCACTAAGTGATGCGGCAACAACGTCACCAGCCAGTGTTCTGAACTCTTTCTGCAGCCCATTGGCAGATAGAATACCGGACTTGGAATGAGGGGCCAGTTTTTCTAAAGCGGTCAGTAAATCGGTGTTGTCCTCACCAACCATATTCATAAGAAGATTCAGATCATTATCAAATGCTTTTTCATCCCTGTTCAGCGCCGAACGCACCTGCGTCATAGCCAATAACATCGTCGCGGCTTTAAGCTCGTTTTTGGGAACGCTGCCTAAGGTCTGGTTCAGGGAATCGCTTTGTGAACGCGCGGCCGCTAAAAGATTGTTGATTTGTCCGTCGTTATTGGCGCTAACCCCGGACAGCAAATTTGAAATCTCGAAGACCGAATTATCAAGAGTCTGCTGCCCTGCCACGCTTTGCTCCATCCCCTCAAAGCGCGATAAAAGACCGTATACACCGCTTCCATCTGCGATTTCAGAAACATAAGACTGTAACTGGACGACACGCTCTTCAATATTTCCATCTTGCATAAGCTCTTTACCCGCCTGCTGTACATTCGCAACCGTCGTGCCCATTTGTGTCATTGTTTCACCAACGGCTTCTTTTGCGTTTTGTGCCTGCTCTTTTAATTCGCTTAACTGCTCCACCCAATTTTCGGGAACCAGCCCCTTGAAGGCTGTCTGCTTTTGTTCTGTATCCTCCAGTGAGGCAATATCTTCACCACGATGATTGAAATCAGGAAGGAATGTTGCAATCACCGCTGCTAATATCACAAATGCAATCAACGCCGCAATCATTGCCCCTGCTCCAAAAGACTTGCTCTCGGAAGCTGGAACGTGAAGTTCTGTATAAGGTCTAGCGACTTCTTCTGCTTCTGCTTCTCGCTTTTCTGTTTCTGCTGGCGGCCTGTTTTGCGGACGATATGTCTGTGTATTCTCCGGCCGATCTTGCTGATCCTCGATAATAGTTTGGGGGATTTCAATCACATTTTCTAATTCGCCTGGCGTTTCTATAGTTGCATTGCCATCTGCAGACGATAACGAGGGCGCCTCATCTAGAAACTCGGAAAGATCGATATTATAATTCGCCGCAGCTTCCAGAATTACTGTTCTGCGTGTTCCCGGAATTGTGTCGCGCTTTTTCCACCCTTGAATCGTGGTTACGGCAACATTGGTTTTCGATGCCATGGGTCTAATTCCCCCGAATTTTTCAATGATTTCCGCTGCGTTTTTTATTGGTTGTTTTCCGGTTTTACTCATAACAACATCCCTCTTTTACATTTTATGTTTCGACACACGTACAAGGTCCCTCATCCCAAGCGCATCAGGTGAATCCGATACTTCGAGATACTTGCCAAAAACTGGTTTTACACACTCTAGCACGCCGTCACTAATGCACAAGGCCTTAATACCATCCAGATGAGCCAAAATATCGTGTTCGCATACCAGTTTAACAAAAATTTCCGCCGTTCTCCTAGAAAAGAACGTAATTGAGGATATTTTTTCTTGTTTTAAATCATCCAGAAAAACATCTGTAAAACGTGTCTTCGCAGCGGCCTCATACGTTTCATAGAGTTTTACATTATGACCAAGCGCTTCAAGACTATGCTCCATATCATATGCAACGTCATGGCCATGAAGATACAAAAAACGTTTCTTTTCAGTGCCATAATGCGCTCCAATAGCTTCACACAAGCCTTGCGCCGTTGGCGTTGTCAGAACGATTGAAGCAACACCTAAATCTCTGAGGGAATGAGCAACCGACTCACCAACACAGCAATAATCCAAACCATGCCAATCCTTACGTTTTTCCAGACAAAATACGGCATTCGTACTTGTAACAACAGCAATATCGCTGGAATTGGGCACTGGCAGGTGTATTTCATAGTTTTTTATCTTTAAAAGGGGCTCAAAAAAGAAGTTACCTTGCTCCTCCGCCTTAAAGCTGGATACAAAACGCTGCCCCTGTTCCAAGGATCTGGTAATGACAACTTTACCTTCAGTTTCGGTCATTTTATCCAAGTATTCCCTCCGGTATTCCGGGTTTTAAGCGCCGCCCAACAGCATCACCCATCTTTTCGGCATCATCCACGCCGGAAACCTTTTGACGCTCCTCCTCGGACCAGATTTGGGCTCCGTCAGGTGCAACTACTTTCACGCGTAAGTACAATTCGTTATTTTCAAGGATGGCATAAACACCGACCGGTGTATGACAAGACCCCTCCAGCGCCCTTAGCACCGCCCGCTCACAGGAGACGCAAATCATAGTTTTCTGACATGAAAATTGGCTAAAAAAGGCTAATTTATTCATATCTTCTGCCCGAATCTCAATGCCTACAGCCCCCTGCCCTACAGCAGGCAGCATATCTTCCACATCTACGATGGAGGCTATTTCACACTCTAGCCCCAGCCTCTTTAAGCCGGCAAGCGCCAAAAACGTTGCATCTACTTGGTTATCACGTAATTTTTTAATACGTGTGGGAACATTTCCACGAAGGGGAACCACCTGTACGTCAGGGCGCTTATTGAGGAGAAAAGCCTGCCT
Source organism: uncultured Micavibrio sp. (assembly GCA_964352665.1). Classification (GTDB taxonomy): domain Bacteria; phylum Pseudomonadota; class Alphaproteobacteria; order Micavibrionales; family Micavibrionaceae; genus UBA1672. Next base: position 21,996 of record CAYGSJ010000007.1, read on the forward strand.
CCTGACACTTGATGTTCCGACGACACTACCCTTTGGAAGATCAGTGTATTTTTGGATATTATTGGACAAAAATACATCCATCACGTCTTCGCGCGGCAGTAAAAACGGTATACACAGCCCATCCGGCAAACTCGCTTCCATATCTTTCATCGAGTGAACAGCAAGGTCTATTTCACCTGCCAAAAGGGCCTCCTCCAACTCCTTTGCGAATTGCGCCTTACCCCCTTGCAATACCTCCAGACGCACCTCACCGTCTTCGGGCCTCCAATCGCCGGATGTCTGTATGATTTTCAGGTGCACCTCAATCCCCACCCCCAGAGCCTCAACCTCCTCCTTCACCTTATTGGCCTGCCAAAGCGCCAAAGCGGAGCCGCGCGTACCAATCACAAGTGTGTCGGGGTAAGTATATTCAGGTTTGACAGCCATGCTTTACCATTCTATGTCTTAGCTATGAACGTTTTAGGTATTGAAACCAGCTGTGACGAGACAGCCGCCGCAATTGTTACCGATACTAGAGAGATACGCTCTAATGTCGTCCTAAGTCAACTGGAAGAACATAGTGTTTATGGCGGGGTCGTGCCCGAGATTGCAGCGCGCGCGCATCTTGAGAACATTAACAAGGTCATACAAGTGGCCCTTGATGAAGCCGGATGCAGCCTTGATGATCTTGATGGAATAGCAGCAACCTGCGGACCTGGCCTCATCGGCGGCGTTATGATCGGCATGATGAGCGCAAAAGCCATTGCCTCCGCCAAAGGCGTTCCCTTTATTGCCGTTAATCACCTTGAAGGCCACGCTTTAACAGCACGTCTAACCGATAACCTATCTTTTCCTTACCTGGTTTTGCTGGCTTCCGGCGGCCACACGCAGGTTCTGGTGGCCGAAGATGTTGATCAATATAAAAGATGGGGCACAACACTGGATGATGCCGCCGGCGAATGTTTTGACAAATCCGCCAAGCTTATGGGTTTGCCACATCCCGGAGGGCCGAATATAGAGAAAATGTCAAAAAACTGCAGAAATCCAGTTGCTGCGCAGGAACGCTTTCCTCTGCCAAGCCCCCTCAAAGGGCGCAAAAATTGTGACTTTTCATTTTCAGGATTAAAGACTGCCGTGCGCACCCATGTTGAAAAGCTACCCACGGGAGATCTTGATCCTGGCGATATTGCAGATTTATGTCATACCTTTCAAAATCAGATGGGCGACATCCTTGTTGATCGCTGCAAAAACGGAATTGAGCGCTTTCTAAAGGAATATAATACCAAAACCCCGACTTTAGTGGTCTGTGGCGGTGTATCTGCCAACAAGTCGATTCGGGCCAAGCTTGAAACCCTTACTAAAGAACACGGCATGGCAATCAACACACCACCCCTATCACTATGCGGCGATAATGGCGCAATGATCGCGTGGGCTGGCATTGAACGACTTAAAACTGGTCATAACGATCCTCTGGATTTTAAAGCCAGACCAAGATGGCCGCTTGACCCGAACGCAGAACCGCGCCATGGTGCTGGGGTTAAAGCATAAAAGGGGAAATAAATGAGCACGATCAGTGTTATAGGCGCAGGCGCATGGGGCACAGCTCTGGCACAAGTGATTGCAACGCGCGGTGATAATGTGTGTTTATGGACACTAGAGCCCGAACACGCCGAAGCAATGAATAGCACACACCGCAATGACCAGTTTCTACAAGGCATTGATTTAAGCCACAACATCAAGGTTACAAGCACGCTTGAAGATGCTTTAGAAAACGACGTTATTTTACTTGTAACCCCCGCACAGTTTGTCCGGCCCACTGTTAAACAAATCAAAGACGGCGTTCGCGATTCGCACAAACTGATTCTTTGTTCAAAAGGAATAGAAATCGAGAGCGGACAGCTCATGAGCCAGATCGTACAGGATATCTTGCCGAATATTCCAATTGCCGTCCTCTCCGGCCCTAATTTTGCCCGTGAGATTGCACAAGGAAAGCCGGCAGCAACCACATTGGCTTGTAAGGATGATGACATTGCTAAAATCCTGCAAGATGCTGTCGCTAGCTCACTTTTCAGGCCCTATATTTCAAACGATATTATCGGCGCGCAGATCGCCGGATCGCTCAAGAACGTTATTGCCATCGCCTGTGGCATGGCCGAAGGCCTTCAAGTTGGTGAAAGCGCCCGCGCAAGCCTGATTACACGGGGACTAGCGGAAATCGCACGCCTCGGCGTTGCTATGGGCGCGCAATACGAAACCTTTTTGGGGCTAAGCGGTGTAGGCGATATCATGCTGACCTGCTCTTCCGAACAATCCCGCAACTTTTCTTTGGGCCTTGCCCTTGGCACTGGGATGGAGCTTGAAGACGCTATGGATGCCCTACACGGGATTGCCGAAGGATATTACACATCAAAGGCTGCAATGAAGCTTTCTGAAAAGCATGGTATTGATATGCCTATCAGCCTAGCTGTCTATCGATGCACACATGGAGAACTCACCCTTGACGAAGCGGTAGAGGAAATGTTGAATCGACCTCTAGGCCACGAAAGATAAATGGAGGCTAAACATGGCAAAATGGTTACTAAAATCCGAGCCCTACAAGTTCTCCTGGGATAACCAGTGCGAAAAAGGCGAAGGGCGTTGGGAAAAACGTGTCCGCAATTATCAGGCCCGAAATAATTTGAGTGCTATGAAAGTTGGCGACCAGGGATTCTTCTACCACTCCAACGAAGGAAAAGAAATTGTAGGCATTATCGAGATCACTGGGGAGGCGTACCCCGACCCCGATGACGAGACAGGAAAGTTTGTTACTGTCGATGTAAAACCGGCAAAAGCACTTCCTCGATCTGTAACTCTAAAACAGCTCAAAGAGCACCCCGTTCTGGCAGAAATGAAAGTTGTAAAACAAGTACGTCTTTCCGTTTCCCCCGTAACCGAGGAAGAGTGGAACACCGTGTGTCAATTAAGCGGATTAAATAGCTAAAATTGGCCGACTTATAGCAGAAAAATGGCGGAAAAGTAATATGAAAGACCTGTATAAACCATCAAAAGACATTCTGAAGCACGCGCATATTTCTAAGCAAGAATATGACAAAATGTATCAAGAATCTATTTCTGATCCCCAAGAGTTTTGGCGTAAAATGGCCGAAAGAATTTCATGGTTCGAGCCACCCACAAAAATCAAAAACACGTCTTTTAAAACCCCCGTTTCGATTAAATGGTACGAAGATGGAATCCTGAATGCCTGTTATAATTGCGTCGATCGGCACGTCGAGGATAACCCCACCGCAACCGCCCTCGTCTTCGAAGGGAATGACCCGGAAGAATCACGAAAGATTTCATACGGAGAATTGAAAGAAGAAGTCTGCAAGCTTGCCAATGCCCTGAAGGAACGCGGCGTTAAAAAAGGTGACCGCGTTACAATTTATATGCCCATGGTCAGCCAAGCGGTGTATGCCATGCTGGCCTGCGCGCGCATTGGCGCTATTCACTCCGTCGTGTTTGGCGGGTTTTCACCCGAAAGCCTTAAAAACCGTATTCTTGATTGCCAGTCGAATGTCTTGATCACCGCAGATGGCGCCTATCGCGGCAATAAGACCGTACCGCTCAAGGCCAATGCAGATGAAGCCCTCAAGGGCTGCCATAATGTACATACCGTTATTGTTCTTAAGCATACGCGGCAAGAGATAGTCTGGAACGAAAAGCGTGATATCTGGTGGCATGAAATCACAGATATGCAAGATACCGATTGCCCGTGCGAACCAATGAAAGCGGAAGACCCCCTATTTATCCTCTATACTTCCGGCTCTACAGGAAAACCAAAGGGCGTTATGCACACAACAGGTGGCTATATGGTGTACGCTAGCCTGACGCACGAGGTGGTCTTTGACTATCAGGCTGGTGAAGTATACTGGTGTACTGCAGATGTGGGCTGGATTACAGGACACTCCTATATTGTCTATGGCCCTCTGGCGAATGGCGCCATATCCCTGATATTTGAAGGCGTTCCCAATTATCCGGATACCTCGCGTTTCTGGCAAATTGTAGACAAACACCGCGTCAACATATTCTACACTGCGCCCACAGCGATTCGTTCTTTACTGGCTGCTGGCAACGAGATGGTTACAAAAACCAGCCGTAAATCCCTACGTGTCCTTGGTACCGTAGGCGAACCCATCAATAAGGAAGCATGGGAATGGTACTACAATGTGGTAGGCGAAAAGCGGTGCCCGATTATAGACACATGGTGGCAAACTGAAACCGGCGGACACATGCTAACCCCCCTGGTTACTTTCGATTTGAAACCTGGCTCTGCCACCCATCCCTTCTTCGGTGTACAACCCGTGTTGCTGGACAAAGACGGTAAGGAAGTAAAAGACGAAGGCAGCCTTTGCATCAAGGATTCATGGCCCGGACAAATGCGCGGCGTCTACAATAACCCAGAGCGTTTCGAGCAAACCTATTTCACTGACTTTCCGGGCTATTTCTTTACAGGAGATGGCGCACGCCGTGATGAAGACGGCTATTTCTGGATTACCGGCCGAACAGACGACGTTTTAAACGTTTCCGGCCACCGTATGGGCACTGCCGAAATTGAAAGCGCGATTAACGAGCACCCGCAAGTCGCAGAAAGCGCAGTTGTTGGTTTTCCTCATGACATCAAAGGTGAAGCGATTTTTGCCTATGTTACATTAATGGAAGGCGCGGATATAAACCCTGACACTGCAAAAGCAGAAATTATCCAGACCGTACGCAAAATCATTGGCCCCATCGCAACACCGGAAATTATAGCGTTTTCACCCTCCCTGCCAAAAACGCGCTCGGGTAAGATTATGCGTCGTATTTTGCGCAAAATCGCGGCGAATGAATTTGAGGAACTGGGCGATATTTCAACCCTTGCAGACCCAACGGTTGTTGATGTCCTTATAAAAACAATAAAAACCGCATAATCAGGAGTATTAAATGAAAGATTTACCAAAAGTTGCCGCCGCCACCCCCGCCGCCGTAGAACTGGAAGAAGGCAAAGACTACTGGTTTTGCACATGCGGAATGTCTGCGGCACAACCTTTCTGCGATGGATCGCATAAGGGAACAGAATTTCGCTCCCATAAATTTACAGCAGAAAAAACAGGGAAAGCTTTTCTGTGCCAATGCAAAAAATCAGGAAAGGTACCGTTTTGTGACGGCACTCATTCCAGCCTATAATTCATGAGTGAATTTTGATCTAAATCATACCAATTGCTGATTTATAGAGATCGATGATTGCTTCCATTTCCTGACGCTTTTCAGAATCCATCTTGCGCAAAGCAACTATTTTACGCATGGCCTTCACGTCGAAACCAACGCCTTTTGCCTCTGCATAAACCTCTTTTATGTCTTCCATCAGCACTGTCTTCTCTTCCTCAAGACGCTCTACACGCTCAATAAAAGCTGCAAGTCTTTTGCCTGCAACGCCGCCAACTTCCTTTGCTTCACTACCCGATGTGCTTTCACTATTTTCTGTATTTTCTTCTTTTTCCTCGGACACAGGAAATGCTGCTACAGCCTCTGACATGCTCTACTCCTTCGATATTGATGTATGATTCGTTATTGGATTTTACAGGAATGAAAAAAAATTCCATCCCTGAAATTGCAGTTTTTTCGCCCGCGTTGAATTATTTTGTTTTTATGCTCCAGGTTTCAATCAAAAGACCATGCTCGTTATCTACATTCCTGTGTCGGCCAACCTGCATTGTCAGTTCGAATTCCTGTGTCAATGATTCTGCATTTTCTTTATAGCTCGTCACACCAGCCTCTATATATGTGACCATAATATTCATCTGGAACAACCATCTGTAGCGGCCTTTCACAGGCCCTTCATTTAAAATAATCGGGAAATCCTGAACAAAGCCAGAAATGTCATAACCGCCCGTTTTCAGGGTTTTTATAAAATTTCTTTCCTGCATAAATTTGAGATATTCCTTTGCGCCGACATCAGTAAAAAATGCAACTTTTCCCTTATAATCTCTCTCATAGGACTCTCCTTTATAAGAAAGAACGGTTGGTACCGCCGTCTGAATCCAACGTATGATAATGTCATCGGTACGATGTTTTTTCTCGAGGGGCGTGCTGTTGTAAGCCTGCCCAGAGGAATCGAGATCTTCAATTACCGCATCCTCATCAGCAAAGGGTGCACGCAATGTCTCGGAAGGATCGGGGCCCTTCTTTACTGGTGGAAAAAGTATGTCCCACCAAGCCGCATGAGCCGGTTGAGGCAAGGACCATGATGCGATCAATACAAAACACAGAAAGGGGAATATTTTTCTTTTGTTCATTTGCTTTTAAGGACTTTCAACTTTTGCTTCCGATAACTTAATTGCACCACAGAAATAATATAGTTGTCTACTGTTTCGTTAAATCCCATCGGGAAAACTTTTTCGACTGGACTTTTGCGATGTTAAATAGTCTAAAAGAGGCATTATGAACAATAGCGATAAAGAGTTTTCAGAAAACCGTCTTTCAACACGCGTTGTACGATATGGGCGCGTTTCAGGTGGTATGGCTAATCTCGCGATCAAACTGGCTGGCGAAAAATATTTTGGCCTTAACATCGAAAGAGAAGAGCACGCAGCGCGATTAATGCAGGCGCTTGGAAATCTCAAGGGACCGTTAATGAAAGTCGGCCAAATTCTGGCGACCATTCCTGAAGCCCTCCCCAAAGAGTATGCCGCGGAATTCCAGAAACTACAAGCTAGCGCCCCTCCTATGGGGTGGCCATTTGTCCGCCGCCGCATGAAAACAGAACTTGGTCCTGATTGGGAAAATAAATTCAAATCTTTTGAACACGAAGCCAGCGCAGCCGCCAGCTTGGGGCAGGTCCACAAAGCCACATCGCACGAAGGAAAAACGCTCGCGTGCAAACTTCAATATCCTGATATGATGTCAGCTATTGATGCTGACTTGCATCAGCTTAAAATCATATTCTCCCTTTATGAGAGATACGACAAATCCATAAAGACAGAGCAAATCCACAACGAACTTTCGGAACGCCTCCGTGAGGAGTTGGATTACACTTTAGAAGCAAAATATTCGAAGCTTTATACTCATATGCTGCGCGAGGAAAAAAATGTCCATATTCCTGAAATTGTAGATGACCTTTCCACCGATCGCCTGTTAACCGCCACATGGCTTGAGGGTGCCCCTATTATGAACTTTATTGATCAGGATACGGAAACACGTAACACCATTGCGATGAACATGTTTCGGGCATGGTATGTGCCTCTCTATCGCTATGGCGTTATTCACGGTGATCCGCATTTGGGCAACTACACTGTGCGCGATGATTTATCCATCAATCTTCTCGATTTTGGATGCGTACGCATCTTTCCAGCAAAATTTGTTGGCGGCGTTATTGATTTATATAACGCGCTACAAACAGGAGATAACGATCTTGCAGCCCACGCCTACGAGACCTGGGGGTTCAAAGGATTGAACAAGGAACAAATCGAAACTCTGAACATTTGGGCAAACTTTCTCTATGGCCCGATACTGGAAGACAAGATCAGGCCAATCGGCGTCGTAACCGAAGGTATTTATGGGCGTGACACGGCAGAAAAAGTTCACAAAAGACTTAAAGAACTCGGAACTATCCAGATACCAAAAGAGTTTGTTTTTATGGATCGTGCCGCACTTGGGCTTGGTTCCCTTTTCCTCCATTTAAAGGCCGAGATTAACTGGTATCGGGTTTTCAATGAATTGATCGAGGGTTTTGATACTAAAAAACTTAATGTGGAACAAAATAAGGCACTGAAAAAATTTAATATTGTCTTATGAAAAGCCGGGAAAAACTCCGTAATCCACAATACGCTTGTATTACACCGAATCGACAATAAATATCCCCAAAAAAAAGTCCTAAAATACTGTTTTTGTAAGGTTTTATAAACCATTGTCCTTCATAATATATGGGCAGAGTAGTGTTTTCTAGGAACTGGCCTTCCTGGATATAGGTTGCTGTAAAAGAACAAAAAGTCATGGTTTTCCAGGAGGTTATGCGTGATGCTTAGCAAGGCTCAATTATACAAACCGAGTAAAAAGCATGCAATAAACACACGCGACCCAAATAAAAAAAATCAGAGCGGAAATATCTTTTTCACGCTGTTTGGTGCTGTTGCCGTTGTCGGACTTTTGGGTGCTGCCATCATGTCCACCATGCGCGGCCCTCTTAGTACAATGGTTGAGGTTCAATCGCGTGCACAAGCCGAAAGCGAGATGGCAATTGCATCACGCCTTTCCCTTCTCGAAGCAACAGAGCTTGCTGATGGTGGTGATTGTGACGGTGACGGATTTGTAGAAGCACTGGAATATACCGATGCCGGCGGCGCAGGGCCAGTTGGTGGAGGATTTCTGCCGAACGAAGTGGCATCATCAAGAATTGACCCGTGGGGTACGGAATACGGATATTGTGGATGGGACCCCGGGGCCGTAACAGATGCTATCGCCTGTGACCTGGATGGCGATACAACCAATGAAAGGCTTGATGGTAATGGTGATCCAACTGATGAAACCTACACAGTTGTCGCCATTGTATCTGCTGGTCCTGACCAAGTGTTTAATACAACCTGTGTTGGCGGTGCATCCCCCGCTATTACCAAAACAGGCGATGACATTATTGTTGAATACACCTACGCCACAGCAACGGCTGACACAGGGGGGTTGTGGAACCTGAAAAGCAATGAGCCTACAACGGCAGAAATTAGTAAAGATCTTGAAGTTACAGGGGGCGCCTCTTTTACAGCCGGTATTGATTTGACGTCCAGCACTGCAGCTTTGCAGCTTGGTGCGGCCTCTATGTTATTTCCTGATGAAACAAGCCTACCAACATGTAACGGCGCCAATGCCGGTTTGGTTCGTTTGAACAAGACTTTTACGCCCGACCGTCTTGAGGTTTGTGATGAAGGCGGATCATGGTCCTCTGTCGCAGGTGGGAGCATCTGGCTGGAAGGTGCAGGTGATGACATTTATTATGACACGGGCACTTTTCAAGTCGGGATTGGTACAAGCACCCCCTCCGAGGCGCTTGATGTTATTGGCAATATTGATTTGACTGGCAATCTTACTGCTGGTGGTGATCTTTCCGGCGTTGCTGTTACAGGCACAGGTAATCTAACAATTACCGGAACCTCCGATTTAAGGGGCGATGTATCGGACTCTCTCGGCGACTTTACCATTAATGACGCGTTGGTCGTGACAGGGACTTCCGATTTACAGGGTGATGTGTCCGACTCGATTGGTGACTTTACCATTAACGACAATCTTGTTGTGACAGGTACCTCAGAATTTCAGGGCGCTATTGATTCGCAAACATCAATCCGGAACACAACAGGAGATGTTCTGATCAATGACGCGCTTGCCGTAACCGGCACCTCTAATTTCCGTGGAGATATTTCTGATTCAACTGGCGATTTAACATTTGCTGACGATGTTGTCATTACAGGCACAACAGATGCACAAGGTGCAATTTCAAATTCAACCGGAGAAGTGGATATTAATGACGATACAGACATCACCGGTGACCTTGATGTATCTGGTAGTGTAAGCGCAGGAACAACAGTTAATGTTGACGGCGATCAGTTAGGACCAGCAGCAACCTGTACCTCATCACAAAAACTGGAATGGAATAATGGGTCAGGATGGTCTTGTGTAACGGACCTTCAAGGGGGATCGGGCGGTGGTGTACCTGCCCTTGATGATCTCACCGATGTTGCAGCGGCAGCACCGTCGGACAATGATTGTCTTACATACGATAATGGATCGGGCAACTGGGTAAACGAGCCCTGCAGCACAAAACTTAATTCCATTACAGCCGCGGATGGCACGAATGTAATTGCGAATGCTGATTTTGAACAAAGATGGCGTTGGGAATTAACAGCAAACGCTGCAAGCGGTATAGTCTTTGGAGAAAGCGCAGCGTCAACAGCAGGCACGAATTCCCAATACATAGTGGCTGCAAATACTTTGCTAACATCAACCGCAATACCTTTTAAAACGGGTGTAAGTGCTACTGGGCTAAAATACGGTATTAAAATTGACAATGAAAACAACACAGTTGGCGCTGCCACAGGTATAGAATTTTCAACGCAGGATGCTGGATACGGTAAGGGTGGTCTTGTATATGAAAGAACCGGAGGGTTTGGTATAGGAGACTTTAAATTCCTTCAGGAAACCACCGCAACCGATGCAAACACTGCCCCTGCTCTTGCAGACTCTGTTCTAACTATTAAAAATGACGGTGATATTATTATCGGGCCGGATACAGCCGCGAGTTTGTCGCTAAAACTTGATGTGGCAGGACCTGTTGGCGCCACACAATATTGTGATCAAGACGGGTTAAACTGTTTTACTCCCGGCGGTATTATTTCAAGCGATATCTTTGAAGTCATCGGTGGCGCGGGGTCAGAAGTTGTTCGCCAGGTTGCAGCTAGCGCACCACTTGCAACATCTGACTTTGTCTTCGGCTCAACCCAGTTGGATGATGATACAACAAATGATGCACGTATTATATTTGATAAATCATTGGGTGCATTCCGTGCTGGCGCTGTTGGCAGTACCCAATGGGACTTGGCTTCTCGTGGTTTAGGTAGTGCGGCTTTCAATATCGACAATACGGCAAATGGTACAGCCTCTTTTGCCGCAAACTGGCTTACCACAGCATCCGGAGTTGGAGCAACGGCTTTCGGCTATGGCACCCAGGCAAGCGGCACAGGCAGCTTTTCAATGGGTCTTGCCGCAATCGCAGGATCAGGAACACCTAATCCTGCGATTGGTGGAGGACACGGAAATGCCACTGTTGCTGTTGGGCTGCAAAGCGGCGGTATCCCCTCTACTTTGCCTGTCATAACAGGGGATCGTTCAATGGCTCTGTTTATGGACCAAAATACCGCTGACTATGTCAGTGGATATGATCTAACCGATTCAGATATGTTCGCCATTGTAGGCGGTACGTTCATGATTGACTCTCAGCCATCCACGGCAGCATCGCGCGGGTGTATCCAATTTGATGACACAACCGACAAAATCCAGTTCTCTCACGATTGTTCAACCTATACAGATTTTGGAACATCGACGGCAGTCGCTCTTTCAGATATCACCGCGGCAACAGCAACCAATAATATTTTAAATGCGGGTAACAGTCAGACTTGGCAATGGCAACTTTCCGGTGCTGGCCGTGCTATGAGTTTTAGTGAAAGCGCAGCCTCTACCGGAGGCGTTAGCGCTGGTCAGAGTATTGTCAGTATAAGCACCCTTGCAACTTCAACTGCTGTTCCCCTTCTTATAAGTAATCTAGGGGCTCAATATACACTTTATGCTCTCGATGAAGGTGGTGATACATCTCCATTCATTATTGATGCCGACGGTAATGTCGGGATTGGTACGACCGCAACATCTACTGGTGGAGATCAAAACCTTGAGCTTGATGTTGAAGGTGATGTCGGCGCTATAAATTATTGTGACGAAGATGGTAATTACTGTTTCACTGCTGCGGGTGTTAATTCATCTTTAGTATTTGAAGTGACAGGCGGCGCAGGCACCGAACTTGTTCGTCAGGTAGAAGCAAGTGCCCCTGTTGCAACATCCGACTTCCTCTTCGGTTCAGCGCAGCTTGCCGATGCCGGAAATGCTACCGAAGATGCGCGTATGTTCTTCGACAAATCCAAAGGCGCTTTCCGAGCAGGCGCAGCACAAGGCACACAATGGAATAACGCCAATGTTGGTGATTACAGTGTTGCCTTGGGGCTAAACAACCGCGCAAGTGGTAGTAACTCAGTGGCTATTGGTTCTAGCTCCACGGTTGCATCCGGTGCAGCTTCTATCGCAATTGGGCAAAGTCTGGATGCAACCAATACAAATTCAATTGCCATGGGTATTAACAATATTTCCTCAGGAATCAATTCCATGAGCATTGGCCTTGGTGATGTTGGCGCTATGATGTTTGGAACATTTCCAACCGTTAGCGGCAATAACAGTCTGGGTGTGTTTACGGGACATCAGGTAGATGTTGCGGTAACCGGTGCACATTTATTTGCTTTCCTTGGCGGTAATATGATCATTGACCCGACACCTGCTGCAACTGTTGCCGGGACATCGTCAGGTTTTCAGTCTCTTGAACTGGATGTTGAGGGTGATATCGGTGCGGTTTACTACTGCGATAATAATGGTAACAATTGTTTCACGGCGGCAAGTGTTGCAGGCGGCAGTGTGTTCGAAGTGACTGGCGGCGCCGGCACCGAACTTGTCCGTCAGGTAGAGGCAAGTGCCCCTGTTGCAACATCCGACTTCCTCTTCGGTTCTGCTCAACTTGCCGATGCCGGAAATGCTACCGAGGATGCCCGCATGTTCTTTGATAAATCTAAAGGCGCTTTCCGTGCAGGTACCGCAACGCTCACACAATGGGATGATGCCAGTGTCGGCACCGCCAGTACTGCTCTTGGCTATGACACTATAGCTTCGGGAATCTATAGCACAGCTTTTGGCCAAAATACCCAGGCCGCAGGTCTTGCAGCGACCGCCTTTGGCAAGAATGCCGCCGTAACAGGAAATTACTCTGTTGGTTTTGGGCTTCTAAATGGCTCGCAAACTGCACTTCCCGTAGTAAGCGGCAACCGCTCTATTGCATTCTTTATGGGTCTTGGCCCGGATGCGCAAAGCGGCGTAGATGTCACGGCTGCTCAAACGTTTGCTCTTTTAGGCGGAACGATGGTAATTGATCCGGCTGAACCTGCAACCGAACTTGCCGCATCTACTGGTGGCGATCAAAACCTTGAGCTTGATGTTGAAGGAGATATTGGCGCAATCAATTATTGTGATGAAGACGGTAATAACTGTTTTACGGCGGCAAGTGTTGCAAGCGGAACAGCACTTTCAGATATTACAGCAGCTACAGCAACCAACTCGATTTCTAATGCTGCTTATCAACAAGACTGGCGTTGGCAACTCACAGCTCCGAGCTATGGTCTTAGGATACTCGAAAGCGCGGCGTCCACAGGTGGGGCAAATAATCAATTTCTGATGGGTATTACAACGCTGGCAGGTTCAACAGCCACCCCGTTTGTGATTAATAATCTTGGTGCCGGTTACAGTTTTGTGGTGACAGATGAAGCCGTGGAAACAACACCTTTTGTAATAGATGTAGACGGAAATGTTGGTATTCAAGAGGACGTACCGTTAAGCACCTTACATATTGGAGGATCAGGAAGCATTGCGTCCGGAATTACATTTGGTGATGGAGATAGTGGTTTTTATGAAGCATCCGATGATGTACTGAACGTTGCTCTGGGCGGTGTTGGCAGCTCATGGGTCTTTGAGACAGGACGCTTTTATACCCCTACCGGAACCGGACCTACTGTAGTCGGTGCTATTGACGGATTACCACAATTTATACCGAATAGAAATGACACAAATACAGGATTTGGCCGCACCGGTGGCGATGATACGGTTGCCGTATTTGCAGGCGGAAATATTGTGTATGAAACAGATACATCGGGCAATATGGGCCTCGGTGATTTCACAGGTGGTAGCGATACAATTGATAGCCGGCTTCATTTACAAACAGGCGAAATTCGTCTTGATGGTGGCGCCGCAAACGAGGCTGGATGTATCCAGTTTGACGATACAGCAGATGAGCTCCAGTATTCCGACGACTGTTCAACCTATGTCAGCTTCTCTGATCTCAGTGGCAGCGGCGGTGTATTCGAAGTAACAGGCGGCGCGGGCACGGAACTTGTTCGCCAGGTTGCAGCTAGCGCACCACTTGCAACATCTGATTTTGTCTTCGGTTCCGCGCAACTCGCCGATGCAGGTAATGCGACTGAAGATAACCGACTATTCTTTGATAAATCGAAGGGCGCGGTTCGTGCAGGTTCTGCTTCGTTCACACAGTGGAATGATGCAAATGTAGGGACCTATAGTATCGGGATCGGTACAAATGTAATTGCATCCGGCTACGGAAGTATGGCACTGGGATATTCTGATACGGCTGATGGAGGCAGAATTGAAGCCAGCGCCACAGGAAGCATTGCCATAGGTGGCGCTGACGGTAATATCCTGTCGTCCGGTTATGGATCGGTAGCCCTAGGTGGATCAACCGCCGGTACTCCCGTAGATGGTACGATCAGTGCTGCTGGCAATGGGGCGATAGCTATGGGATTTGCGGATGGAAACCAATCTCTCATTTCAAGTGGTACAGGAAGTATGGTATGGGGAACACCATTCGGACCAAATTCAATTGAAGCAACAGGAGACGGTAGCACCGCCTTCGGTCGTGACGTTTCAGTAACCGGCGATTACTCTGTTGGTATTGGTCTCGGCAACGCAACAACAACAACTGAGCCTGTTGTTTCCGCAGAAGGCTCAATCGGTATTTTCATGGGAGATCAGAGCGGAGCGGATGTTAGCTCGAGCAATACCATGGCATTACTCGGTGGATCGTTGGTTATCGGTAGTGAAACCACCGATGTCGATGGATATGCCGGTATCAAAAATGTGGCGCAAGACTCTGCAAACTCGGATATCAGATTTTATACCTATAATAATACTGCCGGGACAAAAACAGATATTGAACTGCTGCGGGCCCGCGGGACAGAAGATTCTCCTACAATTGTACAAGACGGAACTGTTCTTGGTAGCATGCGCTGGAAAGCCTATGACGGCGTTAATTTTGATATTGCCGGTGCGATTAACGTTGTAATTGACGGAACTCCCGGAGCAAATGATCTGCCTGCAGAAATGAACTTCTGGGTTGCCAATGATGGTAGCATTGTCGCGGACGCCTCTTCACTGGCTGACATGACTTTGTCTCAGGGCAGTGACCTCGAACTACATCGCTACACTAATACACAGATAGATAGTGCAAACCTTGATTTCTACCGTGGACATAACAGTTCAAGTTCACCCACAATCGCTGTCGATGGTGACCTGTTGGGCGGATTAAGATTCTATGGTTCGGATTCAAATACTACATATGCAATGACAGCGAAGATTGAAGGCGAAGCGGACGGAACAGTGTCTGCCGGAAACATGCCAACTGCCCTTACCTTCTCGACCGGGCTCACCAACTCGCCTACAGAGCGTATGCGCATTGCGCCGGGTGGTTATATCGGTGTTGGTGATTTCTCTGCCGATACAATCGAAAGTGCACTCCATATCCAAGAGGATGTGCTTCGTCTTGATGGCGGCGCTGGAAACGAAGCCGGATGTATCCAGTTTGACGATACAGCAGATGAGCTCCAGTATTCCGACGACTGTTCAACCTATGTCAGCTTCTCTGATCTCAGTGGCAGCGGCGGTGTATTCGAAGTAACAGGCGGCGCGGGCACGGAACTTGTTCGCCAGGTTGCAGCTAGCGCACCACTTGCAACATCTGATTTTGTCTTCGGCTCAACCCAGTTGGATGATGATACAACAAATGATGCACGTATTATATTTGATAAATCATTGGGTGCATTCCGTGCGGGTGAAGTTCAAAACGCGCAATGGAACCTTGCAAATAGAGGGCAATACAGTATCGGTCTAGGCTTTAATGTAATTTCTTCTGGAATAGGAAGTTTTGCAAGCGGTGGCGGCACAACGGCCTCTGGTGATTATAGTACGGCCATGGGTGGTGCGACTACAGCCTCCGGCGATTACAGCTTTGCCTTTGGTCGTAATTCCGATGCAACCGCACAATATAGTATTGTTATGGGTAATCAGGTTGATGCCACGGCTAATAATACTATGGGTATTAGCCTTGGTAATGCTGCGGGGACACCGCCTGTTGTATCAGGAACAAGATCTTTAGGTGTTTTCATAAACGATCAAAGTGGTATTGATCTTTCGACCACTGATACAGTGGCGTTTGTAGGTGGTAACAACTTTATTGTTGGATCATACCAATTGGATGACACAACCACAGGCAATGAAGATGCGCGTATGTATCTGAACAGAACCAAAGGCGCGTTCCGTGCAGGTTCTGCAAATGGCGCGCAATGGGATAATGCGAATGTCGGCACGGGATCGATCGGTCTTGGTACAAATGCTTCAGCAACACTTGATGGCTCAGTATCTATTGGTACCAATACCACATCATCCGCCCAGTTCAGCTTTGCCATTGGTACATCCTCGACCGCCAGTGCAAATTTTGCCACCGCACTCGGCGCGAGTAATACAGCATCGGCAATTGGTGCCACAGCCATAGGTGGCCTGAATACGGCGTCTGGAGATTACAATGTCGTTTTGGGCTATGCTAGCACGGCGTCAAGCGGCACTAGTAATATTGCGATTGGTAATGAGGTTAAGGTCACAACGGCAGATTCCTACAGTATGGCCATAGGTCTTGCAGACCAGAATAATGATGATTCTATGCGACCACAGGTCACCGCAGGCAGTTCTCTTGGTATTTTCCTTGCCACTGCTGATAATTATGATCTGGATGACGCCAACACACTTGCTGTTCTTGGTGGTGAAATAAAAATTGACTCGGGACTGGATACTCCTGCATCAAGCGGCTGTATCCGGTTTAACGATGCATCAGATAAACTTGAATTCTCTCATGACTGCTCGGCTTACAGCGAAATTGGCAGCGCAGGTTCATCTGGAATGTTCGAGCGTAGCGGCACAGTTGTTAGAGGGAATGCCAGCACAGGTTATGTTGCTTCAACAGATGATTTTGTTTTTGGATCTTCACAGTTGGATGACACAGGAACCGGTAGTGAAGATAACCGTTTCTTTTATGATAGAGGTCAAGGAGCATTTCGTGCTGGTGCCGTACAATCAACAGAATGGGATAACGCCAATCTTGGCGCATATAGTGTGGCTATGGGTTTTAATACACAGGCAACTGGTTCACGATCTGTTGCGCTAGGCAATGAATCCCGAGCGACGGCTAATTACAGTATTGCAATGGGGGATACAGCAATATCCAATGGGGGAGGTTCAATAGCCATCGGAATTGATGTCACCGCAGGCGAGGATAATAGCATTGCGATTGGTAATGATGCTGATGTAAAGTCTGGCGGAACAAATTCAATGATTATCGGTTTGGGTAACGCCTCCGGATCCGCCCCTTCCATTACTGCTACTAATGCACTGGGTATTTTTATGGGTGACCAAAGCGGTAGTGTCATAGCTTATCCAAATACCATGGCCGTTGTTGGTGGCGACTTCGTTGTCGGATCAACCCAACTCCCGGACCTAGCCTCTGGCACAACCGGTGATAACCGCATGTTCTTCTATACCAACAAAGCGGCATTTCGTGCCGGTACTGTAGTAGGCGCAGAATGGGATGATGTCAGTGTTGGCGCCCAGAGTACTGCTTTTGGTTTGAACACAACAGCCAGCGCTGTTGGCGCTATGGCGTGGGGCGGTACAACACAAGCCACAAATGCAGGAACCACCGCCTTTGGCTTTACAACTTTGGCAAGTGGTCTTTATGGAACCGTTTGGGGTGACCGATCCCAAGCAACAAACACAATGGCAACAGCATGGGGACAACAGAACACAGCTTCAGGCATACAATCAACCGCCTGGGGACAACTGAACACAGCGTCTGGAGACCAGTCAACGGCTTGGGGTATTGGAAATACAGCCAGCGGCATAGGTTCAACAGCCGTTGGCGGAGGCGGCTCTGTCGCCTCTAATGTAGCCTCTGTGGCAATCGGAACATATTTGCAATCCAGTGGTTTTGTTAGTACTGCAATTGGTAATAAGGCACGCGTCGGGGGTCTTCTCCCTTCTGATGGTCTGGGTAATTATTCGGTTGCGATGGGCCTTGGTGATACACCCGGCGCAGCAACAACTTATCCGTCTGTAACCGGAGCGAGCTCTTTCGGTATTTTTATGGGTGATCAAGCCAACATAGATGTGAGTGATTCAAATACAATGGCCGTTGTTGGTGGTGACTTTATTGTCGGCTCGCCACAGATTGATGACACTACGACAGGCTCTCAAGACTCACGGATGTATTTCGATGTTAGTCAATCCGCCTTCCGTGCAGGTGAAGCTGGTGCCGCACAATGGGATCCCGGGAACGTAGGCGCGCATAGCGCAGCATTCGGAAGTAACACAACGGCCTCTAATGACTTTAGCTTTGCGGCAGGTTCTAACAGCGTAGCAAGTGGCACTGGTGCCGTAGCGATAGGTGTGAGTAACTCAGTATCAGGAAACTTCTCTGCTGCTATCGGTGGAAGTAACCATAGCATATCTAACCGTTTTTCTTTTGCAACAGGTGCTTCAAATACGATCTCGTCTCAGGCCGGTGTTGCTATGGGCGCGTTAAACACTGTTGATGGTCTTTACGGTATTGCCATGGGGAATAGTAATCAAGCATTATCCCAGAATAGCATTGCTATCGGTGCAAACAACACCGCATCTACGGGGGTTTTTAACATTGCTATTGGTAACGAAGTTCGGGCAATTGGTACGGGATACTCTATGGCTATTGGACTTTCTACACAAACCAATACCGATTTAAGCCGGCCGCAAGTGACCGGCGAAGGATCTCTTGGTGTATTTATGGATGACGTACCAGGCTATGTACTAAGCGCTGCAGACGTGTTCTCTATTATTGGTGGCCGCGTCTTTATTGACTATGACAACTCTGGTTCCGGTGCAGCACCATCCGCCACAGCAGGCCTTGTTGTTAACGGTGACATTATTGTGAATGGATCAACAACAACATGTACTCTTGGGAATGGTTCGGGCGCAACAAACTGTACATCTGATGAACGCTTAAAGGAAAATATTGAAACAATCGATAATGTTCTCGCAAAAATTGATGACATTCACGGTGTGACCTTTAACTGGAAAGATAAAAAGAAGCCACAGGATCGTTACATGGGTGTGATTGCGCAGGAAATCGAACGCGTCTTCCCCGAAGTAGTGGACGAGCTGAGTGATGGCACAAAAACTGTTGATTACGCCGCGCTTGTTGCACCATTGATACAGGCTTCGAAAGAATTGAAATCACGCAATAATGCTCTGTCTGAAAAGGTAGATACTTTGAAACAAGATAATGAAAATATTCATGAGATCGTATCGGAGTTGAAAGATCAGGTTGATCTTCTCAATAAAGTCACAGGAACCAAAGTCGGGAAAGCATCCATGTCTCCTTACCTGATGTTGCTTCTTGGCTTGCTGTTCGGGGCAATGATGACCGTCATAGTTGTTCAGAGAAAGACAAAATCCTAAAGTGCCTGCCCTTGATGGGCCGGAATTTCCGACGCTTTTTGCTCGGACACACTTAAGCGCTTCCACAAATACGGCGGGGATCCGCATTTAATATCCTGAATATTTGTATTCCCGAAACCGCTATAGCGTTGCTGGAGCTGTTCTGCTTTATCGCGCACAGATTGCGTCTGTATTGTGCTTAAAGCCTCCGATGTCCAGTTAACTTGATGAAAATATCGCGGCAAATCGTCTTTGGGAATACGCACAATGAGATGCGGCAATTCGAGCTTTCGGAATGCATCGCCATCACGTTCGGCATTATAGCCCCCTGCTCCCTTTAAAAAGCGTGCAAGATTTTGCTTATGAATATTCAATGCGTGTTTTTCGTAGAACGCTCTATGTTTTCCCCCGTACCAGCGATGAAACGTCTGCGCCGCGGCCTTGCTCTCGTCCATACCATTATCGAGGTCATACTCGTAGGCTTGCGCCAAATATTTCCAGTCCTTCGATCCCAGCGCACCACGCCAAGCTGTTGGATCACCCTTTTCCTTGATACTCCAACAGGCCCTAATGGTTTCTGTTTGCGCCCACGCCTCGCAAAACATTATTGCTACAATTTCGCTGTGAGCGTCTAAACAAACCGGAAAGGTACCATTTTCTTGAAGCGGCAAAAGGTATAGCCCGTGCATATCCTGATAAAAATGCATGGCTTCGTGTAAAAAGCTATGAACATTTGCTGACAGGCCGGAAAAAGAAGAAAGGCGTATTTGTGACTTGATGTGCCCGCTTTCATATGCGTTCCAAAACCCGCGCACGAATTGCTCGTGCTTTTCCGGAGTATCAAGCAACTCCGTCTGTAACGCAAAGGGCTGATACATCCCTGCTCCGGCAAACATTGAAAATTCTATATCGACACCAAAATCAATTAAGTCATTAACGACGCGCTTGAAAAATTTGTCCTGAATGGCACAAGCAATAATCCTGCTTTTTCTTATAAAGACTTTTTCACTAAGGAAAGAGCTGTTCTGGTCGGCTTCTGGCAGGTGAGCGTGTTTCATGAGATCGCTTTAAACTTTAAGTAAATGGCGCGCCCTAGAGGATTCGAACCTCTGACCTTTGGCTCCGGAAACCAACGCTCTATCCGACTGAGCTAAGGGCGCCTACGAACATGTTATAGTCTAAAAGCAGCAAGGAGCAATAAAAAAGCGCCCGGCAAGTACGTGCCGAACGCTTTATCAACCTAGGAAACTAAAATTTTACACAACACAGATAAACGTCCACAATGCGCACTATCTGTACCAAAAACCATTAAATTTAGATATATGATATTATCTGATAAGAGCATAAAAATGATTCAAAAGCAATTATCGATTAGTGTTTTTTTAAACAACTTTTTAAGCAGCAGTTACCTGCAGAAAAACATCTTCGAGATCACTTTGGTCGGTTGTGATATCTATAATCCCAAACCCTGCCGCTTGTACTGCTTCAATTATACCGCCAACATGATGTTCATTTGAACTGTAACGCACGGCAAGAGCACGCGGCCCCTTAAGCGTTGAATGATACTGTGATAGCGCAGTTGGCACTTCGGCAATGTCACGATCCAGTTGGAATATAACTTCCTTACTATCAATGCGCCTTAACAGGGTGTTCTTCTCCTCGCATACAACCACTTCACCATGATGAATGATGGCAATCTGATCGCAAAGTTCTTCTGCCTCTTCCAGATAATGAGTTGTCAGTAAGATCGTAACGCCCTTTTTGTTAAGCTCACGCACATTATCCCAAAGCTGCTTGCGTAATTCGATATCAACACCGGCAGTCGGTTCGTCTAGCACAAGAATGGGGGGGCTGTGAACCATCGCCTTTGCCACAAGCAGGCGGCGCTTCATCCCTCCGGAAAGCGAACGCACATAGGCATCCTTTTTATCCGCAAGCCCAACCATATCAAGAATTTCTAAAGATTTACGCTCTGATTTTCTAACCCCATATAATCCCGCTTGCAGTTCCAACAACTCAAACGGTGTAAAGAAAGGATCATAGTTTATTTCCTGTGGCACAACGCCAATGCATGATTTTGCGTTTCTTTCATTGACATCAATGTCATGCCCCCAAACTTTTACCGAGCCTGAGGTTTTTATAACCAGCCCTGCCATAATATTGATAATGGTCGATTTACCTGCACCGTTAGGACCAAGAAGCGCAAACATTGACCCCCTTGGAATTTCAAGGTCTACATCCTTCAACGCCACTTTTTTATCGGACTTCTTTGATGCCGCATAAGTCTTGTTCAGGTTTTTGATTTCTATCGCGTTTTTCATTTTTTATAGCTTTTCCGCTGAAAGTACCCGTGCACAGTAGAATTAAAGATGGGTTTTTTCAAGCCAGTTTTTTGCGGCGTCATCGTCTTTTAGATACGCATTCCAGAAGCCAAAGGCTGCATTTTTGACAAGTTCTTCGTGCTCTTCTCGCTTCGGATTATCACCGAGCTTACCACGCGTACCGTTATAGATCATGTGATCGCCATCTTCTATAATTTGCAGATATTGTTCGGGGTGGCCTGCGTGCTCATGGATAATAAGGCGATATTCATACCCGTAATCATCAATAGGTGCTTCATCTTCGGTGCCTGTCATGTGGAATAAGGGAATATCAATTGATCCGTAAACTTCCTTTGGTTCTGCATCGGTAAGATGACCTATGGGGGTCGGACTATATAATATACCCGCCGAAATACGGTCGTCGCTCAGATCCATTAAATGTCCATCCCTGTCGGGAAATTTCATACCCGCCATAACCTGTGTTGTCATGGCGCCAAAAGAGTGACCGGACATCCCGATCTTTTCAAGATCCATATATTGTCCGTAATCCCGATCTTCTTTTTTAATACGCTCCAGTTCATTCAGGACGAACGGCACATCATGCATACGATTTAACGTTGTTTCCCTTGTAATTTTTACCTTCTGCAGGACATCCCAGGCATGACCTCCCTTTCCTTCCCATAGGCTACTATCTGTTCCTATATGGGTAAGATGGATAAGAATATAACCTTGCCCGGCAAGAAAGCGTGAAATAAACGATGCGCCATCACGATTGCCGCCAAAACCGTGACTCCATAGTATCACCGGTATTTTTTCAAGATTATGATCTACAGGATAATAAATCTTATAGGGCACGACACGATCATCACGGCTCTTATCAATGAACTCCCCGCGTTTAAGCAGAACCTTATGCGGCTCTGTGATCAGAGAATGGTCGGGTGTCCACAAAGTCACCTTGGGCCTCTATTTTTTTCTGAAATTCTCAAGAGAAATAACTTCTCCTGTTTTTCCACCGCCTGATCCATCCGGATCATCATCATCATCATCTGGCATTTCATGCAAGATCAGATCTTCTTCGGTCATGGATTCACCCAGCGGCTGGAACTGAAGTGCGAAGTTGACAGACGGATCTGCGAAAATACTGATTGCCGCCAACGGAATTACCAGACGCTCGGGCACATCATTAAACGAGAGTGTCACCTGCATGTTTTCATCATCGACCGCCAGTTCGGAAAACTGGTACTGAAGAACAATTGTCATTTCACCGGGATAACGTTCCCTCAGGTAATCAGGGATTTTGACACCCGTATAATCCGTCAGAAACGTGATATAAAAATGATGGTCGCCCAGCATACCGCCAGTACCATCATAATGCTCTATTACTTCCTCAATGGATTTTTTGACAACGCTTCTTAAGGCGCTTTCGACCATTCGGTCATAACGTAATATGTCGTCTTCATCAGTCATGCTCTATATGTCGCAAATATTGAAGGGGTAAATCAAGTACCGTTTTTATTATTTCATAACTTTATACAAGAGGATGTTAGGAAGATGCTATGCTTTTTTAATAATTGTTGCATTCTTCATTTTGTGCCATTGGTCCGAATTTACGATTTCTTGTGTCACGATCGGGAATGCCACTATGATGTAAGCAAACAATATAGGCCATATGAAATTACCAAATCTGCGCCCTTTTAAAGCCTTGCGTCTATCAGCATCCCACAGCGTTTTTTGATAAAAAAAGTATACTGGAACAAGCCACAACAAACCGGGAAAAAATACCGTAAGCATTTCCGTATCTTCCCGGTTTATATGGACGCTCATTTTGAGCATCTCCGCCATGACCATACCTATAAATAAAGTTACGGCCCAACCTGCAAAACACAGCAACCCCAGCCAAAGCACCTCGGCAAGGGTTTTAAACATCTCTTTCATACGGTTTTCTTTTTTTGCGTGCCAGTATAGTGCGCTCAAAAACAACAATAGAAATAAACTCTCACCCCAAATAGACGGGATTTCTCCGTCCGATATGAAGTCAAACAAGCCAATTGAAACAGAAATCAGCATAACAAATATGAAGTTCAGCATCTGGCCACGCCAGATATACATGGAATATGTATGGTTGAATTCCTGCCCCTTTTTTGCCGCATCTGCCACATGCGCAAACCAGCGATAACAAGAAATGACAAACGCCATTGCACTCATTGTACACAAAACATAGAGCAGTCCGGGAGATTGATAAATTTCTGGTGTTGCGGTGATATCTGGGTCCATAAATTTATTTCTAGTCCAAACCATCCGGTTTGTAAACAGAGCGCGGGGCTACATCCACGTCCGGATGATCGACATCTATTAATAAACTATCAATTACCCTTCTTACTTCACCTTCTTGCCCCTCGAACATGTGACCAGATGCCCGATCAGCACTTGTTTCTACGAGGTGTTTTGATTTGGGAATACTATCGCCTAAATCTCTATACATGTTTTGCCCTGATGCCCTGAATGACCGGACATTTGAAAGCACAAAATGCACAGGGCATGTCAGATCCCCGATATAATTGTGGTTAATACGGACAGGGTCTAAGAGAATAAGGTTAGATACAGGATAATCCGATGCAAGTTGCAATGATGCCGCCGCTCCCATGCTGTGCGCTATAACCTCGAAATCTTCGGGAACATAGTCTTCCCCGCTTAAATAACCATCCAATACGGATTTTAGGGGGGGCACAAAAGCAATATGCGCGTCCACATAAAGCCTATCCCGCGGGACAGGCAAACCACCGATATCAACTGTCACAACTGCCCTGCCTCTTTCCTCGGCGGTTCTTCTGATCGCCTGAATGAGGGAGGAATCCATTTGGACACCAGCTCCGGGTGCGATAAATGTCAGACCTGTTGGCTGCTCTGGAATCCTTATATGCGCACGGATACCATCATAAGACACATGTTTTTCAAAAGGTGGACCGTTCATAATTTTACTCTACTCATTAAAAATGCCCGCACTTCTGTTGCGAGGTAGCGGGCACACCCCACCTGATGAACGTTAATCCACCAGGAATTCTAATGTAGCGTCGCTACTACCCAATTAGGCAGCGATACGACCTTCACCAGCAACAACAGAGTTGTCGTTGGCGGCTACGAACGCAAAGTTATCGTTTGCATTTATAAAATAGCCCGATAACGGCGGATACAATGCCGGACACCGTTAAATATACCTTTACTGCGCGCGTCGATCCTATTTCGGCCCCGCCGGATTTCGCAAGTATTTGATATTCTTACGAAAACTGGTGGAGCCGCCGGGTACCGCCCCCGGGTCCGCAACGTTTATTCCGTATAAACGTGTAATGTCATAGCTGGCGAACCAGCATCCCTATTATACGAGGAAAGTTTTAAAATTTAAAGATAAACCCGAAAAATCGGGCCTTATTTGATAAAAATACCCGAAAAAACGGCCCGAATTTTGATGATTTTATACAAAAAATGGCCCGAATCCGGACCATTTTTAATGAATTTCGAGGAATATAGCCCGAATTTTTTAGCCTATACAGGACCGTCCAGCACCTCGGGTTGCGCCCCTGGTTTTTTATCATCGGCAACCCCATCGCCTATATTGATTGCTCTCTGTCCGTGCCTAAGTTCTGCGTGCTCCATAACCATACGATCTCTGATTGCGGGATCACGCGTTGCACGCATAATAGCCCTTGTCTGATCGATTTTATCAAGCTCAAGCAGAACGAGTCTTCTTGCAACTTCATGCACAGCATCAATGTCATGCTCGGTTACAGGTACAGAAAAAGCAGGTTCACCTGTTTTTCTCAGACTATTCGAGAACGGCATTACATGCCACATATCACCATCTCTGCGTGCTTCGAAGAATCCTGTTTCCAGATCACCAATCGTAAATGTTTCAAGCAATTCACCATCCATATCGATTGCCTCTGCTGTTTCTGCAAACTCTACTATTTTTTGTGCATACAGCCTGTCTACTTCCATCTCAAGATAGAAATCTGCAGTTAAGGTCATTTCGCGAGGGGGTTTGATCTCGTCTTTTTCGACAAGTTCCGCACCGTCTGCATCTACGGCTTCTGCGGATGGTTCCGCATCCTCATCCAGATGCTCTTCATCCGGCGCGCCGTCTAATGCATTAATTCTTCTATCACCGTGTATGATTAAAGCTTCTCTTAGCTCTAGCGCATCTTTAAGTGCACCTGTTTTAATGGCCCTCATGATCTTGGCTGTCTGATCCTGGCTGTCAGCCTCGACAATCGCCAAACGTCTTGCAGCGTCCATAACCACCATTTTAATCGGGGCATCGGCAGCAACGCTAAGTGATTTTTCTTGTTTCTCTCTCAGGCTGTTTGAGAAGGGCGATATTTTCCATCTCTTATCTCCACCTTTTCTTTCTTCTTTAAGGCGCACTTCGTAGAAACCTGTTTCAATATCACCAATGATAAAAGTTTCAGGTGTTTTTCCCGGTTTATCAATGATTGTAACGCCCTTTGCGAAATGTTTGATACGCGCTCTGAAAAATGCCGCTGCATCGACAGCCACTGTAAAAGCAGCCTTCAACATTAAATGATCTGAAACAGGTTTAATTGCAGCCGCGCTTGCCGGCGCTGGTGTGGCCTCGACAGCAACATCTGTTGCCACTGGTTCTACTGGATCTACTACATCTGCATCTATTGCTGGCTGTGCATCTTCACTCATCTTATCACCCATTCGTAATTTTTTTTGCTTGGCCGTTTAACTAATGCATTTCACATAAGAAGTCAAGGTAAATGGGATAAATAGCGCCCCACAGGACTTTTGAACATTACATACGGCTATGATTATTTTATAATGCGTAAGAATCACAAAGGAAAGGGCAAAAATGAGACAATATCTGGACTTAATGCGTCATGTCTTGGAAAATGGCGCCGAAAAAGAAGATAGAACGGGCACAGGAACACGTTCGGTATTTGGTCATCAGATGCGCTTTGACCTTTCCGAGGGCTTTCCTATGGTGACCACCAAGAAATGTCATTTAAAGTCAATCATCCATGAATTGCTGTGGTTTTTGAAGGGGGACACCAATATTGCCTATCTGAAAGAAAACGGCGTTAAGATATGGGATGACTGGGCCGATGAAAACGGCGATTTAGGCCCTGTTTACGGGCATCAATGGCGGAGTTGGGGCGCCGCAGACGGCCACAAAATAGACCAGATCGCAAATGTAATCGAGCGAATCAAAAGCAACCCCGACGACCGGCGCATGATTGTGTGCTCATGGAATGTCGGTGAAATCGGCAAGATGGCCCTGCCCCCTTGTCATTGTTTTTTCCAGTTTTACGTGGCCGATGGCAAGCTTTCCTGTCAGCTATACCAGCGCAGCGCGGATATTTTCCTTGGTGTGCCGTTTAACATTGCCTCTTATGCCTTGCTGACTTTGATGGTGGCGCAGGTTACAGGATTAAAGCCCGGAGAGTTTATTCATACTTTCGGGGATGCGCATTTATATTCAAATCATTTCGAGCAGGCGGAATTACAGCTTGCCCGCACCCCGTACGCCTTGCCGGAAATGCACCTGAACCCGCATGTCAGCAGCATTTTCGACTTTAAGTTCGAAGATTTTGAGCTTGTCGGATATGAGGCGCATCCACACATCAAAGCGCCGGTAGCGGTTTAAAATGAACATCAAAATCTCCCTTATCGTTGCCATGGCAGAAAATCGATGCATCGGCAAAGACAACCAGATGCCGTGGCATATTTCCGATGATTTGAAGCGCTTTAAGGCCCTGACTATGGGACATCCAGTTATTATGGGGCGGAAAACATATGAGTCCATTTTAGGCTATCTCAAAAAGCCGCTTCCGGGGCGTGAAAACATTGTTGTCAGCCGCGGGGGATTTGATAATACACATGGCGTGTCTGTTTTCTCCGATATTCTGGATGCTATTGCTTTGGGGAAGACCAATGCCTCACTGCAGGAAATGGCCGAGATTTTTATTATTGGCGGCGCCCAAATTTACGAACAAAGCATAGATTTGGCCGACCGCTTATATCTGACCCAAGTGCACAGAGACGTTGAGGGTGATGCTTTTTTCCCCGAATTCGATCGGGGCGAATGGGAAGAGATAGAGCGCGAAGATCATATGGATCATGACCCGCCCTATAGTTTTATTACCCTACAGCGGCAATAATTTTTTCAACAATCCGTCCAAATGACTGTGTGGTATCCCCGTCAGGATCCGCCAGCACAATCGGCGTGCCCTCATCAGAATTGATTCGGATATTCTTAGACAGCGGCACAGCGCCCAGATAAGGAATTCCCAAGGATACAGCCTCCTTCTCTGCACCGCCATGACCGAAGATATGTTCCTCGTGACCACAGGCAGAACAGATATGCGTACTCATATTCTCGATTAGTCCCAGTATTGGCACGCCTGTTTTATTAAACATCTCGGCCGCACGGCGCGCATCGATCAACGCGATGTCTTGCGGCGTGGACACAATGATCGCGCCGGTAGAGCGTACCTTTTGTGCCAAGGTTAATTGTACGTCCCCTGTACCCGGCGGAAGGTCTATAATAAGGTAATCCAAAGGATCGTCTTTTGCAGCCCAGTCAACATCACGCAACATTTGATAAAAGGCCGTCTGGACCATCGGGCCGCGCCAGACCATGGCCTTTTCCTTTTCCACCATAAAGCCGATCGACATAATTTTCATGTTATGGCGCTCTAGCGGGACGATCTTTTTATCATCATTCAAGCTGACTTTATAATCTGCCTGCCCCATCATTGTTGGCTGTGATGGCCCATAGATATCCGCGTCTAATAGCCCCACTTTTAATTGGTTATTATTGGACAGGTATGCGGCTATGTTGGCTGCCACCGTTGACTTTCCAACGCCGCCCTTCCCCGAGGCGATCACAATAATATTCTTGGCCGGCACATCAAGAACCGGATTTTTTTCCATGCCGTGCGGATCGGGTCTGCCGGATTTTTGCTCTGGTTTTTTTTCTGCGGTCAAAATAACGGATACTTTTTTTGTGCTCCCCAGATTCTGGATTTTTTGCTCTGCTTCCTGCCGGAGTGTTTCCAGATTTTTTCCCTGCGCCGGATCAACCTCCATCAAAATAATCACGTTATCATCGCTGATCTGGAGCGAGGTCATCATGCCGGAGGATACGATGTCCCGACCGTTATTCGGATCAATCACGGTTTGAAGTGTTTCCAGAATTTTTTTACGCACGGCGTTTGTCATTTTTTATCCCGCATCTGCCCAATTTTTAATCGGCAGGTCTTGCTTTCGAATACAAAAGAGATATTGTTACTTCATATCAAACGTCAAGCAGGAAATGAAGCAAATGTCGAAAGACGATGACTCCGGTCGTAAAAAAAAGAACCCTTGGGGAAACAAAGGTAGCGATGATCGCGGTGGCCGCGGCAAAAAACCGGACAGTCCGTGGGGATCATCCGGTGGCGGTGGCAATGGCCGTGGTGATGGGCCTGATCAACAGGACTTTGATGATATTATAAAGAATATGCAGGACGGGCTGAGAGATATCCTTCCCGGAAATATGAATAGCGGCCTTGCCATTGTGCTTATTGTCGTTTTTGTCTGTGTTTTGTGGCTGGCGAGTGGGTTTCATATTGTTAACCCGGGCGAGCACGGCGTAATCCAGAGATTCGGTGCATGGTCACGCACACAGGTGAGTGAAGGTTTGGGATACCATTTCCCTGCACCGATCGAGACCATTACAAAAGTAAATGTTAACCAGCAGCGTAGTATGAGCATTGGATATGCAGAAAATATTCCATCGCGTCGCGGTTTCACTGGCGGCGAAAAAATGAATGTCTATGCCGAGAGCCTCATGCTGACCTCTGATCGTAATATTGTTGATTTGCACATGACCCTTCAATGGGACATTAAATCGGCAGAGGATTTTCTGTTCCAGATCAAAGAGCAGGAAAATACCATCAAGAAAGTTGCAGAGAGTGCGATTCGTGAAGTCGTAGGACAAACCGATATGTTCCAGATCATCACGACGGGGCGTGCGCAAGTTGCGGTGAAAGTGAAAGACATTATTCAAAAGAACCTTGATGAATATAATTCCGGTGTCAATATCAAACAGGTTTTGATTCAAAAAGCCGAAGTACATCCCGATGTACAGCAAGCATTTCAGGATGTTCAGTCCGCCAAGCAGGATGCAGAAAATACAGAAAACATCGCGCAGGCCTATCGTGAAAAAATCCTTCCCGAGGCCCGTGGTCAGGCAACCAAACTGATTCAGGAGGCCAAGGCCTATGAACAAAGCCAGATTGCAAAAGCAAGCGGAGATGCCGATCGTTTCAAATCCATATACAAGGCGTATCTTGGCGGAAAAGATGTAACCAAGGAACGTATTTACATTGAAACAATGGAAGAGGTAATTGGAAACGCCGAGAAAATTATTATAGACGGTAAAAATTCCGGTCAGGGTGTTGTCCCCTATCTTCCGCTTAATGAAATGAACAAAAAGAAGACACAGTAAGGAAAAAAATTATGAACCTCAAAGTACTCGCCCTTTTTGTTTTAACGGCACTCGCCCTGATTATAGGGTCACAATCATTCTTTATTGTTGATCAGACAGAACAAGCAATCGTCTTGCAACTTGGTCAACCGAAAGGAAAGCCAAGAGGCCCCGGCCTGCATTTCAAAACCCCCTTCATTCAGGATGTCCGGTATTTTGACCGCCGCGTTTTGTCGATTGACCCCAATCCAGAGCAGGTTGTTATTTCCAGTTCCCATGTAAAAAAGCAGGCCCCGAAAGCCGAGCAGACCGAGGAAGAACGTAAAGAAGAAATCAGTCTGGAAGAAGGCCCTAGCATTGAAAATGTTAGTGGAGAGCCCATCATAGTTGATTCTTTTGCACGCTATAAAATTGTTGATCCCCTCCAATTCCTGAAGACATTAAGAACCATTGTGAATGCAAACTCGCGGATCGAAAGCATCCTGAATGACTCAACACGCGCAGTCCTTGGTGAAACCACCTTGCAAGATCTTTTGTCCGAAGAAAGAACAAATGTCATGGCTGATATTCGTCAGCGCGTAAATCAAAAAATTCAGGCTGATTCCCTGGGGATCGAGATTGTTGACGTGCGCATCGTACGTGCGGATCTAACGGACGAGCTGCGCGCCTCTACGGTTAAGCAAATGAATTCGGAGCTTAACGAGCGCGCCACAGAGCGTCGTTCCAAAGGGAATGAACGCGCAATTGAAATTCGTTCTACCGCGGAAAAAGAGGCCACCATTCTGATTGCCGAATCAGAGCGTGATGCGCAGATGATCCGCGGTAACGGGGACAAGGAAGCCATTAAGATTTATGCAGATGCGTTTAATGTTGATGCAGATTTCTATTCATTTATACGGTCCATGGAAGCGTATAAGAAAACTATGGCCAATCCTGAGACCCGCCTTATTCTATCGCCGGACAGCGAGTTCTTTAAACATTTCAACAATCAGTGAGTATCGCTGTAACATTTTGAATTTTTGTATCGAAATATAAAAATATTTGTATCTCAAAAGGAGGTTTTTATGCATCTCACGAAAAAAGCATCTTTACTTGGTTTGATCTGTATCACGACCTTTTCTTTAGCGCATGTTACCACTGCACTTGCAAAAGACGAAGCCGCACCTTCGGAGAGCACAACCATTGTCAAAATGGTTCCGTCCAGCTTTGCCGACCTAGCGGAAGTTCTGTCACCCGCCGTTGTGAATATATCATCGACGCAAAAGGCAGTCGTGCCGCGTGACTTTCCTGAAATGCCGCAATTTCCGGAAGGCTCCCCCTTTGAGGATTTCTTTGAAGAATTCATGAACAGACGTGGTGGCGGCGCACCGATTCCCCCTGCGTCTTCTTTGGGTTCAGGATTTGTAATTGATACCGAACACGGATATGTCATTACAAATAACCATGTGGTGCGTGATGCGGAAAACGTTCGCGTTACTTTTTACAATGATACGACTGTAGATGCGGAAATTATCGGTACAGACGAAAAAACCGATCTTGCCGTTCTGAAAGTTGATCCGAAAGATCTGGATTTAGCCGGCGTTCCTTTCGGGGACAGTGATGACTTGCGTGTCGGGGACTGGACACTGGCTATTGGTAACCCTTTTGGACTGGGTGGCTCTGTAACCGCCGGCATATTGTCGGCACGTGCCCGTGATATTAATGCGGGACCTTATGATGATTTTCTGCAGACAGATGCCTCTATCAATCGTGGGAATTCCGGCGGTCCTTTGTTTAACCTTAAAGGCGAAGTGATTGGAATTAACACTGCGATTTTCAGTCCGACTGGTGGGTCTGTTGGTATTGGTTTTGCAATTCCTTCGAATCTGGCGAAACCTGTTATTTCGC
Source organism: uncultured Micavibrio sp. (assembly GCA_964352665.1). Lineage (GTDB taxonomy): Bacteria > Pseudomonadota > Alphaproteobacteria > Micavibrionales > Micavibrionaceae > UBA1672. Next base: position 53,847 of record CAYGSJ010000007.1, read on the forward strand.
AAATTATTAAATACGGGCACACCAGACGTGGGTGGCTTGGTGTTCGTATTCAAACCGTCACAGATGAGATCGCCGAAAGTCTTGGCCTTGATAAGGCGCACGGCGCATTGATTGCGAGTGTAAACAAAGATGGCCCTGCACAAGCGGCCGGCCTTCAGCCCGGTGATATTATTCTGGCATTAAATGGACAAAAAATTAAAGATATGCGCGCCCTTCCCCGCATTGTTGCCGAGAATGAAATCGGTACAAATGCCGAGGTGGTTTTCTGGCGCGATGGTAAGGAACATAAAAGCAGTGTTTTGATTGGCGAACTGGAAAAGGCCGAGGAAGAAGGCTTGCTCAAGACCACAACCGGTGAAACCGGAGGTGAGGAAACCAACATCGATTCTGTCGGGCTTTCACTTAAAAAAATGACCGCCGGTATCCGCGAAGAGTTTGGCATTGATACTTCTCTAAAGGGTGTTTTTGTCAGTAATGTACGAAGCAATTCAGAGGCCGGGAAAAAAGGTTTAATGGTCGGGAATGTTATTCTCGAGATTAACCAGCAACCCGTTGAGGAACCTTCTGAAATTGTCGATGTCATTGAGAAAGCAAAAAAGAACCAGAGAAAATCTGTTCTGCTTTTGATCAATGATAAAGGCAATGTGCGATTCGTGGCGCTTCGCTTGGCACAGCAGTAAATAAAAAACACCGGTCTCTTTTGGGGTTGGCTTTGCTAAAACTGCGGCGTTCATGTTTTATTGAATAGCGGTCCTGAAAATCCGGTAATAGAGAATACGCTGGTTACAAAAATCAAATAGGCTAAAAAAGCTCCATTAACATACAGCGCGCCGATCCGCCGCCATGTTTCTCGAGCGTTTTGAGATCAGGACATATCAGTGTGCTGTAATGTTTCTCAATTGTTTTGATTTGCGCATCATTTAGCGCCTCATACGCCGCCTTGGACATGGTGAGCATGCGAGCGCCTTTTGCACCGATTACTTCAAGCGCATTTCCACAATTGGCCTGAAGCTGCTCCATTGTGAATTCTACGAGGTCGTGTGTTTCCTGAATTCTGTCTTTCACCTTTTTGCGAATCTCTTTATCGGTGATGCATTCAAGGCACGCCCCGACCATCCCTGTACCGATATACATCATGAAATCTGTATGATAGACGGGAATTCCGGCGTGGCTTTGTGTTTCGAACATAATGACGTCATAGCCCGTAAACGCCGCCCATTTCTCTACCAGTTCGGGCGATGTGCGTTTTGACAGTCCTGCATATCCCTTTTTGTTCACGTGATCGGCAACAATGCTGGCCGTACTTTCGAGTGCCAGATTTTTGTCTTCGTAATGTGTCCAGTCTTCTACCTTGGGATAAAACTGCTTTAGCATATCAATGATGCGCGGCCTGCGTTCGGCGCGCCTGTTATCGTTGAGCATAGGATAAATGATGAGTTGCCCGTTACTATAGGTTGATGCCCAGTTAGGGAAAACCATATCGGGACAATCTTCATGCCCTATTGCGGTGGTAACCATGACCCCCTTTTCAACCAGAAGGTCACGATATATACGGAATTCTTCGCGTGCGAGTTGTAGTAATTCTGCGTAACTGATTTCTTCTTCGTCGATCTGATATGCGTTGGTATCCATCGTTTGTGGATTGGCATAAAAGACCGCAGGCTCAATCATCAAAAGATGATTTGTTGATTGCTTCATCATGTCGATAAAAACTCCTCGTGACTCAACGTTGCCCATCTTAGATGGACAACGTTAACAATATCACAATAGAGCAAACTTTTTACCTACAGGATGACCTTTATCCAACGGTGTTTTATGCGACGCGCACAAAACGCTTTTTGTCGATCAACTGTATTGCTTTTTTCGTCATTGGTGCGTCAAATCCGGCGCGGCTGAGTTTCTTTAGCCTTGTGCGCAAATAGGATGCCCCCATGCGATAGGTATCGGGATCTTCATCCCGCTCTACCTTAGTGTTTATTTTGTAGAACACCACGCGATATCCGGAAGGATCTTCTTCCTTGTCACATGTCTCAAGCACAACGTCACGTATGTCTTCCTCCCAATTAGCAGGACTATAACCGTATGTGGATCGTTTGCTTGCGGAGTACGTTGTTTCAAACATAATGTATGTCTCCCCACAAAAACATTAATTTAAACGATGAAACAATTGTTCCAAAAAGAGAGAATTCTGTCAACGAAATTAAACGATTAAAGCGCAAAAATTTTCATAACTACATCTATAATAGATTTCTATACATGAATAATATATGCACAGGCATGTAAGCGGCAGATCTTTTTACTTATTGACCTAAAAAATACGAATCGAGACCACATAAAGGAAGAAAAACTACTTTTTTTGTGCATTGTGCCATAAATAAAAAAATATCCCCCTCCGAGAGTGTTGCAATTATACACTAATATCAGGAACTGTTGCAAAAAAATCAAAAACCTCTTGAAAAACTATCAGCATAGTTTAAAGAATCTAATAGATTTTGAAATACTGCCTTCTGAGCAGAGTTTATCAAGCTAATTTACTGTAACGAGGAAATAAAATGAAAAAAACAATTGCAACACTATGCTTAGTCGGCTCAGCATTTGCTCTGTCTGCCTGTGATTCAACAGGTATGGGCTATGTAGACACAGATCCACCATATTCAATGGAGCGCACAGCTCAGGGTCATGGTGATATGGGTATGTCAACACCAACTAACGTTGCTCCTGCGGAGCGCGTGTTCCAAAGAGCACAAACAAAGTAAGCTTTGTGATATTTATAGAGTTTTTAAAAAGGCTGTCTTCGTGACGGTCTTTTTATTATATTATTTCTGAGACAGGAATTGCCGAACATGAATTCGTATTTAAAGGTTTTCTATTTTTTTCTGTGCAATGCTATTGGATTTAGCGTTGGCCCGTTTCTTTATGTTATGTACCTCAAATACGATATGCTGGATATTGAATCTGCGACTTTCAATGCGTTAGAAGCACAATATGATTTGATTACACTCCCCATTTTCATGTGGTTGCCCTGTGTTCTTTTTAGTTTTGCGATTTTCTTTTTGGCCGGATACTGGCGGGTGTTTTTTCTATTTGCGCCTATTATTGCGCCGTTTGTTACATCCGTAATTAATATTCAGGGCTATTTATAATCGTTAGGATTTGTTTTTAGGCTTTTGTTCCGGCTTTGCTGATTCTTCTTCTGCTTTTTTATCGGCTTCTTCCTTACTCTTTTCAAAATCGGGTTTATGCTTGGGTAGTATTGGCCCCATGATCTGGTCATCATCCTGTGCCTTGACTTCCTTGTCTTCAGAAACCTCGTCCGAATCCCCTCCATAATCAAAGTGACGGGCAATGCGCACAGGATATCCAGTACGCTCTCTTACAGCGGCGCGGATTCTTGGCCAGTTAAGCATCTCTCTGTACATGCCTGCACGATCTATGATGATCTCCATATCTTTTTCGCTCAAGGCGCCATGCTCTACTACACCGGTTTCTTCCATTTTAATGGCCTGATCCATATCAGGATGAGCTTCCAGATACAGCTCGTCTCCGATCCATGCCACTTTTATGGGCTGGTTAATAACGTTTACGGGTGTACCGACGGGCACACGGCCGAATAGTTCGATAATGTTTTCAGGATATAGACGAATGCATCCACTGCTTACACGGCGGCCAATTCCATATGGTCTAGTGGTGCCATGCATAGCATAAGTCGGCCAGCCAAAATAAAGCGCATGTGTCCCTAAGGGGTTGTCCGGGCCCGGTGGTACGACAGCAGGAAGCTTTGGGTCCTCTTCCCGCATTCTGGGTGTCGGGCGCCATGTTGGTTTTTCCTGCTTGCGGACAATCGATGTTTTACCTGTTGGCGTGCTTAAACCTTCTCGTCCAATTCCAAGCGGGTAGGTAAAGGGCTTTTTTTCTTTATCCAGAAATCCATATACACGCATTTCAGGAAGATTTATAATCAGCCCCTCTCTGGGTGCATTAGGTATTAAATGGCGTTTTGGCAAAATAACCTTTGCGCCCCGCCCGGGAATCCATGGATCAAGTTCAGGATTTGCCGCGCGGACCTCAACAAAGCCCAAACCGTGTTTGCGCGCCAGATGTATAAGTGTGTCTTCATAAGAAGCCGTATATGTTTCCATATCGCCTATATAATTTTCATCGGCGGACGCGAAAGACGCGTTCCCTGCCCCGAGAAAAGCGACGAATGAACTTATGAAAATAAAAGTCTTTATATATTGAGTTTTCATGAGAAAAATCCTGTTTATTCACAGCGCTTATATTACAGAAATTTACAAAAGAAACAGCAGAATTAATAAAAAAATGGAAAGATCAGGGAGACATACCCTCTATTTCAGCGCAAAGACGCTCGTAAGCCCTCTCAAACAAGCCGGACTTGATAATACGGCCCTTGCTGTGTTTGTATAATTCAAACATTGTCGCCCTTGGACCGACTTTACGGATGACAAACTGAAGATGCGGCGACTGATTCTCCGATATATAATAGGTGTAGCTTGCTACACCCTCATCAAAATCACATTCCACACTTCGATAATTCAGTATTTTTTCGGCTGCTGCCCTGCAATAGAGCTGATCGAGCTGTCGAAATTGGAACTGCGTAAAACCAGCGGCTTGAGTAAAGGCAGGATTATAGATTACATTAGACGTCATTCGGCTATTTTAACAAATTTAGACTAAAAAAGGAATAACGGCATGGTTTTACTCCATACCCCTGAAAAAACTAACAATTTTCGTGCTCCAGGCTTTACTTTAGGGGGGGTAGACGGCGAACCGTACTCTCTGGAGCAGTGTAAGGGGCCGGAAGGGTTTGTGGTGATGTTTATCTGTAATCACTGCCCTTACGTTCTTGCCGTCATCGACCGATTGGTGGATACTTGCAAAACTTTACAGGAAGAAGGGATCGGTTGTGTTGCTATCATGGCAAATGACACAAAAAAATATCCCGATGATTCCTTTGACAACATGAAATTATTTTCAGAAAAACACGGCTTTACATTCCCCTATTTGATTGACGAGACTCAGGAAATTGCCAAAGCATATGACGCTGTTTGTACGCCCGACTTTTTTGGTTTTGATAAAGACGGTGTTTTGCAATATCGTGGCCGTCTGGATAGTGCGGCGAATAAGCCGGTGGATGAGGGCACTGTGCCTGAATTGCTGAACGCCATGAGAGCGATAAGAGAGAATGGCACTGTTTTAGAACCGCAGCATTCCTCCATGGGCTGTTCAATAAAGTGGAAAGAGTAAATTCTTTTTTAAAAGTACTGGCCTGATAAATAAATATCATTAATATGTCCCCATCCAAATTTTGTACCGAGGGTAATCGTTTATGAGTGATCTGTTCACAGAAGTTGATGAAGCACTAAAGCAAGAGCGACTTGAGAAGTTGTGGCAAAAATACGGTGGCTTCCTTATTGGTTTTCTTGCTGTCATTGTTTTAGGGACAGCCGCCAATGAAGGCTATATCGCGTGGAAAAAGAGCCATAACGAGCAGCAGACTGCGGCGCTGATTGAAACCCTGAAAACGGACAGGAGCGCGGAAGAACTTCTGAATGTCACAGAATTGCTTGATAGCAGACTTACACAACTGGTAAAGATACAGGCCGCCGGATTACTTTTAAATGACGGAGACAAGACAAAGGCGATGGAGATCTATGCCGAGGTTTCGAAAGATGCAGCAAAGAATTCAGAGATTAAAAGTCTTGCAGACTATATGACCATAACGCTTGATGACAGTATGAGCGCCGAAGAAAAAATCATCCACCTTAAACATATTGCCGATGACGAAGATAATCCCTGGCGTTTTCAGGCTTTGATTGACTCGGCTGTGCTCAATGCAAATGGCTTGAAAAATTATACCGCCGCCCGCGCCATGCTTTATGATGTTGTAAATGCCGAAGAAGCACCCAAATCACTGAGACAGAAGGCACAATCTCTTGATATTCTCTACGCAGCCCAAGGTAGCAGCTAGCTTTTTCCTAAATTATATCTAACCCTAATTGTTGAAGAACAGGACGGACTATCAGAATGATAAAAAACAACACAATATTGTTCATGCTCTCACTTCTTGCACTGAATGCTTGCTCGGCTGTTGGCGGTTATTTTTCTGACGATGAAAAACCACCTCTGGAAGGAGAGCGCATTTCTGTTTTGGAATTACAAAAGGCGCTGTCTCCCGATAATACCATTGCCAAGGGGCAGGAATTTGTTTTTCCTGAGCCCTGGGCGAATAATGCATGGCCACAATCGGGTGGATACCCCAATCACTCAATGCAAAATATGGCTTTATCGGGTGGATCTTTAAAGCGCGTCTGGTCGTCTGATATTGGCTCGGGCAGCACGGACAACCTTCCTTTAAATGCTCCGCCTATAGTGGCTAATAACGCCGTATTTACACTGGATACAAATTCAAAACTTTCTGCGTTTGATGCACAAAGCGGAAAACGTTTCTGGCAAACCGACGTCGAGACAGATGACGAGAACGAGCATGTGGTAAGTGGGGGTATCTCGTTTGCACATAACGTCTTATATGTAACCAATGGCTATGACGAGGTTCTGGCTGTGTCTGCAAAAGACGGGTCTATTATCTGGCGCAAACCTTTGCCTGCCCCCTCGCGCGCGGCCCCAACTGTTATTGATGGGCGCGTTTTTGTAACAACAATCGACAGCAGGCTTGTTTGTCTTAATGTCGAAGACGGATCGAGTATTTGGGAGTATATAGGTATTGGAGAAGCGGCAGGACTTCTTGGCGCCGCCAGCCCCGCAGCGAATAGTGATATTGTTGTCCCTGTTTTTTCCTCCGGCGAAATTACGGCCTTACGCATAGAAAACGGCTCTGTCGCATGGTCGGATAACTTATCGAGTATCAGAAAATACGGCGGCGGGCTGGAAAGCCTGTCGGATATCAAGGCCCTTCCAATTCTGGATCGCGGCATGGTTATTGCCATCAGCTTCGCTGGAAAGCTTGTGGCTATTGACGAGCGCTCCGGTGCACGTGTCTGGCAAAGAGAAATTAGTGGCGCACAAACGCCGTGGATTGCCGGAAATCATCTGTATCTTGTCTCCAGCGAAAACCAGTTGATTGCCTTGAATGTCGTTGATGGCACTATATTCTGGATTCAAGAGCTTCAGAATTTTGAAAACGAGAAGAAGAAAGAGGACCCGATTACGTGGAACGGTCCTGTTCTTGCCAATGGACGGCTTGTTGTTGCCGGTTCTCACGGCGAGATTCTGGAGATTAATGCCCATCACGGTGACATCATGCGTACGATCAAAGTCAAAAAAGACATTGCATTTGCACCGGTCATTGCCAATGAGACAATGTACATCCTTGCCGAAGACGGAAGTTTGATGGCATATCGCTGATATATGTGATACACCCTTGCGGTGTAAAATTTATGAAGTAAAAACTGATGTTAAAGATAGCGATTATCGGCAGGCCAAACGTAGGGAAATCAACCCTTTTCAATAAATTAGCCGGTAAAAAACTTGCGATTGTCGACGATACGCCCGGGGTCACCCGTGACTGGCGTGAGGCAGAAGGCAGCCTGTTTGATCAGAATATTCACATTATAGACACCGCCGGTCTGGAAGAAGCCTTTGACGACTCAATACAAGGACGCATGCGCAAGCAAACAGAAGCGGCACTGGCCATGGCAGAAGTGTTATTATTCATTATTGACGGGCGCGAGGGCCTGACGGAAGCGGATAAACATTTTGCCTCTTTCCTGAGAAAACAGAAAAAACCTGTTATTCTGGCCATCAATAAATGTGAGAATCCTAAAGCCGCACAAACAACAATCGGCGAATCTTATAGTCTTGGCTTTGGCGAGCCTGTAGTCATTTCGGCAGAACACAAAACAGGATTTGAAGATCTTTATCATGCTCTGGCCCCGCATTTTTACGAAGAAGAAGACGAGCTTGAAGACAATGACGATAATTACTCCGGGGAGTTTGCCAATCTGGATGATATCGAAGGTCTTGAAGAATATATCCTTACACAAGAGGAAGATGATCCGGCAAAACCCATAAAAATTGCCATTGTCGGGCGGCCTAATGTTGGAAAATCAACCTTATTGAATGCAATCGTACAAGAACACAGAGTGATGACCGGACCGGAAGCTGGGATCACGCGGGATGCCATCGCCGTAGATTGGGAATATGAAGGCCGGAAATTCAAACTTGTTGATACCGCAGGATTACGAAAAAAATCAAGAATTTCAGATGGCATAGAGAAAATGTCGACAGAAGATTCTTTACGCGCCATTCGTCTGGCACAAATTGTCATTCTTGTTGTAGATGGTAACGCGTTTCTGGAAAAACAGGATTTGCAAATTGCGGAACATATTATCAATGAAGGGCGTGCATTGGTTATTGCCGTTAATAAGTGGGACAGCGTAAAAGACCGCTCGGAGGTTCTGGATGACATCAAACACAAGATATCTACATCCCTTGCACAAATAAAAGATATAAGATTTGCGACGATATCGGCGATTAATGGAAAAAACATAGACAAGCTTTTCTACAAGGCGCTGCAGTCGTATGAAACATGGAATAAGCGTGTGTCCACCGGTGCCCTGAACAGATGGTTAGGTGGTATGGAAACCAGAAACCCTGCTCCTCTCGTTTCGGGAAAGCACAACCGTTTGAAATATATTGCACAAATAAAAACAAGACCTCCGACTTTTGCAATGTGGGTTTCAAGACCAAAGGAACTGCCGGACTCCTACCGTCGTTACATCGTAAACGGCTTGCGAAAAGACTTTGATATCCCTTCTGTACCTATAAGGCTGCTTGTTCGCGCCAGTAAAAACCCATATGCTTAGCTTCTGAACTTTTTTGGAAAATAAGTAATGCAACAAACACAATCTACCCAGTCCGGAAATGCTTTATTTCTGATTCTTATAGCTGTCGCCCTTTTTGCCGCCCTTTCTTTTGCTGTGACGTATTCAAATCGTAGTTCATCGCCGGGCGATACAAGTTCGGAAAATGCGCTAATTGCTTCTTCGGAGATGGTTCAGTACGGCGCCACTCTGGAAAGTGCGATTACGGCAATGCGTGTTAATAACCTTTGCTCTCCGGACAATATTAGTTTTGAAAGAGCCCCTTTTGATGGATCTCACACTGACTATGTCAATCCAAGTGCCCCCAGTGACTTTTCCTGTCATATTTTTCATCCGAACGGTGGAAGGACAACGTTAATGCCCCCGCCGAAAGGCTCTAATGATGAAAGTGACTGGGCTTATGTCGAAGCAACAGTTCTGGGCATGGGTGCAAACCAAACCGCATGCGGGGCAAATTGCAATGATATCCTTCTTATTTTAGGGGGTGTGAAACAGAACGTATGCGCAAAAGTTAACGAGCGCCTCTTAGGAAGCAGCACGATACCGGTTCAGGATGACGGTGCAAATTACGAGAACCAGAAATATGTTGGGACCTTTGGAGGCGCGGCTAATATCGATGGTGGTTCAGCAAGTGTATCGGCAATGTGCACTGAGGATACCGATGGCACATATTATTATTACCGTGTGCTTTTAGAACGCTGATTTTTGCAGCCACCTTGACTTTTATACATCAAAACCCTTATTTATAGCCTATTAGAAATTATAAAATGGAGATATCAATGGAATATTTCATAGCACTTGCGATGAATGTCATTACGGCCGCCGCTGTTCTTGTAGCCGGGTGGATACTTGGCAATTATCTAAACAAAACAATTCAAAACATTAAAAAGCTGGACGGTACATTGAAAAGCTTTTTGGGCGCGGCATCGAAATACACCGTTTTTGCCCTTACGATTGTTATGATCCTTCAGCAATTCGGCGTTCAAACAACCAGCCTTCTTGCCGTACTTGGTGCCGCTGGTCTGGCCATTGGTCTTGCTTTGCAAGGTACTCTTAGCAATGTTGCATCGGGTGTGATGTTACTTATACTTCGGCCGTTTAATGTTGGAGATACCATTACAACAGGTGGTATTACAGGAACTGTAAAGACCTTGAGCCTGTTTGCGACAGAGCTTGCAACGCCGGATAATGTTTATATCTTTATGCCTAACAGCAAGCTCTGGAACTCTGAAATCCAGAACTTTACGCGCAACGATTTACGCCGTCAGGATATCGTGTTCGGGATCAGCTATGCCGATGATATCAACAAAGCCTTCAAAACAATTGAAAAGGCGATCGCAAAAGACGAGCGTATTATTACGGAAGATGACAAAGCCCCTCAGCTTATGGTGACTAATCTAGGCGACTCTTCTGTTGATATTACACTTCGGATATGGAGTGACCGCACAGATTTCTTTACGCTTCAGACCGACACCAAAAAGGGTGTAAAAGAAGCATTGGAGAAGGATGGTATAACCATTCCATTCCCGACACGGACAATCGAAATGAACGAGTCGGAAGCAGTATCCAAGAAAAAAGCAGCCTAGATCTGCAAAACTATACAAAAGAGCCGTGTATCGCGGCTCTTTTTTCTTGAAAAACTGCACTTTTATCAATATGTTGTGATTTCCCTACATATATATGTACGGAGCGTAACTATTGAACCAGAAAGCGATATGCGATGTGCGGGATTGTTGGAATTTACGCTTATTCTCCGGTCAATCAGGACCTTTATGACGCACTAACGGTTTTACAGCACCGCGGACAAGACGCCGCCGGAATCGTTACAGAAGATCAGGGTAAGTTTTTCCTTAGAAAAGATAATGGCATGGTGCGGGATATATTCCGCCTTGAGCATATGCAACGTTTGAAAGGAAACAGAGGCGTCGCCCATGCAAGATACCCGACAGCAGGCAGTGCCAGTTCAGCCGAGTCCCAGCCTTTCTATGTGAATTCCCCATACGGCATTGTTTTGGCCCATAACGGCAACCTGACCAATCAGGACGCACTGACCGAAGAGTTGTATCGGGCTAATCTTCGTCATCTGAATACAAATTCCGACTCGGAAGTTCTGCTAAATGTATTAGCGGATGAATTAAAGAATCAGGCTCAGTTAAATCCAAAGCCCAAACATATATTTGCAGCGATCGACCGCGTTTATGAACGCTGTCAGGGGGCGTATGCCGTCGTGGCCATGATATCGGACTATGGCATGATCGGATTTAGAGATCCTCATGGTATTCGGCCGCTTGTTTATGGTGAAAAAACAAATGCCGATGGCAAAACAGAGTATATGATTGCTTCCGAAAGCGTCGCTCTGGATACACTTGGCTTTAAGCTGGTAAGAGATTTAAAAGCCGGCGAGATTATCTATGTTGACGAGGACGGCACCTTACATAGTCACGTAAGTGATAACGCGCGCGTCCAAAGCCCGTGCATTTTTGAATATGTTTATCTGGCACGGCCGGACTCTATTATAGACGGCAGTTCTGTCTATAAGGCGCGTGTACGCATGGGCGAGTATCTTGCAGAAAAAATTAAAAACGAGTGGGCCGATCATGACATTGATGTTGTTATTCCCATCCCTGAATCCAGCAGAACATGTGCCATGGAGCTGGCGTTTCGTCTTGGAATAAAATTCAGGGAAGGCTTTGTAAAAAACAGATATATCGGACGAACATTCATTATGCCGGGTCAGGAAGAACGCGAAAAATCTGTTCGGCAAAAACTCAATCCTATTCCATTAGAATTTCATAAGAAGAATGTTTTATTGGTTGATGACTCAATTGTTCGCGGCACGACCAGCAAGAAAATTATTGAAATGGCGAGAGAGGCCGGTGCGGATAAAGTATATTTTGCCTCTGCTGCCCCGCCTGTACGTTTTCCGAATGTGTACGGCATCGATATGCCGGTCAAATCGGAATTGATTGCACATGATAAAACAGAAAAAGAAATCGAGAAGGCCATTGGGGCAGATAAATTGCTCTATCAAAATCTGGGTGATCTTGTTAAAGCGGTCACACCAAGCGATGAAAAGGAAGGCAGCCGCCTTTTTGATTGCTCTGTCTTTGACGGTAAGTATGTGACGGGCGACGTGAATGATTTATATTTTGAAAAGCTAAAGGCCAGCCGCAGCGACGCAATCAAGAAAACAAAAGTAAAAACCAACGGATCAAGTGCCGTTGATCTTTACAGTAACGCCTGAATAATTTTCGATTATTCGTTAAAGTCCGGCGAGGTATCTGTATTTTCCTCGATGAGTTTGTCCATGTCATCCCTGAACTCGGGTGAATAGCCCTCCATTTGCTCCCCCTCCTCTTTCTTGCCATCCTGACCAAGAACATTCATCTCTTCCAGTTTTTTACGTGTCTCGGAAATGCCTTCAAGGTTTTCGGCGCCGGCCTCTATACCTTCCTCAACAGATTTGGGAATGAAGCCATCAATAAATTTTGATGTTGTTTCCAGATAAACATGCGTTTTACTTTCGGCGAAATAGCTCTCTTTGTCTTCATCTGTCATCAGATACAGAATCGGTAAGTAGAAAAGTCCCAAGACCAAAACTCCGCGCACAAAACCGAATATTACACCCAAGGTGCGATCCAAAGCGCCAAGGCCAATATTCTTTATAAATTCTGCAAAGAAATGGCTGAAGATTGACAGAATAATAACGAAAAAGATCAAGATCGAGACATAAGATGTAATATCTGCCAGCAAGGGATAAGATATTACCCCTAACAGTTTGTCCGGGTCTTCTGTGTCCGTAATGCCCATCCACTCATGCATTTTAGGCGAAAGCAAAGGGCCCCCGATATAGGCCGCAGCAGCGCCTCCAACAATTCCAAATATTGTTAAAATCTCGCGTATAAACCCGCGAAGAAAAGATACAATCATGGATCCCACAACAACAATGAGGACTATAATATCGACAATCATCGGCTTTCCTTACCTTAATTAACTGGTACGACAAAAACAGTGTAAAATTTAATGAGTAATGGTTTTGATACGTCACTAAAGGCCAAAAAGCAAGTCTTGTGTATGGCTTATCGAAATGTCTTCAAAAAATAACCCGCGCAAAACGCATAAAGAGGCTTGAATATTGTTTAATAATCGGGTCTTTTCAATATATTCGAAATATAAAAAGAAAAACCGGAGTAGATAAAAGCGCGATGCCTCAAAAGATGCCAAAGGATGTAGTAAAAGTAACAATGCCTGATAATTCCGTACGTGAATATGATACGGGTATCACCGGCATGGACATCGCGAATGACATTTCCAAATCTCTGGCAAAAGCCTCTATCGGAATTAAGATAAATGGAGAGGTCAGAGACCTGTCACTTCCGATTGCCCATGACAGTAAAATCGAAATTATAAGGCGCGAAGATGAAAATGCGCTGGAGATGATCCGCCACGACGCCGCCCATGTGATGGCCGAGGCCGTGCAAAGTCTGTTTCCCGGCACACAGGTAACCATTGGACCTTCTATCGAAGACGGTTTTTACTATGACTTTGCGCGCAACGAACCATTTTCGACAGAGGATTTTGACGCCATCGAAAAAGAGATGCGCAAAATCGTAGAGCGCGGCGCAGCGTTTGAAAGAGAAGTATGGGATAGGAATGAGGCCATTGCGTTCTTTAAAAAGAAGGGAGAGATGTATAAGGCCGAACTTATTGAGGACCTGCCCGAAAACGAAGATATTACAATTTATAAGCAAGGGGACTGGCTTGATTTATGCCGGGGTCCGCATATGCCTACAACAAAGCACGTGGGCACAGCCTTCAAATTGCTGAAGGTGGCGGGAGCGTATTGGCGCGGTAATTCAAATAACGCCATGTTGACCCGCATATACGGAACAGCCTGGCGCAATGATAAAGAATTGCAGGACTATCTGCACCAACTGGAGGAAGCGGAAAAGCGCGACCACCGCAAACTTGGCAATGAAATGGATCTCTACCATTTCCAGAGTGAAGCGCAAGGGTCGGTGTTCTGGCACCCCAAGGGTTTTACCGTTTACAACCAATTGGAAGGTTATATTCGTCGCAGATTGAATGCTGTGGGCTACAAAGAAGTCAAAACGCCACAATTAATCGACAACAAGCTTTGGGAAGCCTCTGGTCACTGGGGTAAATATCGGGAAAATATGTTTGTTGTGCCTGACGAGGTTCCCAACACCGATGAAGATGGCCCGGTTGTCAGTGAAGAGGCTTTTAACAAGCTCATGGCTTTGAAGCCTATGAACTGCCCTGCGCATGTCCAGATTTATAATCAGGGTATAAAATCTTACCGCGACTTACCGCTAAGGCTGGCAGAATTTGGCTGCTGTCACCGTAATGAGGCGCATGGCGCGTTGCATGGATTAATGCGTGTCAGACAGATGACACAGGATGATGCACATATATTCTGTCGTGAAGATCAGATCACCAGCGAGTCTGTCGCCTTTTGCGACCTTGTCAAGACTGTCTACAATGATCTGGGCTTTGACGATGTGCGCGTTGTTCTGGCATTACGTCCCGATGAACGCGCAGGAACAGATGAAATCTGGGATAAGGCAGAAGACGGCCTTCGTCAGGCTTTGATCGAAGCAGGCCTTGAATTCGAAGAAGCCGAAAACGAAGGCGCGTTCTATGGCCCTAAAATTGAATACCATATCCGTGATGCGATCGGGCGAAGCTGGCAATGCGGCACATTGCAGCTGGACTTCGTATTGCCGGAAAGACTTGATGCCGCCTATATCGGGGAAGATGGTAACAAGCACCGCCCCGTTATGCTTCACCGTGCTATTCTGGGTTCGTTAGAACGTTTTATCGGCGTGATGGTAGAAAGTTACGCCGGAAAGCTACCCTTGTGGCTTTCCCCTGTGCAATGTGTTGTGGCCACCATTACCGGAAAAGCCGATCCTTATGCAGAGGACGTATATAAAGCACTCATAGAGGCCGGTATTCGCGCGGAACTTGATATCCGAAACGAAAAAATTAACTATAAAGTGCGTGAGCACTCTGTGACAAAAGTACCTGTTATGTTCGTTGTTGGTGCCCGAGAAGCAGAAGACAATACCGTCGCCATCCGTCGTCTGGGCTCACAAGATCAATCCGTAGAAGATCTCGGCAAAGCGATCCAGAGTCTGGCCGATGAAATCAAGCCCCCATTCTGATGATAAAAATTTATTTATATCATCTACGGAATCTCTTGCAGAGTGTGCAAAACCACCGTATTAATACTTTTCTAAGCTGTTTTGACGATACTGGTTTTGTCAAAACAGCATGATGGAAACAACAAACAGGAGAAGATACCATTTCAAGACCAAATAGACCCCCGTCCAAAAAAGATGATGGACCCAGAATTAATAGTGAAATTACGGCCGAAACCGTTCGTCTTGTCGACGAAGAAGGCGAAATGGTAGGCGTCCTGGAAATTTCAAAAGCCAAAGAAATGGCAGCGGAAGCGGGGCTTGATCTGGTAGAACTTTCTCCTAATGCAGATCCTCCGGTTTGCAAAATTCTCGACTACGGCAAATATAAATACGAGCAGCAGAAGAAGGCTAATGAAGCTCGTAAGAAGCAGAAGACCGTCGATCTGAAAGAAATAAAGCTGAGCCCGCGCATCGAAAAAAATGACTATGATGTCAAGATGCGTAACGCCAAAAGGTTTCTTGAAGACGGTAATAAAGTAAAAGTAACAATGCGTTTTCGTGGCCGTGAAATGGCGCACCAAGATATTGGTCGCAACTTGTTCACTAAAATACAATTAGAGCTTGAAGAACTTTCAACTGTAGAATTCGAACCGAAATTCGAAGGCCGTCAGATGATTATGATACTGGGGCCGCGGCTTTAATAGCTTTTAACGCTCGTTCATTGCATTATCAAGAGTCTTAACAAACGGTTTTAGCAAATATTGCATGACCGTTTTTTTGCCGGTTAGAATATCAACGCTGGCAACCATTCCCGGAATAATAGGCAGAACTTCGCCTCTGCGCTTCAACTGCGTTTCATAGGTGCGAAGACGCACACGATAAAAAGAGTTATCTTTTTCGTCCTCGATTGTATCGGCTGAAATATCGAGAAGCTCCCCTTTCAGGCCGCCATAAATTGAAAAATCATAGGCGGTAATTTTTATGATAGATTGCTGACCCGGATAAATAAAGGCACGGTCTGATGGCTTCACTTTGGCTTCAACAATCAACTGATCGTCCTTTGGAACAATTTTAATAAGGTCTTCGCCCGCACGCACAACACCACCAACTGTATTAACAGTCAGTTCCTGTATTGTCCCGTCAACAGGAGATTTCATTTCCTTGCGCCCTTTTCTTTCTTTCAGTCCGCTCAAACGCTCTTTAATTTCGTTTAGTTCAGTCAGTTTTGCTGCCAGCTCTTGTTGTGCTTCTGCTTGTGACGATTTTGTAATCTCATTCAATCTTGCCTTGACTTCATCAATTGCCGATTGTGCCCGCGGCAAACTTGCCTTCAACCCATTAAGCTCGGACGTTCTTTCCTGCAGGCCTCTTTGCAACTGAAGTAATTCGAGTTTAGGAGCCGATCCACGCTCAACCAAGGGCGCGATCATTTCCATTTCCTTACGCTGGAGATGCATGACCCCTTTTAAATCGCCTATGCGGGAATTCAGTTCGTCGAGTTCCTGTCCTCTTTGCTTTTTTTGATTCTCCAGAACATTGATCTGGCCTTCCAGTTGAAGCCGATTGGCACGAAAAACGTTTAGTTCTTCCACAACACTTTCAGGGGCGTCTTTTTTAACTTCGTCGGGGAAATCAACGGTGTCGCGACCTTCGGCCTCGGCCTGCAATCTCTTTATAGAGGCAAGCAAACCAAGATAACGGGCCCGATTTGCACCAAGATCCGAGGATGCCTCGATATCACGTAGTCTTACAAGAACCTGCCCTCTGGTAACCTCGTCCCCCTCTTTAACCATAAATTCCTCGACAATACCGGCATCAAGGCTTTGTAAGGCCTGAACTTCGCTGGAAGGAATGATTTTTCCTTCACCGCGCGTAACTTCGTCCAGAGTTGCAACATTGGCCCAAACCAGAAAGACAACAAAAAACAATGTAATGGAAACAAGGAGCAAATGTTTTGACAATGGTAATTGATCATCCACATCAAATACAGCAGAGGCGTGCGCGTTTAAAATTCCGACCTGCTCTTTAGCCCAGCTTTGGCTTATCGCGGTGAATGCCGGATTATGCTCTTCATTTCCCTTTTTTCTTTTCTTTTGAATTTCCTCAGACATCGGTTTTCTCCGCGGCTGTTCCGTATTCACGGGCTTGAAGTTTTCGGATCACCTCGTCTTTTGGTCCGTATGCAATAATACGACCGCGGTCAAGCAAGATCAGTTTGTCTACCAGACCAAGCATGGCGCCCTTATGCGTAATCAAAATGGTTGTCTTGTTTTCGCACAATTTTTCAAGGCGTTTACGCAAGCGACTTTCAGAGGCCGGATCCATTGATGCTGTTGGTTCGTCCAGAACGAGGATAGGCGGATCGTATAAGAGCGCACGTGCAATGGCTACGGCCTGTCTTTGTCCACCTGATAGCGCCTCGCCGCGCTCCCCCACCAGTGTTCCAAGCCCAGCCGTTGAGTCGCGCAGAAATTCCATCACACCGGAAAGTTCCGCAGCCTTCATCACGGCGCTGTCGGGGGCTGTTTCATGGCCCATGGTAATGTTATCGCGCACAGAACCAAAGAATAGCTGCGGGCTTTGTTGAACAGCGCCAACAGTACGGCGTAAATCCCCGGGATTGATCTGTCGCACATCTGTGCCATCAATCTGGACAGATCCAGCGGTGGGTTCATAGAGATTTATAAGAAGGCGTTCAATCGTTGTTTTACCAGATCCAACAGCGCCAATAATACCAACGCGCTCCCCTTTTTGTATGGCGAAGCTAAGGCTGGTCAGAGATGGTGTGGTCTGACCGGGATAGCTGAATGTAACATCCTTGAATTCTACTTTGCCGTCGACATGCCCCAAAGACACAAAATGTTTATCCGTTGGGCGTTCAACCGGCTTTTTCATCAGATCATCAAGCTGATTGAGCGTTTCACGTGATTGGCTTAGACGCGTCATTAGACCTGCAAGCTGGGCCAGCGGTCCCATAACACGACCGGAAAGCATCACACAGGCAATTAAAGCACCCATAGTGATCAGCCCTTCGCTAATCATGAACACACCAACGATAATGATGCCGACACTGGCAAGTTGTTGGATAAACGCCGCCCAATGTTGAGCAAAAGCGGAAAGCTGTCTGGATTTTACGGCGGTTTTGGATGCTTTATCGGTAAGCTCTTCCCAGTTTCTTTGTGTATGACCTTCAGCAGCCTGCACCTTGATTGTCTCAAGTCCGATAATGGTTTCAAATAGCAACGCATTTTTAAGCGCGCTTTCATTCATGGATTGCTTGGTAATTTTCTGCATCGGTTTTTGAAGATAGAAGCCCATACCCACAATCAATGGAATAGCGGCAAGGGGCACAAAAGCAACTGGCCCGCCAATCATGGCGATCACTGCTATAAAGAAGAAGACAAAGGGCAAATCAATAAGCGCCGTCATGGTTGCCGAGGTAAAGAAATCGCGCAAGGTTTCGAATTCTTTCATATTACTGGCAAGAATACCGGCACTTGGCGGTCTGGCAATCATCGTCATGCCTAGAATTTGCTCAAACAGCATGGCCGACATCTTAATGTCAGCGCGCCTTCCAGCATGATCAAGGAAGTGAGCGCGGAGGTTCCTTAAAATAAAGTCGAAAATAAAGACAATGAATATTCCTAGCGACATCGCATAAAGAGTGTCAAAGGCACTATTGGGAACAACGCGGTCATAAACATTCATAATGAAAATAGAACTGGCCAACCCGAACATATTGATCATGATTGCAGCGACGGCAACTTCGGTATAGAGGGTCTTATTTTCCCAGAATGTTGCCCAGAACCAATCACGCCCGGTATTGATTTCTGCCGGCCCTGCGCGATTGTCTACACGGGCCTTAGGACGAATAAAAAATGCGTATCCTGTGTAAAGAGGCTCAATATCCTTGAGGGTCATCACCTGTTTTTCATCGCTTGTCTCGGCGAATTGGATCAAAAACCTTGTTTCAGGGTGAACTTCAATTTCATTTTGTTTTTTCTTGTTTTCGGCCTGTTCCTTAGGGGAATGTCCTTTCGGGTGGCGCACATCCCAAACAATACAAGCCTGATTATGGGCCAGCGCCAGCACACAGGGTAGATTTGGTGCAATAGCCAAAGAAGATAAGGTGCGCTGCACAAGTTTTGCCTGTAAATCAACACGCTCAGCCGCACGAACAAATAAGGATGGTGTAATACCGACAGGGGGGATCGGTAGACCGGCCGTCAAAGAGGTGACGCTACATCTTCTGCCGTAATGTCCGGCCATAACCTGCAAACACTCAACGAGAGAGCTTTTGACCGCTAAACGATCTGCCTCAAGAGGCCATCCATGTGCAGCTTTTTCCGGTAAGTTTTCTGATTCTGTCCCTTCCACACTATCTTTCGGGGGATCAGCATAAACGGAAACGCCCTCCTGCGCGGGAGGGCTTTTCTCTTCATCAGAGCCCGCGTTGTTTTCAGGCTCTTTAGCTTTATTTTTTTGTGTTTTTTCCACCACTGGTCTTTACCGCTTCTTGGTTTAAGATCGTGGTTATCGTGCCTTTTGGGCCTCTTTATAGGACCATGTTCCATCAGACGCGATAACACTCTCCCGAGGATACTCCACTCCGAGCGTTGGAAGCAAGCGCCCTTTTAGGGCCATCAAACGATATACCGCAAACATTTCAAGAAATTCTGCGTTCACAGTATTGCTTCTTGAGACGAAAAGTTCATTTTGTGAATCCAGAACGTCGAGAAGCGTACGTCTATTCAGACTGAACTGGTCACGATAAGCTTTAAGAACTTCCACATTTGCATCGGCTTGCGCTGCAAACTGGCCTGCTCTCTCACCTGCGGAAACCATGCTTGCCCATGTTCTGCGCACATCAGACTCAACAGCGCGCGCTGCATCGGCACGAACTTCTTTTGATTGTTGGTGACGGTGATTAAATTCGCGTGCACGCGCAATATCTGCTCCACCGCGATACAGGTTCCAGTTTAGAACCACACGTGCAGAAGCACTCGTGTCACGACCCTCAACGCCGCCAAGATCATGGCCTGTACGAGCATTAAGCTGTAGGTCCATTTGTGGGTATTGTGTCGATTTTGTACCCTCTGCCTCTGCATATGCCACTTCAATATCTGCAGTAAAAATATCCAGAGTTGGGCTGTGATCCATTGTTTCTCTTACTTCTTGGTCTATATCACCAGCAAGAACATCATAAGGAATGACCGGCATTTCAAGATTTTCCGGACCATCACCAACAACGCGACGGTACTGTGTTTCCGCATCTCTTAGCGCCTGTACCGTACTTGATTCTGTTGCACGGGCAGCAGCTAAACGAGCTTTTACCTGCTCTCCGTCTGCTTGTGTTGAGCGACCTGCGTCAACACCATCCTGAATTTGTTCCATAATATTAAGGTGACCGGCCACATTTTCACGTGTGATCATCAGTAATTGACGCTGGCGCAGCACTTCCAGATAAGCTTCGACAATGGACAGACCAACGAGCTCAGCTGTCTCGCGAACACGATCAGCCGAAGAAATTACGCGCGCTTTCTGGCGCTGAACTTCATAATGGGATTCCCAACCATCAAACAATAATTGTGTTAGAGTTACGCCAACTTCACGACGGAAAAGGTTTTCTTCATCATCACTGTCAAGTCCACCTCTTGTACTGACATTATCTGTATGCTCGAAACCGGCATCACCGTTAAGGTCAATTGAAGGTAAAAACAAGGCTTTTCCTTGATTTAGCTCTTCATCTGTAGCTCTGCGGCTTGCTGCTACTGTCCCGTATTCAGGGTTCGTTGCAACACCGACAGCCACTGCATCACGCAATGAAGTCATTTTATCATCTTGGGAAAAAGATGGGCCTGAACTCAGTACCATCAGAGCTGATACCGCAGTCGTTAGACATAGGGTACGCATTTTCTTACTCGAAATCACAGTATTTACCTTTCACTCTAATAAAAAACCTTTACGGCCTTCGTACTCATAGTTATGCCTTTTTTTTTGCCTTTATGCAAGAGCTTCTTGTACTGACTCAACTACTTAGCATACGATTCTATACCGCATTCTCAACACACCACCCTTGTTTTAACACCTGATTTTCAGGGTAGTGCGTAAAATTTATCTCTCTATTTTCTATAATATTGCCGAATCGTCTCTTACTTGCAGGTTATCAAAATCACCTGCCAGAGATACGCCATCAACAGCATAGACTTTTGCAATCTCAATAATATTCGTATGTACAGGCATATCTTGCGGTACAACCGAATTCTGGTTTGCTTCTGTTGCGATTACAAAACTTGTAATCTCTTCCGTTAGCGGATCAACATGGCTAATCAGTTTAGAAAGACTGTCATATTCATTATTTGTCAAAGAGAAGTTCATATCATTTGCCACATCGAATTTTTGACGTGCCGTTGCATCAAACAAGAATATTTCTGCATCTGATGTATCGTTTGACAAAACCTCATCAAAAACGATGTGCTTTGCTGCTGCAAATTCCAGAACCTTTGCAAAATCTGCGTCCTGATACTCACAAATCGGACCGCCACTGCCATTATCGGTCGCTTCGATCTTAAGAAGAGCAGTATCCGTATCACCGTCTCCGTCCTGAAGTACGTATTCAAAGATATCTGTAATACTGCCTGTACCCGGATATTCCACGGATACATTGTTCAGAAGGAATGAAGCACCATAATAGTCACCTGCATTTGTAGAGCTAATCTCTACACTCAGGATGTCCTGACCAAACATTGATGAGTCAATTGTAAATGTAAAGTGACCATCTATGATCTGACCTGGTACGAATTGCTGTTCCATTGCAACCTGCGTTCCATCGGCCAGTGTTACGATGTAATCAAGACCGTGGTTACCGTCATCATTATTATCGCCAAGCTCGGAGATTGTGATGGTCATAGCAGTGACTGCGCTTTCGGCTGCGATATTAAATGCTTCGCCGCTCGGGAAAACCTTTTTACTGTCATTTGTATCGAGGTTATCGATACCGAAGCCACTTCCATCTGATGTATTAACCCAGCTAATGTCGTAATTACCTTCATTCGCAATCGTGACGGTAATGCCGTTATTAGTGAATGACGTCTGGATACCTTCTGCATCTGCCTGTGTTGGATCAAGAGACGCAGTTTCACCGTCGAACACACCGTCGAATGGCACATATGTGTACTCACCCGCAGAATTGATCGTTAACGTTCCGTACTCTCCTTCAATTGTGATGTCAGAACCATCTGTAGGAATGTCGAATGTTTCACCACCGAATTTGATTTGAACAACACTATTCTGAACATCAGGCGAGAATTCATCATTGTCAGTAACATCACCGCCGACAGAGCCGTCTGCTATATCGAACTCAACGCAATCGTCGTTAGCTACAGGAACGGCATCATGAACATCCAACGTAACAAATGTTTGTGTAACATCGCCATCACCATCGGTAACATTCACGCCGAAGATCAACCAGCCAACATCGAAGTCGCCGTGATCAACAGGGCCATACATTGTAATGTTATATCCGCCTGTTTCCGGATCCATTGAGGCTGTGAAAACAACAGTCCCATCAGGTGTTGTTCCAACCAGAACGCCATCCGCATCAAATGCAAATGTTACAGGCTCGCCGCCCGAAGTTAGCTGTATCGGTGCTCCCGCAGGATCAAGTTTGAACATCACATCGCCGGAAAATGCTACCGAGCCGGCACCGTCTTCACCGAAATCAAAGTTCAATGTATTTTCAACAACAACCGGACCACCTGCAAGGCCATCCTCACTTACACCATTACCTTGTGCCGATGCGGTTGGGCCGTCATCATGAACCACGATTGTAATTTGTGTTGTAACAACATCACCATCACCATCCACGCCCTGAACACCGAAGATCAGACCTATTGCATCGTTTGGATCCATGCCATCTGGCTGATCCAGAGAAATGTATTGTGTATAGGTGTATTCGCCTGTGGTAGAGTCCAGTGTCAGGGTGAAAGCAATCTCTCCGCTTTCTGTCATACCAACGTAACCATCTGCTGTTGCGGTTACTGTAACCAGTTCGCCGCCCGCAGTAACAGGTTGCGGATCGCCGCCGACTTCGTGAAGTGCGTAGAATTGGCCGCTTGGCTCTACCGAACCAGCACCATCAGCACCGAAGTCAACATCAAGATCACCTGAAACCTGAAGTGGTCCGCCATCTAGATTTGTTTCATCAACGCGTGCAAAGTCAGGGCCAATGTCTGGCGTATCATCATGAACATCCAGTGTAATGAATGTTGTTTTAACATCGCCATCCGCATCAGTAACATTCACACCGAAGATCAACCAACCAACATCAAAGTCACCATGGTCAACAGGGCCATACATTGTAATTGTGTATTCACCGGTTTCTGAATCCATCGTCACAGTAAAGATCACTGTTCCATCCGGTGTTGTTCCAACCAATTCACCATCCGCATTAAAAGCAAATGTTACAGGCTCGCCGCCCGAAGTTAGCTG
>CAYGSJ010000007.1:77464-141010 GCA_964352665.1 uncultured Micavibrio sp.
ATTCACCATCCGCATTAAAAGCAAATGTTACAGGCTCGCCGCCCGAAGTTAGCTGAATCGGGTCGCCTGCAGGATCAAGTTTGAACATCACATCGCCGGAAAGTGCTACTGAACCGCCGCCATCTGCACCAAAATCAAAATTAAGTGTATTGGTTACAACAACCGGACCAACTTCAAGTCCAGCTTCGCTTACCGCATTGCCTTGTGGATTTGCATCCGGACAATCATCATGAACATCCAGTGTAATGAATGTTGTTGTGACATCACCATCACCATCGGTAACATTTACGCCGAAGATCAACCAACCAACATCAAAGTCACCGTGATCAACAGGGCCATACATTGTAATTGTATATTCACCGGTTTCAGGATCCATCGTTACAGAAAAAATAACAGTGCCGTCAGGCGTTGTTCCAACCAATTCACCATCTGCATTAAATGCAAATGTTACAGGCTCGCCGCCCGAAGTTAGCTGTATCGGGTCACCTGCAGGATCAAGTTTGAACATCACATCGCCGGAAAGTGCTACTGAACCTGCGCCGTCTGCACCAAAATCAAAATTAAGTGTATTGGTTACAACAACCGGACCAGCTTCAAGTCCAGCTTCGCTTACCGCATTGCCTTGTGGGTTTGCATCAGGGTGTGCGTCATGAACATCCAAAGTAATGAATGTTCTTGTGACATCACCATCACCATCGGTTACGTTCACACCGAAGATCAACCAACCAACATCAAAGTCGCCATGATCAACAGGGCCATACATTGTAATTGTATATTCACCGGTTTCAGGGTCCATCGTTACAGAAAAGATCACTGTTCCATCCGGTGTTGTTCCAACCAATTCACCATCCGCATTAAATGAAAATGTTACAGGCTCGCCGCCTGAGGTCAGCTGTATCGGGTCGCCTGCAGGATCAAGTTTGAACATCACATCGCCGGAAAGTGCTACTGAACCGCCGCCATCTGCACCAAAATCAAAATTAAGTGTATTGGTTACAACAACCGGACCATGCTCAAGCCCGTTTTCGCTAACACCATTACCTTGTGGCGATGCTGTCGGACCATCATCAAGAACATCAATTGAAATAACACCAGATGATGAGTCACCGTCACTGTCTGTGGCGTCTACACCAAATGTGAATGTCCAAGCATCATTAGGATCTGTTCCATCGGCATGATCAATAACACCTGTCAATGTGAAGGTATAAGTACCATCCGCATTAATCTGAAGTGTGAAAACATCTTCGCCGCCTGCTGAACCTGTATATGTTCCTGTTGCGGGATCAAATGTTACAACAATTGTCTCTCCGCCAGATGTTGCGCCGCCAGTATCAAAAGTGCCGTTACCGGCGATTGTTCCCGGGCCATCATCACCATAATCAACAAAGACTTCACCAGAGAAACTTGTTTCTCCGCCATTTAGATGTGATTCATCAACGCAACCTCTGCCACCCAGAACTTCTGGAATATCATCCGGCTCGGCTGGTGTTGCCGGGCCTTGAGCTGCTTCAAGACCGCCACGGTCTGTAAATGTTGTCACACCATATTGAAGAGCCGTCGGATCAATTGGACCAACATCTTCAAGAGAAATAATGCCCTGAGGGTCGAAACTACTTTGGAAACCATAACCACCACCAGATGGTGCACCCAGATCACCTGCAGCAGGTTCTACCTGCGCGAGTTGTTCTGCTAATTCTGCTTGTGCTTCTTCGCCTTGTGCAGCCTCTTCGCCGGCTGTAGGCTCTATTGTTGCTGCGTCTTGCGCCTGATCAGCAATAGAGGATAATTCGTTTTCAGATGGCGTTTCAACGTCGCCCTCAACTTCTTTTACATCACCTTCTCCCGATGACGCTGTTTCTGATCCTTCTTCACCTGATTCGTCTTCTGCCGATTCAATCAATAACTCATCACGCAAACCTTCAATTGTTGCGTCTAAAACCAACCCGCCATCGGGTATGACACATATTTCGCCGGAAAGATTTGCATCTATTCCACGTGTTTCTTCTGCTACAATTTTTTGATTCTGATTCGTCATAGAATTTACTCCTTGTCCCTACTTTTAACCCTTAGCTGGCAGCGTTTTAAGGCCAGCCTCCAACTTAATTCTTAACAATTTATTAACGAAGTTGAGCCTTGTATAACAGAAATAAAGCGCCCCTGTCAAAGAAATTATGACAAAACCTAAAGCTAAACCCTTTCAAACACTTAGAAAAGTAATTTTACATAATATTTATATCAATCCAAGACATAATATTACAATACACGAACGATGGCGCGAATCAGTCCTGAAAAATACAAACTTTCTTGCAAATTTAGCTATTCGTTAAAATGAAGACGGCGTGCATTACGAATTTGTGGTAATTTTTCTATATTTTTAAATAGCTTATCAGATAACGGCTCGTCCAGAGATACCAGACATATGGCTGTTTCGCCGCTCCCTTTCCTTCCAAGACGGAAATCCGCAATATTTTGTCCTGCATCGGCCAAAATAGTTCCCAAGCCACCGATTAATCCCGGTTTGTCTTCGTTTCTTATAAAAAGCATGTTTTCGGCGAGTTTTACTTCTATAGGTACGCCTTCTATATTCACAATCCGCGGCTCCTTGCCGGTAAAGAGCGTCCCGCTGACATTTCTATCGTTTTCTGCGGTCTTTACCACAAGATTAATAAGCGAACGCCAATCCTTACCGTCATTATCGTAACTTTGCCTGATCTGGATGCCCCTGCTCTCGGCCACCTGCATCGCATTAACCATGTTCACACTGTCCAATTGACTGCCCAGCAAATGTGCAATCAGTGTTGAGGTGATGGGATCGGTGTTTACACTTGTGATTGTCCCAAGATATTCAATCTCGATTCCTGTAATCGCGTCTTCTGTGATTTGCCCGGCCATAGAGCCTAATTGCTCGGCAAGTTTTAGATAAGGCTTTAATTTCGGGGCATCTTCGGCAGAGATAGAAGGCATATTCAGTGCATTGGTAACCGCCCCTTTCAGAAGGTAGTCGGACATTTGTTCGGCAACCTGAATGGCTACGTTGACCTGCGCCTCTGTCGTTGAAGCCCCAAGATGCGGTGTACAGATAACCTTTTCATGCCCAAAAAGAATATTGCTGGTCGCGGGCTCTACTTCGAAAACATCCAGAGCCGCACCAGCGACTTTGTCGCTATCAAGCGCCATCTTAAGATCTTCTTCCACAATCAAACCACCGCGCGCGCAATTAACAATATGCACGCCATCCTTCATTTTTGCGATGGAGCCTTTGTTGATTATGCCGAGTGTATGCTCGTTTTTAGGAACATGGAGCGTAATAAAATCGGACTTCTTTAACAGATCATCCAGATCCACTTTCTCTACGCCTATTTCCTTTGCGCGGTCCTCGGTTAGAAACGGATCAAAGGCAATGACTTTCATGTGAAGGCCCAGTGCCCGATCAGCAACAATTGATCCAATGTTACCGCAACCAATCACACCACAGGTTTTGTTGAATAATTCTGTGCCCATGAAACGCTTTTTTTCCCACTTTCCCGCGTGGGTGCTTTGATTTGCCTGCGGAATATCACGCGCCAAAGACATCATCATAGAGATTGCATGTTCAGCCGTTGTAATAGAATTACCAAAGGGCGTGTTCATGACAACAATACCCGCGGCAGTAGCGGCAGGGATATCTACGTTATCAACGCCAATACCTGCGCGGCCGACCACCTTAAGGTTAACGGCCTTTGCGATCATATCTTTGGTAACTTTTGTGACAGAACGAATAGCAAGACCATCATACTGGCCTATAATATCCATCTGCTCTTCTACAGATAGACCGGGTTTAAAATCAACTTCGATACCGTTTTTTTCAAAAATATCTGCCGCAAGTTTGTCCAACTTGTCGCTAATCAGAACTTTGGGCATTGGCTAGCTTCCATGCATTTGTGCTTTGGTATTTTCAAAAGCCCAATCAAGCCATGGCGTTACTTCCTGAAGATCTGTCATGGATACCGTTGCTCCGCACCAGACCCTCAAGCCCATAGGGGCGTCCCTATGGCTTTTAATATCGTGGGCTACGTCTTCATCTTCCAGAATTTGCGTCATGGACTTTATGAAATCCTTCTGCCCTTCCGGACTCAAAGATGCAAACCATCCATCAACAATCTTGAGGCACACCGATGTTTTTGAACGTATATTTTCATCAGTAGCCAGAAAATCTATCCAGTCTGTATCTTGAACCCATTTTTCGATGGTGCTGTAATTAATTTCTACGCGCCTGGTCGACGCCTCCAGACCACCACAATGATCAACCCAGTCAAGCGCATCAAGACAGTCCTCTACAGACAGCATTGAGGGTGTGTTTAGTGTCTCGCCGAGAAACAAACCTTCATTTAGTTTTTTGTTATCTCCCGCCCCTTTTGTCATGCGGAAGATTCTAGGAAGCGGACGATTTTCAGGCGTGTAACTTTCCAAACGCTCAACCGCGCGCGGTGATAAAACAATCATACCGTGAGCGGCCTCCCCCCCCAGAACTTTTTGCCATGACCATGTCGTTACATCAAGTTTGTCCCAGGGAAGATCGTAGGCAAACACTGCTGATGTTGCGTCACAAAACGTGAGCCCCTCACGCTTATCGGAAATCCAGTTCCCGTCAGGCACGCGCACACCGCTGGTCGTTCCATTCCATACAAACACACAATCACGTGACGGATCGGCCTGTGATAAATCCGGCAGTTTGCCGTATTCTGCTTGAAAAGTGCGCACATCATCGATTTTGAGATGTTGTGTAATATCATCAACCCATATGTTGGAAAAAACTTCCCAGCCAAAAACGTCAACCCCACGCGCACCGAGCATCGACCACATTGCCATTTCAAAAGCACCGGTATTAGAACCCGGAACGATTGCAATTTTGTAATCTGCCGGAATTCCGAGTAATGAGCGATGGTGGTCAATGACCGCCTTCAGTTTTTCTTTTCCATCTTTCGAACGATGAGAGCGCCCAACAAGAGCATTAGACAGTTTGTCCAGAGTCCATCCCGGACGCTTTGCCGCAGGGCCTGAAGAAAAATTAGGATTTTTAGGTTTGATTGCAGGTTTTTGCATATTTGGTTTTACCATTGTTAAGATATACGTGTTAAAATACGATGTAATATTCAAGTTCTATTGCAGTTATAAAAGACTGGCGCGTCTTTTTCTATAGTTTATTGCATAAACCCCGAGGTTAAAAACAGACAATGACGCATGTGCTGACGTTGGTTGCATCAACCCAAGATTTTCCTGTTACAAAAAAGCACTTCAGGGAAATCGAGGATATTATCGGCTATTACAATCTTAAATTCACCAGCAAGCTTGTCTGGCTTGATAAAATGATCGCAGCAGAAGTTGCCCTTTCGGGGGGAACCCATTCTTCGTTAACGCTTCATTTAAGAGAGTTTCTTGCCAAGGAGCAAATAGATTTCTTTATCACCAAGAACGAGCACAGAGAGAAGAAGCTGCTCATGGCCGATATGGATAGTACAATCGTGGCCGCCGAAACGTTGGATGAACTTGCCGAATATGCAGGAATTAAGGAACAAATTGCCCTTATAACGCAGCGCGCTATGGAGGGTGAAATTGACTTTCACGACGCCTTAAAAGAGCGCGTTGCCCTTTTAAAGGGGCTTAAAACCACGGCTCTACAAGCCACATTAGAGGAAACGGCCCTTAATCAGGGTGCAAAAACAGTCATTCAGACGATGAGGAAGCGCGGCGTAACCTGTGTTCTGGTCTCTGGTGGTTTTACCTTCTTTACACAGGCAATAGCAGATCGGTGCGGTTTTAACTTTAACCATGGCAATATTCTTGAAATCAAGAACGAAGAGCTTACAGGGGTGGTTATTCCGCCGATTCTGGATAAATATGCAAAACTTGACTTTTTAGAAAGCTATATCAAAGACTTAGGCCTTATTTATGACGACTGCCTTGCTATTGGTGACGGTGCAAATGACATTCCAATGCTTAAAAAAGCAGGTTTGGGCATAGGATATTACCCCAAAAAGGCCGTTCAAGACGAAATAGAAAACTGCATATTATACGGTGATTTGACGACAATCTTGTTTGCACAGGGGTTTTCAAGAAAGCATTTTCTTTGAAATAACGGCAAAATTTTAAGTACTGTTTAATATTCTGTCGCTACTCTGGAATACAGTTGGTTTCTAAGATACACTAATTCTAGTGAATGATGAGATTTAGATTATGTCAGAAAAGTGGGACTATTCCATACCAGACGATAAGCTGGAGGAGTTAATCAAGAACTACTGTACGGACTTTACGGCTCTTGAACGTGAAGGTCGCTATGGGCCTATTACTGGTCGTGATAAGGAAATCAGCGACTGCGTTCTGATTTTGCTTCAAAAAGGCCGTAAAAACGTTTGTTTCCTAGCCCCTGCCGGTGTTGGTAAGACGGCCGCTGTTGTTGGTCTGGCGCAACAAATTGTTGCAGAAAATGTTCCGGAATACCTCCATAATTCGCGTGTGATTGAAGTCGACCTTGCCCGTATGGCATCGGGAACCGCAACCCGCGCGGAGTTTCAGGATCGTTTCCTCCCTTTGTGTAAGGGTGTGGCCGAGCGTTATCACAACCCTGATAGTCCCAAAATCATTCTGTTTCTGGACGAGATCCACCAGATTATGCCCAATTGTGTAGGAAGTTCTTACGCTGGTTTATCTGATACTATTAAACCTTATCTAACGGCCGGTGACTTGCTTATGATCGGTGCGACTACATTGGATGAATTTCGTATGTATGTCGCGCAAGACCCTGCTATGGATCGTCGTTTCCAGAAGGTGTTTCTCAAAGTACCGAATATTCATGAAACCTATGCCATTATGAAGGCATTGCGTCCTGGTCTGGAGAAGCACCATAACGTCACGATGACCAATGAGGATCTTATGCTTATTGTCTATCTGACCGAAGAACATATGCGCAAAAGAAACCAGCCGGATAAATCGATTATTACGGCCGATGCCGCACTGGCTTATCACGTTATGAATCATGGTGTAGATCAGAACCTAACCAAAGAGTCTATTTATTATATGGTTGCCCGTGAAACCGGTCTTAATGCCAAAGCCATGCATGACGACAAACTCATTAAAAAGGTACGTGAAGATGTAGAGATTTGTGAGGGAGAAGTAGATGTTACGCAGGATGATGAGAATAAAGAAGGTTATGATCCTTCTAAAAAACTTAAAGATGTTAAAATGGACGAAGAATTCCAGAAAGAAATGGCAAAAGCCGAAAAAGACATTCTTGAGCGCAAACAACAAGCCCTGCAGAACGCACAAGCCGCTGTCGGTGAAGATAGCAAAGAGGATACAGACGATCTTGCCGAAAAGCTTGCCGAAAAGCTCGAGCAAAAACTTGATGCCAAACTTGATGAAAGATTAGCGCAAAAAAATAAAGACGAAGAAGAGGCCGAAGCCAAGGCGGAAAAAGAAAAAGAAGAAGAGGATGAAGCAAAGCAGGACCTCATCTCTATTTCAGGGCGTGAAAAATCTTAAAGCCCCCTTCCTCGCAAATAGACTTACAGCTTGAAAATAACTGCATTAAACAAGATTCATATGGCAAATGGGCATTAGCCACCATGTAAAGCCGGCCACCTTTTGCCAATGCGGTATATGCTGTTTCTATAAATTGCTTGCCGAGATCGATACTGGTTTTTTTCCCCTCGTGAAATGGTGGGTTCATAACAATAAAGTCAAAGGCGTTTTTGTAGGTCGTCTGCTGTGCCAGATCCATCCAGTCATACATGATTTCACAATCAGAAAAATCCAGATTTTTACGACAGGCGTCTATAGCCCTGATGTCTGAGTCAATGCAGGTGAGCTTGGAAATTCCTGTATAACGTTTTAATAGCGCGTGCGATAGATAGCCATAACCACATCCAAAATCCGCGCCCCTTCCCTTTAAGCTTTCGGGCATATTATTAATGAGAAGTGCCGAGCCTTTATCGATTTTATTCCAGCCGTAAATGCCCGGTTGAGAAATAAAACTGCCCCCTAATACTTCTTGGGAAGAGCCTGTCTGTATAGCTTTTTCAACCGCATCCAGATTGATGTCTGTTTTAATTGTCCAAACACAACGGGCTTTATTTTTTGTTAGATCACCTGTGCTGCTTATTCCGAATTCCTGCATTAATTTTTTTAAACGGCCACCGCCGGATTTATTGTCTGCCGAACAAAAAAATGTACCGCCTTTTTTCAATACCATCAAAGATTTTGCGATTAGAAATTTTGCTTCCACAATGTTTTTGGGAATAATCAGAAACACATAATCATATGTATTTTCTTCTTCCGGAATTTCCGGCGTTACTGCATAGCCGGCATCTTCGAATTTTTTTGTGTCTGTTTTAAAGAATTGTTGAATGTCGGTAGAAGAATTTACAACGGCAGATAAGTCAGCATGCATATGCGCATTTAGAAAAAGGGCACGGACATTTTGCGTTGCGATGTTATTGCTACGCAGGCTATGTATAAGGGTTTCAACGGCAGACATTAACCATTACTCGAACATGTCTTTAAGCTGTTCGAATCCTTCTTTGACGCCATCGACCTTCTGATCGTAAGTCTTTTTGATATTACTTTTGAATACGTCAGCCGTACTAAGGCCTATATCATTGAGAGACTCAAGTGATAGCCCCTCTAAAAAACCTGCCTTGTTTGCGGTGTTGTTAAAGTTTTGGAGCACCGCACTCATGACTTGTTCCATCGCTTCTTGTGCAAGAATACCGTTTTCCTTTTCTCCAATACCGGTGAGATGAATATCCGGGGTTTTTATGGGTTTGAAATCGTGTTTAATTAAAGTAACGGACGGATGGAGTTGCGCCTGTGTTAACGCCATTTTTCTGATAATAACTTTGGGATCTTTGCTTGCATTCGCCTTATTGGAATCACTAGCGGTGCTTGCTTGCGCCCCTGCCGGATTATTCTTTCCTATGTTATTTTTCATGTCGCCAAGATTAGTTGTCTGGCCGACCACTTCCAAATAAACATCCGTGCCGTCAACTTTAATCGTTTTAAATGTTAGAAGTTCTTTTGAAAAATTTTCACCGGCGACTTCGATTTTTTTTATCGTAATGGCATTCGGTTTTTTATAGCCTTCCGGATTTGAAACCCTGATATCGCTAACGGTGACTGATTTTTGTTCCAGCTTTATATCCATTGCCCCGATTTTGACAGGAACGCCAAGAGCCTGACTTGCGTATTGCTCGGTAATCTGGAGCGCCAGAGAATTCATATTAACGTAAATATAAATCGCACCTGCGATGAATACGATTACCAGCAGACTGAACATATAAAGGCTGGCTTTTGCAGTTTTTTTGACAGCAGACATCAGAAGTCCCTTCGTTTCTGTTATAAGCATCTTAATGCCTATAGAAGGCTCTGTTATGATGCTTTTTTAGTCTCATCTGCTCCATTACTTATCAATTTTTCTTTCTGAAAGATAGACTCCATTTTAAGACGCAAAAGATCGGACCATGAACTTACGTCACTCCAGAACACCGATAACTCCATAGCAAAAATTCTTGCACGGTTTACTGTGATGGCGTGTTCTACCGATACAGGTCTTATGGCCGAGAACTCTTCCTGTGCAATACGATAAACATTTCCTCTTTCTTCACTGGCGTAGAATGATCTTTGTGTACACTTGTATGTTTCAATTTTGCGCTGTTTTAAACTTTCAAGAAAAACAGTTGGCGACGCCAACAGAACGCCCGTGTTCCACAAACAATTTTTGTTTTTTATAAGCTGCTGTGCCTGTTTTAAGTCCGGTTTTTCAATGAATTGCTCAACCTTGCGATAAGCGCCACCCTTATCTTCTGTTATGATGTAGCCATAATTTTTTTCAGCATAACGAGGCCTTGTTCCGCAAAGGACGATTTTATCCTCTGTCCCCTCGTACAGATTATTGATTGAGTCATAAAATTTGCGACCCGCAGAAAAAACATGATCGCTTGGCATGACAATCATGCGCTCGGTATGGTGTTTTAAGTAAAAGGCTGCGAGTGCGATTGCGGCCGCCGTCCCTTTGCCCTCAGGCTCTAGAATAAAAGCCTGCGGCTCCACGTCTACTTCTTCAAGTTGTCGTTGCGCCAGTTCGAAAAAGCTTTCATGACAAACAATAACCGGATTACCAAACTTCGAAGCCCGCAAAGCAGTTGTTTGAAATAGTGAATATTCTGAAAAAAGTCTCAAAAACGGTTGCGGCGTCTTCTTTGTCCCGAATATGCACATCCGGTTCTTAGAATTACCCGCAAGAATAACCGGCGTATAGCTAGGTGCCTGTTTCATCTCCATATCTCCCCAAATAATCTGTGTATGACTTATTTATGCCATTTTTTAGCCACATTTTAGTTTCCCACCCTACATCTAACATGCGGCTGTTGTCCAGAACTTTTCTCGGGGTTCCATCTGGTTTTTTGGGGTCAAATAGTATTTTTCCTTTAAAATCAATCTCTTCACAGATTGTTTCGGCAAGAGATTTTATTGAAATTTCTTGCCCTGAGCCAATATTTATGTGATCTGATCCACTATAATTCTTAAGCAAGAAAACGAGAGCATCAGCTAAATC
Source organism: uncultured Micavibrio sp. (assembly GCA_964352665.1). Lineage (GTDB taxonomy): Bacteria > Pseudomonadota > Alphaproteobacteria > Micavibrionales > Micavibrionaceae > UBA1672. The sequence continues at coordinate 88,053 of CAYGSJ010000007.1, forward strand.
ATCCACGTACAGGAACTCTCTCAGAGGTTTTCCCGTTCCCCAGACTGTAATATGCTTATCACCTCTCATTTTGGCAGAATGAGCCTTCATAATAAGCGCTGGAATCACGTGTGAGCCTTGCTCATCATACTTATCGCCTACTCCATACAAGTTGCAGGGCATAGCAGAAATAAAGTCGCATCCATATTGTTTGCGGTAAAATTGTGCCATCTTTAAGGCACCGATCTTGGCTAAAGCATAGGCCTCATTCGTTGGTTCCAGTGGCCCTGACAGAAGATATGATTCTTTAATGGGTTGTGGACAATCCCGTGGATATATACAAGATGAGCCCAGAAAAAGAAGCTTTTCAACCCCGACTTCATAGGCGCACTGGATAATATTTGTAGCAATCATGGTGTTATCGTAGAAAAACGCGGCCGGATAGTTTGAATTTGCAGCAATTCCACCAACTTTAGCCGCCGCAACAATGACCATATCGGGCTTGTTTTTACCCATCCAGCTTTGAATATCAGATTGATGCCGTAAATCGAGCTGCATACGGTCCACTGTTAACAGGTCGCAGCCTTCTTCCTGTAATCTGCGCATCAATGCAGACCCAACCATACCGCGATGTCCGTCTATCCAGATACGCTTACCTTTGAGGGGTAATGGTTGCTCTAGCCAGTCCTTTGCCATGACGCATAATCTTGTAATAGGTTTTCCTGAAGTAGTTTACGATCCGCATTGACCATTTCACTTACCAGATCATCAAAATATGTTCTTGGCCTCCAGCCCAGCACTTTATGGGCCTTTGTTGCATCACCCAAAAGGTAATCAACATCTTTGGGCCTGAACAGTTTTGTACAGATTTGAACAACTGTTTTTCCGGTTTTGGCGTCTAGACCAATCTCATCGGCGTCTTCTCCTTGCCACTTAAGCTTTACACCTGTATGGGCGAAAGCGCGCTCAACAAAGTTACGCACCGTCCGCGCCTCTCCTGTAGCAAGAACAAAATCGTCGGGCTCTTCACGTTGTAACATCATCCACATGCCCTCAACGTAATCACGGGCATGGCCCCAGTCCCTTTTTGAGTCCAGATTTCCAAGTGTGAGGACAGATGCATTGCCTGCCTCGATCTCTACAACCGCCTTTGTAATTTTTCGTGTAACAAAATCCTCTCCACGCACCGGACTTTCGTGATTAAACAAAATACCATTTGAAACATGCATCCCGTAAGCTTTGCGATACATGCGCGCCAACATATAGGCCGCCACCTTGGCCACGCCGTATGGGCTGCACGGATCGAAAGGTGTTTGTTCATTTTGAGGGGGAGCGGCGCAACCAAACATTTCCGATGAAGATGCCTGATAAATTCTGACTTTATCGACCATATTCAGGAGCCGTACAGATTCAAGAAGCATCTGCACACCTTTGGCGTTTATATCGAAGGTGGAGCCTGGTGTTTCAAAGCTGACCCCTACTTGCGAGAGTGCCGCCAGATTATAAATTTCGTCCGGTTTGATCTTTTTTAGCAAAGACATCACCGAATGGCCATCGGTTAAATCACCGAAGTGAAGTGTAATGTTATCATTTACAAGACCAAGGGAATCCAGACGGGTTAAACCATCGATTGGGTCGGGATAACTATCCCAACGCACGAGGCCGTGGACATTATATCCTTTTTCAAGAAGAAAGCCGGCCAGATAGGCGCCGTCTTGTCCTGTAATTCCCGTGATAAAAGCAGTTTTGTTTTTGGTCATAATTATCCCCACATTTATGCACACACGTGAGTGTGCATCATGCCATTGCAAAAACAAAGCCAAAATCAATTTAAAGTTTATTCTGCCGCCTGGGGATAAGGTTCTTTTTCAGCAGGAACATCTGGCTTTTCCTTGTTTGACGCACTGATTTCCTTGCGTTTTTTATATGGCAAAAAAGGCCAAACAAGTTGTTCGGTGAACTTTACCGGCATGTGCTCATGAATACCTATGTCTGCAGGCGGTCGTCTATCCTCATGGAAAAATGTGCCGAACACATGATCCCATACCATAATATTCTCGCCGTAATTCGTGTTCCCTTCGCGCAGAACCTTACTATGGTGCCATCGGTGAATTTCAGGGGTGTTAAAAATCCATGACAAGACGCCAAAGCGCATTTCAACATTGCAATGCGTTAGCATACCTATAAAAGCGGTCACTGCAGCGAGCCACATCATAATTTCTGTTGAAGCCCCGAAAATTAAAAGTGGTACAATGCCGAGCACAATACTGTAGAGACTATCAACAAAATGAAAACGGCCGGTATTGACGATCCAGAGCTTTTGTACACTGTGATGAACGGCATGAAAGCGCCACAAAGGCATGAATTCATGGCATGTGCGATGTGCCCAATACAGCATAAACTCTGATAGAACTACAGCCAGAACAATCTGCGCGCCCAAAGGCCAGTCTGTTGGCCAGATTTGAAAAAATGATGCAGAAACACCGCCCTTTGTCAGGACATGCACGCCAATATAGGTATTCACAACCAACAACATCTGTGAGGTTCCCTTGCTGGTAAGGGTATGTGCAATATTTGCCCATGTTTGTCCATCCGGCTTGTGCCATTTATCTTCATGCGGCATAAAGCGCTCTAACCAGAGCAGGGAAGCGATCAGAAAAATATATGCGGCATTGAAAAAAATGAACGGCGTATAGGCATCATCCAATGAAAATCCGTAAGCCGTAATGGACATACAGGTCACAAAAAGAAACGGCCATGCAACCCAAGACAGTCCGTATTTCAGTTTACTGCTATGATACAGTCCGGTGTTTTGCCTCTGACGTTTGATCATAATTTTACAGATCCCCTAATAATTCGCCGATCTCCGGTGGCATTTTTTTTGGCACCGTTTCTGGATCGACACCGTTAATGAGGTAAGATACATCTTTAAGCTGTTTCATCACATCCACCCATGCAGTCATAAAATTAATTTCTTTGCATTCTTGTGCGTTTGTTTTCAAAGTATCATAAGTTTCTTTAAAGCTTTTGATTTTAATATCTGTCAGCTCTTGCACTTCCTCTTCACTTAATCTGCCTTGCTCTTCGAATTTTTTGATAAAACCTGCCGCGAGCACCGCTTCCTTTTCGCAATATATGCCATAGGCATCGGCTTGCGCAGAATATTTCACAGCATCTTGCATTAACAGCCACGGATCTGTTTCTTCCTCTTGTGCCACTGATAGATAAGGTACAAAAAGCGCCAATAAAAATAATGTCGTCGGTATAATCTGGTTCATCGTCGCCATAATATTCCATGCCTCCTTATTTGGGAAGAGACCCTTGCACCGCACGTTTCAGTCGATCGTTAATCGCCATTCCTATGCCGTGCTCCGGAATATTCATGACCGCAATGCCTTTATGCGCAGGTTTATCCAATGCGCGCATCATGGCAAAAAGATTGGACGCCGCCTCGTATAAGTCACCATCTTTGCTTAAATGCCTGACCCTCTCTTCCGGCATATCAGAAGCAGATGTTCCATCCTTTACGCCCATAAACTTTATGGAACCGAAGGACAGGAGAGCTTCTCCCGCTTCAAGATCAATCGCATTCATACGCACAGGTATGGACGGGGCATAATGCTTTAGGAGCTGTCCGGGAGATTTCACATCACCGCCCTGATTGCCTAGATTATAAGACACCTCAACGCCAAGGGCTTCCGAGATTTGCTCTTCCGTTATGCCGCCAGGCCTTAAGATCACAGGCTTTTTTCCCGTGCAGTCAACCACTGTAGACTCAAGCCCCACATCACAAGCCCCAGCCGCCAATATAAGATCGACTTTATCGCCCAGACTTTCCTGTACATGTGCCGGTGTGGTCGGGCTTAGACTGCCTGATTTATTTGCACTGGGTGCGGCAAGTGGAAACCCGCATTCCTGCATAAGCGCACGCGCACCCTTATGTGCAGGAATACGCACAGCAATAGTTGGAAGTCCCGCACTGACCAGATCGGTTAGCCCGGAATTTTCCTTTCGTTCTAGAATAAGGGTAAGAGGACCGGGCCAAAATTTCTCTGCAATCTTGCGGTCATTTTCTGTCATCAGTGATAATTGCTCTACTTGCTTCATATCACAGACATGTACAATCAAAGGATTGAATTGCGGTCTGCCTTTGGCTTCGAATATTCTGGCCACCGCCTTGCCATCACAGGCATTGGCGGCAAGCCCGTACACTGTTTCCGTTGGCATACCGACAAGCCCGCCCTCTCTTAGTATTTGGGCAGCTTTTTCTATAGATTGTGCGTTTAGTGTTAAAATTTTCGCCATAGAGGCCTAAAGACCACTTTTAAATGATAAAATCAAGATCCAGCCTTCACAAGAATCCCTCCTGTCAGGGGTTTTGGGGTTCCTGTTGTGGTCGGAAATGTGATCGGCAGCCCCAGTTTTGACCTAACCGACAAATAAGCAAAGCCTTCTGCTTCTGTCGCATCGCCATTCCAGCCTAATTCATCAATTGAAACAAAGGGAATGTCAGTACGCTCGACCATGGAATCCATCAGGAAGGAATTTTTTCTACCACCGCCAGAAACGTAGACTTTATGCGGGTTTTCGGGGAGATGTTCAAACGATTTGGTAACGCCCATCACGGTCATTTCCAAAAGGGTTGCCATTGCATTTTCTGCCGAAGCATAGCGCACTATATCGGTTGTCCAATGATCCCTATCCAGTGATTTTGGTGGTGGCTTTTTAAAAAACGGGCTACTTAGAAATTCGCTAACTACATTTTCAAGAACATTTCCTGAAGATGCCAGTCTGCCGTCTTCATCAAAATCCTTTTGCCGGCGCACCTTCATCAAATCATCCATAAGTGCGTTGGCAGGCCCGCAATCAAAGGCGATGAGCTCTCCGTCAGCACCAATATAAGTAATATTTGCAACGCCGCCCAGATTAAGGATAGCAACAGGTCTTTCATGTTCCGACAATAATGCCTGATGATAAAGGGGAAGGAGCGGTGCGCCCTGCCCTCCCGATTCCACATCTGCTTTTCGCATATTATAAACAACGTCAATACCAACAGATTTTGCCAGCCGAGCGCCATCGCCAAGTTGCCAGGTAAATTGATTATCGGGATCATGTGTAATGGTTTGGCCGTGGAACCCTATGATATCTGCCTCTTCATTGAATGCTTTTACTGCTTCTATATGAAGGTCCGTCACTAATTTTTCTGCTTCTTCAAGGGCTTCATCACGCTGCCTTTTACCAAAACAGGCCCGGACTTTGTTTCTGACTTCAATATCGTAAGGATGAGCATAAAAGCGCAGAGGCTTTACAACGCCTTGTCCATCGGTTTCGACCAGCGCCACATCAATGGCACCATCCAGCGACGTGCCCGACATTAATCCAATTGCCCTATAGACTTTATCCGCGCTCATGCGTATATAATTCCTGCTATGACAAGTTACAAATCAGAATTCCTGAACATATTAGACGAACGCGGGTTCATAAACCAGTGTTCTGATTTTGAATCTTTGGATGCCAAATTATGTGAAGGAACTCAAAGCGCGTATATAGGGTTTGATGCGACCGCCAAATCCCTGCATATCGGTAATCTTACCGGCATTATGATGCTGCACTGGTTCCAAAAATCAGGACACAAGCCCATCACACTAATGGGTGGTGGGACGTCGAAGATTGGTGATCCTTCGTTTAAGGACGAACAACGCAAACTTCTTGATGACGATACAATCAATGAGAATATCGGACATATACAAAGCACTTGCTTCGACCAGTTTTTAAATTATGGCGATAATGCCACCGACGCATTGATGGTTAATAATAATGAGTGGCTTGATACGCTTAAATATCTTGATTTCCTTAGAGATTACGGACGTTATTTTACCATTAATCGCATGATCTCGTTTGATTCTGTTAAGCAACGTCTTGATCGTGAAAGCCCGTTAACCCTGCTTGAATTCAACTACATGGTTATGCAAGGCTATGACTTTCTTGAGCTTAATCGCCGTTACGGGACGATCCTTCAGATGGGCGGATCCGACCAATGGGGCAACATTATCAATGGTGTTGATCTGGGTCATAAGGCAGACAAGGTCCAGCTTTTTGCGCTGACGGCGCCGCTCCTTACCACACCGGATGGCCAGAAAATGGGAAAAACCGTAAATGGCGCGGTATGGCTTAACAAGGATTTACTCTCCCCTTATGATTATTACCAGTACTGGCGCAATGTCGATGACATTATGGTTGGCATGCTTTTGCGACGATTTACGACAATTGATGTCATGGAAATCCGAAAGCTTGAATCCTTGCAAGGAGCAGAAATTAACGAAGCCAAGAAAAAACTCGCCTTTGAAGCCACAGCCATTTGCCATGGTATCGAGGCCGCCAAAGATGCAGAAGATACAGCGCAAAAGGTGTTTGAAGAAGGTGGTGTTGGAGAAGACCTCCCGAGTATTCAGGTACAGGAAAAACTGCTGGAGCAAGGGATCGACGTTATTGAATTGCTTGTTGAAACCGGACTTTGTGATTCAAAGGGGGACGCCAAACGTCTGATCAAAGGCGGTGGTGCGCGTGTCAATGATGCCCCTGTTAATGCGTTGGAGCAAAAAGTGACCATGGCCGACCTGACCGAAGAAGGACATATCAAGTTTTCTTCCGGTAAAAAACGTCACGCTTTGGTAAAAGTTTAATTTCACTCGAACAAAATACGCCTGATAATGCCCGGTGTTAAAACCGATAGCGGATTTACAAGGATTTTTGGATCATCTGATGGTCCTTTTATGCTGTAGGTTGCTGCGAAAACTCCGCCGGAGCCACCTGTCAGAATATCTCCGATCAATGGAATTTTTCCAATCACCTTATTTAATCCTGACATAGGGACAACCGTGCCAGACACATCAACCACACGTTTTTCATTGTCAAACGTACCGTCAAAAAGAAGACCCAAAGAATTTCCTGACGTTGTGCCGTTTTTTAAAACCAGCAGGCTTCCTTGCTTTCTATAGAGCCAGCTAAAATCTGCTTCGAGTTTTTCAAAATCAAGGCCATCACCACCGAGCACGTCCCCTATTCCGGTAAGCGACAGAAGGCTGAGAATTTTTGTCAGGAAAGGCGCGCGCACAACTTTGAAGTCCCGTATTTCTGCCTTACCACGAATATCACGATCCAGAACATCGCGCACAGGTTCACCATAAATCATAAGCGTGCCACCCTTGATATCATTATAGACCTGGAAAGCCTTTAGAAACGCGCCGGCATCATCCGCCTTTAAGGTGAATGTCCTTTTGCCTTGCTCATCCGGTACAAAACGCACAAACACAGAGCCAGCGCCAACTTTTGCATCGATCTCGACGGTATTAAATGCGCCCTGATCATCTATATCAAAATGAAGTTTTGCCTGTGTAACGGTCTCTTCAGGAGAGGTGCGCATTTCCTTTGCGTTCACTGTGATAACCATCGGGGATTCGTTATATTCCCCGCTTTGTTCCTCGGCATCCATAAACGGCTGCACATCCAAAAAAGAAGCATCCATATTTATTTTTACAGCGCCCGCATCGTTATATTTAAAGTCGAGTTTTGCCTTTGTTTCTTTGAGCGTAAAAGCAGGAACATTGCCACTGGAAAGTTCTGTTTTACCATTCTTTGTTTTGAATAACATGTCGGATTTAGAGATCGTAAATTCATCACCGTTTGCCGTAAGGTCTGTAATTTTAAGCAAAGTCCCCTTATCAAGATGTGCTTTGAATTTACCGGTGGCCTTTTTGCCCGGCGGTTTTTCAAAATCAAATGGATCAACAAAGAAAAGCGCCGAGGTGGCATCAACAGAAATGTCGGCAACGCCTGTTCCATCTCTTTGCTCAACGTAAGAAACATCCGCGAACACCGAACCTTCTATAAATTCACTTAAGTCAATACCCAGCATTTCACGAATATTCGGGTCGACATTAAGTTTGGCCATAAGTTTTTCTTTATATGGTTTACCCTCGCTTCTAAGAAAGGTTTCCCACTCCAGAGCGACGGGGCGTTTCTCGATCATAGCTGTGCCCTTCATGCTTACCAGGCCGTCTTTCAGGGCAAAATCGAGCGGCCCGCCACTAAGATCCAAATCGTCCAAAACATCGGGAAATAAAACCTCATCCAAAATACCTGTAACGCCGATTTCGAAGTCTTCAAGCCTGACATCTTTTTGCGCCGGAAAATGAAGCCATATTTTTAGATCGGCATCACCTGCAACCTTATCAATATCCATCTTGATATCATCATCAAGATTCACAGGATCTTCGGACAAATATTTCAGGATATCCTTTACTCCGCCGTTAAGATCAATCTTGATGTCCGCATCTCCTTCTCCGACTGCTACAACTTTATCGAGCAAAAGTTTTGCCGATTTCACGGACATTGTTCCAAGTTTTCCATTTTCCACATCAACCGTAAGTTCGTCTTTGTTCATGTCAAAGCGGCCAGACCCATTTGCTTGTGTGACTTTATCGAGTGGCGCGCGGTAATCGACGCTCATATCTGTAAAAGAAAACTCGCCTTCCAGATTTTGAAACCCTGCACGCCAAGTTGGCTCTCTGCTGATACGTGCCGGTCCGTAGACAACCTCCATTTGGGCAGGAATTTGTTTTTTCTCTGCCAGCAAATCGAATTTTAGCCAGACATCCTGGAAAGTCCCGTCAGACAGACGTTCTACGATCCATTTTTCACTATTATCGCCGCGCAAAGCAACGGGCCAGATTTTCCCTATCTGGGATTGTTCGACTTCGTTAATCCACAATTTAACAGGTCCCTGTAATGTATCTTCTTCATGTGCGATATCTGCTTCTGCGAAAACCGTTATATCCTTGAGCGTAATTTTTGTATCGCGCAAACGAATGGACTCGGCCGTGTAATTATAAAATGCATGCAACGATAAATCCTTGTAAGGAATAGGGTCTTCCGATAGATCCGGATGCATGATGCTCCCTTCTTCGGAAGTGATGTCTACACTTACTTCCTCGGGCATAAAATTTTCATCCAGCACGGTTTCAACTTTTGCATTGAAAATAATATTTTGAGGGCCGAGAACATCAAGCTCCGGTATTGTGCCGGACATTGCCTGCACATCAATATTTTTAAAATCTGCCTGAACCTGCATGATCTTCTTTTCCCAGACATAGTTCATATCAAGGTTAAGTGCGGAACTTTCTAGCCCTATGTCGGGAAGAGAAACACGAACAAATCCTTTCAGGCCTGTATAAGTACTATGTAGCCCAAGATTAAAATCCGGCAATGACCATGATTTATTTACAAAGCGATCATCAACAAACAGGCGTGCATCTTCGATTGAAAAAGCCTCTAAGCGGGAGATAAGTGAATTCTTTTTTGTTTCAGTTCCCGGGCGGGCAATGTAATCAAAAATACGTCCTGTTAAATCAAATTGCTCCTTCGACTCCTCTTCCGGCGCATTTTGCCCCAGATCAAGCTTTACGCCTCCGTCTTCAGCACGAATTAATCTGAGTGTCGGTTTTTTCAGGATAATGGATTTTGGAAAAATGCGCCCAAAGAATAGACCACGCCGAGAAAAGCTCATAGCCGCCTTATCAACGGAGATAATGGTGCCCCCCTCTTTGTCGAAGAGCGTGCCATTATGCATTTCTATGAATAGTGGCCCTTGCAATGCCGGCCAATACAATACGACTTGATCGACCTTGCCGTAATTTCCTGTTGCAGGATCATGGAGCGCCGCTTCTATGTAGGGTTTTGCGAAACCGATATCCAGTGGCGCTTTATTAACGCTCCAAACAAAAACAGCAAAAACCCCGGCACAAAGTACTGCCAAAACAGTTAAAACCTTGAGACTGTAAGAACTGATACGCCAGCAAAAATGCCTGATCTCTGTCGGCACGTTCGACCCTTTCAAGTGAGTAGATAATCTCGATACATACGTTTTATCGCAGCACAATCAATTTGACCATAGGGGGGTTCTGCTTTACTCATAAAACCCACGGAAATTAAACATAAGGATTTTACGATGGCAGATTTTAAAACCGGCGATAAGGCCCCTGACTTTACGCTACCGACCGACGGAGACGGTGAAATCACGCTATCATCTTTGCGTGGCCAGAATGTTATTTTATATTTCTATCCCAAGGATGACACGCCCGGATGCACCACAGAGTCATGTGGTTTCCGTGATGCCTTGCCAGCGTTTGAAAAGCTGAATGCAGCGATTATCGGAATCTCCAAATGCAGTGTAAAAAAACACGACAAATTTAAAGAGAAATACAAACTGAATTTTCCATTGGCTTCGGATGAAAACGGAGATGTATGCGAGGCCTATGGCACATGGGTAGAGAAAAGCATGTACGGGAAAAAATATATGGGCATTGAGCGATCAACTTTTCTGATTGATGCAGAAGGAAAAATTGCCGCCATCTGGACAAAAGTCAAAGTTAATGGCCATGTGGAAGAGGTGCAAAGCACACTGGAAACTCTATCTGCGAAAGCGGCCTAAGCCTAATTCACAAAAGGATCTTTAACCAATATTGTATCGTCACGCTCGGGGCTTGTTGAAAGCATGCTGACCGGAGCGCCGATCAGTTCTTCAATCCTGCGCACATAATAGACCGCAGCAGGTGGTAAATCTGCCCAACTGCGTGCGCCATAAGTGCTTTCCGACCAACCTTCAATCGTTTCATAAATCGGTTCAACGGAGGCTTGCTCGTATTGTGATGCAGGGAAGTAATCTATTTCTTTTCCGTCCAATTTATAACCGACACAAATTTTTATTTCATCCAGCCCATCCAGAACATCAAGTTTGGTGAGTGCAATACCATGCATACCGTTAATGGTGACAGCCTGCCTGACCATCACTGCATCAAACCAGCCACAGCGGCGTTTACGCCCTGTTACTGTGCCGAACTCCTTACCTTTTTCGCCAAGACGCTGTCCAACATCATTGTCTTGTTCTGTCGGGAATGGTCCTGACCCTACGCGTGTGGTGTAGGCCTTTGTGATTCCCAGAATAAATTTTACAGCATCCGGCCCCATACCTGATCCGATGGCAGCCTGTGCGCCAATAGTATTTGAAGACGTCACAAACGGATATGTTCCATGATCGATATCGAGCATCGTACCTTGTGCCCCTTCGAAAAGAATTCTTTTTCCTTCTTTGCGTGCCTCGTCAAGTTTGCGCCAAACAATACCGGTATATGCAAGAATCTCGTCACGTATTTCCATTAACTGGTTATAGATGTCTTCCGGATTAATTTCCTCTGCGCCAAGACCTTTCAGCATGATGTTATGATACATCATCATGGTTTCGATTTTTTCTTTCAAATCCTCTGGGTGGCGTAAATCACAGATACGCACACCGCGGCGCGCTACTTTATCTTCATAGGCCGGCCCGATCCCTCTTTTTGTTGTCCCGAGCTTTGCATCCCCTCTTGCATTTTCCATGGCCTGATCCAAAGCCTGATGCACCGGTAAAATCAAACTGGCATTTTCCGCGATTAAAAATTTCTTCGGAGAAACCTCTACGCCCTGCTCTCTGATCGCATCGATTTCCTTGAGCAAAGACCACGGACAAATCACCACACCATTTCCGATCATGGATAATTTGCTTTTACGCACAATACCGGATGGAAGGAGATTCAATTTATAAACCGTGCCGTCAATGACCAGAGTATGGCCCGCGTTATGCCCACCTTGAAAACGCACAACGACGTCGGCGCGGGAAGACAGCCAATCGACAATCTTGCCTTTTCCTTCATCTCCCCATTGTGATCCTATGACTGCTACACTGCTCATACTAATCCCTTTTAGTTTATATCCTCAATTTTTCCATTGTTATAGACGTGGGAACAGCCCTGCGGCTTTTCATCCGGATCAGCAGCACGTACTGTAATCCATCCCTGTCTTTGCAAATCCATAATGACGTGCCAAGGCACATTCAGTGGAATAAAAACACGCTGCTCATCTTCTGGTGGATCAATAGATTTTGAAATCGTATCCATGTAGAGCGTAAATCCGCGCGCCATTTCATCATGTTCGTTTTGACCGAAATGTACATCATACGATCCACCACGACCAAGCTCGCCGCGTATATTAGAGGAAAAAAGAGTAAAGCCAAGAGATTTATGATATTCGAAGCCGCTTTGCTCCAAAACATCGAGTGTCATTGAAATACCATCGATTTTTAAATCTTCCAAAGCTTGTTGAATACCGTTACACACCGTTTTTAAAAGGCTGACTTTTGTTTTTATTTCCTTATCAAACTTTATTTTTTCCAGTGACTCTATCGCATTTTCCCAATGGCCTGTGGCTTGCATGGCTTGGCCAATCACATCACAAACTTTGTGTTTTGTTGTGTTCAATGTATCGAGGTCTCGCTGAGAAACGGCCTTGTTTATTATATCTTCTACGTCTTCATCTTTAATGTCTTGAAGCAGGTGCGAAACAAAACCGGGAATAGTAAAATCTACCGTTATATTTTCTATGCCCAGTGCCTTTAATCCCAAAAGTGATAGGACACAAATTTCTATATCCCCTTCCAGACTTTTTGTCTGGCCGATAAGTTCACATCCAACTTGGGCGAATTGTCGCTCTGTACGAAGCTGACTGCCTTTGGTTCTGAGAACATTATTGGCATACATCAGCCGAAGTGGTCTGGGTGTATTTTTCATGCGGGATGATACAATGCGTGATACCTGTGCGGTAATATCGGAACGAAATCCGAGCATACGATGTGACACAGGATCCATAAGACGGAATGTTTCCGATGCAAGTCTTTCGCCTGGTCCGGGGGCCAGTAAACTATCCTCGAATTCAAGCAATGGCGGCTTTATACGTAAGTACCCGAATCCGGCAAACGTCTCCATAAGTTTCTGGATCGAGCGTGCCTCACCCTCGGCATATGGGGGTAGAAGATCAACAAAACCATTCGGCAACAACGCCAGACTATCATCTTTTTTTGACATGATCTTTTGGCGCTCTACCCCGTTTTTACTGCTTTTTCTATGACGTCACATAAATCGTTCACGACGTTTTCTACCAGAACGGAGTCGTCTCCCTCTGCCATGACGCGAATAAGGGGTTCCGTGCCGGACGGCCTAACAAGAACACGGCCACCGCCATTAAAACGATCTTGTGCCTTTTGAATTTCCTGGCGAACGGCATCCGTATCGATCGGATTTTCTCCTGTGAATCTGACATTTTTAAGCTTCTGTGGCAGTGGCTCAAAAAGGCTGAGTGCTTCACTGGCCGGAATACCTTTATGGCTGAGAATGCTGATGACCTGCAGAGCAGCCAATAGCCCGTCGCCTGTATGTGAATGATCGCCGACTACGATATGGCCTGATTGTTCGCCGCCCAGATTATATCCATTCTTGCGCATATATTCGACAACATACTTGTCACCAACCGCCGTTCTTTCAAGTGTAAGATCATTGGCCTGCATCAATCTTTCCAACCCGAGATTAGACATGATCGTTGCCACAAGACCTCCGCCTTTTAGTGTTTCTTGCTCCTTAAACCACAGAGCCAACGCAGCCATAATTTGATCGCCGTCAACCTTATCACCACGCTCGGTTACCATGATCAGGCGATCCGCATCGCCATCCAGTGCAATACCAAGATCCGCGCCGTTATCAACGACGGCCTCCTGAAGTTTTCCTGTGGCTGTAGCACCGTATCCATCGTTGATATTCCGCCCATCCGGCGTATTACCAATGGCAATGACATCAGCCTCTAATTCCCACAACACCTGAGGGGCGACCTTGTACGCCGCGCCTTGCGCGCAATCGACAACAACCTTTAGACCCTCTAGTGAATCATGACGTGGAATGGATCGTTTGAGCGATTCAATATATCGGCCCAGCGCATCGTCAAGACGATTTGCCTTACCAAGATTTTCGGGCTCTACCAACTCGCTTGACAGATCTCTATCGATTTTGTCTTCAATCTTTTGTTCTATTTCTTCATCAAGCTTATACCCATCAGGGCCAAAAAGCTTGATGCCGTTATCCTGATAAGGATTATGGGAAGCCGAAATCATAACACCGAGATCGGCACGTAATGAACGCGTTAATTTTGCAATACCAGGGGTTGGAATTGGCCCGATCAAAATGACATCCATACCCATGGAAATAAAGCCTGCACTCATAGCTTGTTCAAGCATATAACCAGAAAGCCGCGTATCTTTTCCAATGACCACACGATCCATATGCTTCCCGCCTCTGGATTTGCGTAATACGCTCGCCGCCGCCATTGCAACACGTAAGGCCATGTCCGCAGTCATGGGGTGCGTGTTGGCGCGCCCCCGAATACCGTCCGTGCCAAAGTACTTTTTCTTGTCTTTTTCCGTGTTTCCTTTTGTCATGCGAAAGACTTTAGGCAGGGCGAGCGTGATTTACAATAAAAAACGCATAATATACGTAAAAAGAATAGGTTACATCCAGCGCGTGGGGCGTGCCGGCGCATTATAATCCATAGGATCAACAAGTATCGCAAGCGTGTTTTCTGCGGGCTTGATACTACCCCACTCCTCCGCCAGACAATGTACAACACTCAATGAAGCGGGAGGGTAGCCTTCTGTTAGTCTTTGCATCATGGAATTACTGCCCTGTGCAGCTAATAAGATCGCCAGTTCATATATACAGGGATTATGTGCAACAACCATTAGGTTCCGAACACTGTTTTCAACCTGTTGAATCTGGTAGAGATAATCGCTTGTGTTGCCGTCATAAAGAGCATCGGGGTAATGAATATTCTTAATGTTCAGGCTTTCCTGAAGATATTCAAGGGTCTGTTTTGTGCGTAAGGCCGGTGAACATAAAACCACATCAGGTTGAAGAGCGTGCTCTTTCATGAAATTGCCCAACACTCTTGCATCTTCCCGCCCTTCAGGTGCAAGTGGCCTGCCTTTATCTCCATCACTTGTATTGGAAGAGGCTGCTGCGTGACGCAGTAAAAATAGTCTTTTTCCTTTAAAATCCTGTGATTCCATGCTGGCCTCTATAGCACCTCGGTGTCTTCTGTAACCTCGAATTTCACGATATTACCGTTTTTCAAACCAATCGACAAACTGCCATGTTTTAAGGCCAATGCGTCTTGACCAAAAATATCTTTGCGCCACCCCCTTAAGGCAGGAACATCAGCCTCGTCATCCAGAGCTATCTCCTCTAGATCTGATGCCGATGCAATAATTTTAGGGGCCACATCATGCTTGGCACTTTGTACCTTTAAAAGCATTTTCAGAACATCGATAACTGCCAGAATATCAGACGAGAGGTGCTCTTTCCTTTTGACTCTTGGCCATTCTTCTTTTGGTGTTTCAAGCGCCTCTTTTATAACCTTCAAAAGCTGTACCCCCATTTTTCCTTCTGCTGTTTCTTTGGAAACATTTCTGATCTTCGCCAGTTGTTTTGGATTTTGAGGGGCCTGACTGGCCATATCGGCAAGGGTATCATCACGGATAACCCATGATTTCGGAATATCCTTTTTCTGGGCATGTAATTCTCGCCAAGCCGCAAGCTCTTTTAAAATCACAAGGCTTTTCGATTTGGGAGATCTTATTTTAATACGTTTCCATACCTTATAGGGATCGTTTTCATATGTTGCGGGATCTTTTAAAACCTCTTCTTCCTGATATAGCCATTCTGTGCGACCGCGCTTTTCCAACTCATCCCTTAAACTTAAATACACATCACAAAGATGGGTTACATCGCCAAGTGCGTAGGTGGTTTGTTTCTCACTGAGCGGCCTGACAGACCAGTCGGTAAATTGTGAGCTTTTGTCAATCTCTCCTCCTGTAACTTGCCGGACTATTTTCTCATAACCGACAGAATCACCATAGCCACAGACCATAGCGGCAATCTGGGTATCAAAAATGGGGGATACAACCTTACCGGTCATATTGTAGAATATCTCGAGGTCTTGCCGGCCTGAATGAAAGACTTTAAGTACGTTTTCATTCGCCAGAAGGTCAAATAAAGGTGTTAAATCAAGCCCCTCGACAAGCGGATCGATAGCCTGGGCATTTTTATCAGGCCCGCTAAGCTGAACAAGACACAATTTCGGGTAGTATGTTTTCTCCCTCAGAAACTCTGTGTCTATGGTAATAAATTCGTGATTTGAAAGGCTTGAACAAAAAACCGCTAAATCTGATGATTTTGTAATTATACTCATAGAGTCCATATTTATAGAAAAACATCATTGATTTAAAGGGCATATACAGTATAAATCAACACTTACTCTCAGGTTAGAACGTACAGGACTAAAAAAGATGCATGCTTTTAGAACGCATAAATGTGATGAATTGCGCAAAACCAACGAAGGCGAGACCGTTAAGCTATCCGGCTGGATTCACCGGATTTATGATCTTGGCGGCGTTTTGTTTATCCTTATGCGCGATACGCATGGTGTAACACAATGTGTTGTCGAGCAAAGCTCCCCTCTGTTCGAGACACTTAGCCACTGGCGTGTTGAATCTGTTATTACCATTGTTGGTAAAGTTCAAAAACGTTCCGAAGATACGATTAACTCCAAAATGGCGACCGGCGAAATAGAGGTGCGTATCGAAGAAGCCGAATTACAATCGGCAGCAGATATTATTCCTTTTCAGGTTTATGAAGATGATGGCGCGGGTGAGGATATCCGCTTGCGTTACCGCTACCTTGATCTTCGCCGCGAAGGCATGCAGCAAAAAATACGTCTTCGTAATGATGTTATCCGCACGATGCGTGAAAAAATGCATGCGCAAGGATTTCAGGAATTCCAGACACCAATTCTAACCGCCAGCTCACCTGAAGGCGCGCGGGATTACCTTGTCCCCTCACGCCTGCATCCAGGGAAATTCTACGCTCTACCACAAGCGCCGCAGCAGTTTAAGCAACTCCTGATGATGAGTGGTTTTGATAAATATTTCCAGATCGCGCCCTGTTTCCGCGACGAAGATGGCCGCGCGGATCGTCTCGCCGAGTTTTACCAACTTGATGTCGAGATGAGCTTTGTGACGCAAGATGATGTACACAACACAATGCAGCCCGTTATTCAGGGTCTATTCGAAGAGTTTGCAGGTTTCACAGGTGAAAAGCGTAAGGTCGAGTGGATGCCGAATTTACGGTATGAAGATGCGATGCTGAAATATGGTTCCGATAAACCGGACTTACGTAACCCGCTCGAAATTGTTGATGTCACCGAAGTCTTTGCCCGCGATGATGTGGAATTCAAGGCGTTCAAAGGCGTGATCGAAAAAGGCGGCGTTGTCCGTGCGATCCGCGCACCAAAAGTCGCCGATCAACCGCGCAGCTTCTTTGACAAGCTGGACAGCTGGGCAAAAGGCGAAGGCGCGTTTGGTCTTGGTTATATCCTATTCGATGCTGGCGAAGGCAAAGGCCCTATTGCGAAATTCATCCCCGAAGCCGCGCAAGCTGCCCTCAAAGAAACAGCCGGACTTGAAGACGGCGATGCCGTGTTCTTTATCTGTAACCAAGAAGGTCCTGCCGCGAAATTTGCGGGCGCCGCACGCGATGCCATTTGTGATGCCCTGCCGGATGGTCATGAAGCCGTGCGTGAGACAGGCACATACAAACTTTGCTGGATTGTTGATTTTCCGATGTATGAATTCGATGAAAAGGCACAGAAAATTGATTTCTCCCACAATCCTTTCTCTATGCCACAAGGTGGAATGGATGATCTGGAGACCAAAGAGCCAACCAACATTTACGCCTTTCAATATGACTGTGTCTGTAACGGGTTTGAACTTGCCTCCGGTGCAATTCGTAACCACAAACCGGAAATCATGGAAAAGGCGTTCAACATTGCTGGATATGATAAATCTGTTCTGGAATCCGAATTCGGCGGTATGCTGAACGCCATGCGCTACGGCGCGCCGCCGCACGGTGGTTTGGCCTTTGGTGTTGACCGGATTATTATGCTGTTGGCCGATGAGCCGAATTTGCGCGAGGTTTATGCCTTTGTGATGAATGGTCAATATGAAGACCACATGATGCAAGCCCCGTCACAGATAGATGACGCACAGCTCAAAGACCTTCATTTAAAATTAAATCTGCCGAAAAAAATTACGGATGCCGCTTAGGCTATAGTGGCTCCAACGGGTCGGTATCCGAACCGCCGCCACCGGATTTGTCATCGCCTGATCCTGAATCATCGCCGCCAGAAGCATTCGCACGCCTTGCTGTTCCTCTCCCCGCCTGAGCAGTCGTCGGGTACGGAGGAATTCTATATGGTTTTTCCGTGGAATCTGCCAAAGCCGCGTAACCTTGCCTATCAGGCTCTGCAGCCTCGACATCTTCTCTAACGGCTTGCATCGCAGTCCCTATAATACCTAGAGGATTAAGCTTCTTCAGTACACCCGGCACTTTTTCGGTTGTATTAAAGCTCTGGATATCCTGATCAAGCGCTTGCTCGACTTCAATTATTTCCTGAGCGGTGTCAGCTTCCTGAAGCTGCTCTTCCCTCTCTTCTACACGGCGTCTTAGACCAAGTAGTCTACGCTTTTTTGTTTTCTTTTCCTGTACAACATTTGCCGCACCAGGTGCTTCTTCTGCAGCCTCTATTTCCTTATCCAGACGTTCAATCTGGGCATCAATGCTTTGCTTTACATCAATAATTTTCGTCGCAACATGCGAGAATATTTCCTTGATACGCCTTTGCATCTCTTCATGGAGTTGATACATACGTTGCCAGAAATCTTTGATTCTTTGATTTTTGGCGTCATCTCCGGGGAGAACACCATCCATCGCCAATGATAAATCCGTAGCAAAAACAAGGTTTTGTATGGCATAGCCCGTTGCATAGCCTTTAAGCTCCATCATAAGCTGCACAACGTTACGGAGCGATTCCCTGACATTATCCAATCCTATAGATTGTGGACTTGAGAAAAATCTATCAAGTTCGCTAAGTTCTTCCATCTCCTGATCGACGACAGGTGCGCTTGGAAAAGCCATTCTTGGGGTCATTTGTAACATCTTCTTTCTGGTATTTTTTATGTATTCTAGGGTTTTAGGGGGTTTTTGTCAAAAATTATCGGATTTAGGCCGAGTTTGCCTTGCCTAACCTGTCAATCATCAGTTTTTTAACCGGACCCAAACGATTTCCAAGGCGCAAAAGCGTACGTCTAGCAAATTTCGCAACGTGGCTTTCATTGGAATATAGCAGTACCAGCGCATTTGTCGCATGATATAAAGGCAAACTATACAAACGGTGATTACGACTATAGCTTTCAATTGCTTTTTGCAGTGTTGCCGGATTATCTCTTTTGAAGGCGCGCTTTAATTCACCAGCCAGAAAATCTGCCCCGCGTATACCAAGATTTAAGCCCTGCGCAGTGACGGGGTGCATGCCTACGGCCGCATCTCCGATAAGAGCAAAGTGATGCGCGTGAAACGTTTTTGCCATGGTCGAGACGAGCGGATAAGAAAATAATTCACTATGTGGTGAAAGTGAGCCGAATGCGTCATCAATTCTGGCGGCAACATCATCTGCCAGCGCTTGTTTATCCATTCCCAAGATATCGTCTGCCTCGTCCGGTTTCACAGTAATAATAACGGCGACCTGATTATTATTACGTGGCAAAACCGCCACTGTTCTATCAAAATTAAAACACTCATATGCTGTGCCGTGATGGGGCTTTTCGTGTTTCATCGTGCATACGATACTTGTTCGCTCGAAATCCATAACGTGTGCATCAATATCCAGCATTTTACGCGTGGGTGAAAAACGGCTGTCTGCGCCGATCACGATTGATGCCTTAAGGCGTTTGCCTTCCGACGTTTCTACATAAGCGCCATTCCCGTCAGAGCCCAGAGATTGAATTTCTGTTCCTGTCATGAACTCTATGTTCGTACTGGCTTTGGCGCTTTGATAGGCCGCCATACGGATATGATGATTGGAAATAATATACCCAAGGTTATCCAGACCAGCCTCATCATGATCAAAATCAAGGATGTATGGCGATTCTCCATTCAAAACTTTTGCGTTCTCGATCGACGAGATATTATCCGCAGGGATTAAATCCCAAATGCAGAGTTCTTTCATTATTTTGGCAGACGGGTGGGTTATAACAACTTCGCGCCCGTCATAGGGCGGATCAGCCAGCACCTTCTCTGGTTTTTTTTCAACCAAAAGAATATTTTTGCCGCTATCCGCTATCGCTTTGGCAAATACGAGGCCAATAATGCCCGCGCCGATGACAATAATATCATGCTGCATCTGTATTACATTTCTGCCAGTTATCATATCCGCCCTGCATACTGCATATATTCGTAAAGCCCGAAGCCTGTAGATATTGCGCCGCCTGCATACTGCGCATACCTTTTTGACAATACAGGATCAAATGCTCGTCTTTCGGGAAATCCGGTGTTTGCCCTCCTAACATTACAGACAATGCGAAGTGATGCGCCCCGTCAATATGTCCGCAATCCCATTCCCCTTGTTCCCTGACATCAATTAAAATTGCGCCTTTTGCACGTTTTATGTCTTCGGGCGAAACTTCATTTATAGATCCGGTATCCATTTTGTGACTTTCCAGTTTAATAACATTTTTATCCATACTACATGCCCTGCAGTTTATATCCTTTGGCAACATAATCAAACGTTGTGCCATGGTTTTCATGTCCATTAGGAGCACGCGCCCGCTCAGGGGATGAAAACTTTCATCGCCTACTATAATTTTGATCGCCTCCATAGCCTGCATTGTGCCGATTATGCCTGCGACAGCACCAATAACACCGGCTTCAGCACAATTGGGAATATTGTTTTTCGGAACCTCGGGGAACAAACAGCGATAACACGGACCATCTTTGAAATTAAAGACAGAGACTTGCCCCTCGAATCCTAAAACAGAACCGTAAACGAAAGGTTTGCCTGTTTTTAAGGCGGCATCATTAATTAAAAATTTGGTAGAAAAATTATCTGTACCATCAATAATTAAATCATATCGGGAAAACAAATCCTGCGCATTTCCGGGCTCGAGCTCAAAAGCATATGCATGAATTTCGATAGCAGGGTTCAGCTTTGCAAGATGAGCTTTGGCCGTCTCTGCTTTATTATTTCCGGTATCATCAACAGTAAATAAAATCTGGCGGTGTAAATTGGTTTCTTCAACAATATCGAAGTCAACAATACCGATTTTACCGATCCCTGCCCCCGCAAGATATTGAAGCACCGGACAGCCTAATCCACCAGCACCAATGACAAGAACCGATGCCTGTTTTAATTTCTGTTGCCCCGATTGACCAATCTCGGGCAAGACAATCTGGCGCTGATATCGTTGCTCATCAACCATATTTCTTTTTGCCCTTACCTTCGGTTTCCACAAAAATATCGTAATATTTATGATACGTTTTGTTTTTAATATAAGATGTTGTTATATCAGCCATTATTGGTGAAAACAGATAACCATGACGGAACAATCCATTACACCCGATTACGTTGGTTTCATCTATTTTTATGCGTGGTAGATTGTCCATATAGGCTGGCCGCACCGCCGATGACATATCCAGAATCTTTGCCTCCGCAAAGCTTGGGTGCAAACTATAGGCGGCGCTCATCAGCTCCATGGCAGAGCGCAATAGGACAGAATTATCTCCCTCATCCGCGTTTTCAATGATACTGGCCCCCACCGCGAAAACACCCTCTCCGCGCGGAATGATATAAAGAGGATAGCGTGGATGCATCATACGCACGGGACGCTGCAGTTCGAATTCCTTATTCTCCAGTAAAAGGATCTCCCCTTTGATACCGCGCATAGCAGGATCCAGTCCTTCAACAAATCCCCTACAATCCAGAACATAATCATAGTGATCGGAAATTTGGCGCGGGTAAGCCTCCTGCTCGGTAACCCTGACACCCAAAGTCTTAAGCGCCCCAATAAGAAAGCGCAGCGTTTTGTCAGGATCAAGATTTCCTTCGCGCGAAATGTATATTGCACGTGAAAATCTATCTCCAAGCATTGGTTCTAATTCATTAATTTTATGCTTATCCGCTTTTTCCCAATTTTCCGGATGGCGTGACAGATATTGTTCAAAACGATCAAGCATATGCACATCTTCTTTATGCGCCAGTAACAAACTCCCGTTCATTTGCAAACATGAAAACTTGGAATCTCCCAATATCTCTTGCCACTTATTTATGGCGTCCAGCCCCGCCTCGATAAAAAGATCGGGCAATGCCTCAATCTCGCTGAACGGTGCCAGCATGCCCCCTGCAATCGAGCTGGCGTTTCTGGCAGGAAGAATGTGTTTATCAAAGAGCGTGACATCAAAGCCTTCTTTGCCCGCCCTGTAAGCAGCAGACAGCCCCATAATACCAGCACCTATAACTGCGATCTTCACGCCTTTTCTTCTTTCTTCAGGCGGCCATATAAAATATGCCATGTTACGCGCCCAGCATACGCCTGATCGAAGTGATTGCAAGCTTGCTTCATTTGTCCAAAGTCCATTGGTTTATAGCCGCTTACGGCTTGGCTCGCGCCCATCTTTTTCAGGGAAGAGAGAAAATGAAAAGCGTCATCATATATATGTGTCAGATCTTCCTCTTTAAAAATCCCCGGCAAAGATTGAAATGGTAACACGCCTGATAAAAGGTTTAGCGCGCTCAAAACCTCGCGCCATTCCTTAAAACTTTCTCTTCCTGGAAGCGTATAATAAATCTGCCCACCCGGTTTTAATAAGCTCTGTAATTTATCAAGTGCGGCCGGTGCATCTTCAAACCACTGAAAAACCATATTGGCGACAATCAAATCGTACTGCCTGTCTGTGTCAGGATATTCTCCGTCCATCACTGACCAAAAAATTTCCGGATCCTGAATTTTAGAGCGCGCTTTATCAAGCATGGACTCGCTGATATCCGTCACATGGATCAGACGGGCATCCTGATATAAATCCAAAAGATGTTTTGTAAGATGACCCGTGCCGCACCCTATTTCAAGAATGTCATCAACATTATCTTTTGGCAGGTCGTGCGACAAATGCGCAGCGACGCGCTGCTGCAAATCCGTGTGCGCATCATAGGCTTGTGTGCCACGGTCAAAATTCCGGACGACTTTATTCTTCCATCCAGTGCTCATCTATAAAGTCCTTTATTTTAGTTGCGCACCATTGTGTGTTTGACACGGGCAGAACGTGGTCCCCCGCCTGAGTTATGTGGAGGTCAAAATCTCTCCATTCCTCTTTCATCTTGTCCAGTGGCAGAATTTTATCCTGCCCGCCTGCTAAAGACAGGACCGGAATGGATGTGTTCTCAAGGGCCTGACGCATATCCCATTCCATCATCCAGTTCAGACCCGCATGCAGCCTTTCAACATGCAGCTCGCCATCACAGTGTTTTTTCAAGCCGCAGGCATCCCAAAACTCCATCATTTGAATTTCAGGATTACGATCAAGATTTGCATGCATTGCATCGATTAATCTGTCTTGTGCAAAATTGCTGAAATTCGTAAAGCCGTTAATGGCAATCAGCCCCTGCATTTTGTTTGCGTAGTGTTTGAGCGCCCACACAGTACCATAAGAATGGGTAACAAAAATGGCCTTGTCGTTCAAATTAACAACCGTTTTAAGCGAATCTCCGACAAAGCCCAAATCCACATATTTTTTTTTGTCCCCTTGAATATGATCTTTAAGGCCATCCCAAATACTGGAATCACTTCCCCAACCGTGAACAAATACAAAATGCTTACTCATCGCTACTCTCAGGTTTTTCTTGGCTATCTATACCAGTCATGCTTATAATCCGCCGCATTATGACTCAAAAGACGCAGGAAACGAAGATAATACACATTATTGCAGGCCCCACGGCAAGCGGAAAATCTGCGCGCGCCCTAAAGCTGGCCAGCGAGCTTGACGGCGTCATTATTAATTGTGACTCGCTTCAGATCTATGACGGGATGCAAACCTTAACCGCGCAACCCGCGGAAGAAGACCTGAACGCTGCCCCGCATTTACTATACAGCCACCTTCATCCTAATGATGTCTGTTCGGCTGGCAACTGGCGTGAAATTGTCGAGCCTGTTATTCGGGACGTATTAGCAAAAGGGAAGGCCCCGATCATTGTCGGCGGGTCTGGCTTATATATAAGAGCACTTACCGATGGCTTATCTCCTATGCCTGATATCCCGCAGGAAGTTCGCGACGCTGCGGGCCAAAAACAAAAAGCGCTTGGCAATCCCGCTTTCCATGCCGAACTTGAAAGGCGTGATCCTGTTATGGCGAGTCGATTTCACCCTTACCATACGGCGCGACTGGTCAGAGCATGGGAGGTTCTGGAAGCCACAGGAAAAAGCCTGTCCGAATGGCAAAAGGAAAGTCGCTCGGCTCCCCCTGAGGACTGGGACTTTGATATAGAAGTCATTATCCCGGAGCGTAGTGTCCAGCACCAACGATGTAACGACCGATTCGTCTGGATGATGGATCATGGCATTCTTGAAGAAGTAGAACATTTCAGAAGCCGAATCGATTCGGGTGAGGTTCATGAAAATGTGCCTCTTGTTAAAGCCCTCGGCTATAAAGAGCTTCTAGCCTATATCAGAGGCGAATCAAGTAAAGAGGAAGCTGTAGAAAAGGCGCAGGCGCGCACACGCCAATACGCAAAACAACAAGTCACATGGTTCAGAAATCAGGTTCTGAATACCGCTAATAGTCACTCATTAGGATAAAAACTTTTTATATCTATACGAATCGATTCGATTCTGTGTATTTTGACCCCGATTTTGAGTCGATTCGAGGGAGAATCGAGTCAGGATTCATCATCAAAACAATTCGATTCGTCCCAAAATCATCCTCAAAACACTAACATATATTATCCACAAAATGTGGATAACTTTTTCATTATATTGATTCAAAAGAAATTTTATCCACATACTCTGTTTATAAACTAGTGCATTGAAAAATATAAGAAAATGCTTGATGCCAACAGAAAAATTTAGCATCCTACAGACATTCAAGGATTAACGTCCTTAAAGAGAAGACGAAGTTAAATTTGTTTTCGAGTTGCGGTCACAAATTCGCACGCATAGTAACATTATCTACAAGATATGTGAGATGTGAGGAGAGTGACTTGAAGTGATCGCAAGAAGGTGCGTCGTTTTTTGCCACCGGGCAATTTCTCCCTCGGGAGTTAATGTCAAGATGCTTCTCCTTCGGGAGAAAAATCGGGAGATGATATTCCTTCGGGGATAACATCGATAAGGAGCAAGAACTCAAAGATTTCGGTCTTTGACAGGGTGTTAAAGCTCTGAGCTGTACGTTAAAAGTTGTCAGGATCTTGTATCTCTGGTTTCTTGTACAGGCGAGGCGGATGGAATAGTCACAATAACCCTCTTACTCTTCGGAGTTAGTTGGTTGCGAAAGCTAAGTCCTTTACCTTCATTGTATCCTTTTCGGGATATTTAACAGGAACGTCTCCGCTGTCAAAGGTGGAGGCGTTTCTTTTTGTCTGGACCGATAATTTCTGAAAAAAGTTTTGGATTTCAGCGCTTGCGCATAAAAATATAGAATGCGGGATAGAGCGTTCTGGGTAAAAACCGTAATGCAAACGCAACAATCAAAGAAATGACATCCGACTTTTGAAAATAATTCAGCGTCTCGACATCATAATAACTAAAATCATCAAAATTGGGGAGCAAGGCGCGCATGGTAGATTTGCGGTTCATATTATATTGTGTCGGGAACACATCTTTTGCTTCACGACCGGAATCCGTACCACCGGTTAGTTTTTTTAATACCTTGGCATGAAGCTGATTAGGCACAAGACTTGCCCCTATTCCGACATAGCCATATTTATTGGGTGTACGGGCACAAAGCCATCCGCCCGGCTTTAGAATTCTGTTTAGCTCTTTAGTCACAAACTCTGCATCCGCAATATGTTCAAACACCCAATCCCCCATGATCATGTCAAAGGACTCATCTTCAAAAGGGAACGGTTCGTTATCTTTTAAGATTACAGCCTCATGGCATCGTTCATTTTGCATCACTGCGGGATCAATATCAGCCGCCACCAGCTTTTTACAGTGCGGCATAAGATTTGTGAGTTCACGACGAAAATCAATGGCGTCTTCTATGCCCTTGCCGCGCCCTGCTCCATAATCCAGCACGGTCATCTCGGGCTTTAAAATGGAGAGAACGCGCGTATAGAATGCAATCGTCGTATCTCCGCGGGCAAAGCCACCGGCAGCGATTTCCGGAAACACGGCATAGCGTGGACCCATATCACGTTTTTTCTCTGAAATTTTGACCTGTTGTGCCTGCATGTATAAGCTTTCTCAATGTAAGCAGCTTCTATCATTCTGTAATAGGGATTACAAGAGTTTAGGCGCGGACCTCTTATTCCGTATAAGTATCACTGAACGGCTCGCTATGGATTGCTTCACATATCTTTTTTATTTCCAGCTTTACTTGCTCGTCTTTTTTCAAAAGTTCTATTAGAACATCTGCCAGCGTTTTATCCATGGCCCACACACTTAAAATTGATTTTATTTTAAAATACAACCTTAAATTACATTCATCAACCCCTATGTTTTTCTGCTTAACGCATTTTTTGCAACAAAAACCTTGCAAAAAAACGAGCTCAACGTTAAGTTAGCCGCATGAAAACATTGATTGTAAACATTATTAACATTGTTCTGGCACTCGTGGTCCTTGAAAAAGGGGCGCTGCGCACTTAGCTTATGTTACAATAATGCAAGGCAACGCCCCCTCTAAACCAAGAAGGGGCTTTTTTTATGTCTAAATCATTTCAGTATAAAAAAGCTAAACAATGACAATAAATTAAGGTAGTTTACGCACAACGCAAAACAGAGGCATAAGGCGATGAAAGTAGTAGAGCAAAAAGAGGATATCATAGAGCAAAATAATGCGCGGGAACTATCCGGTGCAGAAATCGTGATCGAGGCTCTGATAGAGCAAGGCGTCGATACAATTTTCGGATATCCGGGTGGTGCCGTCCTGCCTATATATGATGCCCTGTTTCAGCAAAAAAAGATCAAGCATGTTCTTGTCCGACAAGAAGGTGGCGCCTTGCATGCCGCAGAAGGCTATGCACGCTCTACAGGCAAAGTCGGTGTTGCTCTTGTAACTTCAGGCCCCGGCGCAACCAATGCGGTGACCGGCCTGACCGATGCTCTGCTAGACTCCATTCCTGTCGTTTGTATTACAGGTCAGGTTCCAACATTCTTAATCGGTACCGATGCTTTTCAAGAGGCTGATACTGTAGGAATTACCCGCCCTTGTACCAAACATAATTTTCTAATAAAAGATGAAAACACATTGGCGAGCGCCATCCATGAAGCATTTCATATTGCACGATCAGGGCGACCAGGGCCGGTAGTGGTTGATATTCCAAAGGATGTTCAATTCGCAAAAGGCACATATGTTGATAAAGATCACGCGATAATGCATATGCATTATGCGCCGGAAACCGAACCAGATATGGACGCTGTTGAATATGCGGTTGAGATGATGGCCAGCGCCAAACAGCCTGTTTTCTATACAGGTGGCGGCATTATTAACGCTGGTCCCGAAGCCAGTAAGCTTCTCAGAGAGCTGGCCAATGAAACCGGCTTTCCTGTTACAAGTACATTAATGGGTTTAGGGGCTTATCCGGCCAATGATAAACAATGGCTGGGTATGCTTGGCATGCATGGTACTTTCGAAGCCAACTGGGCTATGCATGATTGTGATGTTATGATTTGTATTGGCGCGCGCTTTGACGACCGGGTGACGGGGCGTACTGATAAATTCTCGCCAAAATCAAAAAAGATCCACGTTGATATTGATGCAAGCTCGATCAATAAGAATATAAAAGTAGATGTTCCGATCATTGCAGATGCTGCCAAAACCTTAGAGGCCATGTTAAAAGTCTGGCGCAAGCGCGGGTATAAATCCGATCCTAAAGCCATGAAAAACTGGTGGGACCAGATTGAAAACTGGCGGGCTAAAAACTGTCTTGCTTACAAAAATCACAAGAAAATTATCAAGCCACAATATGCATTAGAGCGCCTGCGCCATTTCATGGAAAAAGACAAGCGTGATGCCTATATAACAACCGAAGTTGGTCAGCACCAGATGTGGGCCGCACAATTTCTTCCCTTTAATGAACCAAACCGATTTATGACATCTGGTGGATTAGGGACAATGGGATACGGTCTTCCTGCCGCCGTTGGTGTGCAAATGGCACATCCGGATGCTTTGGTGATTGATGTGGCTGGTGAGGCTTCTATCCTTATGAACATTCAGGAAATGAGCACGGCCGTACAGTATCGTCTGCCGGTTAAAATCTTTATTCTGAATAACCAATGGATGGGTATGGTTCGTCAATGGCAAGAACTATTGCATGGCGAACGGTATTCAGAAAGCTATACCGATAGTCTTCCTGATTTCGTAAAGCTTGCCGAAGCATATGGCGGTATCGGTCTGCGCGCGCAAACAGTGGACGAGTTGGATGATGTTATTCAGGAAATGATGAAAACCGATAAGGTGACCATCGTTGATGTCTGTGTCGATCAAAAGGAAAACTGTTTTCCGATGATTCCATCCGGCAAGGCACATAACGAAATGATCCTCTCGCCAGATGCCAAGGCATTTGACAAAAGCTTAGTTTAGGAAAAGAAAATGAACGAACAAAAACCGCCACAAATTAGTAAAATAAAATATTTAACGAGTTGTTTTGGGTGGTACTTGTTACTGGGGCTAGTTGCATATTTTGCTACACTTTTGCTGAATGATTTTCCAACGATTCAAGATTTGCCTACATTTTTTTTGGGCATGACCCTAATGTTAATTCTATCGGTTTTTATTGGTATTTTCATAGGCCCTTTCATGATGCCTGTCATAATGTTTGATGCAGAAAACATAGACCAATTTTCCTATGCCGCAACATCAATAACCGCTCTTATTATAGGGATTTTGTGTTTGTATTTTGGGATAAAACATAGAGACACAATGAAATATGCCAAAGTTTTTGGGACCTTAGGCCTTCTAGGATGTGGTTTTTCGGGATTTATGATGTTGGGACTTATGGATTAAGTATAAAATAAGGTAATTTTTGATATGACTAAAAATAAAAAAAGTAAAAGTGTTTATGCTCCTACGCCGGAATTAGCAGCAGAAGAGTCGCACATCCTTGCTATTCTGGTCAATAATGAGCCAGGCGTTCTCGCACGGGTTATCGGCCTGTTTTCAGGGCGCGGCTATAACATCGAGAGCCTGACCGTTGCAGAGACAAACCATGCACAGCACCTATCGCGCATTACAATTGTCTGCAAAGGCACACCGGCAGTGATCGAGCAGATTAAAGCGCAACTCGGACGGTTAGTACCGGTGATCGTTGTGTCTGACCTGACCGTTGACGGCAATTATGTCGAGCGCGAGTTGGCCCTTGTGAAAGTTAAATGTACCGGCGAAAAGCGTATTGAAGCCCTACGCTCTGCCGATATTTTTCGCGCGCGCGCCGTGGACAGCACATTAGAGTCCTTTGTGTTTGAAGTCACAGGCACTGCAGAAAAAATTAATGCTTTTATCGATTTGATGGTACCTTTAGGGTTAATTGATGTAAGCCGCACAGGCGTGGCTGCGATCTCAAGAGGAAAAGAAGAAATCGGAGCGTTGCATAGATGAAAAAATTAATTCTTGGATTGTCCTGCCTATTGTTGCTGACCTCTTGTGTCACACGCGAACAAGCAGACACAAAACTTGCAAAAGGATGTGAAGCAGCCGCAGGATTATTTCTTGATGACAGTTTTTCGATTAAAGAAGTAAAAAGAAAAACCTATAATCAAGATCCGGAATTTGGCAATGGGTATAGAAAGGTTATGCTTTTTGCCGTTGAAACAGATGGCTGGCTTGATCTGGACAAGGAATATGTCTGTATTTTTGCCGAAGAGTTCGGTGTGTTCAATTCATCTCACAATGCCACTATTTATCAGTTGAAAGTCAATGATCAGACTTACGGTATAGAAAACGGTAATGTTTTAGGAGATATTCAAAAACATATGAAAATCATGAACGCCGTCGAAGATGCAATGCATTAAAATTTTATTATAAAAATAGGGTATCTTTTTCTTGATTATTATTAAAAAACCCTGTTTTATGCCCCTTCTCGAAAGAAAAACTTAGAAAGGTTTGTAATAATGGGACAAACAAATACAGCGCAGGGCATTCCTGCCAATCAGACACCATTGAATGTGTACTATGACAAGGACTGTGATCTCGGTCTTCTTAAGGCAAAAAAAGTTGCCATCATAGGATATGGCTCCCAAGGGCATGCACATGCACAGAATTTGAAGGACAGCGGCATTTCAGACGTTATTGTTGGCCTGCGTAGCGGTTCTAACTCTGCTAAAAAAGCGGAAGATGCCGGATTTGAAGTCCTTCCTCCTGGTATTGCGGCATCAAAAGCAGATGTTGTCATGGTGTTGGTTCCTGACGAACATCAGGCTGACCTTTACCGCGACGAACTAGAGACAAACATGAAAAAAGGCGCTTCCCTCATGTTTGCCCATGGCCTAAACATCCATTTCGAACTTATTAAACCTCGCGCCGACCTTGATGTTTTCATGGTCGCTCCTAAAGGCCCTGGCCATACAGTGCGCAGTGAGTATCAACGCGGCGGCGGTGTTCCTTGTTTGATGGCGATTGCACAGGATGCAACCGGCAACGCAAAGGCACTAGCCCTTTCTTATGCCTCTGCCGTTGGTGGTGGACGTTCGGGTATCATTGAAACAACATTCAAGGACGAGTGCGAAACCGATCTGTTCGGTGAGCAGGCCGTTCTTTGTGGTGGTGCTTCCGAACTTGTGAAGGCCGGTTATGAAGTTCTTGTAGAGGCTGGATATCCGCCGGAAATGGCCTATTTCGAGTGCTTGCACGAACTTAAGCTTATTGTTGATCTAATGTATGAAGGTGGATTGGCCAATATGCGTTACTCCATTTCCAACACAGCGGAATACGGCGATTACGTTTCCGGCCCACGCATCATTACAGAAGAAACAAAAGAAGAGATGCGCCGTATTTTAGCAGAAATACAGTCCGGTGAATTTGTTCAGGGCTTTATGGGTGGAAATAAAGAAGGGCTTACCCGTCTTGTTGAAATCCGTGAGCGTGAGGCCAAGCACCCAATCGAAGAAACAGGTGCAAAGCTTCGTGCTATGATGCCATGGATCGGTGCTAATAAGCTTGTAGATAAAGACAAGAACTAGTCCTCAAGAGGAATACAGTGTTCAAGAAGCCCTCTATTATTTATTGAGGGCTTTTTTGCGGACGCGTTAGAAACTTTCATGGAAAATTCAAAAGACAGAATATATCTTGCCGTCATAAACTGCCTTTTTGCGCATTTGATGTTTGCACTTATGGGGGCCTGTGCGAAGCATCTTTCTACAGGGTATCATGTTGCCGAAATTGCTTTTTATCGCAATATTGTTCTGCTTATACCAATGCTTGTGTTTATTCTGGCTTCCGGAAGAACACGCCATTTCAAGACAAAAAAGCCTGGCCTGGTTGCTTTTCGTGCCATTGTCGGGACAATCAGTTTGATTGTTACATTTGAAGCCATTGCTAACCTGCCCTTATCTTATGCAACGGTTATATTTTTTACATCATCTCTAATGACGCCTGCTTTTGCCCATATCTTTTTGAAAGAGAAAGTAGGTATTCATCGTTGGACGGCCGTCTTATTTGGTATGACAGGTGTAATCGTGATTGCCCAGCCCAGCGGAAGTATAAGCGTTCTTGGATTATGTTTTGCTATTTCAGCGGCCATTTTGCACGGCTCCATGTACACTACCTTAAGAAGCTTAAAGACAGAGTCCCCTCTTACTATTGTTTTCTATTTTGTTTTGGCCGGCGTTATTATTCCTGCTCTCTTTTTACCGTGGGTTGCCCATAGCGTTTCAACAGCAGATATCCCTTACTTTATTCTGATTGGTATATTAGGCGGACTTGCGCAAACATTCTTGTCCTATGCTTATAAATTCGGACAAGCGTCTTTAATAACACCCTTCAGCTATAGCGCCCTATTGTGGAATATTCTGATGGATATTTATATCTGGCATTACACTCTGGATTATTTTTCAGTCTTCCTTGGCTCCGGTTTAATCATAAGCGCACAGTTTTATATCATTTACAGGGAATATCTGCATAATAATAGAAAACCAAGCAAGTAAAGCCAGATTATGAGGACAAAAGCATCAGTATCATTGGTTATGGGTGTCTTGTTTGCATTATTTAATGCGCTCATGCTCTCTTCCATGAGCTTGTTTGCAAAACTTCTGGCACAATATTTTGGCCCCGTCGAAGTCACTTTCTTTCGCAATATATTTGCCCTTACCGCTATTTTCATCTGGATCATACTTTCAGGGCGCCTGAACGTTTTAAAAACCAAACGCCCTGTTGCCCATTTGATACGTGGAACAATTGGAACTGTCGGCATTGTTATGGGATCATGGGCGCTTGCCATTATGCCCTTGGCCGAAACGACAACCCTTCTATTCACTGCTCCGCTTTTTGTTGTTTTGTTGTCTTATCCTGTTTTGAAAGAACCGGTAGGCCCCTATCGCCTTGGCGCTGTACTCCTTGGATTTATGGGGGTTATCATCATTGTGAATCCAACATTTAACACAGAAAACTTACCTTTACTCGGCGTTTTGATCGGTCTTGCGTGGGGCTTTAGTGCGGGCTGCGTCGATGTATGTTTGCGCTGGATGGGCAAAACTGAAAACTCATTTACGACTGTTTTTTATTTTGTGCTCTTTGGAACGCTAACAACGGGATTGCACTGGCCTTACGCCGAAGTTAAACCCGACAGTTTTTCTCTTGATGCCTTTTGGATTATTATAGGCATAGGCACTACAGGTTTGCTTTCTCTACTTTCAAAAACCCAAAGTTTCCGGCTAGCCGAAGCAAGTGTGATCGCACCGGTCATGTATACGATGATTATATGGGCCATGCTGTTTGATTTTATGTTGTGGGATAAGACACCGAAACTGAATGTCGTTGTTGGCGCCGTGATTATTATTACAAGCAACCTGTTCATTCTTTACCGAGAAAGCAGGATCAGAAAGCTAGAGTCATTTGCCTCTGCACCAGAAGATATACATACCAATGAATAGATCTTTATGTGCTTCTTCCCATTTGGCCCAGCTTTCGAGATTATTCGCCTTTATATCCAGAGGATTTGCTTTTTTATATTTCTCGACATGATGCTCGGCCAAATAGAACTTCAGGCACTCCAGATTTAGTTCATCAAGAATTTTTTGTACTTCGATCAGATCGAATTGATGCTCTTGTGCATGAAACAGAAAATCACGACAGCCCGATAGCTCGTAATAGTCCTGTGTATTTTCAAGATTTTTTACTGCCTTCTCTTTCAAATGATCACGGATATTCTGTCTGAATGAACGGATATCTGGCGCGTCTGATCCAATATGTGATTTTTCAATCGCATGTCTGGCTTCGTTTACCGCCCAGCGTGCGTGACGGCTGTAAAGACCAATGCGCATCAAGCCATCTGGTTTTAATAGCCCCTGAAGAACGCGCCATCCCGCCTTTGGGTCTTCCATATGATGTAAGACACCTGCGCTGGTTATATAGTCAAAACGCTCTGCCATAGACCCAAGTTTTGAAATATCTGCCTGATAGAATTTTACATTCTTGATTCCAAACGCGTCGGCTTTACTTTTTGCATAGGCCAGGCTGGTCAAGCTTAGATCAATCGCAGTAACTTCGGATTGTGGAAATGCCTGTGCCAGCTGAATAGCTTCTCTTCCCGTACCACAACCAGCATTGAGAATTTTAAGCACTTTCCCTACCAAAGGTCTTTCAATGTCATCATCCACTATGTCTTTGCCGTAAACATTCCATCTGGGGTAGGGAAATTCTTCGTATTGGTCACGAACAGCAGATGAAATTTCGGCCCCTATTTCTGTTAAGGCTTCGATATCTTTTTTGATGTCTTGTTGCCGATAAAAATCTTCGATCTGCGATTTCGGAATTTGTGAAACATGTTCTCCTCCTTCGAGGTTTACAGCAATGGCCTGTGCATTTTTCAGATCCGAAATTCTTTCATAGCAGGCCAGCATCGCTAATTTATGTAGATCCGGTTTATCGGTTTGCTCTATTTCCAGTTGCAAGGTCTCGGCTTGCTTTTCTTCCTCTTCGGAAACAGGCCAGATGTAATCAACAAAAAAACTGTAGCGAGCAAGAGCACAGGTAATGAACTCTATATCTTCTGCCTCTGTAAATAGCTGACGTTCCGCCATCAGGGATTCCAGTAAAAAACGCCTTAGAAAGCCGCACCATTTTTCAAACACGGTATCAGCAACTACAAACTGCCCCAGCCCCGTTAGGAAAAAAGGGTCAATCAAACCATCTAAATTTTTCTGCTGCTCAATATCGGCTTTAAAGGTTTCGTAGGTTGTCTGTCTAGAAATATTATAATATTTCCTGATAGCGGTGTCAGAGCGAATAACACTGTGCCAAGCATGACCAAAATTCAAAAACTCAACTGTCTTGCTTTCCAAACAATCTGTCAGAATTTCTTTTAATGTAAGGTCAATATCCGTGAAACTGGCTTCGCTCACAACATTAATAAGCTTTTGCCTGTACTCGTCGTTCCGGGAGTTCGCGATGACCGCATTGGCATAATTTAATATGGCCTGCGAGAGATTTCCTTGCTGATAGAAATTATGACCCTGCAGAAAATAATTCAAGGCCGTTGGCCCTATGTTCTGGGGTGTTTGAAAAACCATTTCTTATAATCTAACTAGTAGCTCTGAAAACCATGCTTGTTATACAAGCCCATTGGTTCACTTTTATTCGCTTCAAAATAAACCCAGAAAGAACCGTTTTCTTCTGCAGTTGTTATGCCGAAAACATAATCAACAAATTCAAGTACGCGCCTTTGATCAAAACCTGACAACTGTGTGAATGGCTCGCCTACTTCTAACACCGGAATTTTTTGCTTGCCGGTATATTGGCCAGTGATGATTTTGGCTTCATACAGGTCGCGCATAACGGCCCTCTTATCATCTTCTTCATGAATCCAGTCTTGCGGTGTCCAATCATCACCATCCCAAAGAGAGCGCTGTTTGATTTTTTCTCCACCGATATATGGCTCGAAATCCTCTGAACCCATTTTACTGCCGAATATATTCCATGACCAAAAACCATCTCCTGCATAAGATGGTGAAAATGAAGCCATGGAAGCTATGGCCAGAAGCAGTAAAAAACCTAATATACGCATCGCAGTTATCCTTTTGATTAAATTCGTATTTTTAAATCACAGCATTATCAATAACATTTTAACGGTTTTTATGGTATCCTAAAAGTATGATAAATGCCATTGGAATAGCATTAAGTGGATTAAACGCGGCGTCATTAAAACTGAACGCCAGCGCGTCTAATATTGCGAATTTGAGCACCGTAGGCTCACTGGTGGATCCGGATAATGCGCCTTATACACCGTTAATCACACAATCCAAAAGTTTGGGTACTGGTGGCGTATTAACGCAATACGCGCCAAAACCCAATCCATTTTTTCCTGCATATGATCCTGATTCTCCCTTTGCCGATGAAAACGGTGTTGTTGGCGTCCCTAATGTTGATCTAGCAGAAGAAATTGTGAATTCTAAACTGGCGGCTATTACCTATAAAGCGAATCTGAGCACGATCAAAGTAAGCGGCAGCCTATTCGACGAGCTTCTAGGCATTTTTGATGATGATGCATAAGATCGCATTTCATCTTGATTAAACCCCATATTTCCTAAACACTAATATTCATGAAAATCGCCTTCTTCGGTTATGATTATACAATGGATATCGCACAGCGCCTTATGGCGGATGGGCACGAAATTCTTCAGATTTTTACATTTCCCTGCGATAATGTCTTTTCCTATAATGTACAAATAAAGGAATTCGCGGAACATTTTAATATTCCGATCACCGAATACCAGGCAGAGCCCTATCACATAGAGGCTTTAGTTGTGAAAGAGTGCACACTTTTCCTGTGCGCTGGATATCCTTATAAAATCCCTGCTATAGATGAAAAAAAAGCATATGGCATTAACTTACACCCCAGCCTTTTACCACGCGCCAAGGGCATTATGCCGCTTCCCTTTATTATGATGCACGAACCCGAGGCCTCCGGTTTTACACTCCATAAATTAACCGATGATTTTGATGCAGGGGACATTCTGTACCAAGAAGCTGTGCCTATAGATGAGCACACAGATATCGAAACGCTGAACGCAAGAATTGCCGTACGCCTTCCCCCCGTTCTATCCGAGATGGTCGAAAACGTAGAAAGATACTGGAAAGAGGCAAAACCCCAGAACAAGGAAAATTCATCGTCCTATAAGGCACCCAACAACGATATGCGCCTGTTGGACTGGAATGAAACAGCAAGAAACCTAAGATTAAAAGCAAAAGCTTTTGGGCGTTTTGGAAACATTGCCACCATCAAAAATAACGTCGGAGATTCACAAAAACTCGGTGTGTTTCAATTTACCACATGGGAAGACCAGCATACCCATAAGCCGGGCACATTAATGCGATCCTCCGATCGCGAAATTGTCGTCGCGATCAAAGATGGATATGTGTGCTTAAAAGAATTTCAGGTTATAGAATAGATTTTTTAAGATGGTGTATGATCGTCAGATTCATTTGGGTCTTGTTCCAGAAGATCAGCGATGAGTGTCCTCGGTATTGAATCAATATCTTCTTCTGTGCCACTAAGAGCTCTGCGATATTGCCAGACAGCAGCTACTCCTACTGCAACACCCAGAGCCAAATGGATATAACCCTCTTGGTTTCCGGCAGACAAGAAACTCTCTGCCATCAGCAAAAAGGTTAATGCAGATCCTGCAACCACATCTGCTCTGGATCTTGGATCATCTAAATCAGGAAAATATAGATGCGTTTCATTTGGTAAATCAACGAAGTCTGCATCAAAAGAGTCTACTTTGACCTCTTCTGCTCCTGTATCAGCCAAACGTGCACCTATAATTGAAACAACTGCCGAAGCCATTCCAAGCACAATAGGAACAACACCATCTGCCCTACCTATATTTAACATCTCCAAGCCTGTCGCTCCAAATGTTAACGCAGAGCCTGCAAATAAATTACTTATAGTTTGTGGACGCATATTCAGCCCTTTTTTATTTTTCCTCTGGGGCCAAATATCCCATATAATTTACATATTGTGCAAGAAAATAATTATGCTGTACAGAATACTAGGGATTCATGCTATGTATTAGAGTATCTTGGACTTAATCTAGCGTATTCAGATGGTTTTCCGCCGTATTTTTAAAATCCTGTATATCGTTCTCTCGCTGAGCCTTATAAGCCTTAGTGCCTATGCGCTTGAAGTACAGCAAGTGCGTTTTGGCGTGCACCCTGAAAAAGTCAGGATGGTGCTGGATCTTAGTGAAGTTACAGATTTTCGTGCTTTTGTCCTCTCTGATCCTTACAGAATGGTTATTGATCTCCCCACCTTTGCGTGGCGCGCTGGACGTGTTGAAAAGCCAAAGCAGGCGATGATATCGGATATACGGCAAGGCGGTCTGATGCCCGGAGTGTCACGCATCGTTTTTGATATGGGGCAACCTGCCCTCATTGACTCTGCTTTTTTACTGCCTAAGCAGGGAGAGAAACAAAACCGTATTGTTGTTGATTACCGCCTTGTCGATGGTGAAGAGTTTACAAAACTGAAAAATGTCGTGCACGGTACGTTAAAAATAGAGGATTACAAAGGCACCTCTGCGGGAACACAAAATGGTGTTCCTGTGCCCCCTGACAATACTGCACGTCCGAAATATGCGTCTGCTGAAAAACCGCTGATTATTATCGACCCCGGACACGGTGGAAACGACCCCGGTGCTATTGGCCACAACAAAGCCTATGAAAAACATGTCGTTCTGGCGATGGCCAAAGAACTCAGAAAACAGCTTCAAGAAACCGGCAAATATCGTGTGATGCTCACACGTGAAAAGGATATCTATATCCGGCTAAAAGATCGGGTAAAATTTGCACGTGATCAAAATGCGGATTTGTTTATTTCACTCCATGCAGATTCAATCCACAAAAAGAATGTCCACGGAACGTCGATTTACACACTTTCACAAAAAGCTTCGGACCAGCAAACAGCGCGCCTTGCGGAAAAAGAAAATCAGGCCGATCTGATCGCAGGCGTTGGTCTAAGTGTTGAAGATGAACAAGTTGCTTTTATCCTTGGTGATTTTTTGATGAATGACACCATGAACCAGTCAAAGTTCTTTGCGAATACACTTGTCTCAAAGCTTAAGACAAATGGTATTTATCTGCTTGAAAACCCACATCGTTATGCCGGATTTGCTGTGCTTAAGGCGCCTGATGTTCCTTCTGTTTTAATTGAGGCCGGATTTATGTCCAATAGAAAGGAAGCAGATCTCCTAAACCAACCAGCACATAGAAAGAAAATGGCGGCATCAATTGCCAGAGGCATAGACGCTTATTTTGATCACGTTTATAAAAACGAACAAAATTAACCAGGACCCGGAAAATCGAAACGATCAAAGAGACTACCGCCGGAGCCGAAAGTTCCGCCCCCCAAGTCCCGTTTAGGCTGACGTCTTTTACGAATTTCTTCTATAAATTCCCAAGCATTGTCCAGATTGTTTGGATCAAGTAATTGCTTGTGATCCGAAACAAAAATTGTGGGAATCAAACGGCTACGTTCACCCGTTATAGGATCGTACAAGCATACCTGTCCAACTTTGCCGTAGTCTCCCGGTTTAATGCGCTTGGTAGACACAAAATCCAAGCCCAGATCCCTAATACTGGCTGTAAGTGGTGCAAATACTTCCCGATTAGCCCGTTCCATTTCCAGATTCATCTGTCTTCGCAGTTCTACTAAGGCTTCTGTTATTTCCTGACTAAGCGCTTTTTTCTCCATCAGCCGATTGAGAAGCTCCTCATCAAAATAGTTACCATCTTCCCCGACGTACTCTCTGGCAAGAGTTGCGGCTCTGGGAATTGTATCCGGCGCAGTAATCTCACAATGAAGTTTCGGATAAAAAGGGTGTGTAAAGACAAGCTTGTCACCTAAACCTGTTCCCCTCGGCCCTTTGGGCCGCCTTACTTCAAAACCGTGTTTTTTGATAAAAAGACTACTTAAGAACCTTGAATCACCTGGCCCTCCAATAGAATTCTCATACCCCTCATCTACCCAACGGAAAAACTCTTGTGGATCAGGCCGCCCTGCAAAAGAGCATGTCAGAGAATCTGTAATCACTTCCCCTGTGATGAAATGATTTGAGCTAAAAGTACAGGTTATATCCTGTGCCCTATGGTTTGGTCTGATCGCAAGCCTACCTGCCTCATCATGTGTCTTTACGGCCAGTACCACATTATACATAAACAAATGATCATAGCTTTGCAGTAAATACCCAAATCGCGCGGTTGCATCTAAAAACTCTTCTTCATTATCAGGGTGATAAGGCGGTATTGCCGTAACCAATCCATAGCGCGGCTGCACCAAAATCAAATGGTCATGCTCGAAATGAAAGCTGGTCTCGAATTCCCGGTTTCCTTCGCCCATCCCGGCAAGCATTTCTCTAGCTTCCTTCCTGAGAACCTCGCATTGCTCATCGAGTTCTCTGGGATGGATATCCGTCGGCAAAATATTTCCTATTTGCTTTAATTTCTTGGGACGAACAACAATCAGCCCCTCAAACTCAAAACCCTCGATATCCTTTGGGAGATGTTCCAGTGTCCTGACAAGGGGGTTGCCTGAAGTTCGATCAAATTCTCCCTTCCCCTCAACCGCCGATCTTTTAGCCGCCCGCGCCTCTGCGCGCTTCTGGGCCTTGATCTCTCCGGCTTCAATACATTTTTTCGCGGCCTCTTTTTGTGACCCCAGATCATCCGTGCCCGCGACAATAATCACAGGCCTGGTAAGCTCCGGATGAGAGAATTTCACATGCGAGCCACTCGTGGCAGGTCCTTTCGTAAAGCCATGCTGGATCAACATGGTCTCCAAAACCTCTGTCCTTACGATTTGCCGCTGTCTGACGACCCATGC
The DNA here is from genome assembly GCA_964352665.1 of uncultured Micavibrio sp. Lineage (GTDB taxonomy): Bacteria > Pseudomonadota > Alphaproteobacteria > Micavibrionales > Micavibrionaceae > UBA1672. The sequence continues at coordinate 128,073 of CAYGSJ010000007.1, forward strand.
GGGATCAATCAACCCTTGTGTATTTTTTATTGTCATTATTTTTCATAAGTAATTATTTTATGAGAATATGCACGTTTTATGTGAAATATGCAAAAAAAATTGTTTGAGGCCATAAAACTAGTAAAAATTAGGGCCATCCCCGAAGAGATTCTGATCCGGCGCGTCTCTTAACACACTGTCCCTATTACCGAATATGGTTCTACTACTTTGCCTCCCCCCTTGCAAATCAATCTGTTGCGCTGCAGCTTTACGGATTCTATCGAAAAAGATTTTTGCCTCATCAATATCCTGAGGGTTTAGAAACACACGACCATTTAATGATGAGAAAAAGCCACGCATTGAAACGCTTTCACCTGATTGAGCATGGAGTAAATCTAACATTACCTCCCGTCCATAATCTTTTGGTTTTGTAGGACGTTTTTTTGTAGCTAACATAATACCAAGAGGAGCCAATTTGTGCATAACCTCTCTATCCATTATATCTCCAAGGACCTGAATTCTGTTTACGCAATCCATAATAGCTTGCTCGACAGCCGTCTCAACATCTTTGCTGGTCTGTTTTTTTCCAAAAAGCCTGTTCAACAGTTCCGGATCTGCATATCCCTGACCGGCGTCTTGATATTCCCGAGCAATATCAGCAGCTCTGGGAATTGTGTCCGGCGCTTGATATTCATGGTAAAAATCCGGAAAAAATGGATGAGACATAACAATTGTATCCCCTGGCTTTTTGGAGACTGGGACACGTGGCCTCCTTGTTACTACTCCAAACCTTTGTTGTAGTTCATCTGATACTAAACGGTGATTTGAAAGACCCCCCAATGTTGATTCAAAGCCCTGATCTACCCATCTAAAAAATGCGACTGGGTTGGGGCGCATCATCCTTGAGGTTTCCAACGCGTTCGCAATGGGATCACCAGTCACAAAATGCGTGTGTTCAAATGTTAAAACAAAACCGGAAGATGTTTCCTCTTGACGACAATCCATCCCTTCACCTTCTCTGAAATGACGTACCCCTGCAATTATCTGATCCTGAAAAAGATAGTCGTACCCTAGTAGTAATTGCTTAAAATCCTGTAATCCTGAATCCAGATCATGATCCTCTTCGGGGTGGTAAGGAGGAATTCGGGCAACAAGTTCATACCGGGATTGCTCAAGCTGTAATGTGTCATCGTCAAAGCCGAACTCGGTTTCAAACGCCCTGTTGATTTCTCCCAGTTCTTTGAGTTTAGCCTGCGCCCTCTCATCAATACTTTTGCAAAGTGCCTCTAGTGCTCTGGGGTCGGTTTCAGGCATACAAATGTCACCGACCTGCGCTATACGTCTAGAGCGTAAAACAACTATACCTTCATATTCAAAACCCGATATTCCATGAGGCAAATTATCAAGTGTGTTTTTGGTCGGGCTACTATCTGCAGCTGCTGCAAACGCCCCCTTCCCCTCGACCGCCGATCTTTTAGCCGCCCGCGCCTCTGCGCGCTTCTGGGCCTTGATCTCTCCGGCTTCAATACATTTTTTCGCGGCCTCTTTTTGTGACCCCAGATCATCCGTGCCCGCGACAATAATCACAGGCCTGGTAAGCTCCGGATGAGAGAATTTCACATGCGAGCCACTCGTGGCAGGTCCTTTCGTAAAGCCATGCTGGATCAACATGGTCTCCAAAACCTCTGTCCTTACGATTTGCCGCTGTCTGACGACCCATTCGGGATCAATCAACCCTTTGTTTTTATGTGCCATTATTTTTCTCTGGCGTTTTTTTATATCGAATGGGACAGATATTATTGGAAAACAAATAAAAAATCAAAGAAATGTGAAATTATAGTGCTCTATAAGGTAAATTGAGGAGCTTGAAGAGCTACATCTTGTGCCAGCAAATGATCTACTAATCGTACAGTTTCTGCTGCATCATCCGCTTTTAGGTAAAGGGCTGGCAAATCTCTACCAAACGTCAAAAAGCCCTGCACATAGGGACTTATATCCGTTATACCCTCCCTGCAAGAAGATGGAGAAGCATAGAGCCCAATACCATTTCGTGCACATAAATCTGCCAGCTCCGGACGAATATCATAAACGACACAATCAAAAGCATGGCACCCTATCTCGTCATGTAACCACTGAATTTGTGCTAATCCTGCCTCATCACAGGGCAGTTCTGGAGCAACAAAAAAACCGGGCATTTCAACGTTATCACTTCCGAAAAGCACTGATGTTTTTATGTTGGGTACAAGTTTAACCTCGGGATCAAGCTCTCGCATTTGTTGCAGCCTCTCCCACTTAAAAGTATTAAAAACAAAATCTTCTTTTCTTAGGTCTCCGCGCTCAACATATTCCATGATCGTTTCATAGGTTCTTTCTACACAATCATCGCCTTTTAATTCGATATTGATGATAAGCGGTGTTTCCCGACTAAAGTTGTAATCTGAAACCATATCAAGAACCTCGTGCAGACTAGGTATATAGTGGCCATTTCCAACATCAAGGTTTTTCAAATCCACGAAGTCATGGTCTCCTACTCTACCTAAATCATTGCCTTCACGGTCTGCACCAGCAACATTTCTGTTCAATTCATCATCGTGAATGACCACAACGACCCCATCGGCGCTTACTGCCACGTCAAATTCCAGCCCTTCAGCACCCTCTAGTATCGCCTGCTCAAAGGATGCAAGCGTGTTCTCAGGGAGCACATCAGGTGCTAACTCTGGCAAATGGCTGGTGGGACCCATACCCCGGTGACCTATTATTAATGGTTTCATTGACACAGTATCTTTATTATGTTAATTAACAATAATAAATTATTTATTACAAAAAGTCAAAGTAGCAGGAAATTATGTTCTATATTATTGGTCATAGAGGTTACGGACCAACACATCAGCTGCCTGCTGACTCTCATGTCAGGTCAATTTTCCCGGAAAACAGCATTCCTGCGTTTCTGACAGCGTTGGACAGGGTGGCGGATGGGATCGAGGTTGATGTCCTTATAACCAGTGATGGTGTGCCTATCGCCCTGCATGGAAAGGATATTTGGGCCTATGTTCTGGACAATCTTGAAGAGGGAAAAAACGTCAATCAATATACGTATGATGAAATTCGGGGTCTGGATATTGGGGGCGGTATTGGAATACCCACTATAGAAACAGTAATAAGAGAAGTTCTGGCAAAGAGAAAAGATTGTGTTTTTAATTTCGACCTAAAAGATGCTGCTGCCCTAGTTCCTCTTATGGAAGTAATAGAGAAGGCAGACCTGCCTTTGAGACAGGTATTTTTGTCATCCTACAAGTGGGATGCCCTCCGAGAAGCCCGAAAATTATCAGCAGATATTCATTTAGCGGCCTGTCTTAAAACGGTCATGTTATTTGGACATAGTAATGTTGAAATGCCTGGCTATAGACCTACAACAGCTCATTATTTGCCTGAAGCTATAGAAGCGATTCGTGAGCTAGATAACGAAGTAAGGTTATACGCTGTTGATTGCACGGTGCCCGATATAACCAGAGATTTGATCGCGATAGCCTCTGACTTACAAGTCGGAATTGCATTATCTACAGGTAACGAGCGTGTTGGCGCTGATCAAATAGATTATGGTCGTGCGCAACGTATTATTGAAAGAAATGATCTGCCGTTTTGTGTCATAAAAGCAGATGAGCCAATGAGAACAAGAGCAGCTATACAGACCGCACTTTTGCAGTCGTTGGAACCTCCTCACGAAGTGCCCGAAATATAGGGCCAAAAATTTTGTCTGAAAAAAATACCCAAAATGCAAAATTTATGTTGCATAAATCTGGAAAATGCCTCAATGCTTGAATCAGAAAATGTTGTTTTGGTTATCTGCTTTTAGAGGGTTTATTAAGATGGTCAAATATTTAGTTAATTCGCGCATTTACGCGCGTTTTTTTGTTTTCTGCCTGTAAAGTCCCATAAAGATGAGAACGGTAGATATTCCCCCATATGTTGAGGGCTATTTTGATGCTTGCAATCAAGATACCCCTTATTTGTTAATCGACCTCGAAAAAGTTGAATACAACTTCAAGAGACTGGCTCAAGCAATGCCTGAAAGCCTTCATTACTATGCGATTAAAGCTAATCCACACCGGGATGTCCTGAAAAGACTTGCTGAAATCGGAGGATATTTCGAGGTTGCCAGTACAGGCGAAATCGATATGTGCCTTAAGGCCGGTGCCCCGCCCGAGAAAATTCTTTACGGCAATCCGTTGAAAAAGGAGCGTGAGATTGCTTATGCGTTTGAAAAGGGTGTTCGTGAATATGTTTTCGATGACTATACAGAGCTTGAAAAAATAGCACGTGCTGCGCCCGAATCAAAGGTGATCTGTAGAATTATTGCAGATGGAAAAGGCGCAGTCTCACCGCTTACTATTAAGTTTGGCTGCCCATTCGAAAAGGCCGAAGAATGGCTGAAAGCAGCCCCATCTTTAGGGCTTGTCCCGTTCGGCGTTTCTTTCCACACCGGATCACAGCAACTTTTACCCGAATCATGGGAAAAACCAATGAGCGACGCTGGAAAGATTTTTAAATCTCTTGCTGCATCGGGGCATCCGCTAAAAATAGTGGATGTTGGCGGCGGTTTTCCGGTTTCCTATCGCTCAGAAACGCCGCCTATCGAAAATTTTGCGGCAGCAATCCTGAAATATGCGGATATGTATTTCGAGACTCCGCCCGTTATATACACCGAGCCGGGGCGCTATATGACCGGAGATGCAGGATATATTCTTTCAGAAGTCGTGCAGGTTTCTCAAGATTTTGAAAGCCCTGACTTAAGATGGGTTTATCTTGATATTGGACGCTATGGCGGGCTGGTTGAAGAAAAAATAGATTATCCGGTTATAAGCACGCGTGAGGGGCCAACCGGACGTGTGATTCTGTCAGGCCAAACTTGTGATTCCAATGATGTCATCTATCGGGAATGTTTTGATTACCAACTCCCCCTCAATCTGAAAGAAAGCGATAAAGTTATTCTTGCCTATACAGGTGCATATACGACAACCTATTCCACTACTCTGAATGGGTTTCCATCTTTGAAAGCCTACACAATTGGCAGAAAAGATGTCACAGATTCCAAGCCAAGCCTTTATCCCGAAAGCTTTCTGGATATGTGCCAGTTTACGGACGAGGATAAAAAACTGTTCCCCTCGACAGATGCTGTACAATTGAAAAACTTTGGTGATTACGGTATAGGATTGTTGGCCATGCGCGATTTTGAGCGTGGAGAAATTGTTGGTGGATTTACCGGTGTTGTAGAAACAACCGTTAAGCAACACACACTGCAAATTGATCCGTTGCACCATTTGCATGATCCTCATTTTATTGGTTATTTGCTTCATAACTGCGATCCAAACTGTGTTCTGGATATGCAGCAAAGACGGCTATATTGCATTAAAGATATCAAGGCCGGTGAGCAACTCACCATGGATTACGCCTCGACCGAAGACCAGTTGTTCAAACAATTTGCTTGTCTGTGTGATGCAAGAAACTGCAGACTTTGGGTAACAGGAAGAGCAGAGAGGGTTTCAAATGACGGAAAAACCTATCTTACTGAATACGCGTTAGAGCAAGCGGGATAGTATCTGCCTATTTTTATCAAGGTAAAGGCCACAGCCCTGAATGCGGTGGCCTTTTTCTATATCTTGTGTGACCCTTTGGAAATGCTGGACAAATCTGCCAACCCATGCCACTTGATCAGAAGGCAACGCCCCATGCTTCAGCCCAAGATTGGTTTCCTCCTGCTGGATACGCCACCCAGAAACCTGACCAAAATCTTTCGTTAGCATATAGAAAATATCATCGCATCTCTGCCACAGGTGTTTGTAATCTCCTGCCAATTGCTCCGCACTATATGTTCTCCACCTATTGTCGGTATCGGTTTCCTCGACGTCATTCAAGGGCGCATCCCTTACAAAATCAGCGGCACATAAAGCACCAACACACCATCCCTCAAGCAAGATAACATCCGGCTGTCCTTTATATTCTATCCATTGATTTTCGGGCTTACGCTCGTCTGTAACTTTGTCGAATTGCGGTATTCTGAGCGTAGAATTTTCAGAAGCATTGTGCAGATCATCAAGCACGGTATTCAAAAGGGCTAAGTCATGTGTTCCGGGGGGTCCTCTTGTTTCGAATAAAGGGCTCACCTCTTTTGCCAGACTAGCTCTTTCTGCCTTGGTTAAATAGAAGTCATCAAGACAAAGCACCAAAAGCCGATCACCATAACGATGTTGCAATTCTGTTGTAATTGTCGTTTTTCCAGCGCCTTGCGGGGCAGAAAGCCCTAATAAAACAGGCGATTTTGAACCGGACTTTCCTGTAATCCAATGATCTATGACATCAATTGGTAAATCACTTTGGGACAATGCTCATCCTATAATCTTTATATGATGACAGTAAAATGGCGGAGGAAGTAGTCTACACCTAACTATTCTCATACGCCAGTTCGAGTCCTAAATCCACTGTTTTTGACCATTTTACAGGGTAATTTTAGAATTTTACCCTATTGTACCGATACAATAAGCTTAAATCATTATCCGAGGCGAAACCGCTGGGGATTAAGGTTTGCCACTTGGTTGACAAACAAACAGCCGCGCTGATCTCATAAAGTACTTGACCCGGTAGTATAGTACGGGGTTTAGAATGGAGAGTGAAAGGAATCGGATATGACGCAAATGACAGTTGGAAAATTAGCACAAGCCGTTGGTGTTGGCGTGGAAACCGTCCGTTTTTACGAGAAGGAAGGCTTGATGGCGAAGCCGGAACGGTTGGAATCCGGTTATCGCGTGTATGATGAAAATGGCCTTGCCCGTCTACATTTTATTCAGAAAGCCAAAAATATGGGCTTCACCTTGCAGGAAACCAAAGACCTTCTGGAACTGGGTGACAATGCGGAGGCGGATTGTGGCGATACATGTACAAAAGCGGACGAAAAGATTATTGATATAGAGCTGCGTATTAAAGATTTAATGGCCATGAAAGAGGCGCTCACCGCCCTCAGAGAAAATTGTCCGGGCGCAGGAAACCCGTTAAGTGATTGCACTATCCTAAAATACTTTAACGGAGAAGGTGAATGAATAAAAAACTCCTACTGCTGGCCACTGCTGGCAGCCTGTTTCATATCTCGCCAAGTTTGGCTTGCAGCCCGCTTTTCACAGAAAGCGCGGGCGTGGGCTACAAAGGCGGCTATGAATACCATTTGGAATACACCCGCAAGGAATACGGCGATAAGCAAACCGATGTTCTTTCAACGCGGCTGGATTACGGCCTCACGCCGGACTGGATGGTTGCCGCAGAAATTGTTCCCTACAAGCGCGTCGAGCAAAACGGAATGGATGGTGATGGCATAGGCAATCTGGGCCTGTTGACCAAGTACCGTTTTTATCTTGATGCGGGGCCTGATTATCAACGCTCGGCCACCGTCCTAGGGCGGGTCAATTTTGACACGGCCAGCAATGAACAACCCGCCCTCAACTCCGGCACAGAAGAATATGAGGTGGGGCTTGCGCTCCGGCAGGAAAGCAATAAATGGCAATACTGGTCGAGCGCCCGCTACCGCTTTAACGGCGAAGGAACGGATGATATTGACCAGGGCAGCAAGCTAAGACTCGATGCGGCGGTGGGTTTGCGCCCCGAACCGCTGGAAAGCATCAATGAAAATGACACTGTATGGATTGTAGAACTCAACGGCGAATTTACCGAGAAGTCCGATCAATACGGCATGTCTCTCGCCAATACGGGCGGGACGGAAGTATTTGTTTCGCCCGGCGTGTACTGGTCGCACCGCAATGTCGGGATCAAGGGCGGGGTACAAATTCCGGTGTATGAAGATTTAAACGGCAATCAGGATGAATCGGAGTACCGCGCAAAACTTGCGCTGGAAATTATTTTCTAATTTAATAAAAAAGGAAGGAACCAAACAATGAAAACTTTAACATTATTTCTCGGCGCGGCTTTGCTACTGGCCATACAGCCTGTGCAAGCGGAAGATACGCAGCAGCAGGTAAAAGAACACCAGATGAATGTGCATGGGGCGGTGTGTCCGGGCTGCGCCATCGGTCTGGAAAGGCGCTTTATGAGCATAGACGGTGTAAAAGGTTTTGATATTAATTTTAAAAGCGGTCTGGTTAAGGTCTGCGCCAATGAGAGTGTAGTATTTTTGGAAGAAGACATGACACAATTGTTTCGCGATTTTGGGTACTTGTACAAAGGCGAAGAAATTCAGGACACATGCACATTATAAAACGCTGGGGTTGGCTTATACTTTTTACCTCCGCAGCGACATTGCTGTGCTGCGCTTTGCCGATTGTGCTGGTGAGTCTTGGTATGGGAGCGGTGGTGGCTTCTGTTTACGGTGAGTATTTGCCTTTTTTGGGGCTTCTCGGTCTGCATAAAAACTGGACTTTTGGCATTAGTGCTGCGGTACTGGCATTGGCCGGATGGCTGCTTCACCGTCCGAACCGCGCCTGTCCCACCCATACGAAATTGGCCAAAGCCTGTGCATCCGCGCATCAATGGAATATCCGGCTATACTGGCTTTCAGTGGCGGTCTGGTGTTTTGGCTTTGTCACAGCCTATTTATATGCGCCCTTTATTGAGTGGTTGAGTTTCTAGCTGGCTAAGAATTGAATACGATCTAAGCCATTTTCTTCATCACCCACGTCACAACGCCGTATATATTTAGATCGTCCATGGTATTGAATGGCGGAATGTTGTCGGCGTCATTGTGCGGAATGAGGTCTATTTTGTTTTTGTGGATGTAGAGCCGTTTTATATAAATCTCATCACCGACCTCAATGGCCACAATGTTTTCATGCTCGGCCTCGCGTTTTACATCGACCAGTAAATGGTCGCCATCATCAATATGTGCATCGGGGATCGGGCCACCTTGCGCCATAATGACTTCGAGATCACCGATGTTCTTAAAAAGCTGTTCTTGTAAATCTGTATTCATACTGTTTCCTCTTTTCGTTCGGACAAAGCCTGATGGGTGATTTTAATGGACGAGTGCATAAATAATCCCGCGATCACAAAAGCGACTATAATGTCCGGCCAGATTGTTCCGGTGGCAAAAACGCCAGCTCCGGCCAGCATCACGGCAATATTCCCAATGGCATCATTACGGCTGCACAGCCAGACCGAGCGGACATTGGAATCGCCGTCACGGTATTTCATTAAAAGCATGACGCTGACCGTGTTGGCGAAGAGCGCCATAAAGCCAATCGCGCCCATAGTGAATGGCTCTGGATCGCCCGTAACAAAAACACGGTAGAGGGTAAAACCGAGTACAAAAATCGCCATTGCGCCCAGACTCAATCCTTTGAGCAAAGCTATCAGGGATCTTGTTTTTAGCGGTTTTCCAATGACCAGAAGCGTTGCCGCATAGGTGGCGGCATCACCAAGAAAATCAAGAGCGTCGGCTTTCAGAGCCGTGGAATCAGCCAGAAAACCCGCCACGCTTTCAACCAGAAACATGGCAAAATTGATGGACACAACCACCCATAAAATCTTTTTATAGGTTGCCGATAATCCTTCAAAAGTAGTATCAGCGCATGAATCGCCGCAACCTTTAGCCATTGTTTTTCTCTGCGGCTTCTCTGGCTTGACGTTTTTCAAAAAGCTCTACCCGCACTTCTTTTTTGCATTCGAGACGTTTTTTGACGGACCGATAGCGAGATTTAGGGCAGCGTTGCTGTTCAATGCTGCTGAAACGCGGCATCTCCTTGATCTGCTCCGGTGTATAATCACTCGCTCCGGCTTGAGCTGTTCCAAGACCGATAGTCAGTAAGGTGGCAGTTAAAAGCATTAATGTTTTCATAGTTTTTTCTCCTTCTATGATGGTTGGTTTAAGTTGGGTTGAGGTTTAGTTTTACGCTTCCCCAGAATACTGATCCGGCTGGGGAACCATTTATACAGGGCTGGTAACACCAGCAATGTCAGGATGGTCGAGGATATAATCCCGCCGATCACCACTGTGGCCAGTGGTCTTTGCACTTCCGATCCTGCGCCGACATTGAACGCCATTGGTACAAAGCCGAGGCTGGCAACAAGCGCGGTCATTAAGACAGGCCGGAGACGTGTTAATGCGCCTTCAACAATAGCCTCTTCCAGTGGCTTGCCCTGTTTTTCCAGATCGCGGATAAAGGACAGCATGACCACGCCGTTCAGCACGGCCACGCCGGATAGGGCAATAAAGCCAACACCTGCGGAGATGGACAAAGGAATATCTCGTATCATCAACGCTGCTATCCCGCCTGTCAGAGCCAACGGTACGCCAGAGAATACCAGCATCGCCGCCCGCGCTGAATTAAACGCCATAAAGAGCAGACCGAAAATCAACAAGAGCGAGATCGGCACAACAACCATCAAACGCTGTTTTGCGGATATAAGCTGTTGAAACGTCCCGCCGTAATCGACCCAATATCCGGCTGGGACATCTACTTTCTCCCGCACCACATTTTGTACATCCTTTACAAAACTGGCGAGATCGCGCCCGCGAACATTAGAAGTGATAAAAATGCGCCGCTTGCCGTTTTCACGGCTAATCTGCGCATGACCATAGGCGATATCCAGATCAGCCACCTCTTTCAAAGGCACATAATCGGGGGTTTCGTCTGCACCTTCCTGTTCCGCGTTTGACAGAGGGATCGGCAGCATTTCAAGGCTTTTGATATTTGTCCGCAGTTTTTCAGGCAAGCGGACAACCAGATCAAAACGTCTATCACCCTCAAAGACCTGTCCGGCTTCACGGCCACCCATGGCAACTTGCACAACATCTTGCACATCGGCGATATTCAAGCCATAGAGGTCAAGCCGTTTCCTATCGGGGATAATGCTTAAAGTTGGCAGACCAGAGGTTTGCTCGACTTTAACATCGGCGGCACCTTCAACTTTTTTAACCGCAGCTTCTATTTCCTGCGCAGTTTTTAGAAGCTGGTCGAGATCATCACCGTAAAGCTTCACAGCCAGATCACTCCGCACACCGGAAATAAGCTCGTTAAACCGCATCTGAATGGGCTGGGTAAATTCGTAATTATTACCGGGCAATTTTTCCAAAACTTGCTCCATGCGTTTAACTAATTCGGCTTTTGGCAGTGAGGGATCAGGCCATTCTTTGCGCGGCTTTAAGATAATGAATGTATCAGCCACATTCGGCGGCATCGGATCAGTAGCAACTTCTGGTGTTCCGATTTTACTAAACACGGTTTTCACTTCCTCGAATGTCAGCACCGTTTTTTCAACTTCGTGCTGCATCTCCGTGGATTGGGTTAGACTCGTGCCAGGAATACGCATCGCATGCATGGCAATATCGCCCTCATCAAGGCTTGGAATAAATTCCGCGCCCATGCGGGAGGCTCCAAACAAACTGATAGCCACCAAAACAAGAGCTGCAGAAATCACCATTGCAGGATGACGGAGGCTCCATTTTAATAAAGGCTCATAGCCGCGTTTTGCGCCGCGTATGACTCTGTTTTCTTCTTCATGGACTTTCCCCGTGATAAATGTGGCAACAGCCGCTGGCACGAAGGTCAGCGACAGCACAAGCGCACTGAGCAAGGCCACGACAACCGTAAAGGCCATAGGATGGAACATTTTCCCTTCAACGCCTGTGAGCGAGAAGATCGGAATATACACAATCGTGATAATTAAAATCCCAAATATGCTAGGCGTGATCACCTCGGTTGTAGCTTTTGCAGCCAAAGAAAAGCGCTCTTCTTTGGTGAGTAATCGTCCTAATTTGTGTTGCTCCATACCAAAACGCCGCAAACAATTTTCAATGATAATCACTGCGCCATCGACAATCAGGCCGAAATCCAGTGCGCCGAGGCTCATCAAATTGCCGGAGACTTTGTTTTCGACCATGCCCGTAATGGTCATGAGCATGGCGATTGGGATAACCAGCGCGGTAATCAGCGCCGCCCGCAAATTCCCTAAGAGAAGAAACAAGATCACAATGACCAGCAATGCCCCTTCGACAAGATTTTTCTCAACCGTTTTGATCGTGCGCTCAACAAGTGAAGTCCGGTCATAAACGGGCGTGGCGTGAACACCTTCGGGCAAGGAATCGTTGACGATCTCCAGTTTCGCCGCAACGCGCTGCGCAACCTCTTGGCTGTTTTCACCCATCAGCATCATCGCTGTGCCGAGAACAACTTCCTTGCCGTTTTGTGTTGCTGCACCTGTACGCAAAGGAGAGCCAAGTGCAACATCGGCAACATCACCCACGCGGATCGTAACCTCATCGCGTTTGGCAATAATGATATTTTGAATATCGGCAATGTCTTTGACTTGCCCTGGAACCCGCACCAGATATTGCTCACCGTATTTTTCAATATAACCCGCGCCAACATTGTTATTATTGCGCTCTAAGGCTTCAATCAAATCAGCAATCGTCATATCATAAGCGAGTAATTGTTCGGGGTATGGCATCACATGATATTGCTGCTCATAGCCGCCAATAGTATTAATTTCAATCACGCCCTTTAGATTTCGGAGCTGGGGCATAATCACCCATTCTTGTATGGTCAGCAAATCCATCGGCGTATAGGCGGTGCCGTCTTCCTTAAGCGCGCCATCTTCGGCTTCTACCGTGTACATATAGATTTCGCCAAGACCTGTGGCGATTGGCCCCATCATCGGCTCGATGCCTTCAGGGATTTCACTTTTAATGCTGGATAAACGCTCAGCCAGTAATTGGCGCGCAAAATAAATGTCAGTGCCTTCTTCAAACACGACCGTAACCTGAGACAGGCCGTAGCGCGAGATGGAGCGGGTATAGTCCAGCTTTGGAATACCGGCAAGCGATGTTTCAACCGGAAAGGTTATGCGCTGTTCAACCTCTAAAGGTGTATAGCCAGCCGCTTCCGTATTAATTTGAATTTGAACATTAGTAATGTCCGGCACAGCGTCAATGGACAGGCGCTTGAAGTTATAAATGCCCAAGG
>CAYGSJ010000008.1:0-126245 GCA_964352665.1 uncultured Micavibrio sp.
CATACGTGAATAGAGACGAACAAAAATGCTATTAAGACTTTGTTTTGGTGGTATCAATCTGGTGGTATGTTGCTCAATACCCTCATATGTACCACCATTTTTCTCTGGTTGCAAATAAACTCACTTGTGCTCGCGCACGTTCGGATCATGCTTAATCCCTTTGCTGTGCTGGGTTTCTCTGGGTTGTGTATGAATGTGAGCGAATGTGGCTGAAGAGGTAAGTGGAGGCACGGACCGGAGTCGAACCGGTGTACACGGATTTGCAATCCGCTGCATAGCCACTCTGCCACCGCGCCATTTTGCTTTCCTAAATTTAGGTCTCTATCATTAGATTATATAGGGCTTACAAGTCAACAACCAACTAAGTGTAAAACGTTTTTTCACTAAAAATCACTGGTCAAGAATTTGAAATGGGGGTATGACAGTATCTGTAAGTCTAATCCTTTCAAAATATTCGTTTTTATAGAGCAAATGAGCAATTTTTCACAAGCACGTACAAATATGGTTGATGGACAGATCCATCCATCAGGTGTTGTAAATCTTGATATCCTTAACGTTTTCGGCAAAGTGCCGAGAGAGTTATTTGTTCCCGAAAAGCTACAAAATGTTGCTTATACGGATGAGGAGATGGATATCGGGCAGGGGCGTTTTTTACTGGAGCCTAAAACCCATGCAAAAATGATACAGGCGATTGAGCCAACCAAATCGGATGTTGTTTTGGATATCGGGGTCGGGTCGGGGTATTCTTCGGCCATTCTATCGCCTTTGGTTCTGACCGTTATTGCGCTTGAGAATAACAAGAGGCAAATCGATAAAGCGGAAAGGCTGTGGAAGAGCCTTGAAATCTGCAATGTTGCGCTTATGGAGGGTGATCTTGAGGGCGGCGTTCCTCAACAGGCTCCTTACAGTCTGATCATAATTAACGGGGCTGTTCACCATGTTCCAACCGCAATATTAGGACAATTGGAAGTGGGTGGGCGACTGATTAGTGTTGTGCGCAAAAATCCGCAGACAACGGGGCAAGTGACGCTTTTTATGAAATCCGAAGGCGGTGGTATATCGGAAACGGCACTTTTTGATGCAAGCGCGCCTTACCTGAAAGGGTTTGAACCGAAATCCGAATTTTGCTTCTAGCCGTGTTTTTGTGAATAACATCAATAATTAAATGTGGATAGCCTTGGATAAGAATTCATAACAGGCTTTGACAAGCGGCCTTCAATGTTAGACACTGCTATAAGTGATTCCACTGTCTTAAGTTAACTGTCTAGCGATTATCCTAACATGTCAGACGAAACCCAAAACGCTGAAGACCCGTCAATAGAAGAGATTCTAGATTCTATTCGTCAAATTATTTCCGAAGACGATGATGGGGAAGGCGAGGCATCAGAGCCTGAAGCTGCTGCTGAAGCTGCTGTTCCTGAAGAGGCGACGGCAGAAGAACCAGCCGCAGATCCTATGGAACAATCTGCTATAGACGACATAGATTTTGATTCTTCCACAGAGGAAGAGGCCGAGGCAACGGAGCAATCCGCGATAGATGATATAGATTTTGACTCTCCTACAGAGGAAGAAAACCCAGAAGAGGATGTTTCATCTGGGGAAGATGTGTTAGAACTAACTGAACGCATTGAAGGAAGTAATGCTGATAGCCTGGATGTTGATATGGTAGACAAAGAAGAGACAGAGGAAACAGAGGAAATTGTTGCACCCGAGCCTCCTCCCGAGGTTACGCAAGTTAGCGGTGACGATGGTCTGTTAACCCAGCAAGCAGAAAGCGCAGCATTTGAAGCTGTTAGTGAGTTGGTTCGTAAAACGGCTGTAGAGCATAACGGCATAACGCTTGAAGACATAGTGCGTGAAGAACTGAAGCCACTTCTCAGAAATTGGCTGGATAAAAACCTTCCTATTATTATTGATCGTCTTGTTAAGGACGAGTTGGCGCGCGTTACCAAGCGCGTTTTGGATGAGTAAGTTAAAAAACCCTTCGAAATTGACTATTTCACTACGCAAAGTCTTGTTTTTTTGTGTAAAGGCCGTATGATTTCCAACCGTTAAGAGAGGAAAAGATTTATGCTGGACAAGACATTCGATCCAAAATCAATCGAGCAGAAACATTATCAGGATTGGGAAGAGGCAGGTGCTTTCCGATGTCATCCGGATAGTGACAAGAAGCCTTATACGATTATGATGCCGCCGCCGAATGTCACGGGTTCTTTGCATATGGGGCATGCGCTTAATACAGCGCTACAGGATTTGTTAACCCGATACCACCGCATGAAGGGCTATGATGCCTTGTGGCAACCTGGAACGGATCATGCGGGTATTGCAACGCAAATGGTTGTAGAGCGTATGCTGGATGCGGAAGGGACCTCACGCCATGAATTGGGTAGAGAGAAGTTTCTGGAGCGTGTTTGGGCATGGAAAGAAGAGTCTGGTGGTACAATTGTGCGTCAGATGCGTGCCTTGGGTGCAACACCGGATTGGAGCAGAGAGCGCTTTACTATGGATGAGGGGCTGTCACATGCTGTTTTAAAGGTTTTTGTGCAGCTTTATAGGGAGGGTCTGATCTATCGTGACAAGCGTCTGGTGAACTGGGATACCAAGCTGCAGACCAGTATTTCCGACCTTGAGGTTGAATCCAAAGACCAGAAGGGAAAAATGTGGCATATACGCTATCCTGTTGAAGGAGAGGTAGAGCAGTTTATTACTGTGGCGACAACCCGTCCCGAAACAATGTTGGGAGATTCTGCTGTTGCAGTAAATCCGGAAGATGACCGTTATAAAAACCTTATAGGAAAATCGGTAAACCTGCCATTGGCAAACCGTTTAATTCCAATTATTGCGGATGAGCATGCGGATCCCGAGTGCGGGAGTGGTGCGGTTAAAATTACGCCTGCGCATGATTTTAATGATTTTGAAGTCGGAAAACGCCATGACTTGCCTATGATTAATATTATGGATGATCGGGGCTATTTGAACGAGAACGTGCCCGAGCAATATCAGGGGCAGGAGCGATTCAAAGCACGCAAACAAATTCTTGCCGATCTGGAGGAGTTGGATCTTCTGGTGAGGGTTGAGGATATCCAGCATACGGTTCCTTATGGTGATCGTTCCGGCACAATCATCGAGCCGTATTTGACCGATCAGTGGTATGTCGATGCGGAAACAATGGCTAAGCCTGCTGTTGAGGCTGTTGAGACCGGTAAGATGGCGTTTGTACCGAAGCAGTGGGAAAATACCTACTATTCATGGATGCGCGATATTCAGCCATGGTGCATTTCGCGTCAGTTATGGTGGGGGCATCAAATTCCGGCATGGTATGATAAGGACGGGAATGTTTTTGTTGCCGAATCCGAGGAGGAAGCCCAAGAGCAGGCAGGTAAGGATGTAAAACTCACACGTGATGAAGATGTACTGGATACATGGTTTTCATCGGCGCTTTGGCCTTTTTCAACGCTGGGCTGGCCAGAAAAGACTCCCGAGCTTGAAAAGTATTATGCGACCGATGTTTTACTCACGGGGTTTGATATTATTTTCTTCTGGGTTGCGCGGATGATGATGATGGGCATGCACTTTATGGATGGTGAGGTTCCCTTCAAAACCGTTTATATGCACGCACTTGTCCGGGATGCCAAGGGGCAGAAGATGTCAAAATCCAAAGGCAATGTTATGGACCCGCTGGATTTGACCGATAAATACGGTGCCGATGCGCTACGCTTTACTTTGATCGCGATGGCGGCACAGGGGCGCGACATAAAAATGTCGGAAGAGCGTCTTGAGGGGTATCGTAATTTTGCGACCAAGCTTTGGAATGCAACGCGTTATTGTGAAATGAATGACTGTCTTACGCATGATGGGTTTGATCCTGCGAAGGTGACTTATACTCCGAATAAATGGATTATTCACGAAGTGGTTGCTGCAAAAGCGGAAATTGAAAAAGCGATTGAGGGATATCGTTTTAACGAGGCGGCAAACGCAGTATACGGATTTGTTTGGGGCGCGTTTTGTGATTGGTATCTTGAATTTACCAAACCTGTTTTGCAGGAGGGGGGCGAGATTGCGCAAGAGGTAAGGCAGACGACGAGTTGGGCTTTAGAGCAGATTTTGATGATTCTTAATCCCTTTATGCCATATATTACCGAAGAGCTTTATGCATCTATTGCAGAAAGGGAAGAAGGAAAGAGGCTTTTGACCTCTGGCTGGCCGGAATATGATCAAAAGCTTCTTGATAATGATGCTGTTACAAAGATGAAGTGGCTTCAGGATATCATTACCGAGATACGCTCTGTACGTTCTGATATGAATGTACCGCCAAAAGCGGAAGTTGACTTACTGGTTAAAGATGCGTGCGACATGACAAAGGAAGGCTTTGGGGCGTATTCCGAAATCTTGACCCGCATGACCAGGTTGAAATCCATTAAGCATGTGGAAGAAGCACCAAAAGGCTCAATCCAGACAGTTGTCGGCCAAACAACGCTTATATTGCCCATAGCAGATATTATCGATCTGGACGCGGAAAGAGCGCGTTTGAGTAAGGCAATTGGCAAGTTGGATCAGGATATTAGTAAGATAGATGCCAAATTAGGCAATAAGAAGTTCATTCAAAATGCTCCCGAAGATGTGATTGAGGAGCAGAAAGCCCGCAAAGATGAAGTTCTGGCGAAGCGGGAGAAGCTCGAGCAGGCCCTAAGGCAGTTGGAAGAAGCAGCATAACTTGTAGTGGTTGTTTTTTTTAATTAATACAAGGACTTTTAGAGAATAGTTTAGGTTAGTCCGGCAACCACCCAAGGAGAAGATTTTTTAAACCTTCTCCATCAAGATAAAGATATGGTAAGGAAACGAGTGAGAGTGCTTCATCTTAGTGATTTTCAGTCCTGCTTTTTCAGCATGCTTAATTAAATCTTTTTTCTTAAACCCCTTGTCTCCAACTTCAAACCAATGGTGTGCGTAGGGTGTTTTTGACTCTCTGTATTTTTCAATAGGGCGTTTTATAGGTAAACGATCAAGAGTAAATGTCTTGATAAAGTTGCGGTTTATTTTTGGTAGGTTGACACTTAAATTTAGAGAAAGCCAGCGCCCATAGTAAGGTAAAGATATATAGACATACTTATTTGATGCTGATGCCATTTTCTTCAAGTGCGGAACATATGTCTCCGGAGGGTTATGTTCAAGTGTTTGAAAAGCACAAACCAAATCAAATGTTTTGTCTTCAGGGAAGCTCATTATGTCGCATAAGAAGTCTGGTTTTGCGCCATGATCAACGACATCAGCCGCACAATATTCAACTCCATAATATTTAAGTACTGCTCCAAGAAATCCTCTGCCTGGGCCGAACTCTAAAACGGAGTGAACATCTTCTAGGCACGCCGGGACGGTTAGCTGATGAAAAACGGAAAGCCAGTGCTTTTCACCATGCACAAGATCACGGAAATAAAACTAAATGCCCTGTTGCTGTTTATGCGACAGATTTAAGATCATTAAATGATCGCCAAAAGGATGTTCTGGGAGTTCACTCAGGCGGAGCAATAATTTCTGCTGAACAGCTTCACTATAACACTTTTAGAAAAGATAACCCAATAGCTTACAAATTAGCAGATAAAATTGTTAAAGTGTATTTTAAGGCTCAAAGTTCTAAAGGAAAAATTAAAAAATTAATTAAAAAATGAATATGGGACTCTGCGACCTATCACTATACCCCCCTTCAGATATGAAGGCGTTTAATGAATGAAACGGGAGAACAGACTTACTTGGTCTCTTCCTTTTTTGTTTCTTCTTTTGTGTCGGAGGCACCACCAGACATAAAGTTTCCGTAGCGGCTTTCGAATTTGTCGAGCTGACCTTTTTCGATAACTTTTCCTGTTCCACCTTGCCAAGCAGGGTGTGTCAACGGGTCAACGTCGAGCTTCAGCACATCGCCTTCTTTGCCGTATGTGCTGCGTGTCTTGTATTCTGTTCCATCTGTCATCACAACTGTGATTTCATGGTAATTCGGGTGTATTTCGGCCTTCATTTCTCTACGCCTTTTTTGTATTTAAAATCATCAAACCTTGAATGCAGCGCATTTTTAGCGTTAAGTGCGCATGAATGCAAGACTTTTTTATGGAGTTTTCCCTGTGAGTTGGTGGTTGCCACATAATTTTGAGCAAAAACGTGTGTTTCTTGAAAAAAGAGCAAGCGTCATAAGGGCGTTACGCAACTTTTTCGATTCAAGGAATTTTGTAGAGGTTCAAACGCCTGCACTACAGATTTGTCCAACTTTTGACGCGCATATTCACGGGTTTAAGACAGAATTACAGGAATGGGGGCAAGATCAATCACAGGAATTTTATCTGCATACCAGTCCCGAGTTCGATATGAAGAAGCTTCTTGTGGCAGGAATGCCACGCATATATCAAATTTGTAATGTGTTTAGAAATTTTGAAGGATCAAAGCTGCATTCTCCGGAATTTACGCTGCTTGAATGGTATAGGGCAGGCGCGACTTATAGGGATTTGATGGATGATTCTGTGGGTATATTGCGAAACGTTGCGGATAATTTATGTATAAGTCGGTTCGAATATAGTGGAAAACAATGTGATCCATTTAAAAATCCTGAGAAACTATCTGTAAAGGATGCTTTTATACGTTTTTATGAAATTGATTTAGATATTTATATTAATGATTTAAATGGTTTTTCTAAAGTAATATCTGATAATAATGTAAGAGTCACAGACGAAGATGGGTGGGATGATATTTTCCACGCCGCAATGGCGGATAGAATTGAACCTAATTTAGGCATCAATGTGCCGACAATTTTATATGATTATCCTGTGTCTATGGCCGCTTTATCTCGTAAAAAGCCGGAAAACCCGGCTTATGCAGAACGTTTCGAGCTTTATATCTGTGGTGTTGAGCTTGCTAACGCATTTTCTGAGCTTACCGATGCCAAGGAGCAACGTGCGCGCTTTGAAAGTGATATGAAGCTGAAAAAGGATATCTATGGAGAAGACTATCCGGCAGATGAAGAGTTTTTCAAGGCTTTGGAGCATGGTATGCCTGAATCGGCGGGTTGCGCACTGGGTGTTGACCGGTTGGTTATGCTTTCCTGTGGTGCAGAGCAAATTGAAGATGTGTTGTGGGCACCCGTCCAGAAGCGTTAATTATCATTCGTGTGGCATGGATTTCTGCCTGTGTTTAGTGGATATGCCGTGATGACATGTTTTTTCTGTCTGCCTATCACCACACGGATTTTTACATTATCGTCATAGTTTTCCGTGACGTAGTATCCGTTTTCCTGTTGCTTCCATTGAAGATTATCGTTTGCCGCAATTTTTTGGACCGTATCTATGATTTTTTGATCGTTCCAGTCAGCTGGAAACTCGCTTTTACAGGGTTTTGCTGTTCCGTGCTTGTGCCCGCCACCGCTGTGATCGCCGTAGAGGATATGATTACGTGCTTTTTCGCTGATTTCTGCCGGTTTATATAAAAAATCAGGTTCCGTTTGCGGAGGACCGGATTGAATATTTTGAAGTTCTGCAAGGACAAGCAATGCCAGAACGATCCAGACGAAATAGAGTTTGAATTTTCTACCGTCTGATTCAGGCAATGTTATCCTTTATATATATTCATAATGTTGCCAAGCATATGCAGGGCATCTTTATTTTCACGCTGGAAAGAGTTTCTGCCGATAATAGAGCCGTTACCGCCGCCATCTTTAATGGCTTTTGCATCATCATATACAGCATCCGCACCTTTTGATGCACCGCCCGAAAACACGACAATACGGCGTCCATTAAAGCATGAGCGTACAACTTCCTTCACACGCGCTGTTTGTGTGCTTACATCGATATTATTTTCTTCAAATGCTTTTTTGGCTTCTGCTTGCATGATGTGATCGGTCGGAAGCTTGACCTTGATAATGTGTGCGCCGAGTAAACAGGCCATGTGTGCGGCATACGCAATCACATCCACTGCTGTTTCTCCGTCTTTTGTAACGCCTTCGCCGCGGGCGTAGGACCATACAACAGAGGCAAGGCCTACATCCTTGGCTTCACGAATCATGTCACGGACCTCTTCCATCATCTCGAATTGATCGTCTGATCCGGGATAAATTGTAAATCCGACGGCGCTACAGCCAAGCTCCAAAGCATCCTGAATCGATCCTGTGATCGCCTGATCAGCATCTTGATTTTTAGAGGAAGCCAGAGAGTTCGAGCTATTATATTTTAAAATCGTCGGAATTTGGCCTGCAAATGTATCTGCGCCGGCCTGCAAGGGCCCGAGAGGTGCGGCGTAGGCGTTGCAGCCCGAATCGATAGCCAGTTGATAGTGATAATGGGGGTCATAGCCATCAGGATTTTTAGCAAAGGAACGAGCAGGCCCATGTTCGAATCCTTGGTCAACTGGGAGAATTACCATTTTACCTGTGCCGCTTAAAGCGCCGGTATTCAGCATACGAACCAGTTTGCCCTTAACGCCTGCATTTTCGTTTTCGTAACAATCGATGATTTTCTTAACTTCTTTGGTCAATGCCATGACTAATCCTCTAACTTAATTCTTTCTAGTACCGTTTTATCCGTTCAGGACAAAATAAAAGGTCTTAAACATCTATAATGTAAGACCTTTATTGGTATATAGAGTCTTGCCTTTAAGGACAAGAAAGAATTTCTAGCTTGGGGTTGGTGGGGCAGATGTTAGGGTTGCGGCAGCCATTTCAAAATTCTGTGTCACAATTACAGGGTTGGCCATAGAGAATTCTGTGCCCACATTAGGCATCCCAATTCCATCAAAGTGCATAGCATCACCCATGTGAAGTGCTGCTCTTGTCTGCGGACTAATATTAACGTTAATCATTTTCTTTTAATACCCCATCTTCTACGAGCTTTTTATAAGCCCTGTTATCTGTTGTTGCAGGCCCCCCATACAATTCCTCCATCAAAGTTGATTTTGGAATTTCTCCCTTATCATAAAGGGTTGCGACTATTCTCGCGTCCCTTAAAGTAGGGCGTTCCTGATCTAAAACAAGTATATATTGATTTAAAAACGATTGCAAACCCTCATGACGCTTAGGAAAATAGTCCAAGGCAGACTCTAGCGCACGCCTAGAATATCCGCAGGTTTCCAGCTTTACTTCCCGCCCGTCATTCTCACCGCTTTGCCGCGTAATGCAGCCATAATTAAATAACCACTCGATTTCACGATTCATAGCAGATTTCGTGATATCAACACGTTTCATAATTTCAGTTTGTGTAATTCCTGGATTTTCATCGATATAATTAAGAACCAGAGCTCGTCTTAAGGATGAGGAGGGGTCTCCGGCCAGTGCTTCTACTAAATGATCAATGACGAGGCATGCTTTTTGCCCCCGTGTGTTCATTGCCCGCTTAGCTTGTTGTTTCATGTAATCCATAGCATTTATTTTACGTTATAGAAATTATTTGATCAATTACAGAAAATACAATTATCCCAAAAGTGAAAGCTGGTCAAAGACGCAGTCCTTGAACCAGCTTTACCACGGAGAACGGTTTAGACCACCATATTTCTATGTTTGCTAATATGTGTCAACACAAAACAAAATTACGCATAACCTTTTTTGTGCATTTCTAAGGCGGTGTCGATCATGCGGCAGGAAAAGCCCCATTCGTTATCATACCATGCCATGACGCGCACGAAATCACCTTCAATTACTTTGGTGCCATGCAGGCTGAATATGCAGGAATGTGGATCGTGGTTGAAGTCACCTGACACACAAGGATCGTCATAAACAGATAATACGCCCTTAAGTTTTCCATTTGCATAAGATATGACAGCTTCGTTAACTTCTTCTGCTGTTACTTTTCTGGAGGGGACAAATGTAAAATCTACTAAAGAAACATTAGGTACAGGAACGCGTACTGAAACGCCATCTAGTTTACCATTTAGTTCAGGCAAGACTTTGCCAACGGCTTTGGCGGCCCCTGTTGACGTTGGTATCATGTTGATTGCCGCAGCGCGTGCCCGATAGGGGTCTTTGTGGGACGCATCAACGATATTCTGGTCGCCTGTATAGGCGTGTATAGTCGTCATAAACCCTTTTTCAATACCGATTGTTTCATTAAGGGCATAGGCCATTGGCGCCAGACAGTTTGTTGTACAAGAGGCATTCGAGACAATTTTATGCTCTTTTTGAAGAAGCTCGTGGTTTACGCCATATACAACGGTTAGGTCCTCGTCTTTTGCCGGCGCAGAGATCAGAACTTTTTTGGCACCAGACGCAAGGTGCAGGCTTGCGCCTTCGCGATCATTAAACCGCCCTGTACACTCCAGCACGATATCAACATTTTCGCGTCCCCATTCCAGTTCTTTCGGATCGCGGTTGCGGAAGCGGTGGACACGCTTGCCGTCCAGAACCATCCAGTCATCGCCATCGCGCTCGACAGTGAAAGGTGCGCGTCCGTGGATGGAATCGTATTTCAAAAGAGGAAAGAAATGTCCGCCCGGGTCATTGATTGCAATAATCTCGATATCATCGCGATCAGCTTCTAGTATAGAGCGCGCCACAAGTCGTCCGATCCTACCAAACCCGTTAATACCAACTTTCAGTACCATGATTTTCTAAACTCCATAAATTTTGGCGCCTGTATAGCGCGTATCAGTCTCTGTTTTCAAGAGATTTCTTGGCGGAAGCGATAATAGCCTCTGCTGTAATTCCGAAATGCTTGTATAAATCACCAGCAGGTGCGGACGCACCAAAGCTGTTCATACCGATAAACGTGCCGTGAGGGCCGATAATTGCATCCCAGCCCTGACGGATACCGGCTTCAACTGCTATTTTTATGCTGCTGTTACACACTAGGGACATGTAATGCTCCTTGCTTTGTTCCCCGAAGAGCTCAAAACACGGGACACTGACAACCCTGACTTTAGCATCAATCTGACCGGCGGCTTCAAGTGCAAGATGCACCTCCGAGCCACTGGCAAAGATGGTGACATCCGGTTCACCGTCTGAGTCTTTCAAAATATAAGCACCTTTGGCTGATAAATTCTCTTTTCTGTCTTCACAAAGGGTCGGTAGGCCTTGACGTGTTAGAGCGAGTAAAGCCGGTGCGTCTTGTTTATCCAGTGCAAGTTGCCAGCATTCTGCTGTCTCGATCCCGTCACAGGGGCGATAGACATAACAATTCGGGATGGCGCGCAAGGCGGCAAGATGTTCGACAGGTTGGTGCGTTGGCCCATCTTCCCCAAGGCCAATGGAATCATGCGTTAAAACGTGGATAACGCGTTGTTTCATAAGGGCCGCCAGACGAATAGCCGGTCGCATGTAATCAGCAAATTGAAGGAATGTGCCCGCATAGGGAATTAACCCACCATGAAGCGTGATACCATTCATCACAGCGCCCATGCCGTGCTCACGCACACCATAATTGATATAGTTGCCGGAATAATCATTGCGATCAATAACCTTAGAAGAGGACACTTTTGTGTTGTTTGAGCCGGTCAGGTCGGCGGAGCCTCCGATAAGAAGATTACAGGTCGCCACCAGTTTTTCAAGGACAGCACCAGAAGTTTGGCGTGTTGCTTTCTTTGGCTTTTCCGAGGCAAAATTTGTCTTTAATTCTTTTATAATGGGTGCAATTTGGGCCGAGACATCGCCGGACATCATGGCGTTGAAGGTCTCTTGATCTGATGAAGCGTTAATACGATTTTCCCACGCTTCCCGTTCCATATGTCCTTGAACGCCTATTCCTCTCCATATGGATAGAATATCTTCGGGTATTTCAAATTCGGCGTAATCCCAGCCAAGATTTTTGCGCGCTCCTTTTATTTCCTCTTCACCCAATGGAGCGCCGTGCGATGATTCGCTTCCTTCTTTAGTGGGGGCGCCGTAGCCAATTTTTGTTTTACAGCAAATCAGGCTAGGTGTGTCAGTTGTTTGGGCTTTGCTTATGGCCGCTTCAATTTCTTCGGTGTTATGGCCGTCTATCTCTTGAACATCCCAACCATACGCTTCGAAGCGTTTTTGTGTATCATCGATGAAGGTGAGATCGGTTTTTCCGTCAATAGAGATGCCATTGTCATCGTAAAGCATAATAAGTTTTGCAAGTTTTTGGTGTCCGGCAAGAGAGCATGCTTCATGGCTAATGCCTTCCATAAGGTCTCCATCGCCACACATAACATAGGTGTAGTGCGAAACAAGCTCTTCTCCGAAGCGTGCATTCAAGATGCGTTCGGCCAGAGCCATGCCGACGGCGTTGGCGATGCCTTGCCCTAGTGGTCCAGTTGTTGTTTCAATTCCGGCATCATGTTCGACTTCAGGATGGCCAGCTGTGATGGCGCCGAGTTGTCTAAAATTTTTGATTTCCTCAAGTGTAATCTTTTCATAGCCGGCAAGATAGTTCACTGCATAGAGCAACATAGAGCCGTGACCACCGGAAAGTACCAGTCGATCGCGATCAGGCCATTCGGGGGCTTTAGCGTCAAATTTCAAGAATTTTGAATAAAGAATAGTTGCAACATCGGCCATTCCCATGGGCATTCCCGGGTGGCCTGAATTAGCCTTTTGCACGGCATCCATTGAAAGAGCGCGTATTGCATTAGACATATCTTTTAAATTCTGGGGAGTAAGGTCAGTGTGCGCAAAAGCAGGAGCGGCATTTATCATTATTTTTACCTTATAGAATGCATAATACTTGAAGTCCGATGTAACATGCATTTTCATGGGGCGCAGGTCAAGTCTGCGAAGATAAATTTCTGTGGTTTAATGGGATAATTTTTTTCATTCGTCTTGACCGTTTCACGTTTTCAACCGTAACTTAGTAAAGTATTCCATTGCAGCTGTTCTTCTGCGGCTGCGAACTATTTCTTAGTTAACTTGTAAGGGTCACTTTTATGTCATCAATCCGCTTTTCTCTGGAAAAATTAGATCACGTCGTTGGAAAACTGGATTCTTCAGTTGCGAATGTCGAGAGAGCCATGCAGGATTATGTACCTGCTGGAAATGGGCCGCAATTTCAGGATTCTTCCGGGAATGTTGTGGATATTGATTTCGTAGCAAAGAGGCTTGATAAAGCAATAGAAACGGTTCAGCACTTATTGGAAGAAGAGGGATAGAGTATGCCGGAAGTTACACTTAAAATTAATAACCGTGGTTACAGCCTGGCCTGTGACTCGGGGCAAGAGCAGCGTATTGTTGACCTTGGTCACTATGTTGATTCCAGATTGAGGGAGATTGCAAAGGCTGGCGCAGCAACAAATGATGCCCATCTTTTGGTTCTGACAGCTCTTGTTCTAGCCGATGAAATCTATGAATTGCGGGATCAGGTTTCCGCTTTGCGTGCCGGCGCTCCCGTTGCCGAGGGGCTTTCAAACGAGGATGAGGTGGCTGTTTCTCATGCCATTGAGCATCTTGCGTTGAAAATAGAGAGTATTGTCACCCGAATTCAGGGGACGGAAGACTCTGTAGCCGCCTAATTATTTTTTACTCTGCATTTTTAATGAAACCATGTTATAGATACCGCCGTGCTGCGGAGTGCGTGCATGCGTCTTTATCTCGGTGGTCGATGCATTTCGCATAGGGAGCTGTCCCTGTCCTTGTCCAATCGGTTCGCCCGGGGGACTTGGGTATTACGGTGCCCACCTGTTTTTCAGGACCTTGCGAAGATATCATACGCACACGGCTTGCGCGGCACACTCATTTATTTTTAGATATGAGATATGGCAGAAAATTTGAAAGAGACAAAAAGTGCTCTCCGTGAGGAAGCTAAGCGTGCAAGAGGCTTGTTAACTCTTGATATGTCCGAGTATGATGCGGTATCGGATAACTTTTTCAAAAGCATTTCTGTTAATGAGGAGACGGTTGTCGGCGCGTATTGGCCAAAGGGTCGCGAGCTTGATACCCACCTTTTGATAGAGCAATGCATGGAACGTGGGGCAAAAATTGGGTTGCCTGTGGTTGAAAAAGACAGCAGGCTGCTAAAATTTGCCAGATATGATCATGATATAGAGATGGTTCAAGGCGATTTCGGTATTTTGCACCCAGTTTTAAATAAAAATACAGAATGGCTTGATCCTGATATTTTTATGGTGCCTTTACTTGCTTTTGATCGTTCCGGGTACAGGCTTGGGTATGGCGGAGGATATTACGATACCACTCTTGCCCATTATAAAGAACAAAGGGACGGTGTTGTGGCTGTAGGGCTTGCATATGCGAAGCAGGCTTGCTTGTTTAATCTCCCACGGGAAAATCATGATCAGCCTATGGACTGGATTATAACAGAGCAGGGCGCTCTTAGTTTTAGTTAGAAAGAAAAAAATATGCGTATTCTATTTGTTGGTGACATTATGGGGCGTTCCGGACGCGAGGCCCTTGAGAAATATTTATCCGGTTTGCAAAACGACCTGAATATAGATGTTACCATTGTTAACGGTGAAAATGCAGCGCATGGGCGGGGTATTACCGAAAAGTTCTGTAAAGAATTTTATGATCTAGGTGTTGATATTATCACTACAGGCAACCATGTCTGGGATCAGCGAGAAATATTGAAATATATTACCCGAGATCCCAAATTATTGCGTCCCGCTAATTTTCCCGAGCCCACCACTCCTGGCAGAGGAACATATTGTCATGAATTAATGGATGGCCGCAAAATTCTAGTGGTAAATATGATGTGCCGCCTGTTTATGGATGCTCTGGACGATCCTTTCAAAAATATGGAAGAAATTTTAAAAGAATATACATTGGGAAAAAATTGTGACGCTATTTTTGTGGATTTACATGGCGAAACAACATCAGAGAAAATGGCCTTCGGACATCATTTTTCTGGACGAATCTCTGCTGTGATTGGGACACATACACATATTCCGACAGCAGATGCGCACGTTATGAATGGTGGAACGGCTTATATGACTGATGCGGGTATGACAGGTGACTATGACAGTGTCATAGGCGTTAAGAAAGAAGCTGCAATCGAACGATTCACAAAGAAAATACCGGGAGATCAATTTATACCGGCTAATAACAATATGACGCTGTGTGGGGCTTTGGTTATTACAGATGATAATACGGGCAAAGCGAAAGCCATTAAGCCTATAAGAATAGGCGATATTTTAGAGAATGCTGTGCCGAATAGCTAGGATTAGCGTTCTACTCTAGGGTGTCTTTGTATTTATCCGTGTAGCGTGAGCAGGCGCTTTCGAGTTCCTGAAGGAGTATTTCTCCCTTACTGTCTCCATTTTTACGGATTTTGGAAGCAATCACAATATGCATGGTTGTGTGGAAGGCCACGGCAATTTCAAGTGTTTCAGAGTCGATGCGTTGTACGCTTTCCATGAAATGTACAAATTTGTCAGCCATACGGGTGATAAGGTGGTAGTGAAACATCGCACCATTTGCTTTTAGTTGGACGCATGGCAAAAGAATACCATCCATTGCCGTTACGTGGTTTTTGATTTCTTTTTCTTTTTTGGCTTTTTCTATTGCTCTCATCATTTGATCGAGATAATTGCCTGCGAGCGGTACAAAATCTTCGCTATGTGCTTCCAGAACTTGCTGTGCGCGTCCTATTACTTCATCGTTTAGACCGCCAGATCCCACTTTTGCCTTAATCAAATTAGGCGGTGTAATGAATTCAACTCTCTGTGACATTTTTTTTGCTGTGCTCATACTGAACTTACTTCCTTAACGAAAATCAATATCTTCGACTTTGTCATCAATTTCCTTGGGAATTTCGACATCGCCTTCTCTATCGGATGCCCGCCGTTTTTCACCTGAGTATTGATCTCCTCGTTTTCGCCTTCGATCCGGGCCAAAAAAGTCTTCGCATCTGACGAATTGCCTTGGTTTTTCTATGATTTGGTAAAGTCTTTTATAAAGGTCGCGCGCATTAAAGGGTTTTACAAGAAATTCTGTAATTCCTGTATCCCGTGCATTTATCACTCTGCGTTCCTGACTAAATCCTGTCATGAGAATAATAGGAACGAATTGATTAGGGCTGTCTTGTTCATTTCTAATTTTTCTTGCAAGAGAGATACCGTCACATGGACTCATCATCCAGTCCGTTATTACCAGATCCGGATTGGTACGGCAGAGCTGTTCAAAAGCTTCTTCACCGTTTAATGAGGTGATGACTGTACCCACACCAAAAGATTGCAATACGGTCTTGAGTAGTTGCAGCATTTGGACATTGTCCTCAACCAAAAGAATTTTCACGCTGTTGAAATTATAAGTCATCTCAATAAAATATACAGTATGGGTTTTAAAGGGTACACCATAAAAAAGGTCAAAGATTTATAAATACACAGTGTTTAATTCGAAATTGCGCCTTTTCTTTATCTAGGTGGCTTCGTATAATTTACCTTCAAAACTTTAACAAACAGTAAGAAAGAGTGCAGTAATACAATGGCAGGTCATTCCAAATGGGCAAATATCAAACATCGTAAAGGGGCTCAAGATGCAAAACGAGCTAAAATTTTCTCAAAATTAGGAAGAGAGATAACGGTTGCATCAAAGCTTGGTGGTGACGATCCCGATATGAATCCAAGGCTTCGGTTGGCTGTTGCGACAGCAAGGGGGCAGTCCATGCCGAAAGATGCGATTGAGCGCGCTATACAAAAAGGCGTGGGGAGCACGGAAGGGGATGATTACGAAGAAATGCGCTATGAAGGATACGGCGTTGGAGGTGTTGCGATTATTATCGAAACCCTGACGGATAACAAAAATCGTACAGCGGGAGAGGTGCGTGCAGCATTTACTAAAATGGGTGGAAATCTTGGAGAAACCGGATGTGTGCAATTCATGTTCGATCGTATAGGGGAGGTTGTGTATCCCGCGGACAAAGCCAGCGCAGAGGAAATGTTTGAGGCGGCTTTAGAAGCCGGTGCAACTAATGTCGAGAGCGGTCATGAGTTCCATGAAATTCACTGTGAGGCAGATGATTTTTCAACAGTCAGGGATGCCTTGGAGACCAAATATGGGGAGCCAGAACGTCAGGGATTGATATGGCAGCCAAACGTAACAACGCCGTTAGACGAAGATCAAGCAGCATCAATAATGAAGTTGATTGATGTGCTTGAGGACAATGATGATGTTCAAAATGTAACCGCAAATTTTGATGTTTCTGACGAGGTCATGGAAAAACTAATGGAAGCAGGATAAATGCTTATTATCGGAATCGATCCCGGCCTGCAAAAAACCGGATGGGGTATTATTTCCTCAAAGGGAAATGCTCTTGGCTATATTGCAAGTGGACTCATAAAGACAGATGCGCAGATTCCTTTATCACAACGTTTGGCAAAACTTCATCACGGTTTGGTTGCTGTGATTGAGGAATACAACCCCGCCGAGGCCGCTATCGAAGAAACATTCGTGAATAAAAATCCTGCCAGCGCTTTAAAGTTAGGGCAGGCGCGTGGTGTGCTTTTAACCGTTCCGGCTTTAAAGGGTTTGCCTGTGGAGGAGTATGCAGCCAATAAAGTCAAAAAATCTATTGTTGGTACGGGGCATGCCGCAAAACAGCAGATGGGTATGATGATCAAGACCCTTCTTCCTGCTTGTGGAACGATTACGGAAGATGAAGCAGATGCTCTTGCTGTTGCCATCACACACGCGCATTATAGAGTAATAAGTAAAACTCTTTCGGCGTAACCACATGATTGGCAAATTATCAGGCATTATCGGCTCATTTGACACGAACTCCCTGATTTTGGATGTTTCTGGTGTAGGATATGTTGTTTTTGCCAGTAGCCGCACACTTGCGTCAATCGGGCAGGTGGGCGATGCGGTATCCCTTCTTATTACGACAATCGTGCGTGAAGATGCCTTTATGCTCTATGGCTTTGCCGATGTTATCGAAAAAGAATGGTTTACCTTATTAACATCCGTTCAAGGGGTGGGCGCAAAGGCCGCTTTATCCATTATGGCGGCGTGTCCGGCGGATCAACTGGGTTTTGTTATTGCATCGCAGGATAAAGCCGCGTTAACACGCGCCGATGGTGTGGGGCCAAAACTGGCGGCACGTATACTGACAGAGTTAAAGGATAAGGCCGGAAAAATAGAAATAAGCAAACCGTCCAAGGGGCCGCTTACCGGAAAATCACTGGAAATGCCAGAAAGTACGGGTATTGATCAGGACGCTGTGTCAGCTCTCACGAATCTGGGGTATGCAAGCTCGGATGCTTATAAAGCTGTTATGCAAGCCAAGGAGAAAGGAGATAATGATAATCTCCAAGAGATTATTCGCCTGGCCTTGAAGGAGTTGAGCGCATGACAGAGACAGCCGTTCAAAAAAACACAGAATTAGAGCGCGAACAGCAGGACAACGAAGTCCAGAACGAAACGACTCTGCGTCCGCTATCGCTGGACGAATTTATCGGGCAGAAAGAATTACGTGAAAACTTGCAGGTATTCATTAAGGCCGCCAGAGCCCGCGAAAACGCGATGGATCACGTTTTGTTTTTTGGCCCGCCGGGGCTTGGGAAAACAACATTGGCGCAGATCGTGGCGAAAGAACTTGGTGTTGGTTTTCGCGCGACATCTGGACCTGTAATAGCAAAATCTGGAGATTTAGCTGCTATTTTAACAAATTTACAGCCCAATGATGTTCTTTTTATTGATGAAATTCATCGCCTTAATCCGGCCGTGGAGGAGATTCTATATCCGGCAATGGAAGATCATAAACTTGATTTGATTATCGGAGAGGGGCCGGCGGCGCGATCGATTCAGATTGATCTGGTGCCATTTACACTTGTTGGTGCAACCACGCGCAGTGGGTTATTAACGAATCCGTTGCGCGATCGTTTTGGGATTCCTTTGCGGCTCGATTTCTATAATGCAGATGAATTATCTTTGATTGTATCGCGTTCTGCGGGCCTACTTGAATTGCCATTAACGAAAGAGGGGGCTTTGGAGATTGCGAAACGGTCGCGCGGTACACCAAGAATTGCAGGCCGATTAACAAGGCGTGTTCGGGATTTCTTTGATGCATCCGGCTTGAAAGAGGCGGATAACAAGCTTGTTGATCAAGCATTAAGACGTCTTGATGTGGATGCGTCCGGCCTTGATTCGATGGATCGTCGTTATATGAGCTGTATAGTAGAGAATTATGGTGGCGGGCCTGTTGGCGTAGATACATTGGCGGCAGTTTTGTCCGAGCAACGTGATATGATTGAAGATGTGATTGAACCCTATCTTATGCAGCAAGGACTTGTTCAGCGGACACCGCGAGGCCGGATGATTTCGGTAAAAGGGTATGAATATCTCGGTATTAAACCTCCTAAAAAAGGCAGTAGCCAGATCGATTTCCTAGAGGAATAATATGAAGCACAGCATGGATATTCGCGTATATTATGAGGATACCGATGCAGGCGGTGTTGTGTATCATGCGAATTATCTTAAATTTGCAGAGCGCGGACGCACCGAATTTCTGCGCGAGACCGGTTTCGAGAATCATAGGCTTGATACAGAGCAGGGAATTCTTTTTGTTGTGCGCCATTTGGAGATTGATTACCTCAAAACAGCACATCTGGATGATTTTCTGAAACTGGAGACGACCATTACCGAACTAAAAAACAGCAGTTTTATTATGCATCAACGGACTTTGAAGGGTAAAGACGTGATTGCAGATATGCATGTTGTGCTGGTATGCGTGGATGCAGAAAACTATACCCCTGTTCGTTTACCAGAAAATGTAAAAGAGTCTTTTCAGGCTTATCAGGAAGACGTAGAGTAACTTTCTAATTATTTTCAAAGAATTTTACATTGTCATTCGTCTAACATAGCAGGAAAAAAATATGGCAGATCAGATTATCACGGAAAGTTTAGGAGCTTCGGTAGTGCACGATATGAGTGCGCTCGGCCTGTTTATGCAGGCAGATATTGTCGTGAAATGTGTGATGCTGGCGCTGATTTTTGCTTCAATCTGGAGTTGGGCCATTATTATTCAAAAGCGTAGCGCCTTATCGCGTTTAAATAGACGCGCAAATCGATTTGAAGATTCATTCTGGTCAGGCGAGCCACTGGACAAAATTTACTCTCGCGTAAAAAAGAGTAAGGAAGATCCTATGTTGCGTACATTTTCCGCGGGTATGGATGAGTGGAAGGCCGGGATTGTTGGTGGGGTCCCCTCAAATCAAAGCCTGCAAGCCAGCTTGCGGCAGCGTGTTGAACGATCAATGTCGGTGGCAATCAGCCGAGAAATGAATGATTTGGAAAGTGGGATGACATTTTTGGCCAGCGTAGCGTCCAGCGCTCCTTTTATTGGTTTGTTGGGAACCGTGTGGGGAATTATGAACAGTTTTACTGCTATTGCTGCTACAAATAACACAAGTCTTGCAGTTGTTGCCCCTGGAATTGCAGAGGCGTTGTTTGCGACGGCTATTGGCTTGGTTGCTGCTATACCCGCAGCGATTGCCTACAATGTTTTATCCTCTCGTTTGAACCGTTATGCAGACAGATTAGAAGCCTTTACGGATGAGTTTACGGCAATTCTTTCGCGACATCTGGATTCACAAGAGACACGGGTAACGGGGACGAAATAGGCTAGAGCTATGGCAGCATCATTAGAGAGTAAAACAAGATCAAGAGGGCGCAGAACAGGTGGTAGTTACCGCCCGATCGCAGAGATAAATGTTACGCCTATGGTGGATGTTATGCTTGTGCTTTTGATCATATTTATGGTGTCTGCTCCTTTGCTTACGGCGGGGGTGCCGGTTGATCTTCCTAATAGCAAAGCCAAAGCCATGCAAACAGAAGATAGCAAACCGATCGAGATTACTGTTGATCTTGAGGGTAAAGTTTTTCTAGCGGATACAGAGGTCAAAAAGGCTGCGCTTATTTCGATTGTGAAGCCTATGATGGAAGGTGATGAAGAGCGCAGAATATATATACGCGGTGATCAGGGAATAGAATACGGCAAGGTGATGGAAGTGCTTGGTATACTTAATAGTGCTGGTTTCCGCAAAGTGGCTCTTATTTCGAAGCCTCAAAACTAGATCCTAGGGCGTGAATTTCATGAACGCAGTAAAAGTGCACAAACAACAAGAATTTATTTCAAGCAGCATGAGTAAGCCTGCCGCTTATTCCTTTGTGCTACACCTGTTTGTTTTTGTTTTGGCAACAGTGGGTATTCCTTATATTGCCGATCGTCCTGTTCCTATGGATTTGCCTATCACCGTGGAGTTGGTTGATCTGGATGAAATTTCTCAAACCAATGTGAATGAAGAGCCGCAGGAAAGTGAAATCCCCGATGTTCCTGTGAAGCGCAAACCTCTTTATAACAAGAGCGAGGATATGCCTGATCTGCTGTCACCGAAAGAGCCTGATGTTGAAGATTCACCGGATATTCCCGAGCCTCCTAAAGAAAACGAGAAGCCGGAAGTCACAAAAATTGAAGCACCGCCCAAGCCAAAAAATAAACCCAGAAAGCCCGAGGCTAAGACAGAAGAGAGGCCAAAAGAAGATGAGAAGGATTTCACAAGCCTTCTAAAGAGTCTTACACCGGATGAAGCCGAAGATGGCAAGGAGAATCAACTCCAAACAAAGAATTTGGCGGGGCAAACCTCTCAAATTGCAGATTTTTCAAAGCAAATGACAAGAAGTGAGCTGGATGATTTAAATCGCGGGGTTCAGCCGTGCTGGAATGTTAATGCCGGGGGCAAAAACGCAGAAGAATTAATTGTTGATTTGCGGGTTTATGTGAATCCGGATTTGCGAGTACGTGATGTTCAGATTATTGACCAGATAAGATATGGCACGGATACGCATTTTAGAGCAGCAGCCGAAGCTGCGCGTAGAGCTTTACTTAACCCTAGATGTTCCGTTCTGCGGCTTCCGCCGGAAAAATATGAGTATTGGAAGGTTTTTATTTATACCTTTGATCCAAGCCAGATGTTATAAGAGTTTAACCGAAAGGAAATTTACGATGTTTCGTCCTTTTTTCAGAATTTTGTTTATTGCAGTTTTATTGTTTTCATCGCAGGCCATGGCACAAGAGCCGCGCGCAACGATCACCCAAGGTACGTTCAAGCCGCGCCCGATTGCGGTAAGTTCGTTTCATCCTTCTGACCCGGCTTTTGAGCAGCTAGCAAAGGATATCCCTGCAATTGTTACCGAAAATCTTGAGCGTTCCGGCTTATTTCGACCTGTAAATCCAAGTGCATTTGTGCAAACACCCGGATCCATCTTTAAAGAGGGTGTGCGTTTTCCGGAGTGGCGTGCGACGGGTACGGAAACGATGGTGTCCGGTAATGTTGTAAAGGATGATTTGGGGCGCACTCGCGTAGAGTTTCGCCTTTGGGATGTGATATCCGAAAAGCAGTTAATCGGGATGGCTTATACAACGACGCCGCAGAACTGGCGCCGTATTGCCCATATTATGTCGGATGAAATTTATAAACGCTTAACCGGTGAAGATGGATATTTTGATACAAGGATTGTCTATATCTCTGAAAGCGGGCCGGCACATAAACGAGTGAAGCGTCTTGCGATTATGGATCAGGATGGTGCCAATCACAAATACCTGACGGATGGAAGTTATCTGGTTTTGACCCCGCGTTTTTCTCCTAAAACACAGAGCATTACATATATGTCTTATAGAGGCGGAAATCCACGCGTTTATCTATATGACATTAATAGTGGGCGCCATGAAGTGCTGGGTTCTTTTCCAGGCATGACATTTGCGCCGCGTTTTTCTCCTGATGGTCAAAAAGTTGTTATGAGTATGGCCAAGGATGGGAATACGGATATTTTTGTAATGGATTTGCGGTCTCGCAAAGTAACGCGTATGACCAGTAATCCTGCGATTGAAACTTCACCGTCTTATTCCCCCGATGAAAAACAGATTGTTTTTGAATCAGACCGCGGGGGAACGCAACAGCTTTATGTTATGAATGTTGATGGTTCCGGAGTGAACCGTATTACCTACGGGAAGGGACGCTACGGTAACCCTGTTTGGTCACCACGGGGAGATTTGATTGCTTTTACCAGAATGTATCAGGGGAAATTCTATATTGGTGTTATTCGGCCCGATGGCTCGGGCGAGCGTTTAATTACAAATGCTTATCACGTGGAAGGGCCAAGTTGGTCGCCCAATGGTCGGGTTTTGACGTATTTTAAAGAAACGCCTTCGGGCGACAGACGTTCGGCGCGCGTCTATACGATCGATATTACTGGCTATAACGAGCGTTGGCTAAGGACACCGCAGGATGGCTCTGACCCCGCGTGGTCACCGCTTAATCCTTGAATTTAGCAATAACGTAAAACAGAGGTGCGAGGCGGGTTTTTTGTACGCCATACTCTGTCTTCCGTAAGTATTTCGTCTACCAACTGGCCCGTTGGCGTTGTTAAAAGCCGCTTAGGTGAGCTCCAAGCTTTAGAACACATGCGCTCTGCAGTGCCCTCATGCGGTATTCCATCAGGGTGATCGCCACCTAATTTATATTTAACATGTACAGCTTGCCTGAAGGCTTCCATTGCTGTTTCTAATCTATTCGCCATAGTTTTATCCTCTTTGGAGGCTTTATAGATGACTTTTTATTGTTATGTCAAAATTAACCGTAACTATGTCTTGGGCCACGTTGACCTAGCTGATGATCTACTGCACGTGTTGAACTATCTAAGACCGTCTCCATCACTTGTTTCACTAGCATGTCTGGCTCCATAGTTCTCACAGTTCCTGCAGGTTGAATGCGCAGCGCATCTGCACATGCCCTTATTTGCCTGTTGGTTAATTCTGGTTTTCTTTCTAATGCGTCACGAAAGGCTTTGTCTAGTGCTGCATTTCCGAGTGTATTTCTTCCCATTTTTTATCCTTTTCACTTAAAACAAGACTTATTGTTATAAAATGATGGGCGGGTATGTCAACAAAAATACAAAAAGTTGTCTTTATGAGAATATTTCTATCACCCGACGATAGGTGTCGCGTTTAAAGGGAACTATAAGATCGAGGGTT
Organism: uncultured Micavibrio sp.; assembly: GCA_964352665.1. Taxonomy (GTDB): domain Bacteria; phylum Pseudomonadota; class Alphaproteobacteria; order Micavibrionales; family Micavibrionaceae; genus UBA1672. Next base: position 23,901 of record CAYGSJ010000008.1, read on the forward strand.
TTTTGTAGATCAACCCATTGCCATGCTGAGAATTCCGGGGGGGTGTGAGTATTCAATATGATGTCAGAGTCTTGGCCGACAAAGCGCATGGCGACCCAGTGTTGCTCCTGCCCACGGAATTTTCCACTCCAAAGCGTGTGAAGAAGGTGATCCGGTAAATCATAACGAAGGGGTTTATCTGCCTTTTTTATGATTTCGGCTTTGTCTGTACCAGTTTCTTCGAGGAGTTCACGAAAGGCGGCTTGTTCGATGTGTTCACCGTCATCAATACCGCCCTGGGGCATTTGCCATGCACCGGGTGTATCAATGCGCTCGCCTACGAAAACCTTGTTTTCGTGATTGAAGAGAACAATGCCGACACAGGGACGATAGGGTAGTTCAGTTTTGTCTATTTTGTTTTGGCTCATTTGATCTCTAATGATGATTGCCTTGGTGAATATCTTCCTTTGGCTCAATACGGTCAGAGGGTTCCAGATGAGTGGGTGTGACTTCTTCAACCTCTTGACGAGCAGAAACTTTACTTGGGGTTTTATGAAGAGGGAGATCATACATAGCAGAAACAGGCGCAATAATGTATTCGGCCTGCGCAACTTTTAGGAGCCATACCGAGAGATTGCCGATCATTTCAGGAAAGTTGGGGACGATTGCAACAGCATAACCTTGCTCTTTTGCGACGGCTTCCAGGGCTTCGAAGGAGCCCTCTTTTCCGTTCATTGTGTAGACAACGGCGTTGGCTTGAATATAGGGTGCGCCTATGGTGAGCGCTTTTTTTCTAATAAAGTCCGGCGCATTCGGGTTTAACTCAAAAAACCCAAGTCCACGACCATACATCTCTTCAGCCAGTTTTAGATAATCGGATTTGCTCATTTCCGAGCCTTTGTCGGTATAACTGCTTACACCGATATACCCCTGTGTTTTTGCAAGAACGCGGTGCAAAACACGCTGTTTTTCAGCCAGTGAGCTGTGGTGAAAAATTGCGGATTGTCCTATATCTTCCTTTTTTTCGTTTTGCACAGGGACTTGAACCCATATCTCATGCCCTTTCGCTGCGGCCATTTCCACCCATTCGGCAGGCAAAGAAGAATAGGGGGACAGCATAAAAGACACTTCCGAAGGTAGGTTGTCCAGTGCGTTTTGAGAAAAGGAAGTTGATAAACCGTAATCTGCAATCACAAAAGCCAGGACAGGCTTTTTAAGGTCTAACCCCTCAAAAGAAAAGGGGTGCTGATAGGCGCGAAAACTCGTTAGTTTGTTGCTTTGTTGTATAACAGGCAATTTCCCCTCTGGCGTATACTGATATAGACCTTCAATCTGATACATAGGGTCTTCGGGCCCAATATCGGTTTGCATCTCCTGATATTCGGGCGGTGCGACTTCTTTGGGTTTTTCTACTTTTTGTATAGAAACTGTTTCCGATGGTATTTGTTTGATCAGGGCTTGTTTTGCCTCATCATTATTGAGATAGACGTAAAAAAACAAAAGCGCGTATATCCCAACGACGCTACCAACGGCCATACCGAGTGATTTCATGTCTATCTGCTGTGTTTTTGCACGCAGAAAAATTATGAGTGATTCAGATTTTTCCTTTATTGCAGAACTATAAAATATTGCAGAACTATCAAAATTCAGCTTATGAGATAACGCTTTTATATCCGGAATAGGGATTTTCATTTTTTTATCCATCGATATAAATGCACTCAATTTTTATTGTGCATGCATTTTTTCTTGTTCATCATAAAGAGATAAGGCGGTCAAAAGATCAATTGCTCTTGTTAGCTGATAATCTTTCGGTTCCTCTTCTTCAGTATTGTCATTACTTGCATCTTGAGCTTTTTTCGCCTTTTTGGTTTCTTCCTCATTTTTGAGGGCACCACGCAAGTCAGACTCTCTCATGCGTTTGAACTTTTCGTCGTAACTTTCAATTTTGGCCTGCTCAACAACAATATCAGGTGTAATGCCTTTTGCCTGAATAGACGTGCCGGAAGGTGTATAATAACGAGCGGTTGTAAGGCGCATAGCACCTTTACCCGGAAGAGGAATTACCGTTTGGACAGAACCTTTACCAAAAGACTGTGTGCCCATAACAATAGCACGCTTATGGTCTTGAAGTGCTCCTGCAACAATTTCAGAAGCAGAAGCAGACCCACCATTTATCAGAACAACGATAGGAAGCCCTGCGGCTAAATCTCCGGGCGTTGAGTTTTTACGCTCTGTATCTTCCTCAAGGCGGCCTCTTTGGGATACAATTTCTCCCTTATCGAGGAAGGCATCAGAAACTTCAATGGCTTGTGTAAGAAGTCCACCAGGATTGTTTCGTAAATCAAGGACGAAGCCGCTTATTTTATCACCAAGCTCATCATTTATATCTTGAATGGCTTTTCTTACGCCAGGACCAGTGTTTTGGTTAAACGTTGTAACCCTTATGTAACCCACGGTTCCTTCTGTATGTGACCTTACGGATTTTATTTTGATGATATCACGAACAATTGTGATATCGAGTGGGGCCTCTTCTCCTTCACGAAGTATAACCAAATCAATGGTAGAACCTACTTTTCCACGCATTTCTTTGACAGCCTCACTAAGGGTCATGCCCATAACGGCCTGACTATTAATTTTTGAGATGTAGTCTCCGGCCTGAATTCCGGCGCGAAAGGCAGGGGTATCATCAATAGGGGAAACAACTTTGACCAAGCCGTTTTCCATTGTTACTTCTATACCAAGTCCACCGAATTCCCCGCTTGTTTCTACCTTCATTTCTTTGAATTTTTCTTCACTAAGGTAGGAGGAATGGGGATCAAGATTTGAAAGCATGCCGTTTAAGGCGTTTTCAATGAGCTCTTTATCATCCACTTCCTCAACATATTCTGATCTTACACGTTCAAAAACATCTCCGAACAGATTTAGCTGTCTGTAAGTTTCACTATAATCGTTGTCTTGATCAGCGGCTGCTGTTCTTTCTTCTTCGGCAAAAGAATGACTTGTGACGGTACATACCAGAAAGAGCGATAAAAAAATAAAAGTAAGAAAATGAATTTTTTTCATGACGTTTTAAGTGCCTTTATTATAAATAAAACCTAACCAAGATCAGGGAATTTAACGGAAGGATTAACAGCTTGTCCGTTTTTCCTTAGCTCATAATATAGTGTTGGACGGGGAATTAAAGAGGAATTTGGCAATATCCCGATTGGTTCACCTGATTTAACGATATCTCCTACTACTGATGTAATTGTGTCTAGTCCTGCAATCAGGCTGTAGTAGGTATTTGCGTGCTCTATAATAACAATGTTGCCATAGCGCTTAAATGATCCTGCAAACTCTATTTTTCCGGTCATGGGCGCAATTACCAGTGATCCTGCTCTCCCTTCAATGGTCAGTCCTTTGCTTTTTGCTCCAAAGTCATCTTCTTGATGATACCCCACACGAATAATGCCGGATATTGGAAGGCGTGCTTCTCCGGGGGGTGGTATTTTATAATCTGGCTTTTTACGAAGCAAGGTAGCAGATTTGCGCTCCTCTTCCTTACGCTCCTCTTCCTTTAGTTTTGCTACGAGATCTTCAAGTGTTTTTGCTTGTATTGATATTTGTTGTATTGAATTTTCATGGGCCTTCAGGTCACTATTTGTCTTTCTATAGAGAGTTTCACGCTCTTTCATGAGCTTTGCCAGCTGCTCATGTTCTTCCTTTAGGTTTTCAGTATTTTTTAGAACATCTGTTTTTTCTTGTTCCAGCTCAGATGTTACCCGGTTAAGCGTTTCGAGATTTTTATTTAATTTTTCGGCATGCCGATTGAGCGAAGGTATGATGTTGCCCATAAGAAGGGCGCTTTGTGCTGTTTTATAAGGGGAATCCGGGCGGGCAATCATAGCTTCAGGCGGGGTTCTTCGTATACGTTCCAGTGCCAGTATTAGTTTGGATATAGAGGCGCGATCACTTTCAAGGTCTCTTTCTAATTCTGTTTTTTTAGCCTCAAGTTCTGCTATACGATTTTCAAGGCTTTTTAGATTATCTTCGTATTGTTGGATGGTGTTAGCGGTTTCAACAAGCTTTCCTTTTGTCTTTGAGAGGTCGGTGTTGATACTGTCAATTTGCTTTTGAAGCGCCTGTTTTTCGCTTACCTCATCACCTATACGTTGTTTAATTGATTCCAGTGTCTCGGTTTTGCTTTTGGGTATTGGAGCCGTCTCTGCACTTGAATCAAAGCAGAGAAGAAGAAGGGCAAAAAGGATGAGCCACGGATTAAGCACAAAAAACCAACTATTCTAAAAATATAAAATTATTCCCGATGGTAGGGGTGCCCGGCAAGTATTTGCTGCGCTCTATAAATTTGCTCTAAAAGCATTGTCCTTGCAAGTAAATGCGGCCAGGTTTGCTGACCAAAGCTGAGGAGAACATTTGCTCTGTTGCGTATTTCGTCGGTTAGGCCATCAGCACCGCCAATAATGAATTGGATATGGTTTTCTCCATTATTTTTGAAATTTTCTAAAGTCTTGGCAAAATCCAGTGATTTTAAACCATTGCCGCGTTCATCAAGCGCGATAACAATGGCCCGAGCGTTGATCAATTTGAAAATTTTTTCATTTTCTTCTTCCTGGCTTTTTTGTGCATCTGTGTATTTAGATTCCAGTTCATGAATGTGAACAGGCCATTGGATGCGCTTTTTATAATCCTGTACGAGATCATAATACGGACCTTTTTTTAGGCGTGTAATACAGATGATATCAATTTTAAGCATAGATCATGCTTTTTGTTCTCATGGAATTAAGAGGGAGGTGTGAAGCAGGGCTACTAGGCGGTTATATGTTCGCTGTTAGTCACTACATCAAATCTGGGGTCTGCACACCACATGCGTTCGATATTGTAAAACTCCCTTACCTCAGGTCGGAAGATATGAACAATAACATCGCCGGCATCTATCACAACCCAATCGCACTGTGACAGCCCTTCAATATTGATGTTCTTAACATTTTGAAGGTTTAGCCGTTCTTTTAGCTTTCGGGCTAGCGCACTGACGTGGCGTGAAGATGTACCTGATGCAATGACCATGTAATCCGCGAGTGCTGAGTCTTCGGATAAGTCGATGCAAATAACATCTTCTGCTTTATCAATGTCTAAGGATTTTTCGATGATGTCCTTTGTTTCCTCGGGACCTAAAACATGCTGGTGATCATGATATGTAATAATGACGCTCTCTCCTTTTAAAAGTCACTTCATCAGATTAAACACAAAAAAGCCGAACTACAAACGAGTTCAGCTTCCTCATATTCTGCTAAAACAGAGTTTCTGTTTTTTTCGAAAAGTTCAGTTTGACGATTGCTTTTTACCAAGCCGTCACCCGTTCCTTTCTTCCAGAAGTTTTTGTTATTAACCTCATAATTCTATTATAAGCTTTTTATTAAGAAAAAGCAAAAGTATTTTGTTGGAAATGGCCATAAAAAAAATATTAAGGCATTGATATTAAACTATTTTTATTGCGAATTTCTGTTGAGGAAATATCCACCATTTTTTTCTGTAATAGCCAGTAGGTTGTATGCGAATCGAGAGGAACATGACCGCCACGATCAAGGATGATATGTTTCTGCGAGCTAAGCATTCTAACGGGGCAATTTTTGATTAGTTTTACAGGTGGGTGACGTGTTACGTGGATCATACATATTTCTCCCAGCAGGTCTTTCCAGTTTTGCCAGAGATGGAGGCTGTGTGCGTTATCCATTCCTGTAATCCATGCAAACTGGGTGCCCGGGTAGTAAAGCTTTAATTTTTTGATAGTGGCGTAGCTATATGTCGTCTTAAATTCTTGTTCCATGCCTGTAACAATAATTTTTGGATGGTGATCCAGAATGTCTTCCGATAACTCGATACGCTTTTGTAAGGGGAGCAAGCCATCACTTGTTTTAAGCGGGTTTTGCGGTGTAACAAGCCACCAGATTGCATCGAGCTGAAGAGATTTAAGCGCCATTTTAGAAATATGGACATGACCTTCATGTGGTGGGTTGAAGGATCCACCTAGAATGCCGATGCGCAGGTTTTTCCATCTTGAAGAATTCAGAATTTTAGGGTTTGAAAAGATGGCCATAGCATTTTCTTCAAGGTCTGGTTTGGCCGGTTCCGTGCACAAGATATTTGTAGGTGCAAAGTTGCTCCAACCCAACAGGGCCACGTGCGTGCATTTTACCAGTCGCAATACCAATTTCTGCACCCATACCGAATTCACCACCATCAGCAAACTGGGTTGATGCATTATGCATTACAATACCACTGTCGACGTTATTTTGGAAATAAGTTACTGCATCAGCATTTTCTGCAAGAATAGAATCAGTATGGTGGGAGCCGTATTTGTTAATATGTTTTACTGCTTCTTCTACACCGCTAACAAATCGGCAGCTTAGTTTTGAATCAAGGTATTCGGTTGACCAATCTTCCTCGGTTGCTTTTCCTATGCGTTGATCCAATGACTGTGCGGTGTCATCCCCAACGATTTCACAACCGCTTTCTAGTATATTTTTAAGGATGTCTGCTGCCATAGTTTTATCAATCTTTTGATCAATCAAGAGAGTCTCCAAAGCACCACAAATGCCAGTGCGCCGCATTTTTGCATTCAGGGTTACGGGTTTCGCAATTTCAGGCTTGACGCTTTCATGGACATAGATATGACATATACCTTCAAGATGACCAAAAACAGGCATGCGGGCTTCATTCATGACGCGTTCGATTAGGCTGTGGCCGCCCCGGGGAATCATAACATCAATATATTCCGAAGCACGCAACATATCGCCAACCAGCGCGCGGTCTTTACTGGGGATCATGGAGATACAGGCTTTGGGCAGAGAACATGATTCGAGTGTTTCCTGAATAATTGAATGAAGTGTGAGTGAACTATTCAGGCTTTCCGAGCCACCACGAAGGATGACAGCGTTATGAGACTTCAAACACAGTATTGAGGCATCTATCGTTACGTTTGGTCTTGATTCATAAATCATGCCCAGAACTCCGATAGGGCAGGATATACGTTGGATTTTCAAACCGTTTGGGCGTGTTTGTTTCCAAAGAACTTTTCCTGTGGGTTCATCCAGATCTTTTACAGTATTGATGCCGTCTACCATAGCCTGTATACGCTCAGAGTTTAAGGTAAGACGGTCTATAAGGGCGGGGCTTAGTTCCTTATCTTTCGCTTCTTTAACATCAATTTCATTAGCGGATAAAATGGATTTGCTGTTCTGATCCAGAGCACTGGCGAGCTTACCAAGAGCAGCGTTGATTTCTTTTGTTGGCGTTTGCCCCAGAACAAAAGCGGCCTCTTTAGCCGCTTTTCCCAATGTTTGAACAGTATTTGTCATTGTTAGTGAATATTATTTTCTATATTGGCAATGGCATCATCGACAAGCTTGTTATCAGTCTTTTTATCAAGCTTATCTATTACAATTTGTGTAGCAGCGTTCATAGCCAGTTCAGCGGCATAAGCCTTAATATCATTGATTGCATTTTGTTCCATACGCTTTAAGCGCTCTTCAAGCTGTTGTTCTTTGCGGGTGACTATTTCATCTAGCTCAGCCTGTGCATTTTCACGAAATTTTTCGGCATTCTCACGAGCGGTTTGTAAGAGTTTCTCTGCTTCCTGAACTGTATCACGATGTTTGCGCTGGTATTGAGCCAGCATTTCCTGTGCTTCGATTCTCAGATTTTCTGATTCTTCCAAATCTTTTTTAATATCTGCAATACGTGAATCAAGCATGGCGTTTAAGGCAGGAACACCAAATTTAAATATAATGCCACAGAATATAAGGAACGACAGTGTGTACCACATATAGCCATCGAGTAGTAATGATGTTGATCCATGGTCCATTATAAAAGCTCCTTATGCGGCTTTACTCAAAGAACTAACGACAGCTTTCGCACTTTTTTCGTCTGTTCTCACACCAATTATCTTTTCTGCTGCTTCCATTGCGATTTCGGCGGCAATTTGATTCATATCCTCCATAGCGTTTTTACGGGCTTCGGAGATATTCTTTTCAAATTCAGATATTTTATTTTTTGAGTTTTCTAAAAATTCTTTATTAAAACCCTCAGTTTTTGCCTTAATTTCATTCTCTATCTTCATGTAAAGTATAGAAGATTCCTCTCTGGCCTTTTTCAGACTTTCTTCATAAGAATGTTGCACGGTTGCAACTTCTTCTTTGAGGCGCTCAGCCGTATCCAGATCGTTTTTTATACGTTCAGTACGGTTCTCAATTGTTTGCGATATTTCTGGAAGAGATCTTTTTGCAAAAAATACATATAAAAGCGTGAAGACAATAAACAGCCAAAAAGTCTGGCTTGCGAAAGAAGAGGGGTCGAGTTGTGGAAGACCGCCTGAAGATTCACCATGTCCAGCATGAGCAGAACCGCCGTGATGGCTGGATCCTGCTGCAAATACATGGCTAACATTCATAACGAACAGAAAGCTCAGTATGAAAACTCTTTCAAACATCGGTCTTCCTTAATCTTTGTAATTGGCCGGATTAACCGAACAATAAAGCCGCACCGATACCGATTGGAATAATACCCAATGCTTCGATAAATGCGAGGATAAGAAAGAACTTCTCATCCAAAAGCTTTTTTGTCTCAGGGTTGCGCGCTACGGCGTTGTTGTATGATGCAAAGTACATACCTAAACCGAGAGCGGCTCCAAAGGCGGGTAATACCACCAAAGCACCAGCAAAAAGTTTTGCAGCTTCTAATTCCATTTTTTTTCCCTTTAGTCAGTAGTTATAAATAAACCTATTTTTTTGTCGCTGCGATCATACAGATTTAGTGATGAAGATCAACACTATCTTTAAGATAAACACACGACAAAATTACAAAAACATAAGCCTGAATAGCAGCAACCAGGAGTTCAAACAATAACAGACCTACATTAATTAATACGGGGAATAGCCCCAAGCTTGCCCATGCGACCCCCATCCCTGCTGCGGCGAGCGCGAAGCTAATCACTACTTTCAAGATGATATGACCAGCCATCATATTCGCAAATAGACGAACAGAAAGCGTTATCGGACGAACAAAAAATGAAATAATTTCAATTGGAATAATAAAGGCAACAAGCCACCAAGGTACACCAGGGGGCAAGAAAAGCGAAAAGAACTTCATACCGTGGTTGTAGATGCCAAAACCAATTGTCATGAAAAATATTAGTAATGCCAGCACGCCGGTTACGATCAAATGAGATGTAAACGTAAAGGAGTGGGGGACAAGTCCAAGTATGTTACCCATTAAAATGAAAACAAACATCGTAAATATAAGAGGAAAGTAGTGCCTTCCATCTTTACCGACATTATCATTCACCATCTTGAAAACAAACTCGTAGAGCATTTCAGAAAACATTTGCATGCGGCCTGGAACCATGGCCTGTTTACGCATTGCAATGCTTATAAAAGTTGCGGATATCATGGCAGCGATCACCATCCACAGAGCAGAATTTGTAAAGGACACATCAACGCCATAAACTTCTAAAGAAGCAACGGGTTTAATTACAAATTGTTCAATCGGGCCTGCCACTTAATTTACCTCTGTATACTAGCACAAGTTAAAATTTTAACGTTTGTAACGTATTTTTTTTTGATACGCAATGGTTCTATTACAATTATTTTAGTCTTCTTTCATCGCGGCATTGGCGCGTATCACGGCATTTACAAAGCCGATGACAATAAACGATAAAAGCCCCAAAGGCAGAGTGTTAAAAAACCAGTCAATGACGTATCCAAACAGCCCGCCAGCGATTACACTGGATAAGAAGAGCGAGCCTGCGCGTGCACTTTTCTTCGATTCTTCAGACATTTCTTCTGTTTCTTCGCCATATCTTTCTTTGGCATCTTCCTGGTGTTCATCGCGCACTTCTTTTATGCGCTTATCCAGCTTATCCCATTTTTCCTGAATTTCTGGAGGAAGCTCCATGGTTTTAGGCAACTTTCTTATCGATAAAATCAAATGATTGTTGAAGATCTACGGAAACGAGCTGTGAGACACCTTTTTCAGACATTGTAACGCCGTAGAGACGATCCATCCGTGCCATAGTCAGGCGGTGGTGTGTAATGATAAGAAAACGGGTCTCGCCACGTTCGGCAATTTCTTCCAGAAGGTCACAAACACGATCAACATTGGCATCGTCCAGAGGTGCATCAATTTCATCCAAAACACAAATCGGAGATGGGTTGGTTAAAAACATTGCAAATATAAGGGCGATAGATGCCAGTGTTTGTTCACCGCCGGAGAGTAAAGAAAGAGATTGCAAGGCTTTTCCAGGAGGTTGGGCAAAAATCTCAAGCCCGGAGTTCATAGGATCGTCGCCTTCGATAAGCTCAAGATAGGCTTTACCACCAGCAAATAGACGAACAAAAAGGGATTGAAAATGAGCATTTACACGCTCAAATGCTGTGTTCAAGCGTTCTCTCGCTTCTTTATTTATTTTGTGAATTGCGCCTCTTAATTCCCCTATGGCTTGAATAAGTTCATTTCGTTCATGAAGAAGTGTTGTAAACTCTTTCTCGAGCTCTGTTGTTTCGTTTTCCGCACGCAAATTAACCGGGCCAATTAAATCGCGATCTCTGGCCAATTTTTCTTTTTCTGCTCTAAGTTTCGGTAGATCCTCAATTTGATATTTAACCAAGTCGAGTGCTGCATTGGTTTTCAGTTCTGTTGGTTTTAGATCGAACTGTTCTTTGATTTGTTTTTCGATGGTTTCAAGTTGTTCGTCTGTTCCTACCAATAAAGCCTGATTATGGGCGCGTTTTTCCCTCGCCTCACTAAGAAGTGATTCGGCTTCTTTAAGGGCTTTGGTGGTTGAGCCCACTTCTTCTTCGCAAGCTGCCAATTTTTCTACAGCTGCATTACGTTGTTTTTCGATTTCTGAGAGGCGGTCCAGCATTTCTTTGTGACCATTTTCCAAATCAATAGGCTGACTTTCGAGTTGCTCAAGTTTTTGGGCTAGAGTTGCCTCGCGCTCTTTAAGTTTCCTAACCTGTTCAGTTGCTCGTATTGACCTGTTTTGAATAGATATGCGTTCATCAGAAATAGCTTGGATTCTAGCATTTCTTGTGCTTCTGGATTGCTCTACCCTATCAAAGTTGCGGACGGCGTTTTGAAATTCTTCCTTCTTTTCTTCAAGATCCTTTTTAGTTTGATCAATAGCAATTTCACTCTTACTATTCTCTTTTTGTGCATTTATAACAGCATTCAAAAGTATCTGGTCTTTTTGCAGAGTATCTTCGAAGGCTTTTATATCCTCATTCAGTGTTTTTATTTGCTCTTCATAACGTATTTTTTCGCTTTGCATCTGCATTTTCTTCTCTTTGATTTTTAAAAGAGCGGGGCGCAGATTATAGAGTGCATCCTCTGTTTGTTTTACTGAATTCAATACCGTTTCGTAGGTTTTCTTTGCTTTGTCGTGTGATTCTGTTGCTTTTTCTGCTTCTTTTTGAGCTTTATCAAGCTGTGCTTCCATTTGTTTTTGTTTTGTTTCAAGTTGGATGAGTTTGTTTTTTTGTTCCAAATGAACAGCTTGTTGGTCAACAGCATCAGATTCTGCGCAAAACCCGTCCCAACGCCAAAAAGCCCCTTCGGAAGAGACGATAGATTGTCCTGTTTTTAGGAGAGGTAAATACTTTTTTGCCTGTTGGTCGTTCTCGACAAATCCGATTTGAGATAATGCTCTGTGGAGTTCTTTTGGCGCATCAATATGAGGTAGAAGAGGCGTTAGTCCCTCCGGTAGGTCTTCTAGTTTTGATTTGAAATCAAATCTTTTCCATTTTGTTGGCGCTTTGTCATCCATTGATGCCATAAGTGATTCACCCAATGCACGGGATAGGGCTTTTTCAAATCCAGGCTTTGTAACGATTGAATCAATGACGGGCGTATAATTTTTATCATCCTTTTGTTTCAGAAAACTTTTAAGAAAAGATATTTCGGCAACAAATTCTGTATGTGTTCTTTCTTCATCAGACAGTGCCTTTGTATACTCTTCCTTTATTTTTTCTGTTTTAGAAATCTCCAGTCTGGCATCGGCAGCTTTGTCATTTTCGGTGAAAAGTTTGTCTTCTAAAGCCTTAGTCTTGGTTTCAAGGTCGTCTATAGCCTTTTGATTGTCTTCGTTGAGCTGGATTTCTTTTGATTGTTTAATTGCGTTTTCACGGCGTTCAATCAAAGTGTCCATTGTTTCTTTATTGCGCTCAATTTGCTTTGCGAGGGCCTCTTCTCTCGCCCGTGTTTCAGCGGCACCTTCTTTGAGTGCTGTGAATCGTTCTTCAAGGGCGATGACCTGAGATTTAAGGTCGTCTCTTTCTTTTTGGTGCTTTTGGTATGTTTCCTGATCGCGCTCTTGCTCGGATAATAGGGCTGCGTGTTCTTCTTCTATTTGCTTATGAAGTTTTGTATTCTCTTCAAGGGTTTGTTCTTCGTGTTGCTGATCAACCCGGGTTTGGTGCAATTGGGTTTTTGCTTCTTGAAGATCATTTTTGTAGCGCTCTGCTTCTTCTTCCAGTCGTTGGAATTCCATTTTGTGTTTTTGTAGTTTTGCAGAGAGCTCCGCTTCTTGTTTTCTTAGAGGCGGTAAATCTTCAATCTGCGTAGTTTGTGTTTTTGTAAGCTGCGTAACTGTTCCAAGTTTATCAGCGACGGCTGACTCGGCCTCTGCATAGGCTGTCTTGATTTTATTTTGTTTATCTATGATGTTTTGCCATTCGAGGTAGCTCAGTACAAGCTCGAGCTGTCTGATTTGTGCGCTTATATTTTTATATTTGCTGGCCTGGCGCATTTGCCGCTTAAGGCTGTTTAGTCTGCTTTCCATGCTGCCAAGCGTATCTTCTAGCCTTATAAGGTTGGTGTCAGCTGCTTTTAGTCTTATTTCTGCTTCGTGTCTTCTGGCGTATAATCCGGCAACCCCGGCAGATTCCTCAAGGATTAAACGCCTGTCCTGAGGTTTTGCTGTGATCATTCGTGTGACATGTCCCTGTGACACAAGAGAAGGAGAGTTTGCACCGGTTACCGTATCAGCAAAGAGCATTTGGACATCCCGGGCCCTGGAATTTTTACCGTTAATTCTGTAGCCGGAACCCTTATCCTTTTCAATTTTACGGACGACCTCTATTTGATCTGTATCATTGTAAGCGGAAGGGGCCGTGCGCATTGTGTTGTCTAGAAGTATTGAAACTTCTGCAAAATTACGAGCGCTGCGTTGATCTGTGCCGGAGAAAATCACATCTTCCATACCCGATCCGCGCATACGCTTGGCAGAGTTTTCACCCATAACCCAGCGCAGGGCTTCAACAAGATTGGATTTCCCGCAGCCGTTCGGGCCGACAATACCACTAAGGCCCGGCCCGATTTCTAGTTCTGTTTTATCGACAAATGATTTAAATCCACTAAGTCGAAGGCTTGAAAACTGGATCATGGAGTATCATTTACTATATAGTACGCATCAATAGTTACTGGGATCCCTTTGAAAGTTGATCCTCAATAATCTGTTTAATTTCTTCATATGCAGTTAATCCACTCACAACGATACTATCATTGATAACCAATGTTGGCGTGGCTTTTACACCATGGATATCTTGCGCGGCTTTCTGACGCTCTGCCAGAACACGATGGAGGTCATTGTTATTTAGGCAACTCTCTACTTCTTCCGGCGATACACCGGTAAGCAGGGCGTTTTGGCTTATGTAGTTCAAATAATCATCCTTGAGCCAATCTTTTTGAGTCTCAAAAAGAAGTTGAATATAATTGAAATAGGCTTCTTCAGGGACGCATCGGGCAAGTGAGCCTATTTTAATGTCGTACTGATTTCGAGGGAAGTCATCAAAAACAATGTAAGCTTTTCCTGTATCTACATACTCTTGCTTTATTTTCTTAAAGTTAATTTGGTGAAACATGCCGCAAGCGCCACATGTAAAAGAACTATGTTCTGAAATCTTAACAGGTGCGGTTGCATCTCCTAGTATTCGCGGCTTTGATGCTGCTGCTAAATCGAATGAGTTTTGAGTTCCAGAAGATTCGCCCGGGTCAGAATTCATAGTGTTGCCCTCTGATTCTGACATTTCTTCGTGCCCATCCTCTGTCATGGCATGTTCTTCATGCGCCACATCTTCATCACCGGTTACCTCGGCTTCATTTGCAGCAGTCTCTGTGGAGGAGCTCTTATCCTGCTCTTGTTTAGCCATTTGTGCGTTGTTGGCCAAACCGATACCAATAACAACAATAAGGATAGCAAAAACAAAAAGTATCATTCCAAGTGGTGATTTTTGTTTTGTTTGATCCTGATTTTCAGATTCCGACATTGTAAAACTCCATAGGTTACTAAATATTTTCCATACCATACTTAAATCACTGGAAAGTCAAGGAATACAGGTGTTCTGCTGTTATTTTTTCCACATCCAAGGCTAGAGATAGTTAGATATTATGTTATTCATCGCTTATGAATAACAGATCTATGCGATTATCAGTGGCATTCGACTTATCTGTGCCCATGGGGTTTAGTTTTAGTCTGCTTGCCTGAATTTTATTTTTTATAAGAAAACTTCTTACTTCAAGCGCGCGCGCAAGAGAGATACGAACATCACTGTGTTGTTCGCCTTCTACAGAAGTCGCGTAGGCCTGAATTTCCATTCTCATATTTTTATTTTCATGAAAAAGCTTTAAAGCATGTTCTTGTAGGAACATCTCCAAATTCGGATCGAGTTTTATTTGTTCGGGTTTGAGTGCGAAGCTAACCAGAGTTGTATTCTCGTCTCCTTCATAATTATCATCGTTTTGTATATCCGTTCCTGCGCTGGTTTCAATGTTATTTAATTCGTCTGCAGCATCTTGCACAGGTTTGTGTTTAGGTATTGGAATTTTTTTGAACGCTGGCTTGGTAATTTTGATTTGATCGGCGGTCTTCGCGATTTCAGTTTTTTCTTGCCTAACTTTTTCCATTTCTTTTCCAAACGCCTGATTTGCTTTTTTCATTTGTTTTGTAGGGAGATCGGTCAGGTCTGGAAGAGTAGGGGGTTCTTTATCGAGGTGTTCTTCACCCAGAACCTTTAGAAGTTCAACCGGCGTCAAGTCAACGAGTTCGCTTTGTTTTGAGTTGTTTTCTTCTTCGATGGTTTTTGGAGGAGGTGGAAGGGGAAGTATAGAGTCTTTCCGTTTATTATTCTGGTCTGTTGTTTGTTTTTTAGAATCTGTTTCAGTGGGTTTACTATTTTCTTTGTGTTGCTCTCTATTTTTAAGCTCTTCTATAAAAGAGGGAGAAACATTCATAACAGCCGGTCTTTTGGAAGGGATGGGCACGGTTTCAGCAAAAGTTCTCTTACCAGACAACACAACCACAGGCCAGCATAGGAGCAAGAAGCAAAGAATTTTACTTTTAGTCTTCAAAAATCTTCCCCTCTCTCTACTCCTCGGTTTTATACAACGCCTTTCAAAACTTTACCAAGAGGTTCGAAAAGTTTGTCATTTGCTGCCAGAATATTACCAGTATCTACAGGATTTTTGCGAATGTCATCAATATCCGAAAGAAAACCCCCAGCTTCTTTTACAATAATAATCCCGGCAGCAATGTCCCAAGCTTGTAGGTCGCGTTCCCAAAATCCCTCATACCGTCCTGCAGCAACATAGGCCAAATCCAAGGCAGCAGCCCCAAAACGTCGGAGTCCAGGGGCAAGGTTTTGTACGGCTTTATATTCTGCAATGAATCTGTCTCTTTGTTCTTGGGACCGTCTTGGTGCGCCTGTAGCAATTGTGGCAAGCATGAGGTCGCTGCGCCCAGAGACTCTCAGGCGGCGGCGGCGCATAAAGGCGCCTTTACCTTTTTCGGCATGAAAAATTTCATCCTTCACCGGGTCGTGGATAAGTCCTGCAATCATTTCTCCGTTGTGCTCCAGGCCAATCGAAATGGCCCAATGTGGGAGCCCGTGTAGAAAGTTTGTTGTTCCATCCAATGGGTCGATAATCCAACGATATTCGCTTTCTTTGCCTTCTATGGCTCCTGATTCCTCCATAAGAAAGCTATAGTCTGGTCTTGCCTTTTTTAGTTCTTCAAAGATAATTTCTTCGGCACGACGATCGGCTGCGGATACAAAATCACCTGGTCCCTTTGTTGATATCTGGAGGTTTTCTACTTCTCCAAAATCACGAAGCAGTGAGCGTGCGGCTTTTTCACTTGCGCGCAACATTACGTTCATTACAGGCGTTTGTCCGGCCATACTTGTTTCCTTAAGTTTTTGGTTTGTTTTTATTATTTAATCTTTATGCCGTTCCATATAAGTTCCTACGCCATCTTCTAATCTGACTACGATTTTTGTTCCAGACTCAATATGCGGGGGAACCATAACTTTTTCGCCGTTTTCTAGGATAGCGGGCTTATAGGAGGTTGTGGCGGTTTGTCCTTTAACAACGGGCTCTGCTTCTACAATCTCCATAATAATACGGTCAGGAAGGCTGAATCCAAGGGGTTCACCCTCAAACATTTCAACCTCGACCATCATATTTTCTTGTAAATAGGCGGCTTGTGGCCCCATAGATTCCTTGGTGACCGATATTTGCTCGAATGTATCGCTGTTCATCAGAAAAACATCGTCACCTGACTCATAGAGGAATTGGTATTCTATCTGTTCTAGCCTTACCCGCTCCACAGTTTCTTGTGTTCTAAAGCGAACATTATCTTTGTTTCCTGTGCGAATATCGCGCATTTCCACTTGCGCAACCGAGGCACCTTTTCCTGGTTGTTGTATATCGTTTTTAAGTACAACGCACAGCTTGCCATTATACTCTATGACATTTCCTGCCCTTAATGTGATTGCGTTAACTTTCATTCTTCTTATCCGTTATGATTGCTTTTCCTAGGTTCTCAAGCTTAGCCCTTATATCGATATCATCGATTTGTTCAAGCATACCCGATAGATAATTTTTTTCCTTTGGCGTCAAGGGAGAAATGATTTTTTTCTTCGTTAAAGGGGATTCTGAGATTTCGCTGGCGATAAATCGTATGTCAGTAATCCATTGATTGCCAAAAATCCTGTTTATACGCTCAAGTATCAAGTCTTTTTGATAGGGAAGAACGGTAGCATGCGAGGCAGAGGTGGCTATATCTAGTGTGGCAGTTTGCTCTTTGTTTCTGGTCGCCTTTCTATAATGGATTTTGATTGGTTGGGCTTTATCGGCAAATTCTGTACCCATTATTTCTTGCCATTGTTTGACAATGCGCCCCAACGCAATATATTTGCGTGAGAAGTTGTTGCTTGCAACACGAGAGGCGGCTTCTGATAATGGGCGCATATTTATAATCTCTGGTTTATGATCGCATGACACGTTCTAACACAAGAAAAATTATTAGCACAGAAGAGCCTGATATTTTTCGTAAAAAAATTCTGGATTGGTATGATAAGCATCGTAGGGTATTACCGTGGAGGGCTTTGCCAGATCAAGCAGCAGACCCTTACCATGTGTGGCTTTCGGAGATCATGCTCCAGCAAACGACAGTTCCTGCTGTCATCCCGTATTTTAAAAAATTTATTGATAAATGGCCTGATGTGCACGCATTGGCAAATGCACATCAGGATGAAATCATGTCAAATTGGGCTGGTCTTGGATATTATGCCCGCGCACGGAATTTATATAAATGTGCGCAGGCTGTTTCTACAAAGTATAAGGGCCTATTTCCGGAGAATCAGCAGGAGTTAAAGCAGCTTCCGGGTATAGGAGATTATACTAGCGCTGCTATATGCTCCATTGCTTTTGATAAACCTGCAACAGTAGTGGATGGTAATGTCGAGCGCGTGATGGCACGCTATCACACCTGCTCTAAGTCACTTCCAGAGGCAAAAAAAGAATTGCATGCCTATGCAGAGCGTTATGCACGAAGCGCTGAGGACAGAGCGGGAGATTATGCACAAGCTTTAATGGATTTGGGGGCAACTATTTGCACCCCAAAATCACCAAAGTGTTTTATGTGTCCGATATCATCAGGTTGTGCAGGACTTAAAAAAGGAACTCCCGAACGGTATCCGGTCAGGAGACAAAAGATAGCGAAGCCAGAAAGAGTCGGGTATGTCTATAAGGTAACCAATCAAAAAGGTGAGGTTCTTGTTGAAAAAAGACCGGATAAAGGATTATTAGGTGGAATGTATGGGTTACCGACCTCTGAATGGAAAAAGAGGAAATCTGATCATCTTGGAATATTTTTACCTTCAGAATTGCAGGATTTAAATAGATCGGTGAAACATGTTTTTACACATTTTAATCTAACATTATCTTTATACTCTGTAGCTGTAGAGGATGAGTTTCTACCAGAGCGTTATATTTGGTTTTCTGAGCGTGATATTGCTAAAACAGGGTTTCCTAGTGTTTTCGAGAAAGCGTTTAAATTTTTCTAGACATGTAGATTCACCTTTGGTGAAAGAAAGTTTTTTGGTGTATAATAAATGGTGATGAATCTTGCTACATATTCAAAAACAAAAATATTTCTTGGCTTTGCGCTAACAGGTTTAGTGCTTTGTACGTCTTTTTATGCTCATGCATCTGTTAAAGAGTTGATTGATAACTATACAGAGGAATATCTGACAAATGGTGAGGGGGCCGGGGCTGAAAAGGAGAGCCCGCTTTCTATAGAGGGCGGGGAATCGGATTATTTTTATGAAACGCCCTCAAATGAAGCTTTATCACATATGTTTTGGGGTATTGGGCTCTATGATGTGTCAGATGATTGGGCGGTTGATGAATTTATGCGTTTAAACGAATGTGAGTTATATCGCCAGTTTTTTGGCGATGAGTTCGAGTGGCGGGAGATCAGGTCCGCAGCGGTGGATTTTATTGAGCAAAACCGAGACCAGTTTCCTACGAGATTTGAATTTATACTTCCTATAAAATTAAGCGATTATAACGAGAAATATGGGGCTTTTGGAATTCAGAAAGATTACCAAATTAAATCCTTTCGGCGTTTTGAGCTTTTTTCTTCTAACTATTCAGCAGAGCCGTGTCTCAAAGAATATCCTGCGCAATCCGGCTATCCTAGGTCAATTGTTGCTGAATTCAGCCGGCCCTTTACGCTTACAAGGATTCCCATGACTTTGCAGCAAGCCAATGAGTATATAAAACAGAAAAATGACTTGTTTAACAAGTGGTATCCCAATGTCCAGACCAGATCCACTAAAAGGCTTTATGAACTGCGTGATGCGTTTCTGTCAATCAAGGTCAGCTTTTTTGCGCATGGCGAGTTTTTACCGCTTAACAATCTCTATCGTGTTCCTGTTGTTCGTATGATGGCAATTCTAGAAGGTTATGCTGTGTATGCAGACCGGAACAAGGAAGAGCTGTTTTATGCGCAGACATATATTAGGGATAAACAAAAGGGTAAGCTTAACCTGAAGCTTGGTGAGCAGTATGAAATGCTTCGTGAGAAATCAAAGGAAGGCGGGGTTTTAAGATAATTTTTATTGGTTATTACGAAGTATCGATACCCCGACGGACTTTGTATTATGTATGATATCCGGTTTCTCGATTTTAATCTTAACTGACATAACTTTTTCTTCCAAAAGACATAGCTCTGCTATTTTTTCTGCAAATTCTTCTAGTAATTCGTAGTGTTTTTCTCCAGCAAGAGCCTCGACTTTATTTTTTATTTGTTCGTAAGAGACAACATCGTCGATGGAGTAGGTTGTCTTTTTTGCATTTGTTTCTACGTCTAAACCAATATTTATTATAACGCGTTGCTTTTTTTGTTTTTCATGTTCATAGATGCCGACTGACATTTCTAGAATAAGATCGCGAATGAATATATGATCTTTATTCATGTTAACCATCTGATTTTTCTGCGCGTATTTGTTCGCGTAAATGGTCAATGGGGAAAGATTTGCGCCCATCTTTATAATGCCAATACGTCCAGCCATTACAAGAAGGGGCATCTTGGACAGCTGCTCCAACTTTGTGAATAGATCCTCTCACGCTGTCAATTCTATTCTGGGTCATAATGGATCCATCTGCATGAACCGTTGCCTTATGTTTATTTTTAGAATCTGTAAGAACGGCTCCTGGTTGAATAAGGCCGCGCTCGATGAGTGTCCCAAAGGGGACGCGGGGTTGTTCACGTTTTGCTTTGGTTTCAACCAGATTACCCTTTAGTGGCTCTATCTCGGCTATCCGCTTTTTAGCAAAATTGGCGTAGGTTTTATCACGTTCTAGCCCAATAAAGGAACGTCCTAGTTTTTTTGCTACAGCTCCCGTTGTGCCGGTTCCAAAAAAAGGATCGAGAACTGTTTCGCCTCGACGAGTAGAAGCCATCAGAACGCGATGGAGTAGAGATTCCGGTTTTTGAGTTGGGTGCGCCTTTTTGCCGTCGGCATCTTTGAGGCGCTCTGCGCCCGTACATAGGGGCAGATACCAATCACTACGCATTTGCAAATCTTCGTTCAAAGATTTCATAGCGTCGTAGTTAAAGTAGTATTTTGATTTTTCCGATTTAGCGGCCCATATCAGGGTTTCGTGGGCATTGGTAAAGCGACGGCCCCGAAAATTAGGCATTGGGTTGGATTTTCTCCAGATAATATCATTCAGGATCCAGAATCCCATATCTTGTAGGATATAGCCTAATCTAAAAATATTATGATAGCTGCCAATCACCCATATCGAGCCATCAGGCTTAAGTGTTTCACGGGCAGCTGAAAGCCATTCGCGTGTAAAATCGTCATAAATTTTAATGCTGTCGAACTGATCCCAATCGTTATCAACGGCGTCTACTTTTGAATTGTTCGGGCGATGCAAGTCACCACCCAATTGCAGGTTATAAGGGGGATCAGCAAAAATGCAGTCGACAGACTCTTTTTCTAGGGATTGCATACCTTTTATACAGTCGCCCACGATGATTTGTTCTGTGCATAAGTTCTTTTTTTGACTCGACATCGCTAATCCTTTTTGAAAATTGAAGTCGAATCATGAGTCATTACGGACTCTGGGTCAAGAAAAATATTCTTTTTTTTGTATTGGACTCAGGTGTTTATGTGAAATTCTTCATGTAAACTATTGAGTTGACTCAATATATGCGCGAACTGGGCTAAAGCTTTTGCGGTGATGTTCGCTTATACCGTGTTTCAAGATAGCCTGCCGATGTTCTTCCGTGGGGTAGCCAGAATTTTTTACCCAAGCATAATAAGGGTATTCTTCAGAGATTTTATGCATAATGCGGTCTCTGTGGACTTTTGCAATAATGGAGGCTGCGGCAATTGTTTTTGATTTACTATCCCCTTTAACAACAGTTGTGGTCTTGCATTTTATATCAGGGGCTTTGTTTCCATCAATGAGAGCATGGCTAATCTCATGATTTATTGTTTCAAACGCATTTTTCATAGCTTTCAAGGAGGCTTGTAAAATATTAATTTCGTCTATTTCCCCTGCTGAAATTTCGGCGATGGAGTAGGGGAAGTGGGCTGTTATCTCTCTAAAAAGCTCTTCTCTCTTGGTTGGCGCTAATTTTTTACTGTCCTTAATGTTACTGATAAATTGCAGATGGCGCAGCTCTCTAGGAATAATAACGCAGGCGGCAACAACCGGACCAGCCAGTGGTCCCCGTCCAACTTCATCAATGCCGCATATTGATCCTTCGAGCTGATCTTCTATCAAAAAACTGACCATTCTCTACACCTTTAGGCTTTTTCCGGCTATTTCGTATATGTCCGGGGCAATATTTTGCATTTTGAGAATATCTGAGAGCGCCTCTTTCATCATTTTTTGACGATCCGGCGTATAGCGCTGCCATTCTCTAAGCGGCGTAAGCAATCGTGCACCAATTTGAGGATTTATATCATTAAGTTCAATGACGGCATCTCGCAAGAAGGTATATCCCGAGCCATCGGCAGCATGAAACCTAACCGGATTATTCATAGCAAAGGCGGAGAATAGGGAGCGAACTCTGTTGGGGTTTTTGATATTAAAATCTTTATGCTTTCTAAGTTGCTTTATGACATCAATGGTTTTTGGAAGGTGAATCATAGCCTGAGCGCTGAACCATTTATCAATAACAAGGGGATATGCTTTAAAACGGTCATAAAAATCCGTAACAATCTCATTGTGAACATTACCATCTAATGCGCATCCCAGATAAAGTGCCGCCATTCGGTCTGTCATATTATTGGCAGTATCGTAATGTTCCTTACAGCGTGCAGAATCTTCACTGGTAAGTTTATTAGAGGCAAGCAATAACGCGGTGTTTTGGAGGACACGCTGACCCATGGCTTTTGCCTCTATTGAAAACTGTTTATCTGTGCGGTTGGTTTCATAAATATCCACAAGTTTGTCTACAAAGTTATCCACAATGCTGTTGATAACTTTTTCACGTGTATCGTGTATTGCTTGAGGATCAACAACTTTTTGTTCCTGACTGATGCGTGAGATATCAGGAATACTGATTGCTCTGGCCATAAGAGCTTTATCTGCTTTCGGATCGGCTGTGCGATGGAGGAGGTCGCTATAGGTATCAAGGAAAACTTGCGGGACATCGCCGCCAGTTTCCATCATTTTAATAATTGTCCGAAGCATGTATGTTTGTCCTGCTTCCCAGCGGTTAAAACCGTCCTTGTCATGAACCATAAGAAAAGCCAAGTCATCGTCGGTTAAATCTGTTGTGAGCTTTACAGGGGCAGAAAAGCTTCTCAGAACCGAAGGGGTTGGATTAGAGGCTACATCTTTAATTTCAAAGTCCTGCAAACCTTTTGTTAGTAGTAAGGTTTCTTGCGCAATATCATCTCCATTATCATTCAAAAGACCAATTGTTATTGGCATAGGCATGGGTTTTTTGTTTTTTTGGCCTGCTGTTTCGGGGATATTTTGTTCAAGGCGAACGTTATATGTTTTTGTATCTTCGTCGTAAGTGCCGGTAAAATTGACTTCCGGGGTTCCTGCCTGAGAATACCAAAGCCTGAATTGAGATAGATCAACTCCGCTTGCATCCTGCATCGCCTGAACAAAGTCATCACATGTCACAGCTTGTCCGTCATGACGCTTAAAGTAGAGGTCTGTCCCTTTTCTATAGTGTTCTTTTCCTAGAATAGTGTGCAGCATACGAATGACTTCGGCCCCTTTTTCATAGACGGTCATTGTGTAGAAATTATTGATCTCTATGTAATTGTCAGGGCGTATGGAATGAGCGAGAGGGGACGAATCTTCTGCAAACTGAAAACGACGCAGATGTGTGACATCATCAATGCGCTGAACATCCCGTGAATGTGTATCTGCCGAAAATTCTTGGTCTCTGAAAACGGTCAAACCTTCTTTGAGAGAAAGCTGAAACCAGTCACGGCAAGTTACACGATTCCCACTCCAGTTATGAAAGTATTCGTGTGCGATAACACTTTCGACGCGCATGAAGTCGCTGTCTGTCGCGGTATCTTGGTGGGCAAGAACGAGAGCGGTGTTGAAAATATTAAGGGATTTATTTTCCATTGCCCCCATATTGAAGTCGCTAACAGCAACGATGTTGAAGATGTTCAGGTCATATTCTAGTCCATAGACCTCTTCATCCCATTTCATAGATCTTTTGAGGCTATCCATTGCATGAGCGCATTGGCTTTCGTCGCCAGGTCTGACGTAAATATAAAGGTCGACTTTTTGTCCGGACGAAGTTGTAAAACTATCACGTATATGAGTTAAATCTCCAGCAACCAAGGCAAAGAGATAGCAAGGTTTCGGGTGTGGGTCTTGCCATATAGTAAAATGTCTTTCCGCACCGGATGGTCCATCATCTACTTTGTTTCCATTGGACAACAGAACCGGATATTTTTTATCAGCCTCTATGCGAACAGTGAAGGTGGTCAAAACATCCGGTCTGTCGGGGTAATAGGTGATGCGACGAAAGCCTTCTGCTTCACACTGGGTACAGTATGTGCCACCGGAATTATACAATCCTTCCAGTCTTGTATTTTTTTCGGGGTAAATTTTTGTCTGAATTTCTAGGTTAAAAGAATTGGGAACATTGTTGATGGTTATATGGCTGTCAGTTTTTTTATAATCATCATGTTCTTTTCCATCTATTTTCAGGGTTAAAAGCTCCAGATCTTCCCCGAATAAGAAAAGTTCATTTGTGTTTCCTTCATACTGTGCGGATGCAGTGACAATCGTGTACCCTTCATGAATATCAAAATTCAAATCTAATGATTTAATTTGAAAGGGGAAAGGCTGATAGTCTTTCAAGTGTATTGTCTTTAGAGTTTCGGTGCGCATAAATACCTTCATCGTGATTCGATTGAACACATATGATGAAACAAAAGAAACGCGATGCAAAGAGGTTAAAAGCTTAAAACCATATCATTGCGGTGAATGAGCTCGTCACGACCGACAAAACCCAGAATATCATGAATATCTGTGCTGTTTCTTCCCAGAATACGTTTGGCTTCGTCTGCGTTATAAGCGCTCAGGCCCATTCCAATCTTTTTATTTGATAGGGTTTTAATTTCAATGACATCCCCTCGTTTGAAATCGCCTTCTATTAATTTCACGCCAACAGGTAGAAGGCTTTTTCCATCTTGTAAAGCAGCAAGCGCGCCGTCATCTATAACGGCAGAACCTTTCGGATGCATATGTGCGCTGAGCCATATTTGGCGGGCGTTACTATCGCATTTTTTTGCAATAAACAGGGAGGATTTTTTATCGCTACTAGAGCAAAGATTGCTCACAGCATTGTTCTCCTGTCCATTAGTGATAATCAGGTTTATGCCTGTGTTTGTCGCCGAAATAGCAGCTTCTAGTTTGCTTTTCATACCTCCTGTACTAAGCCCCGGCACTGCATCTCCAGCCATTTTTATATGTTCATCTGTGATTTTCTCAATAATTGGAAGATGCTTTGCGTTTGGGTTTCTCTCTGGATTATCTGTGTAGAGGCCATCAGTGGTCGAGAGCAGAATAACCGTATCGGCAAGAATCATTTGCGCTACTCTAACGCTTAACCGATCGTTATCGCCAAAACGTATTTCTCCGGTGGATACCGTATCATTTTCATTAATAATGGGAACGAGGCCGTGGTCGAGCAAAGTATATAGTGTTTCACGCGCGTTAAGATTCATACGCCGATTTTCTGTTTCACTCATAGTCAGAAGAACTTGCCCTGTGGTTCTTTCTTGTTTTTGAAAAGCCTGAAAATAGCCGTGGAATACGTGATATTGTCCAACGGAGGAGGCGGCCTGTTTTTTTGATAATGGGATTGTATCCGGTGCTATATCTGGCGAGATACCGAGAGCTTTACGTCCTAAGGCAATTCCACCAGACGAAACAACAACAACCTTTTTTCCTTGCTCCAGAAGCGCTTTTATATCTTTTGCAAAGGAATCCATCCAGATTTGATTAACTTTGTCCAAATCATTTCCACGCACCAAAGCAGAGCCAATTTTAAAAACAATCAGGTTACTTTTTTGTATGACTGACTGCGCGGAAGGGGGTGGATTCATGGTTTAAATGCCTTGCTATCTTCTTCATCGCTACCGAATTTTTCGTGATAAACAACTTTTGCAAGTTCAAAAAGAATGTTTTTTGTATTTTCACCTGAAACCGCGGACATAATATGAACTTTTTTTCCGGTGGCTTGTTCAAACATTTTCGCTTGGTCTAGGGTCAGGTCTTCACCTAATGCATCGGCTTTGTTTAAGGCAATCAACTCCGGCTTTTGCTCTAGGCCGCAGCCATATTCCCGTAATTCATTGCGTATTGTTTTATAGGCGTCTTCCAGATTATCTTGTGTGCAATCAATGATATGAAGAATAACCGAGGTGCGTTCGATGTGCCCCAGAAAGCGATCTCCCAGACCTTGTCCTTCATGTGCGCCTTCAATAAGGCCAGGAATATCGGCTATAACAAAATCACGTTCACCGGCTTTAACAACACCTAAATTGGGATGTAGTGTTGTAAAGGGGTAATCTGCGATCTTAGGCTTTGCATTTGAGCAAGCGGCTAGAAAGGTTGATTTTCCAGCATTGGGTAATCCAACCAGACCGACATCGGCAATTAATTTCAAGCGTAGCCAGATTGCTATTTCCTGTGCAGGCCAACCGGGTGTGAATTTGCGAGGAGCCTGATTGGTGGCGCTTTTGTAGTGGGCATTTCCAAAGCCGCCGTCTCCACCTTTAAGGAATTTTATTTTTTGTCCTTCCTCAACCAGGTCCGCGAGGACAGTGTCCTTTTCGTCGTCAAGAATTTCTGTACCGACGGGAACTCTAATAATCAGGTCGTCACCACCAGCTCCGGTCTTATTGCGTCCAGATCCGTGTTTTCCCGGCTCGGCCTTGAAGTGTTGTTGATAGCGAAAATCTATAAGGGTATTTAATGTTTCAACAGCTTCGAAATAGATGTCACCACCTTTTCCGCCGTTTCCTCCATCAGGGCCACCGTATTCAATGTATTTTTCACGACGAAATGAAACACAGCCAGGGCCACCCTTGCCACTTTGTAGATATATTTTTGCTTCGTCTAAAAACTTCATTATTCTTTGCCATCAAAAAAGGGGGAACAGTTTTCCCCCTCGTATAATCTTGATTTCACTGGGAGTTTTACTCGGCAGCCTGAGCCTGAGTAGAATCGTTTGCCGGAACGATGTTTACGATAGATTGTCCACCTTTTCCCTTTGTAAACAGAACCTGTCCATTAAGGAGAGCAAAAATCGTATGGTCTTTACCCAAGCCCACGTTCTTACCTGGTTTCCACTTCGTTCCACGTTGGCGAACTATAATATTACCTGCCAACACTTCCTGACCGCCATATCTTTTTACGCCAAGGCGGCGACCAGCTGAGTCACGTCCGTTTTTAGAACTACCACCTGCTTTTTTATGTGCCATAACTTAATCTCCTGAATTATAAAACTGACTTAGGCAGCCTTGATGTTTGTTATTTGAATCATCGTAAGATCTTGACGGTGACCTTTTTTACGACGGTAGTTCTGGCGACGCTTTTTCTTGAAAATAGTGATTTTAGGGCCGCGTGTCTGAGACACAAGTGTTGCTTCCACCGAGGCACCTTTGATAAGAGGTTCCCCAAGTGTTGCTTTCTTTCCGTCAGAAACCATAAGAACAGTGTCCAGAGTTACCTTATCACCTTCTTTTCCTTCAAGTTTTTCTACAAGAAGCTTATCATCTTTTTGTACTTTATACTGTTTTCCACCAGTCTTAATAACAGCAAACATCTCTTTATTCCGTTTTTATATATATTTGATAGACGAGGGAAATAATCATATTCCCCCTGAAGTGTCAAGGAATATCGTGCAAATATTACCAATAATTTTGCTAATTCAGCACTCTAACAAAAAAAACAAAAATTATAAGGTATAAGGCCAATTTCGGTCTTTAGTTTCTATCTTGGCTAGTTTATCGTTCTGTGGTAACAAAATTGTCTCGAATATAACCCTTACTCTAGATATTGCTCTGAATTATTGAAAATCATGATTTTACGAATTTTTTCTATATTAGTATTAACCGTATCCGCATTGTTGTTTTTACCTGGTAGCGTTTTGGCAGCTGCAGAGGCGGAAGGGGCGCAGAGCCTTAATATAGGCCTTCATTGGGCTGGAATTCTGTGTTTGTTAATTTTTATACTTTCCTATGCTGCTGTGCTTGCAGAAGAGTACACACATATGAGAAAGTCGAAGCCCGTTATACTTGGGGCTGGCTTGATTTGGGTTGTAATTGCCTTTATTGCGCCGGAATACGGCGTAGATAAGCATGCATTACATACCGCAATCATGCATGGTTTGGAGGAATATGCGAGTCTTATGCTGTTTTTGCTGGCGGCAATGACCTATATCAGTGCGCTTCAGGATCGTAATGTTTTTGCAGTGATACGAATGAAGCTTGTTTTATCTGGCATGACTCTACGTCAGCTTTTCTGGGCTACGGGATTTCTTGCCTTCTTTTTATCCCCCATAGCTGACAATTTAACAACGGCTTTGGTTATGGGCGCTGTAATTATGGCTGTGGGGCATAATAACGCCAAATTTATTACTTTAGGATGTGTGAATGTTGTTTCGGCGGCTAATGCCGGTGGTGCTTTTAGCCCCTTTGGTGATATCACAACATTAATGGTATGGCAGGCAGGAGAAGTTGAGTTTTTCGAGTTTTTTGTTTTGTTTTTCCCGTCTCTAGCAAATTTTTTGGTGCCCGCCTTCATTATGAGCTTCTTTATTAGTAAGGAAAAACCCGAAACTATTGACGAACATATTGAAATGAAGCAAGGCGCAAAATATATCATTGCCTTTGCCTTTATGACCATTGCCATGGCGGTAGGATTTGAGCAAACGCTAGGTCTTCCACCGTTTGTTGGGATGATGACAGGTATGTCGGTGCTGATGATTACAGCTTGGTTTATTCGCCATGCTGGTAATGTCAAGGACAAGGACTTTGATATTCTTGATAATGTTGCTTCGGCAGAATGGGATACATTACTTTTCTTCTTCGGTGTGATTTTTAGTGTTGGAGGGCTTGCTTTCCTTGGTTATTTAGAGCTTATGTCCAATGCGTTGTATGACGGATACGGTGCTAGCGCAACCAACATCTTTTTAGGTATTCTATCGGCTCTTATTGATAATATCCCTGTTATGTTTGCTGTTCTTACCATGGATCCGCAAATGGATCATTTCCAGTGGCTCTTGATTACCTTAACAGCCGGAGTAGGGGGAAGCTTGCTTTCTATCGGTTCTGCGGCTGGCGTTGCGCTTATGGGCACGGCACGCGGATATTACACTTTCTTTTCTCACCTGAAATGGACGCCTGTACTGCTTTTGGGCTATATAGCCTCGATAATCGTCCACTTTTGGATTAATCACCCAGACGGGCTTTTTTAATGGTCAATACTGACATTATTTTATAGCATTCTTGATCCTACTTATGTATTATGTTTTTACATAAGTCACGGTGGTTTCAGTATGGTTAAAGACGTATTTGATGGCGTTAATGCAGAAGTAAAGCATGAAACAAGAATTTTGGCTCAAGGTGCTGAAGGTACTCTGACAGAAAACGAGTTAGCGCTTTTACGCAAAGCCTATGAAACCGTTTATACCAGATCGTTTGATCCGGCCTATAACGATGATTTAGAGTACTTTATAGATCATTTGTCCCATCAAGACCCAACTAATCCGATGTATTTTTCTGTTTTAGGAGAAAATCTTGATGATCCCGAAAAAGCAGTAATTAAAGGATTGGCGGTTGGTGTGTATTTGGGTGAAGCCAAGGCTGGTGTTGCTCATTATTTAGCTGTTGACCCCCAATTCAGAGGACAAAAAATTGCAGAACAATTAGTGGCAGACAGGATTGCGTTTTTTAAGGCTAAAGCCGGAGGAAATTTAGCAGGGGTTTTCACCTTTATGAGAGATCCTGAAATAGCTGCCAGATTGGGCCTGGAGGGCGTAGAGCAGGGTGGGAAGAATGATCCAAGACCCGTTCTTAACTTGTATGATAAAAATGGGGGAGAGAGGATTCCTGTTCCCGAGTTTTTTTATCCCCAATCAAAAGAGGGACTTGAAGCAACCAATATGTATCTTTGTGGTTTTTCGCCTGTTGATGGAAAACTGCCAGATACAACAACTTCTGAAAAAATATTAGTAGATTATTTCAAGTTTGTAACAGGAGTATCTTTGGAAGATGCCATGACTGATCCAAGGTTTAGGGAGGATGCTGTCAAATTTAAAACTATGCTCGGTGAGTATGTGGGTTTAGGGACAATGATGGAAGCAAACGGTATGGATCCATATTGGTACTTGCCTACCCCCAGCCACAACTAAAAAATTAAGACGATAATTATAGTAATGGCGGAGAGACAGGGATTCGAACCCTGGATGGGCTTGCACCCATGCCGGTTTTCAAGACCGGTGCATTCAACCACTCTGCCATCTCTCCAGAGATAATGCGGTCTGCATAATTAAGGTTCATTTCTTAGCCACTTTTATGTATGTATGTCTAGTGGAAATATTAAAAAAATCCTGTAGACTCTAAAATGTTCATACTGCAACTCCTTGTTGGCGCAATCCTGATTTGTCTTACAGTGATTATTCATGCTGTTATTTTGAATTTTTTATTTAACCGTATGAAGCAGTATTCAAATGCAGACAGGCTTGCATTCAAAAAGAACTGGAAAGTACCGTGGCTTGTGAGTTCTTTTCAGGCAACAAACGGTTTTATCTTGTTTGGCTGGAGCGCGGCCTTTATCTTTGAGATCATGTCTAGGCTGTATGAGGGTGATTCACGTGAAAGTGTATAAAGGTTTTGTGACTTTTGGTTTTCTGATTGCTTTTTTACTTTTTCCTGTTGGGCATGTCCATGCAGGCCAATCTTTTGAAATGTGGCTGGAAGAGTTTAAGAAAGAGGCAATCAAAGAGGGGATTGGAAAAGATGTTGTTGATGAGGCATTTAAGGGTGTGCAGCCGATCCCGCGCATTATCGAGCTTGATCGTAAACAGCCAGAAGGTACGATGAGTTTTGCCAGTTATAAAGAGCGTGTAATCAATACCGCGCGTATTGAGCAGGGAAAGAGGCTTTATAAAAAACATAAAGATATTCTTGATCAAACAGCAAAACAATACGGTGTTCCAGCGCAGTATATTGTAGCGCTTTGGGGTATTGAAACAAGCTATGGTAATAACACAGGTGGGTTCAGTGTTATTGCTGCTTTGACAACTCTTGCTCATGATGGTCGTCGTAGCAATTATTTCCGTCAGGAGCTTATCAAAGCATTGAAGATTGTCGATGAGGGGCATATTACCCATTCTAAAATGAAGGGATCATGGGCGGGCGCGATGGGCCAAAATCAGTTTATGCCCTCTAGTTTTCATGCGTACGCCGTTGATAATAATAATGATGGTAAACGAGATATATGGAATAGTTTGCCAGATATTTTTGCATCCACGGCAAATTATTTGAGCCAAAGCGGATGGAAAGAGGATGAGCGTTGGGGGCGTCTTGTTCAAATTCCTGACAGTATTACAGAAGAAATGGTTGGTCTTGATGTTAGGCATAATCTGGAGTCATGGAAAAAGATGGGAGTTACACTTCCGGGAGGAGAGCCTATCCCTGTTATCAATGGTATGAGTGCCTCGATTGTTGTTCCCGATGGAATAAAGGGCTCGGCTTTTCTTGTATACGATAATTACCGTGTGATTATGAAATGGAATAAGTCCACCTATTTTGCTACATCTGTTGGTCTTCTGGCTGATCAAATTTTTTACTAAAATTCTGGAGTATAATTTTTTATGAAACTAAATTTCTTCATTCTCTTGTTTTCATTTTTTGTTTTGTTTTCTGTTTCGGGATGTTCTCAGGTCGAGCTTGCCTCCCATTTCAGCAAGAAATTATCACCAACAATGAAAAGCAAGGGAAAATATAAGGTTGGTTCTCCCTACACTATTAAAGGAAAGAGGTATTATCCGGAGGTTGATTATGGTTATAACCAAACTGGAATTGCATCTTGGTATGGGCCAAATTTTCATGGAAAGCAAACTGCCAATGGTGAAATTTTCGATGAAAACGAGCTGACAGCAGCTCATAAAACTTTGCCTTTGCCAAGTATCGTGCGTGTTACAAATCTGGAGAATGGGCGGTCGCTGATTGTGCGCGTAAATGATCGCGGACCGTATGCCCATAGCAGAATAATAGATATGTCCAAAAGATCGGCTGAATTACTGGGGTTTAGAATTAAAGGAACTGCGAAAGTTCGTGTGCAAGTTCTAGAGAAAGAAAGCCGTATGGTTGCACAGATGGCGCAGAACAATCAGGACACCAAAGGGGTGGAGGTTCCTATGAATAGGCCGGGTTATAAACCAAAGCCCGCAACACAACAGGCAAGGATAAAGACGCAACCTCACCCACCTGCAAAAGTAGAAAGTGTAAGTCTGTCTGCACCTAATAAAGGGTCAACCATCCCGGGACATGTGCGTGATGGTCAATTCTATCCTGATCCAGTGGTTTCGGAATTTCCGGTTCATGCCGCGCGTATATATATTCAAATGGGTTCTTTTTCGATGAGGGAGAATGCAATGAAATTTTCAAGTTCACTTGAGGGCTATGGAAGGGCGCAAATCCGAACAGCAGTGATTGATGGCATTACGTATTACAGAGTCCAATTGCCGACAACGACGGTACCTGATGCAGACTCATTATTGGAACGAGTCATTGCAGAAGGCTATGAAGATGCGCATATTGTAATTGACGATTAAGCCTGTAAGAATATGTGTTCATGAAAAGAGGTTATTATGATTAGAAGTTTTCAAAAACTTTTGTTGTGTTTGGTGTTTTTGTTTCAGGCATGCATTGCGACCGATGCTTTGTCTTCAACAACGACTATTGCGAAGCAGGCGATTGTTATGGATTACAACACCGGAAAAATTCTTTTTGAACATAATGCAGATGAACAAATGCCTACTTCTTCCATGAGTAAGGTGATGACGATGTATCTCGTTTTTGAAGCATTGAAAGAAGGGAGTCTCAAGCTTGAAGACAGTTTTCTTGTCAGTGAAAAGGCCTGGAAAAAGGGCGGTTCAAAAATGTTCGTTCCTGTTGGAAAAAAGGTGGCTATAGAAGATTTGATAAGAGGTGTAATAATTCAGTCAGGTAATGACGCTACGATTGTTCTTGCAGAGGGGATTGCTGGAGACGAAGAGTCATTCGCTATCAAAATGAATTTAGAAGCTCAAAAACTAGGGATGTCCAACAGCCACTTTACTAATGCCAGTGGATGGCCTGATCCGGAGCATTATTCAACCGCGCGTGATTTAGCTACTCTTGCTCATGCGACACTTAAAAATTTCCCAGAGTTTTATCATTATTATTCTGAAAAAGAGTTTGAATTCAGTGACATAAAGCAGTCTAACAGGAACCCTTTATTGAAGTTGAATGTTGGGGCGGATGGTTTGAAAACCGGTCATACAGAAGATGGGGGATATGGTCTCATTGGGTCGGGTATAAAAGATAATAGGCGTGTTATTGTTGTTATAAATGGGCTGGAAAGTGAAAAAGACAGACGAGAAGAGGCTACCAGACTGTTGCAATGGGGGCTCGGTAATTTTACAGAAACAACACTGTTTACAAAGGGTGAGGAACTAGATAGGGCGCCCGTATATTTAGGATTGGCAGGATCAGTCGGTCTTAAGGCTAAAGAAACAGTAGATATTTTAATTCCTGTCTTATCAAAATCGGATATTAAGGTAGATGTTAGTTATTCTGCACCTCTTAAGGCGCCCATCTTAAAAGGTCAGGAAGTTGGCATTGTTACAATACAAGCACCAAATTCAGAGACGGTGGAGGTGCCGCTAGTGACTTCAGAAGGTGTTGAGGAAATGGGTTTTCTTCAAAAAGTGATTACCAAAGCAAGATTGATTACGACTGGGGAAGGACATTTTTATTGATGGCCGCAGCTCAATCCAAATCCGGTGTGTTTATTTCCTTTGAGGGTGGCGAAGGATCAGGAAAAACGACCCAGATTGAGCATTTAAGGAGCAAGCTGGAGCAACAGGGCTCCAAGGTTATTGTAACCAGAGAGCCCGGGGGTGTTGCAGAAGCCGAACAAATACGAAATTTGTTAGTACAGCGCGACGGAGGTGATTGGAACGCCATTTCGGAAGTTCTTTTGTTATTTGCGGCACGTTCTATGCACATCGAGAAATTGATAAACCCCGCACTTGAGAAAGGTGATGTAGTCATTTGTGATCGTTTCACAGATTCTACAATCGCTTATCAGGGATATGGAAGGGGAGAAGATATTCAAAAAATAACGGATATTGAAAAAATAGTGATTGGTGATTTCAAGCCCGATATTACATTTATTCTGGATATAGATGTTAAGACCGGACTAGAGAGATCGACACGTAGATTAGCAGGTGAAAATTTAGAGTCTGAAAAAACCGAAGACCGGTTTGAGAGACTTGATGTGGCTTTTCATGAACGATTAAGAAGCGGATTTTTAGAAATCGCCAAGCAAGACAGAGAGAGATGTTATGTTCTTGACGCGTTGCAAACAGAAGTGGCGTTAGCAGAAGAAATTGCTGAAAAAACACTAGAAAAATTAGGGAAAATGTAAATGAATTTGTTCGGTGATGACGATGTCATTTTTGATGATGACGAGAATATAGAAGAAGACTTGATTGAGCCCACCGTTCAATTAACCGATAGTCTTGTCGAACCTCAATCTATGTCATTTTGTTTGGGACATGAAGAGCAAGAGGGCTTGTTTTTAGATTTATTTAAAAAGAAAACAATGCCACATGCCTTGATTTTCTCCGGTCCTAAAGGGGTTGGCAAAAGCACGATGGCGTATCGTTTAGCAAGGTTTTTGTTCAAATATGGAAAGGAAGAGCAGGGCGGAGGGAGTTTATTTGGTGAAGAAGAAGATTTAGGACAAAACTTTTCTTCTTTGGATGTAGACGAGCACGATCCTATTTTCACTCGTGTTTCATCAGGAGGATATCCGGATTTTTTAAGCGTTAGGCGAGAGTATGATGCTGCAAAAGGCAAATATGACTCTAATCTGAAAGTTGAAGCGATAAGAAAAATTGCACCCTTTTTAAGGAAAACATCTTCGGACGGCGGGTGGCGTATTGTTATTGTTGATGATGCAGACAGGATGAATAGAAATGCACAGAATGCAATTCTTAAAATTCTTGAGGAGCCACCGGCAAATGTCCTTATTATTTTGATAGCTCACCGTCCAGGGATGCTTATTCCTACTATTCATTCACGTTCGCGCGTAATTGCATTCAAATCTCTCTCTTTTGATGTGATGTCAGAACTTCTAGACAGGCGCGGATATGCTTTCTCAGCGACAGACTATGAGAAATTACATGTACTCTCTGAAGGCAGTTTCGGTCAGGCCGTAAAGTATGCTGATGAGGATGGGCTTGAAATGTTATCTAGGATAATGGCACAGTTAAATTATTATCCTGACTGGGATATGTCGGGTCTTCACAAGGTTTCACAAAGTTTATCTTCCCCTTCGCAAGACAAAGAATACGTTATGTTTTGCAGGATATTACAGTGGATTGTAGGGCGTATACTGTTTTCAAAAGTGCGCGAAGACCAGAGCTTTGTCAAATTTGCGGGCCAGGGTAGCGAGATATCCAAAATTTCCGGTTTATCTCTTGAGCGCCTCATTCGTATTAACGATAATCTGAAAAAGCACTTTGAGCGCGTTGAATTTTCAAATTTGGATCGGCGAGACGCTGTACGGGATGCCTTTCTTGTGATAAGTGAATAACAGAAAAAGCAGGAGCAAGAGCACTTTGTCAGATAAGAAACCCTTTTATATTACAACAGCTATTTCTTACGTAAATGGTGTGCCTCATCTCGGGCATGCTTATGAAGCGATCATGACAGATGTTCTGGCAAGATTTAAGCGACTTGATGGATTTGATGTTTTTTTTCTTACAGGGACGGATGAACACGGCGAGAAAGTTGCAAAAACAGCAGAAGAAAACGCTATGCCCCCTAGGGAATTCGCAGATAAAAATGCGGCGTGCTTTTTGGAGATGACAAAAACTCTGGGTATTTCCCATGATGATTTTATTAGAACAACAGAAGATCGCCACTACACCGCCGCTCAGGCAATTTGGAAGAGGCTGCACGATAACGGTGATATTTATCTGGGTAATTATGAGGGGTGGTATTCGGTTCGAGAGGAAGCTTATTTTACAGAGGATGAGCTGAGCACTGGCGAAAACGGACAAAAATTTACGCCTCTTGGGACAGAAGTTGAATGGGTAGAGGAAAAAACCTACTTTTTTAAATTGTCTTCTTATACAGATCGCCTGATTGAATATTATTCTGCGAATATTGATGCTGTTCAGCCGACAACGCGCTTGAATGAGGTAGTAAGCTTTTTAAAGCAAGAGGGCGGCTTAAAAGATCTTTCCGTATCACGCCACAAGAGCCGCTTGAAATGGGGAATTCCTGTTCCGGATGATGGTGACCATGTCATGTATGTATGGCTGGATGCGTTAACAAATTATATTACTGCACTTGGTTATCCGGATGAAGATACAGAAAAATTTAAAAAATTCTGGCCCGCAGACTTTCATGTTATTGGAAAAGATATAACGCGGTTTCACGCTATATACTGGCCTGCTTTCCTGATGGCTGCAGGCTTGCCTTTACCAAAAGTCATTTTTGCCCATGGTTTTATTAATATTGAAGGACAAAAAATGTCCAAGTCTGTTGGTAATGTTTTATCGCCGGATGACATGGTGGAAACATACGGCCTAGACCAAATCCGCTATTTTTTGATGCGTGAAATACCACATGGAAATGACGGAAATTTTGGGCATGAACAAGCAATACAACGTATAAACTCTGATTTGGCAAATGGATTGGGGAATTTAGCGCAGCGTACGCTTTCGATGATCTATAAAAACTGCGATGGTCAAATTCCAAAGCCGCATGATTTAGATGAGGGGGATCAGGCACTGCTTGATCAGGCTTATAATATCATTGGATCCGTGCGTCCCTTATTCGAAGAGATGAAAATTAATCGTGCACTGGAGCAAATGTGGACTCTGGTTGGAGAATCTGATTCTTACGTAGATACACAAGCCCCATGGGCACTTAAAAAAGAAAATCCGGACCGTATGGGCACCGTATTGTATGTGTTAGCCGAAGTAATTAGATGCTTGGCGATTGCGGTGCAGCCGATAGTTCCACATAGTACGCCAAAAATTCTGGATCAGCTTAATGTTAATCAAGACGAGCGCTTATTCGAGCATATTGCTGCTGATTATGCCCTTGCACCCGGTATTAAAATTGACAAGCCGGAAGGTGTATTTCCAAGGATTGTTGATGAAGAGGCGGCATGATGTGGATTGATTCACATTGCCATCTCAATCATACGGGGATAGCTGATAAGGGGCTTCCTAAAACGTTGATACAATCTGCTCGTGATGCAGGTGTAGGCGGTATGATAACGATTTGTTGTCGTTTATCCGAAGAGGTCGACTCCCTTATTGAAATTACAAATTCTAATGAAAATGTATGGTGTAGTATAGGAACGCATCCCCATGATGCCGGCCTTGAAGCCGAGAAGAAATTTAGCGCTGATGACATAGCAGGTATTGTGAGGGCTAATAGCAATGTTGTTGCTATTGGCGAAACTGGCCTTGATTATTACTACGATAATTCACCAAGAGATGATCAGGCAGCAAGCTTTCGTAAGCACCTTCACGCGTGTGTTGATTCTAATGTTCCTGTTATTGTGCACACCAGAGATGCGGAGGAGGATACGGCCAGAATATTAAAAGAAGAGGGGGAGGGCACTTCTTTAAGCGGCGTCATGCACTGTTTTAGCTCTTCTCGTAAGTTGGCTGAGGAAGCACTGGAAATGGGATTTTATATCTCTTTTTCCGGGATTATAACTTTTAAGAAGGCGGATGAGCTTAGGGAGATCGCAAAAATGGTGCCGTTAGACAAGCTTCTTGTAGAAACGGATGCGCCGTTTCTTGCTCCTGTACCATATCGTGGAAAGGTTAATGAGCCGGCTTATGTGTCTATGGTAGGTGAATATTTGGCAGGGCTTAGAGGTATGAAATCTGAAGAGCTGGCCAGAATTACAACAGAGAATTTTTTTAGGCTTTTTAGTAAAGCAGAACAAAAATGAATTTAAATTTCAAAATTTTAGGATGTGGTAATTCTTCGGGTGTGCCTATGGCGGGCAATCACTGGGGAGCCTGTGACCCTGAAGACCCTAAAAACAGGCGCACGAGATGTTCGGTGCATTTAAGCACAGAAAACACGAGTGTTATTATAGATACAGGTGGCGATTTCCGTTATCAGATGAATCATTATGATATCAAGCAGATTGACGCTGTTATTTATACACACCAGCATAGTGATCATAGTCATGGTATTGATGATTTACGTCCTTATTTTTTTAGGAATAACAGGGTTCCTATAAAGTGTTTTGGCAAGTCAGAGGTATTGGAAGAAATAAAAGGGCGCTTTGATTATCTTTTTAAAGGAGGTAAAGATCGCGCTCTTTATCCACCAATGCTGGAGGCGTGCCCGTTTGAAAACAATGATTATGGCAGCACATTAAAACTAGGCGATATTGATTATATTCCTTTTAAAATGGACCATGGTACCTGCGAGTCTGTCGGGTATCGTTTTGGAGATATTTCTTATTGTGTTGATATGAAGTCTCTGGATAGTAATGCTTTGGGTATTATCAAGGGTTCGAAAATATGGATTGTAGATGGTGCCGGATACAAAAGTGCAGATAATCAAGTGCACGCGGATTTAAATACCCTTTATGAATATAACAAAATCATTCAAGCAGAGCAGGTCTATGTTACGTGCTTATCTGTACATATGGATTATCAAACTATGATAAATGAGTTACCGAAAGGGTTTTATCCTGCTTATGATGGTTTGGAATTTCATACGAATTAGCTGATTATTTTAAGGGCAATTTTTTTATTATATTACAATGGCTTACAATGTATTTTGAGGGTGTAAGAGCGTTGTAAATCAGAGGCTTATGTCCTGGGTACCCACGCGTAACTCATTGATTTTAATTGTTTTTTCTGTGCCAGGAGCCTCTAAAAAAAGCACCAGGAATTTTATTTATATCAGTGAAAGTTGTTATAAAGGCTCTGGTGTTACAGGCTTATAAAGCTGTGCTTATAAAAAATTTTTGTGTCAGATTTTTATTTTTAAGTGCTGAAGTTTAAAGTTTTTTTTAAAATTCGAAATCGTATGGCTCATTATATCTTAGTCCTAAATTCTTTTTATTATAAATCACGAAGGCGAGTATTTAAAAATCCGATATATTTAAATTAAGTTTTGAACGAGAAGTTTTTTTAAACATATTTCAAATTTAAAAAGTGAAAATAGATAAACATCTTTTTATTTGGTGTATCTGTAAGTGCTGGAATTCCTGGTATAAACGCGATATCATATATTACATAATATACATTATCACACAAATATAGATACAAAAAAGAGGCCCCTGAATACGCTGAACGTGGCCCCCCGCCTGTGTTTTTTCTGTTAAATTACTAAATTTACAGCTGCGTCTTTGTATCACTTTTATCCCAAGTCTGTGCCATCATTACCATGCCATCTGAGGACACCGCCTCCTCCTAGAGGGAGGCCTGCTTGCGGAGGGTTGATCTGGCGCCCTAAAACAATACTGGCGGCTTGAAAAAATGATGCTTGCCCTTCTGGGGTGCTGCTAAATTTAATATCAAGACCATTTTTTTGTTTATGCATTCCGGATGTAAACCATTCACCACCATTTTTTGTTACAGGAACGAAGGTTACCCCAGTTCTTTGTCCGGACATCACTGCGTTTGTAAAGGCTCCATTTCTAGAAACTGGAGCGACTGGTTCTGT
Organism: uncultured Micavibrio sp.; assembly: GCA_964352665.1. Taxonomy (GTDB): domain Bacteria; phylum Pseudomonadota; class Alphaproteobacteria; order Micavibrionales; family Micavibrionaceae; genus UBA1672. The sequence goes on from CAYGSJ010000008.1 coordinate 63,227, forward strand.
TCTTCTCTTAAAAGCCCTGCCAAGAAATCCTGCAAGCGCGCCTCCAGGCGGTGTTACTGCCTTTTCGACTGGACCGGCATTAGCATGCGTTGTTACTTCTACAAACCTAATATCTAAATTTGAACCACTTACATCAAACCTCATAGCTACTTTACATGCTGTTGCTCTTTCCAGTTCTAGAGCAATTCTTTGTGCATCGGTAATTTTTGTTTGTGTTAAAGGGGTTTGCATAGCCCTGGCGAACTCTTCTAATTCCCCTGAAGCGCGTTCCAGATCACGGTCTGTACCTTCTCCGGTAACAAGCCTGTCGGTGCTGCTAGAGCCCCCTCTACTAGTATTTTTAAGTGCTCTTGCAATAATCTTATTTATTGGTCTGGCCATAATTGCGGCTGTTTCACCCTCCAAACTAAGCGCAACTTTTTTTACTTCTGGCTGGCCTGCCACAGGAAGGAGTTCAACACTTGCGAATGTTCCCTGTTTTGCGACATCTTCCATGCTTGGTGGTGCGTCTCGTTCATCAATAATTGATTTTGCAACTGCTCGTGAGTGACGTGCGACAAGCTGTATGCCTGTTAAGGCCTCTTGGAAACTTGCCAGACTTTTATCGGAATCATCCATTATTTCAACACCCATTTTTTATGTATAACTATAATGTTTTGAATTATTTATACCTTATATGCTATATATTAACATTATGTCAATAATTGGGGTGCCTTTCTAATGATTTGCAATTTATAAACGGATATATTATTACTTTTATTTCTAATTTAGTGTCTTTTTATTTTAAGGTTTGTTTTGTATGAGTGCTATTGATGTTGAAAAAGCAAGGAAAAGTATAGTTTCTGGGGATGTTTCTCCTTTAATAGCGGCTATTAAAGACCCTGGTATTCATGAAAGAGATATGGAGGCGCTTTTAAAGCTGGCAGTTGATTACGGGCATGAAGAGCTTGCCGCGCTGGTTGCTTTTAATATGCCTGATGGTTTTCATAGCTTTGTTGAGCACGAAGCAATCCGGAAGGCTGCTCAAAAAGGTATGACTTCTGTTTTAACGGCTGCGTTTGTGGGGGCTAGTAAAGGCAAAGGTGTTGCTGGCTATGCGTTATATGCAGCTGCTGAGGCAGGTCAAAAAGGGACCATGGCAGAAATTGCAAAATATTATCCCGATTTTTATGGTTGGGGTTTTGATGATCCTGCATCAGATGCAATGTGTATAGCGGCAAGGCAAGGATGGGTTGAGGTTTTTGAGGCTGCTGTTAATGGCGTAAGTCAAGGCAGAGGCCTTAATTATTACTATCCCAGAATTGCAAGACAAGGTGCTGCGAGGGCAGCATGGTTGGCAGCTGATCCAGAGGAAATAAATATGGGAATGGCCGGAGCGCATAAAAAAGAAGCTGATCGTATTTTTAGCGCGGCAGATGAAATCGGGTTTTTAGTGGGTGATACAACAGCAGACTTTGGCTAGATTTTTAAAATAAAGCTGCTAGGCTTGTTCTCTGGTAAATTTATTGAGAAATATGAACACAAATAAACGACATACACTTGAAGATTTGATCGAAGTGATGCGGTCTTTGAGGCAGCCGGATACTGGTTGTCCTTGGGATCTGGAACAAGACTTTAAAACCATTGCGCCTTATACACTTGAAGAGGCTTATGAGGTGGTCGATGCGATTGATCGGGATAATATGAACGATCTCAAAGAGGAATTAGGAGATCTGCTTTTTCAATCGGTTTATCACGCGCAAATGGCATCAGAGCAGCAAGCCTTTGATCTACACGATGTCATTCATAATGTCACAGAAAAGATGATCTCCCGACACCCCCATGTTTTTGGCGACAATGAAGCAAAATCGGCCAAAGATGTCGATGTAATTTGGGAAGATAGAAAAGACAAGGAACAGAAAGATAACGAAAGTATTCTGGATGGAGTTACGCAAGCCTTGCCAGCACTATTAAAAGCTCAAAAACTTCAAAAACGAGCTGCTAAAGTAGGATTTGAGTGGCCAGATGTAACCCATGTTCTTGATAAACTTGAAGAAGAAATACAGGAGATGCGCGAGGCTGTCCAAAAAAATGATTTAGAAAATCAGGAAGAAGAGCTGGGAGATATTTTGTTTCTTCTTGCCAATTATGGTCGCATGCTTGGGATTAATGCCGAGGAAGCGCTGCGTCTTTGTAATACAAAATTTGAAAGACGTTTTCGAGGGGTAGAGAAAGATTTAAAAGAGCAAGGTAAGAAATTTGAGGACAGCTCGTTGCAAGAGATGGAAGAGTCCTGGGTTAGGCAAAAGCAAAAAACGGCGTCTTAGGGGGCAATAGCGACCTTGTTTTCAAATCGTATCGGATATTAATTTTTTCAACGAATATTTTCTTATATAACAGTTATGTTAGGCGACTTTGTAACTAAAATTTTTCTGAAATTTCTGTAAGTTTTCATCGTTAATACGTAAAGTTATCACGACCTCTTTCTCTTGGTCTTCGCGTTTAATAATTTCTGCATTCTTATACAGCCATGCGAGTGCTTTTCCATCTGTTATATTAATTTTAAATATTGCTTTTTTAAAGCTTTCGGCTGTGAGCTGACCGATTTTTTCGAGCAATTTTTCTATTCCCTGCCCTTTAAGTGCGGAAACAGATACACAATCTTTCCCCTCAGTTTTTGCGCGTTGTGATAATCCTAGCCGATCGTCTGCTTCAACGCAGTCAATTTTATTCAAGACCTCGATAATTCTGTCATCTTGTTTGTAGTTCACACCAAGGTCTTCGAGAATACTAATTACGTCTTCTTTTTGTGCTTTGTAATCATGTCTGGAGACATCAATAACATGCAGAATAACGTCGGCATGACTAATTTGTTCCAGGGTTGCTCTAAAAGCTGCAATCAAATGTGTTGGCAGGTCGTCTATGAATCCAACTGTATCAGCCAAGATAGCATCTTGATTATTGGGAAGCTTTAAGCGGCGCATTGTTGGATCAAGTGTTGCAAAGGGTAAATCTTCTGCGAATACGGAGGCACCGGTAATTTTATTGAAGAGTGTTGATTTACCTGCGTTTGTATAACCGACTAGCGAAATAATAGGAAAAGGTACGCGTTCACGGCTTTTTCGTCCCAGTTCTCTTGTCCTGCTTACATCCTGAAGTTCTTTTTTGAGTCGGGTCATTTTTTGAGAAATAATACGTCTGTCCAATTCTATTTGTCTTTCACCCGGGCCCCCCATAAACCCTGCCCCGCCTCTCTGTCTTTCAAGGTGTGTCCATGACCTGACCAGCCTTGATTTTTGGTAGTCAAGTGCTGCCAGTTCTACTTGCAGTCGCCCTTCTTTGGTTTGTGCGCGTGCGCCAAAAATTTCTAAAATTAATCCTGTCCTATCGATTATCTTACAGTCCCATTCTTTTTCCAAATTCCTCTGTTGTATGGGAGACAGGCTCAGGTTTACGATCACCACATCGGGCTCGAGTTCTACGATTTCTGCGCCGATTTCCTGTCTTGTCCCTTGTCCAAAAAAGGCGCTTGCTTGAATTTTTGAATATGGAACGATGCGTGTCTTTAGAACATTTAAGGAGATAGCGCGCGCTAGACCTTCTATTTCTTCAAGGACATCTTCAAGGTCACGTTTTTGCGGACTGTTTTTGGGGAATGCGTGTATTATGAGAGCCGTATCAGAATCTTGACTCTGAGTACCCTCATGCATCTTGTTTTTCTTTTTCAAGGTAATCGGTCCCGAGTGCTTTATTCTGCCTCTTCAGGGGCCTTATCATCTTCATCATTGAGACTGAGAGGGCCTCCAGGCATTATGGTCGAAATTGCATGCTTGTATATAAGCTGGACATGCGATTCACGCCTAAGAAGAAGACAAAAATTATCAAACCAAGTTACAATTCCCTGCAGTTTTACACCGTTTACCAAGAAAACAGTTACAGACATTTTCTCTTTACGGATCTTATTTAGAAAAACATCCTGCACATTTTGAATTTTATCAGACATTTCTTAAGGTATCCTAAGTCTTTATTATCCAAGCTCCGAAATACAATCTAAGCGATTATTCACACAATACGCCCTATATTTAGAGTAATTAGCCTATATTGCAACTAAAATATCCCTTAACTGAGAATAATTCTCAAAAGAGATGAGAGGATTGTATTTTTCAATCAGTTTTTCAGTGTTTTCAACTCCTTCAAGAAATATAGAGTGTCCACCTATCCCATGTGAGCAAGCAAGATCATTTTCTGTATCGCCGATAAACCATATCTCCTCTGGAAAAAGATTTGCACCTGTTTTTTCTATTGCAAGTTGTAGTGGTGCGGAAGAAGGTTTGTCTTTTACTGCATCCCCTGCTCCGACGAGTACTGAAAAATAATTTCCCCAACCCAGATGCTCTATTTCTTTTTCTATAAGAACAGCCCTTTTATTGCTGACAACGCCCATAGTTATATTTTTCTCGTAGAAAAAGGACAAAATTGTTTCTACATCGTCAATTGTTTTAACTTTGTGGCTGTTTTTTAAAACGTAATCACTGAATACATTAATAGCCTGCTCTGATTTTTCTTTATATATTGCGGGGTAAATTGTTTCCCGAGGTTCTCCAAAATATTTGCTGTATTCCCCCTCATCAAGTGGAGGGAAACCTAGAAACGCAAGCGTATGATTGTGAGCATCATTTAAAAACCTATAGCTATCAGTAATCGTGCCGTCCCAATCCCAAAAGACAGCTTTGGGAAGAAGAATGTTTTTCATGACGCTTGCCTCATATATTTATTTGTATCGTGGGTAAACTCTACTTTCACAATATTGATATTATCGTTGTATATCTTACGTGCGGCATTTTTGTATCCTTCCGTGATATCACTCACCATAAAATCAGCCCTTCCCGTTCTTGATATCTCATTTGATATTTCAGGGTGCCTGTTCAGGTAGTCTTGCAGCTTTTCCGGTATGATCTCATCTTGTGCGATCAGCATAATGTTACGGCCCATTATTTTCTGAATTTGTGTTTTAAGAAATGGATAGTGTGTACATCCAAGTATTAGGCATTCCACCTCATGTTTTTTTAGGGGGGCTAAGTAATGTTCAAGAACAGAGTCCAGCCATTCTTCTCCATCATTTTCAATGAGAGGAACAAGTAGTGGTGTGTTAATTTGGTGAATTTTAATCTCGGGGTCTATTTTTTGTAGCTCTTCTTCATAAATATTTGATTTTACAGTGTAATTAGTGGCAATTAAGCCAAGATTTTTATATCCCTTATCAATTGCACATTCCAGTGTTGGCACCACGACACCCAGAATTCTCCTGTCGCTGTAGGCACTTGATGGTAAATAGACCTGTTGTAGCTTGCGAAGAGCAGAAGCGCTTATTGTATTACATGCTGTAATTATAAGATTGCAGTCTTGTTCAAATAAAAATTCTATGGCCCTCCTACTATACTCATAGATGGTACCTGAGGACCTGTTGCCGTAAGGTAGATGGAGAGTGTCGCCAAAATAAACAATATCCAAATCAGGCTGTCTTTCCTTGATTGACTTTGCAATCAGCAGCCCCCCCAATCCCGAGTCCAGGATACCTAATTTCATTTTTGTATCTTCCTAAAACAAGTCAACGTGAACAGATAACAGTTTTTCAACCTGACGGGCTTTCTCACGTGATGCCATAATAATCACATGGTCTTTGGGAAGCAGTTCCGTGGTATCGTTTGGCATTATAACTTCTTCACCACGTACAAGTGCCCCGAGCGCAACCTGAGAGGGAAGCTCAATATCCATCAGCTTTTTATTTGCAACTCTGGATGAATCAGATACCTCTATTTCCATCAATTCGAATTCGCCATCACGTATTGTATGAATGCCCTTGATACGTCCCCTTCTAACATGTTGCATAATGCTAGCTACTATGATTGATTTTGGTGAAATCATGACATCAATGCCAAGTGGACCAACAAGCGGGTAATAAGCATGATTATTGACTAAAGTCATGACGCGCTCGCACCCGTATTGTTTAGCAAGCAAGGATCCAAGAATATTATTTTCATCATCGTTCATCAGGGCGATATAAGTTTCTGCTGAGTGTACGGAAGCCTCATCCATGATCTGTCGTTCCAGGGCATTGCCATTCAAAATAATAATATTTTCTAATTGTTCGCTAAGATATTTAGCTCGCGCTTCGTTATGCTCTATAACTTTAATCTGTATACCGGAAACTTCTTCTTGTAGCTGCCGGATAAGCGACAGGCCAATATTACCTCCGCCACAAACGATTATTTTTCTGGCCTCTTTTTCAAGATGCCCAAAAGCGGCCATAACACGCCTGAGGTGATTGCTGTCTACAACAATGTAGACTTCATCGCCGACAGCAAGCATATCGTTTTCATCAGGTATAATATTTTTAGTGCCTCGAGAAATTGAAACTATTGAAAAAGACAAATCAGGAAATAGCTTTCCTAGTTGACCAAGTTGTGTATTTAAAACAGGGCAGTCCTCAAGGCACATAACGCCAATCAGGTGTGCCTTTCCTTCTGCAAGTTGTATGGCTGTGGTTGTTCCCGGAATGGCCAATCTTCTAACGATATCCTGAGAAACCAGAGTTTCTGGAGAAATAATAACATCAATAGGCATATGTGCCCGGCTGAATAAATTAGACCAAGAGGGATCAAGGTAGGACTGACGGCGGATACGGGCTATTTTTTTGGGAACTCCAAAAAGAGAATGCCCTATCTGACAGGAAACCATGTTGATTTCATCGTTTTCTGTCACGGCGATGATCATATCACTTTCTTTGGCTCCTGCCGCATTCAGCGTATCTGGATCCGAGGGGTATCCGGTTATGGTGTTAACATCTATAGTGTTATTGATCTGAGTAAGTAGCTCACTGTTTGAATCAATAACTGTCACGTCATTTTCTTCTTTTGCAAGGTATGCCGCTATACTTGAACCGACTAAATCAGCGCCGCAAATTATGACTCTCATATTTTTCTTTCCTGCAGTGGCTAAATTTCACAATAACAAGCCAAACTAGGCAACATTTTGTTTGTCATCGGAGAAAACTTCAAGCGATTTTAATTTTCTATGGAGGGCCGAGCGCTCCATACCTATAAATTCAGCTGTTTTAGAAATATTCCCTTCGAACTTGTTTACTTGAGACAAAAGATAATGTCTTTCAAAACATTCTCTTGCTTCACGTAGCCTCATATCTAGCATGTGCTCAATAAAGTTTGAAGTGTGTTCTTCGTTTGCATCCTGATTTGTTCTTGCTGTGCTTCCTCCAAGCTCTGGAGGAAGTTGTTCGATATCAACAATTTTGGTTGTACCTTCATTCATAATGGATATCCATTCCAGAATGTTGTGAAGTTGTTTTATATTCCCAGGCCAATTGTAAGACTGAAATCTTGTTATCGCTAATTTTGAAAACTTTATATTGGACATATGCTGAATAAGGTCAGGAATGTCTTGTTTTCTTTTTCTTAGGGGCGGCATATGAAGGGAAACTACATTAAGGCGGTAATATAAATCTTGCCTAAAATCTCCATTTTCAATCTTTTTCTCTACATCCGCACTTGTTGTTGCAACAACACGTATATCAACGGGAATTTTATCACTCGAGCCTACCTTGCAATATGCATTTTCTTGTAGAAGCATGAGGACTTTCCCCTGTGTTGCAAGAGGCAACTCCATAACTTCATCAAGAAGTAAAGTTCCGCCATTGACCAATTCTAGAAGCCCAGCCTTTGCCCCTTCATTTGATCCATGTCCAGAAGTGCCGAATAATTCTATGTCCAATTTTTCGGGCTCATGAGACGCACAATTCAAGGTCATAAACGGCATGGCCGAACGTTCGGATTTTTCATGAATGTATTGTGCTGAAATGTTTTTTCCGCTCCCCGGCTCTCCTGTAATAAGAAGTCTGCTATTGCTTTTTGCAGTTTTATCAAGAGTTTGTCGTATGTCTTCAGGAATTTGCTCAGTCACATCCTGTTTATTTTGGGTTGCTTGCTGTTTAAGTTTTCTGTTTTGTTTTTTGAGTTCAGCATTTTCCAGCGCCCTGTGGATCATCAGCAAAAGTCGATCACTGTTAAACGGTTTTTCAATGAAATCGTAAGCCCCCATTTTGATTGCGGATACTGCTGTTTCAATGGTTCCATGGCCACTGATCATAATAAAAGGAAGATTGGGATGAATTTTTTTTACGTTCTTAAGTATCTGAATGCCATCATGCTCACTACCTTGGAGCCAAATATCCTGAATTACCAATGAGGGACTATTATTTTCGATAGCCGCGTAGGCTTGAGCACTGTTTGTGGCGCTGAGTGTTTGGTAACCTTCATCTTCAAGCAAACCTCTAATGAGAGTGCAAATGTCCTGTTCGTCATCGATGATTAGTATTTTTTCTTTCATGCTGGTATTTGCCCTTTTAGCGGTATGACGGTTATAGGAAAGGTTAAAACGACGGAGGCTCCTCCCAAATCTTTCCAGTTTTTATTTGTGCCTAGCCACTTCGGAGCCCCTAGAAGCAATTGTCCGTTGTGATCTTCCATAATTTTTTTAACGATTGCCAGGCCAAGACCAGTACCCTTTTCTTTATGCGTAATATAGGGGTCTGCAAGCTTTAGAATATCTTCACCATTTGGAAAGCCGATACCGTTATCTGCTATCGCTACAAAAACATGATCCTTGTATTGATCAACTAAAATAGAAATTTTTCCATTCTGCTTACCTTGAGATGTCCTTGCTTTTATAGAGTCCACCGAGTTTTGTAAAAGATTTGTCATCGCTTGGCGTATTTGCCTATTATCTAATTCTACAAAAATGCTGTCTGTATTGTTATCAATCAACTCAAATTCTATGTCACTATGGGCCTGTTTCGGAAGCACAAGTGATTGTTCGATTTGTTTCACTAGCACCTCTTGCTTTAGAACAGGTTCGGGCATGCGGGCAAAAGATGAAAATTCGTCCACCATTTTTCCAATATCACCAACATGTTTAATGATTGTATCAGTGCATTGCTCAAAAGTTTTTGTATCGCCTTTGATTTCTTTTAAATATTTTCGTTTAAGGCGCTCGGCAGAGAGTTGTATAGGGGTTAGAGGGTTTTTAATTTCATGGGCAATACGGCGTGCAACATCTGCCCATGCTGCTTTTCGCTGAGCAGATTGAAACTCTGTAATATCATCAAATGTTATAATTAGCCCTGCATTACTTTCTTCAAGTCTTTCTATAGAGATTCTGAAAAGAAAAATTCGTTTTTCACCATTATGAGAAAGTACAGGGATTTCCCGTTGTGCTATTTTTTTAGGCTTGTTTGCAACCTCATCAAGCAAATCTTGCAATTCAGGAAGTAAATCAAGGATATATTTATCCGTAATATCATCTAAATCTATTGACAGTAATTGAGATGCAGAGCTATTCGCAAGATTGATGATGCCCTCACTATCAACGCCGATAACGCCTGAAGAAACGCCTGCCAGAACTGTTTCGGTTAAGCGCCTTTTGCTGTCAATTTGTCTGTTTGCCTCTACAAGTTCATCACGCTGGCTTTGAATTTGGCTTGTCATTCTATTAAAGGACATGGCCAGATATTCAAATTCTTCAAGGCGCTTGGCATCAGGAACACGGGAGGTCAGGTCACCGGCGCGGACACGGTCTGAGGCGGTGATAAGTTCGCTAATAGGATTAACAAGTTGCCGTGCTAGTAAAAGCCCAAACCATATCGCAGCCAGTAACAATAACAGGCCGACCACGACAAAAATCATAGTTACAGTAATCTGTATGCCGGAATATTTTTCCTGAAGATTGTCATAGTCTTCAATCGCATACTTTGCAGCCTTAAGATGCGAAAGAACCTTTGGATCAATCATGCGGCCAACGAAAAGATATGAATCAATAACGTTTTGAAGTTTTACAAGTGCTCGGACACGATCCCCATTTTCTGCCATCATAAGGACAACATCCCCGTCGTTGGCTTGCCTTATTATATAATCCGGAGGTGGTTCGTACTCTAGGGCAAAAGCTAAAGAGGAGCGCGCCAGTATTCTACCATTTTTATGAATGACGATTGCTTCGGATAAGTTTCTTAGAAAAGATTGGGCGTCCACTGCTTTTGAAAATGTTTGCTGATCAAGAAGAAGCCTGTCGGCTTGTCGATCGATATCGTTTGCCATAGCCAGCGTATCAGCACGGATAACTTGTTTGTGTTCTTCCAGATATGATTCCGCAACTTCCTGAGACTCATGAATTGCTGTTTGTACGCGATCGGAAAACCAGGCCTGTACACCAAAATGAAGAAAAAATGCAGAGAAAAGAGTCATAATAATTGTGGGCACGGCCACTAATATACTGAAAACATAGACGAGTCTTACATGTAGATTTGATCCGGCTATCCCTCTTTTCTTGCTACTCCATACTCCGACTATTCTTCGTGCAATCAAGGTGACAAGCAAAAAAAGAAGAACTAAATCAACATTGAGTAGCGTGATAACTAAATCCGGATTATCTCCTAAGGGGGGTGCTTTAGTAAGGGATGCATAAGTAAGAAAGCCGCTTATAATAGAGCTGCAAACAAGAAAAATTCCGGCTTTAGTTCTCCAAGACCGATATTTAAGTTTTGAAAAGCGCATTCCTGACAAGGCTTTTAGGAGCATCTCTCTAAAGCGGAGACGATTTTCCGGGTTCATTTGATCCATCAGGGTATTTATTTTTTTTGAGTGTATTGACACTTTTGATCCTGCTATAACGGTATCTGTTGAATTTTTTAACCGAAGTGTTGCATTTTTACAACGCATAGTGCGTAAAAGCAACATAATTTCCATGGATTACAGGAATAATTGATGCCAGACACTCATAAATTTCATGTTGTGATTGTTGCTGCGGGTACAGGGGAACGCACAGGGCTTGATGTCCCTAAGCAGTATATTGAGCTTAATGGTAAAACTATATTGCGTAAGACGATTGATGTTTTTAGAGAGTTTAAAGGGCTTGGGGCGCTGTGTGTTGTCATTAACCCTAACCATGAGGGGCTTTATAAAAAGGCACTTACGGGCCTTTCCGAGGTTATTTTGTCTGAAGGTGGTGCAACAAGGCAGAAAAGCGTATTTAATGGGATCAGGGCTCTGCCAAATTTAAGTGATAACGATATTGTCTTAATTCATGATGCCGCACGACCTTTTGTCAAAGCCACAGATATTCTAAATCTTCTAAGCGTAATGAATTCCCATAGAGCAGCAACTTTGGCTACGCCTGTAGCGGATACGTTATGCTATGCTCTGGATAATATGGCTCTGGGCAAATCTATTGATCGCAGGGACTTATGGGGTGTGCAGACCCCACAAGCTTTTTATTACAGCGTAATAAAAGATGCCCATGAAAAAGCGGGTGATAATACGTATACCGATGATGCCGGTTTGGTTTCCGGATTGGGAATTCCAGTTCATTATGTTACATGTGGAAGGCATAATTTTAAAATTACAACAGCAGAAGATTTGGATTTTGCAAACATGATGACGGTTTCGGAGATAAGAACAGGAATGGGCTTTGATGTGCATGCATTCGATGATGATATGCATGCGAAGAGTGTCCGTCTTTGTGGTGTTGATATTGCACACGACAAAAAGCTAAAGGGACATTCTGATGCTGATGTTGGGCTGCATGCGCTTACAGACGCAATATTAGGCGCAATTGGTGAGGGGGATATAGGGCAACATTTTCCGCCCAGTGATATGAAGTATAAAGATATGGATAGCGCAGTATTTTTAGAAAGATCACTATTTATGCTTTCAGAAAAAGGAGCCAACATTAATAACTTGGATATTACATTGGTTTGTGAGGCGCCTAAAATAGGGCCATATCGGGATGATATCCTGAAGCGTTTGTCTGAACTTATGGGCATCTCTCGGGAGCGAATAAATATAAAGGCCACTACCACTGAAAAACTAGGCTTTACCGGACGCGGTGAAGGTATCGCGGCACAGGCGGTGGTTTCAGTAAGCCTACCAAAGAAAGAATAAATTAATGCTATCCTATGATGTTCCAGAACAGTTAGACAAAAAGCAACCTTACGTATGGCTAGCTTCTTGGTTTGGTTGTGGGTTTATCAATCCTGCTCCGGGTACATGGGGTAGCTTGGGCGCCCTTCCCTTTGGTGTTTTGATTTATGCATTGGGGGGGGCTTTTGCTTTGGGTTTTGCCGCAGTTATGATCACGCTCATAGGTTTATGGGCTTCAGACAGGTTTGATAAAGCCATGGATAGTGATGACTCAAAAATGATTGTTATAGATGAAGTGGCGGGCCAATGGATTGCGCTTATCCCCGCCGCACTGAATCCTGTTCTTATCATTCTGGCTTTTGCAGCGTTCAGATTTTTTGATATTTTGAAGCCTTGGCCCGTTTCCTTTTTTGATAAGAAAGTTAAGGGTGCTGTTGGTGTTATGGGAGATGATATTATTGCCGGTCTTTTTGCCTATGTTTGTATTATGGCTGCAGATATTTATATTTAGAGATTGTAATGCTGGATCTTGTTCATACATTAAGTGAAATTCTTCTTCAAAAAGAGCTCAAGCTTGTTACAGCCGAAAGCTGTACAGGGGGTATGCTTAGTGCGGTCATTACGGAACGTCCCGGATCCTCAAATGTCTTTGATCGCGGATTTGTCACTTATTCTAACGAGTCCAAGGAAACGATGCTTGGTGTTTCCAAAAATATCCTACGGCATTACGGAGCGGTCAGTTCCCAATGTGCCGGTGCTATGGCGATGTGCGCAATCAAGAAAAGCAAAGTCGCAGAAATATCGGTGGCTATAACAGGGATTGCAGGGCCTGAAGGTGGTAGCGCTGAAAAACCTGTTGGTTTGGTTTACATAGCAACCTGTGTTACGGGGAAGGAACCTGTAATAACTGAAAATTATTTTGCCGGAGACCGTCAAGAAATAAGAGAGTCTGCGTGCAGAAAAGGCTTAAGCATGTTGATTGAGGCCGCTTCTGACGTATAGGTTTTGGGCCCTGTTTTTGAAGGCATTCACCATTCTTTGCATGATTTCCTGAAAAAATACGCCCACAAGATTTTGCAACAGAATATTTTTGAATTCGAATTCTACAAAAAAATCGACTGTACAGCTTCCATCATCTTCCTTGATAAATTTCCAATGATTAGAGAGATATTTCATGGGGCCGGATATATACTCTACATGTACATGATCCGGCGCATTAAGAGTTACTTTGGAGGTATATTTTTCTCTAATCATTTTGTAGCCGATTACAAGATCTGCATAGAAAATGTTTCCCTCCTGCCTTGTGATTTTACTTTCCAGACACCAGGGCAAAAACTCAGGGTATCTCTCAACATCAGCAACCAAATCAAAAATTTGTTTTTGTGTATAGGGAAAGTTCTGGCGTTCTTTATGTGTTGTCATTTGTATGCTTACTCGGCCGCGACAGCAGTATATTTTGCGTCTCTTGCTTCTTTCAGCTTTTGGAAATCATCGCCGGCATGATGTGATGAGCGCGTCAGCGGGCTTGCAGAGACCATTAAAAATCCCTTTGCTTTTGCAATTTTTGTCAATTGCTCGAATTCTTCTGGGGTCCACCATTTCATCACAGGAGCGTGTTTGGGTGTTGGTTGCAGATATTGGCCTATTGTAATGAAATCAATACGTGCAGCGCGCATATCGTCCATAACCTGCATGACTTCTTCTTTTGTTTCACCTAAGCCGACCATCATGCCGGATTTGGTAAACATTGTTGGGTCCACATCCTTTACTCGCTCTAACAAGCGCAGGGACCTGAAATAGCGGGCTCCCGGACGTATTGTAGGATAAAGGCGTGGAACAGTTTCAAGATTATGGTTAAAGACATCGGGCTTTGCTGCTATAACATGGTCGATGTCCTCAATATTACCTTTGTAATCTCCAGGAAGAATTTCAACGGTTGTGCCCGGGCTTTTCATACGAATGGCTTGAATGGTTTTGGCAAAGTGGTCAGCGCCACCGTCCTTAAGGTCATCACGGTCAACAGCGGTAATCACAACATGTTTTAATCCCATTTGCTTTACAGCAACACCTATACGTAAGGGTTCTAACTTATCAACCTCGTCAGGCTTGCCTGTGGCAACGTTACAAAAGGCACAGGCGCGGGTACATACCTCTCCTAAAATCATGAAAGTTGCATGTTTTTGCTGCCAGCACTCACCAATGTTCGGGCAGCCTGCTTCTTCACAAACAGTGGTCAGTTTTTGTTTGCGTACGATGTCTTTTGTTTCTGCGTAGACTTTTCCTTGCGGTGCAGGAACGCGTATCCAGTCAGGCTTTCTTCCTGCTGGGCGATCCGGATTTTTTTGCTTTTCCGGATGTCTTTTGGCCTTGTCCAGAAGTTCTGGATTATACGTCATTTTTTATTTTCCTTACTCAACAGGTTCCGGCGTACTGTGAATTGTTTCAATTTTGCAGTCTTCTTTATATCTTTTGGCAATTCCCTCCTCCATTTTAAGGGAATCCTCACATATAAAAAGCGATTTAAACTGCATAACCACCTTATTTGCATTCATACCAAAGTTTTTCCCTGGAACCGTGACATCTCCGGACAGTATGGATGTATAGTTCACTTGGGCCTCTTTTTGGTCATTGCTGTACCTTATATCTTGTAAGGTGTATTTAAGTGAAGTGTTTTTTGTCTCCCTCTCTGGATTTTTCATATCATAGAGAAGATCTTCGAGTGACCATGTTCCTTCTATAATTTCATTATTACGGTCGCTTTTGATCATGTAGTGGAAGGAATAGTCCTCAGTGGAGTGCTTTCTTGTCTTTTCCTGTATTTTATCCATGTCGGGGTGTGCTTGCGTATAGAGTTGACCAAATTCAGCATATAGCTCTTCTATCTCAAGTCCTGTGAACTGTTCTGCCATGGCAGGGCTATGAACAAAAACAATAAGTAAATAAAGGGGTAATAACCGTTTCATTTTCATCTCGTTTATCCTGTAAACGTGTGAATTAAAGCACAAAATCTCTATATATCCTAGAAGTGTATAGCCTTGCCATAAGCATCAAGAACACTTTCATGCATCATTTCAGATAATGTAGGGTGCGGGAACACAGTATGCATAAGCTCTTGTTCAGTTGTTTCAAGAGTTTTGGCGACGACATAACCCTGTATCATCTCCGTAACTTCGGCCCCAATCATATGCGCCCCCAGTAATTCCCCGGTTTTTTCATCAAATATAGTCTTTATGAGACCATCTGGTTCACCAAGTGCAATAGCCTTACCGTTTCCTACAAAGGGAAAACGGCCGACTTTGATCTTATATCCCTGCTCTTTGGCGGCTTTTTCTGTGAGCCCTACCGAGGCGACTTGCGGATGGCAGTATGTACAACCCGGTATATTGGATTTTTTTAAGGGGTGAACACCGGCTTGCCCGGCTATTTTCTCAACACAAATAACACCTTCATGCGATGCTTTATGGGCAAGCCAAGGGCCTCCCGTCACATCTCCTATGGCATAAACGCCTTTTTCATCAGTTTCCAACCATTCATTGGTTACTATATGCCCTTGGTCTTGCTTAACTTTTGTTCTTTCCAGGCCGATGTTTTCTGTGTTTGCAATGATTCCAACAGCAGAAATAACAACATCTACGGTCAAATCTTCTTTTTTGCCTTTACCATCTTCCAAAGTGACCTTGACTCCGGTTTTTGACTTCTCCGCTTTAACAACCTTTGTTCCCGTTTTGATATTCATGCCCTGCTTTTTGAAAGATTTTTGAGCAAGCTGTGAGATTTCCTCGTCCTCCACAGGAAGAATGCGATCCATAACCTCTACAACTGTTACTTCTGCACCCAAAGATTTATAAAAGCTGGCGAATTCAATTCCTATAGCCCCTGATCCGATAACCAGAATGGATTCAGGCATTTTTTCAGGAACCATGGCTTCCTTATACGTCCAAATTTGTTTTCCATCCGGTTCAATTCCTGGAAGAACGCGAGCTTTTGCGCCTGTGGCAATAATAATATGTTTCGCGGAGAGTGTTTCTAAAACCTTACCATTTTTTTCTACGGTTATTTTTCCACTTCCTTGAAGTTTCCCCCAACCGTCGAAAACTGTTACTTTATTTTTCTTTAAAAGATGGGCAATTCCTCCCGAAAGCTTTTTGGCAACACCACGTGAGCGTTCAACTATTTTCTTAAGGTCAAAGCCTATATTTTTTGCGGATAGACCGAATTCGTCGATATGCCCTAGTGTATGGAATAACTCACTTGATCTGAGAAGTGCCTTTGTAGGAATACAGCCCCAATTTAGGCATATTCCTCCCAAGTGTTCTGCTTCTATAACGGCAGTATTCATTCCTAGTTGCGATGCGCGAATAGCGGCAACATAGCCACCGGGTCCGCTGCCGAGTACTATTAGATCAAAGTTTTTATTACTCATTTTAATGATGACCTTCTTATATTTTTTTAGTTATCAGAAAGTTAGGGGTTATTTACCGAACACGTCGTCAAAAAATTGAGCGACATGATCAATTGTCTGAGCCCTTAGCGGGTCTTCAGGAAAGTTATCAAAAGCGTGGTCTGGTCCAAAAAGGACCATGGGCTTATTGTACATGAGGGCTATAGAGACCTCGTTTCGTGTTCCATGTGATCCTGGCAGAATGACCAAGGCTTTACTGGTCATGACATTCACAAGGTTTCTACTAAAAGGCATTTTGTCGCTTTGTGCTTTTGCGCTCAATGGCGTAATCATAGGAACTTCAATATTGGGGTTTGGGTATTCTTCAGTATCCAATTTTTGTCCCTTGTAATCGACTGCAGGCAAGATACCGATACTTACACCTTTTCGTTCTTCAACTTTTGTAAAGCTTTCGGCAACTTGTGTCATGACACCAGCTCCAGCTCCAGTAAGTAAATTATATCCTCGCTCTGCTATCAGTTTGCCGACAGGGTCTGCAAATTCAGGCCATGCATTCTCATGAGACCCCATGACCCCGACTATTGGATATCTGTTTACTGCCATATCAGTGCTCCTATACTAACATTGCAACAGGATTTTCAACATATTGTCTGAAAATCTGCAAATACTCAGCCCCAACTGCGCCATCAACCGATCTATGGTCGACAGACAGTGTGCAATTCATCATTGTTCTAATTTCTAGTTTTCCATCAATAGCTACAGGGCGCTGTTCGCCGGCCCCTATGGCTAGAATGCAACCCTGTGGTGGATTTATGATGGCTCCAAATTCTTTTACGCCGAACATCCCAAGATTGGAGATAGAAAAGGACCCGCCCTGAAATTCTTCCGGCTTTAATTTTCCTTCGCGCGCGCGCGTTGCCAAATCTTTCATTTCACTTGAAATTTGTTTTAGTCCTTTATGTTCTGCTTGCCAGATAATAGGTGTTATAAGCCCTGTGGGTGTTGAAACTGCTACTGAAATATCTGCATTAATATATTGGAGGATAGCATCATCAGTCCACGAAACATTTGCCGCTGGGTAGGCTTTTAAAGCCATAGCTGCAGCCTTAATGATAAAGTCATTAACGGAAAGTTTGTATTCCCCGTTTGCCTTGTCGTTTAAATCTTTACGGGCTGCAAGAAGACTATCAAGCATGCATTCAACGGTCAGGTAGAAATGTGGAACAGTTTGCTTGGATTCTGTCAGACGTTTGGCCACAACTTTGCGAATGTTGTTATTGGGCATTTCTTTGTAGGCCATTCCGTAAACGTTTGTTTTTATGTCACCTTCATCAACACCCATTAGCATTTGTGGGGACTGCAGACCTAATGATGGGGAACCGCTTAAGTTTTCGACATCTGATTTTACGATTCGTCCATGCGGTCCTGATCCTGCAATTTTTTCAAGATCAACCCCCTTTTCTTTTGCGAGACGCTTGGCAAGAGGAGACGCTAAAACACGTCCTGACTCGTGTTTTGTTTGTTGTTTAGCAGGCTGGATAGCCGGAGCTGCAGACATTTCTTTTGCCTTTTCTTTTTTTTCTGTTTTTGCCATTGATGTTGATGGTATTTCACTGATGTCATTAGCGCTTTCTCCCTCTTCGAGCAGAATAGCAATAACATCGTTTACAGGTACGTTTTCTGTACCTTCGGCAACAATAATCTTTCCCAAAATACCATCGTCAACGGCTTCGACTTCCATAGTGGCTTTATCTGTTTCAATCTCGGCAATAACATCCCCGGATTCAACAGATTCACCTTCGGCCTTAAGCCATTTTGCAAGTGTTCCTTCTGTCATTGTAGGTGACAGAGCTGGCATCGTAATATTTATTGGCATTGACGATAGGCACTCATGTTAAAATTGACCTTGTAATCATTGCACATAACAAACTTTTTTTACAGCCTCAATAATATCTTCTGGTTTTGGCAGAGCCAGTGTTTCCAGATTTGCGGCATAGGGTAATGGTACATCTGCACCGCATACACGCAGGACAGGTGCATCTAAATAATCAAAGGCATGCTCCCCGCATAAAGCTGCAATTTCAGAACCAACGCCAGCATAGGGCCATCCCTCTTCCACCGATACAATACGATTTGTTTTCTTGACACTTTCGAGGATTGTCCAGCGATCAAGGGGCCTAATCGTTCTTAAATTTATAACTTCTGCATCAATCCCCTGCTCCGCTAATTCTTCTGCAGCCTGCAATGCTTTTCCAACCATAATGGAATAAGCAACAATAGTGACATCAGAGCCCGCACGTTCTATTTTTGCCCTTCCTATAGGAATAACAAAATCATCGGATTTAGGAACATCGAAACTTTGCCCGTATAAAATTTCGTTTTCCAGAAAAATAATCGGGTTTGGATCACGGATTGCAGCTTTTAACAATCCTTTTGCATCTGCCCCTGACCATGGCGCTACAACTTTTAGTCCTGGAATATGAGCATACCAACTGGCGTAACATTGAGAATGCTGTGCGCCTACGCGGGCTGCTGCGCCGTTTGGGCCACGAAAAACAATGGAACATCCTAGCTTTCCACCAGCCATATACAAAGTTTTTGCCGCTGAATTGATGATATGATCCATGGCCTGCATACCAAAATTCCAAGTCATGAATTCAACGATAGGCTTAAGACCATTCATTGCCGAACCTACAGCAAGCCCTGCAAACCCGTGTTCAGTAATAGGTGTGTCAATGACACGCTTCGCACCGAATTCATCGAGCAGCCCTTGCGATACTTTATAAGCACCTTGATATTCTGCAACTTCTTCACCCATGAGATAGACATTTTTGTCATTGCGCATTTCTTCGGCCATAGCATCGCGCAGTGCTTCTCTCACTGTTTGAGACTCAACATCAGTAAAAGATTCTTCATCAAATACAGGTGGTTCTATTACATATCCTTGCGCATAAAGTATATCTCTATCTTCAACATCGCTGCCGGCATGCTGTTCTATGTTTTGTTTTGGGGCGTGAGTAATATTCTGCAATTCTTCTTTTTTCTCATCGTCGTTAGATGGTCCGGGGATAACAGCAACTTCGTCACTAATATCATCTGCGCTCTCTCCATCTTCCAAGAGCACGGCAATTGGCGTGTTTACAGGCACGCCTTCGGTACCTTCAGCAACAATGATCCTGCCTAAAATACCATCATCAACAGCTTCGACTTCCATAGTGGCTTTGTCTGTCTCAATCTCGGCTATAACATCACCAGCTTCGACAGTGTCACCCTCTTCCTTCAGCCATTTAGCTAAATTTCCTTCGGTCATTGTTGGGGATAGTGCGGGCATAAGAATATGGGTTGGCATTATACTGTCTCCACTAACACATCTGTCCAGAGTTCATGGGCATCTGGCTCTGGACTTGATTGAGAGAAGTCCGCCGCTTCGTTAATGATCGCCTTAATCTCTTTATCAATCTCTTTAATCTCTTCTTCCTTTACACCGTTATCCTGAAGCATGTTTTTAACTTTTGTAATGGGATCACGTTCTTCCTTCATTGAAGAAACTTCCTCCTTGGAGCGGTACTTCGCAGGGTCTGACATAGAATGACCACGGTATCGATATGTCATCATTTCCAATATATACGGGCCGTTACCAGAGCGGATGTAGCCCAAAGCCTGTTTTGCAGCTTCTTGTACTGCAAATATATCCATGCCATCCACTTGTTCGCCCGGAATACCATACCCTTCCCCCCGACGATAAAGCTGTCCTGCAGATGAGCGCGTAACACTTGTGCCCATGCCGTATTGGTTATTCTCAATGACAAAGAGCACAGGTAAATCCCAAAGCGCGGCCATATTGTAGCATTCTGCTACCTGCCCTTGGTTTGCTGCTCCATCGCCCATGTAAGCAACAGCAATACCGTTGTCTTCCTTATATTTATGTGCGAACCCCAAACCTGTGCCCACGGCTGTTCCTGCGCCGACAATACCATGCCCCCCGAAAAAATTCTTTTCTATGGAAAACATATGCATAGAGCCACCCTTACCCCTTGAATATCCATCTATCCTTCCGGTGAGTTCGGCCATAATGCCCTTTGGATCCATTCCGCATGCCAGCATGTGTGCGTGGTCACGATATGATGTAACAACTGTATCCTGAGGCTCTTGTACAGAGGTGATGCCCGTTACTACTGCTTCCTGCCCAATGTAAAGATGGCAAAAACCACCAATTAAGCCCATGCCATAGAGCTGGCCGGCCTTTTCTTCAAAACGTCTTATAAGAAGCATATCGTAATAGAATTGCTTCAGCTGATTGACGAGGGAATCGTCAGTCTTTTTAGTTCCTGCTTTTTTAGCAGGCTTTTTTGCACTCTTTTTTGAAGAAGCCAAAGATTTTTCCTCCTGATACATGGTGTATCAATTTTGATTCTCTCATGCACTAGATGTGCTACAACATTTTATACCGCATTACTAGTCAAAAATGGTGTTTTTGTGCGGTGCAATATATTGTTATTAAAAGAAAATTTGAGGATTAATGAAATTAAAAACTAGTCTTCCAAGAAAACAATTTCGTCTTGAAATTTATAGCCAAGTATAAATCTGGCTTGCTCCTCTAGCATGTCTGCAGATAGTGATGAACTGCGCATCATTGACACTTTTTCTTGAAGCTCTGTACTCTCTTGGGTAAGTGTATCCAAAGTAGAAATTTTTTCTTCCAATGTTGTTGAAAGACGTGAAAGTTCTGAATAGCTGCGGTTTCCCGAAAAAGTATGATGCAGGAAATATACAAACAGGCACACCCCTGCGAACAAAGGCAAGTTTCTTCTGAAGGTCATACGAATGTTTCTAAGCGTCTCCATAGCGCTATAGAATCACAAGCTTGCCTGTGGATCAAGTAAAAAAACGCTTTAGAGTCAATGGCTTAAACGGAACATAAGAGGAACGGTCTTAGGTAAGTGATTCTATTGATTCATTTTTTAGGAAAAACGCTCTGTCATTTTTTTTCTGACAGTGTCAGCCAAAGGCTTTCTATGGGGGTTTCAGAAAGAAGAGTTGGATCGTAATCTATAACTTTCCAGGCGCCGTTCAGAATTTCTGCCTCCAGTTGTCCTGTAAACCAGCCAGCATAGCCAAGGTATATGCGCTGTTGCTTTTTACTTTCCTCTGGCAGGAGTGTTTGTAGGTCATCAAATTGAACTACATATACTTTCTGTATATCATTTTTATCCCGTGATTCAGGCTTTTGCAGTAATACTGATTTTTTGTCTGGGTAAGCAACTGGTCCACCGTAGAATATTTCCGCATTCCGGTTATCTTTAAAAACACTTTCTTCAATATCTTCGGTATCAGCAGGTTTATTAAGCACAATCCCTGCTGCGCCATTTATCGAATGATCATAAAGATAGATTACAGTTTGATTGAAATTTGTGTATGGGCTGGCCTTGCTATGTACAAGTAACTTTCCTGTATGTCCCTTATAAGACGTTATCAGGGAAGGCAGTACAAAAAATAATATTGCACCAACAAAGTAAGGCGCTGCGCGCAGGAATTTTGATGTTTGGCTCATATGGACAAGATAATATAGCTAAAAAAAAGGCGCAATTTTTATTTGCGGAAAAAACTATTGCCGGCATATACAGCAGATTCATCCAGTTCTTCTTCAATACGCAAAAGTTGGTTGTATTTTGCAATGCGATCAGAACGAGAAAGAGAACCAGTTTTTATTTGTCCGGCGTTTGTTGCTACAGCCAAGTCAGCAATTGTTGCATCCTCTGTTTCACCTGAGCGGTGTGATAAAACAATACCAAAGCTGGCTTTTTTTGCCATTTCTATAGTTTCAAGAGTTTCGGTAAGCGTGCCGATCTGATTTACTTTAACAAGAACGGCATTACCGGCCTTTTCCTCGATACCGCGTTTCAAACGTTTTACATTCGTAACATAGAGATCATCACCTACTAACTGTACTTTGCCGCCCATAGCAGAAGTCAAATTACTCCAACCATCCCAATCATCTTCTGCTAGTCCGTCTTCAATGGACACGATAGGGTAGCGACTACAGAGATCTTCATAATATTTGATCATTTCATCAGAACCGAGAGACTTCCCCTCTCCTGCTAGTTCATATTTGTTATTTTTATAAAACTCTGTTGAGGCAGAATCGAGAGCAATCACAATATCTTCTTCCGGCTTGTAACCTGCGGCCTCAATTGACTTCATAATAAAAGACAAAGCTTCATCGGAGGAATTTACGGCTGGCGCAAAGCCGCCCTCATCTCCTACGTTTGTATTATAGCCTGCGTCCGATAATTGTTGTTTGAGGGCATGAAATATTTCTGCACCATAGCGTAATGCTTCACTAAAGCTTGGGGCAGAAACGGGCATGATCATGAATTCCTGTATATCTACAGGGTTATCGGCATGTGCCCCGCCATTAATAATATTCATCATCGGTGTTGGTAATACATGGGCAAAGGAGCCGCCAATATATCTATACAAAGGCATACTCAGCTCTTCAGCCATAGCTTTTGCTGTGGCAAGAGAAACACCAAGTATAGCGTTTGCGCCGAGCCGCCCTTTGTTTTCAGTGCCATCCAGCTCTATCATAGTTTGGTCAATATGAACTTGCTCCTCGGCATCTGCACCAATAAGAGTTTCATATATTTCCGTATTAACCGCCTCAATTGCTTTGTAAACACTTTTTCCAAGGTAGACATCTTTATTGCCGTCGCGAAGTTCGACAGCTTCGTGCACACCTGTTGAAGCGCCAGAAGGAACGGCAGCACGGCCCATAGCACCGCTTTCAAGGTAAACATCGACCTCTACGGTTGGGTTTCCTCTACTATCTAGAATCTGTCGTCCGTGAATATTAATAATAGCGGTCATTCTTTGCTCTTTTCTAAAACGCGTATATCTTTTAGCCAAAACTTAAGTAAGAGGTTTTAGCGAAAAAAACAAAAATATAAAGGAAAAACGCAAAATTTATAGAAATCAGTTGTTATCTATGGGAGTTAGACTGTTTCGTCTATTTCTGAACCTAGTAGACTTTCAGTGATACCACCATCGTCTCCAATTATTCTTGAAGCTGGGACGGTTGCCTGAAGACCCTTTATCTGAATCAGGGCTGATTCAACGGTTGCACTTCCACCGCCTGATAGAGAGAATAGCTGATTAAATGCAGAAACATTAGCCTGAATTTGGGATTGATTTAGCGCACGTGCTCTGGAGGAAAGGCCAACCCCCCGCACTCTGTTCGCACGTCCTATCTCGAGCAAATCCGACGCTCCGAAAGAAAGAACATTACCGGCATCAAATGTTTGCCCAAATTGTATAGAATAAGCAGCCTGACTTAAATACTGCGATGCGCCTGCTACAAGTGCCATGTCGGTCTCCTACCGTAATCACTTATACTATTCTACAATGATTTAGCTATTTTATCAAGTTTTACAAGAGTTTCCAGTAAAGCCGGCATATCTCCAAGTTTTACCATATTAGGTCCATCAGAGGGCGCATTATCGGGGTCTTGATGGGTTTCAATAAACACGCCTGCAACGCCTACGGCTACTGCGGCTCTTGCCAGTACAGGTACCATTGTACGATCGCCGCCGGAAGAGCCACCGAGCCCCCCTGGCTGCTGAACAGAGTGCGTTGCATCATAAATTACAGGATATCCGGTTTCTTTCATGATTGGAATAGAGCGCATATCCGAAACGAGGGTGTTATAGCCAAAACTTGCACCGCGCTCACAGAGCAATATGTTTTCATTGCCGCTTTCAGCGATTTTTTTGGCTACATTTTGCATGTCCCATGGGGCCAGGAATTGGCCTTTTTTAACATTAATAATTTTTCCTGTTTTTGCAGCGGCAACAAGCAAGTCGGTCTGGCGACATAAAAAGGCAGGGATTTGAAGAATATCAACAAATTTTGCAGCATCCAGACATTGTGCTTCCGTATGTACGTCTGTAAGAACAGGAACTCCAAACTCTTGCCGTATTTCTGATAAAATTTGGAGCCCTTTATCAATCCCTATTCCTCGTTTTCCTAACAAAGACGTACGGTTTGCCTTGTCATAGGAGCTTTTAAATATAAAGGGAACCTCCATTTTGTTTGTCAGTTCTTTTAAAGCACTACAAATCTCAAAAGCGTGTTCTTTACTTTCAATCTGGCAAGGGCCTGCAATAAGTGCCAGAGGCTTATTATTGCCAATTTCTATTTGAGATATTTTTACGGTTTTTTGTTCCATCATACTAACCTCTCGCGCTCTATAGTGGCCTCTATAAAGGAAACGAACAACGGGTGAGGATCAAAGGGTTTTGATTTTAATTCTGGATGAAACTGAACACCAATAAACCATGGGTGATCTTCATATTCGACAGTTTCCGGTAACTGACCATCAGGTGACATACCGGAAAATTTCAAGCCACTTTTTTCAAGTTGTTCTAGATAGTTAATGTTAACTTCGTATCGATGTCTGTGGCGTTCACTAATGCTTTGTGAGCCGTAAATATTTGCTATCTTGCTTCCCTTTTTTAAGGCGGCAGGGTAAGCGCCCAGACGCATTGTGCCACCAAGATCGTTATCCGAGTCGCGTTCTTCTTTTTTGTTTCCTTTTACCCATTCGGTCATAAGGCCAATGACAGGTACATCACAATGTGTAAATTCGCTGGAGCCTGCACCTTTAATATCACAAAGATTTCGTGCGGCCTCTATTACGGCCATTTGCATACCATAACAAATTCCAAAATAAGGAATTTTCTTTTCTCTGGCGTATTTCGCAGCCTTTATTTTTCCTTCGACGCCACGATCTCCAAATCCTCCGGGGACCAGTATACCATTTGCACCCGACAAATATTGTTCGGGATCTTCGCTTTCAAAAACTTCCGACTCAATGAATTTTAAATTCACTTTAACCTTATTTGCTATTCCACCATGAATGAGGGCTTCGTTTAACGATTTATAGCTGTCGGTTAAGTTAGTGTATTTACCAACAATGGCGATAGTCACCTCGCCTTCTGGAGCCTTAATGTTTTCTACAATGTTCCTCCAAGTTG
This sequence comes from uncultured Micavibrio sp., assembly GCA_964352665.1. GTDB lineage: Bacteria > Pseudomonadota > Alphaproteobacteria > Micavibrionales > Micavibrionaceae > UBA1672. Next base: position 88,624 of record CAYGSJ010000008.1, read on the forward strand.
ACAAGTCAAGGTCTGTGTCGGTTTTTATACCGAAACTATCCATCACCTGATCATCTAAACCTTCTGCATGATATGTCAAAGGTACTTCATAAATGGAAGAAACATCGAGGGCCGGTATAACTTTTCTTTCTGCAATATTACAGAAAAGGGCAATTTTACGGCGCTCATCTTCGTCAATCTCTCGATCGGCACGGCAAAGCAGGATTTGTGGCCTGATACCGTGGCTCATTAACTCTTTCACCGAGTGTTGTGTCGGTTTTGTTTTAAGCTCACCTGCGGCAGGAATATAAGGGAGTAGAGTCACATGAATGAATATTGCCCGATCTCTTCCAACCTCATTACCAAATTGTCTGATGGCCTCAAGAAAGGGCAAGCTTTCAATATCACCAACGGTTCCACCAATTTCACAAAGTACAAAATCTGCTGTGCCGTCTTTTTCGCGGATAAAATCCTGAATTTCATTTGTGATGTGTGGAATGACCTGAATAGTGGCGCCTAAATATTCTCCCCTGCGTTCTTTTTGAAGTACTGAGGTATATATACGGCCGGTTGTTGTGTTGTCTGATGCTTGCGCGGGTACGCCTGTGAATCTTTCATAGTGACCAAGATCAAGATCAGTTTCTGCACCATCATCTGTTACAAATACTTCTCCATGTTGAAATGGGCTCATTGTCCCAGGGTCAACGTTGAGGTAAGGGTCTAATTTACAAAGGCGAACAGTGTAGCCTCTTGCTTGTAATAATGCCCCAAGCGCAGCGGAGCCGAGGCCTTTTCCTAATGAGGAAACAACGCCGCCTGTTATAAATATGTATCGTGTCATATTGCTACTCTACGGGTGCCGTGGGCTCTTCTGATTCCGGTTTCGTATCTTTTTCCGAAGTTACATCTAAACTGGGTATTTCCTCCGGGGGTGTGTATGTAATCCCGACAGGAGCGCTAACATCATCATCAGCAGGGGTCTGAATTTCTGTCGGGTTGATATCTTCTAAAATCCCTTGTGTTTGTCGACTGTGTGTTCCAGCCAGAATGGCCAGTGTAAGGGATGTCACAAAAAATCCTGCTGCACACAAGGCTGTCATCTTAGTAAGGGCATTTGCAGCGCCTTTAGCAGAAGCGAATCCCCCTAGTCCGCCGCCACTACTACCACCAATTCCAAGCCCTCCTCCTTCGGAGCGCTGAATTAGAACAAGGCCAATAATGGCTAGTGCTAATATTAAATGAATGACCAGAACAACAGATTCCATAACCCAACTACTCTTCTATATTTGTGTTTCCAAGTTTATAAGGTGTCTTTTAAATAAAAACCAGCCCTAATTTATTTTTGAGGTGCTGCAAGCCCGATTGCAACAAATTGTTCTGCGTGCAGGCTTGCGCCTCCGATAAGCCCCCCGTCAACATTAGGGGTTGATAGAAGAGCCGCTGCATTTTCCGGTTTCATCGACCCACCGTACAAAATACGCAGATTCTCTGGATCAGCAACAAGTTCCTTTAGAGTGTCCCTAATAAATTTGTGCATGGTTTCAACATCTTGTGGGTTTGCAGTTTTTCCTGATCCAATTGCCCAGACAGGCTCGTAAGCGATTGCAGTATTTTCTGCGGTTGCAGTTTCTGGCAAAGAGGCCCTTAATTGTTGGCCAACAACAATCTCTTCTTCTCCTTTATCCCGTTGCCGCTCTGTTTCACCAACGCATATAATAGTTTTTAGACCAGCATCGTGTGCAGCTTTGGCTTTTTGTGCGATATGTTGGTCACTTTCATTGTGATGTTGCCTACGTTCCGAATGTCCCAGAATAACATAAGATCCACCACAATCACGGATCATGTCTGCCGAAATATCCCCTGTATATGCCCCGGAATGATGTACAGAACAATTTTGGGCTCCTACCTCTATATTTGATTTTTTGCATAGTTTTTCGATATGGAGCAGATAGGGAAATGGGGGACAAATAACAAAATCACAAATATCTCTTATCGCAGGATAATTTTCTATTTTTTCGGCAATTCCGGCTACAATCTCACTACTTTTTGCGAGATTACCGTTCATTTTCCAATTTCCGGCAATTAATTTTTTCATGGACCTGCTTTGCTCTAACTTTAGAAAGGGTAAAACATTAGTTACATGTCTGGCGGTAAAAAAGCAATATTGCCAACAAATTTTCTGCCTTTTGAAACTTGAAGGCTTGCCCCTGTTATATCGGATGCTTATAGTTCACAATCAAATGAATTATGTTTCTTACTGAAAGTAAATGACTATGGTTATGCAGACAATGCGCAAAGGCGCAGCAGGAGGTGTTTTAAAATATCTTCTTTTTGGTATTCTTGGAATGGCTGTTGGTGGACTTGCCCTAATGGATGTGGGTGGTGTTTTCCGCAACGGAGGTGTTGGCGGTTCAGATGTGGTAAAGCTTGCCGACAAAACAATTAGTATAAGACAGTTTGACGGAGCCCTGCGCAGGGCAATCTCTCAATATGGAATTTCCACACAACAGGCACATAAAATGGGTATGACCCAGAACATTTTGGCCGCAGAGATACGATCAACTTTGCTACAGGAAGAAGCAGAAAATTTAGGTGTAGAAATTCCAAAAGACTATATTGCCAAACGCATTGCAGAAGTTGTTAATCCGCAAAAAACAAGTGACCAAAGTCTTCAGGAGACACTAGAAGGTCTTCTTAGAAATCAGGGGTTGAGTGAAAAAGAATTTGTAGAAGGTATAAAAAGAGAAATGTCGGTTGATATGTTGCTTGAGTCGTTACAAGCAGGATTTAGACCAAATAATCACTTACTCGCCCAAGATCTTTATCTTTTTAAAGAGCAGACCCGCAATATTGAAATGATTATTTTCCCTGATGCCGATGTTACAGGCATAGAATCACCAAAGGAAAATCAGTTGCGCCATTTATACGAATCTTTAAAGCCAATTAAGTTCTCTATTCCTGAATATCGTTCAGCGCAGATGATAATTTATGATCCTGCAAAAATTACGAATGAGTTCTCTGCTACCGAGGAAGAAATGAGGGCGGTTTACGAAGAAAATACCGAGCATTTTACAAAAGGCGAACAGTATGTTTTGTCGCAGGCAATTATAGATGATCAGGAAAAGGCCAATGCCATTTATAAGTTAACGTTAAAGGGCGAGGATTTAAAAACAGCAATAAGCCAGATTATGGGCGAAGGGGCACGGTTTTTAGAAAATGTACCATTTGAAAAGCGCATGATGCTTCCTGCCTTAATTGATGCTCTTTCCGGAAAAGAGCCAGGAACGATTGCGCCTCCGGTTAAAACTACCCTTGGCTATCACGTGGTAGAGATGGTTGAAATGCGGCCTCCTGCTCCACAGCCCTATGAAGCTGTGAAATCAGTTATAGAGGCTGATTTGTTGGAGATGAAAAGATCGGACTATTTTTACGAGGTATCAACCAAGATAGATGACATGCTTACTAGAGGTGTAACTTTTGAAGATATATCCAAGGAAATTGATGTCTCAATAATGGATTTGCCCTTTACGGAGCGTCAAGGAATTGACGAAAGTAAAAAGCCCGTTTTGGAAGAGCTTGATGAGGCGGATAAGAACTTTGTTATTGAGTCTCTTTTTGAGATTGAGGAAGGGATGACACCATTTTTTCAGGAACTTCCTAGCGGTAAGTTTGCCGCAATAGCACTTAAGGAAAGACATACCGAGACATACCGGCCTTTTGAAGAGGTAAAAGAGGAGATACAAAACCAGTTTTTAAATGATCAGCGCAGAGCGTTAAATAAAGAGCAGATTAGGCGCTATTTAGCCGAAATTGGCACAGGTGGGTCAACATTTGAAACAATTGCAAAAGAAAACAAAAAACAAATTAAAAAAATTGAAAATATAAAAATTGAAGGTGAGCTATCTGAGCCTTTAACTGACGGAAACCGGCCTACAATATTTCAAGCCGCTATTGGTGGATATGATGCGCTCTATTTTGAAGATATGATTGCAATTATCAAGGTTACCGGTTTTTCGCTTCCCCAAATAGAGGAAACAACGCAATCAGAGATAGTGAAAATTCAGGAAGAGCTTAGTCTAGATCAAGAGGAAGAGGCCCTTTCAATGTATTTATTTGCTTTGAATTCAAAATATCCAGCCAAAATCAATGATCGATTGCTCGACAGAGTTTACGGTCAGCCAGAAAATTAAGGTTACAGATTATGGCGCTGGAAAATGCAGGTCACTTTTTCCCAGATTTAGAAATTTTTCAGGAAAATTTTAATCAAGGAAAAACACAGCTTGTTGGGCAGTGGGTGCCAGCTGATCTTGAAACGCCTGTGTCTGCCTATCTAAAATTATGTGGTTATACATCTTACTCTTTCTTGTTTGAATCAGTAGAGGGTGGCGCCAACTTGGGACGATATTCCATTATTGGCACAAATCCGGATTTATTGTGGAAATACTCCAAATCAGAAGGTGTGCTTATAAAGCAAAATGACGATGTATGGAGACCAGAAAATATCTCTACGATCGATTCTCTGAAAAAGAATATAAATCAAAGCACCCTGGATTATGCGCCAGAAGATTTACCCCCAATGTGCACATTGGGTTTGTTTGGCTATGTTGGATATGACATGGTTAGGCTTTCTGAAGATATTCCGGATAAAAATCCTGACGATTTGCATGTTCCGGATTCTATTTTGATGCGCCCTAATATTTTGGCTGTTTTTGATAACGTCAAGAACATGATTTGTATTATCACACCCATTTACAATCATAGAAACAACAGTGATTTACCCGCTCAGATTATCTATAGAGAGGCCTGTATACGCGTTGAGAAGGCTATAAAGCTTTTGAATTCTCCACTTGATCGTACCCTTTTGGAGCATACAACACATCTTTCAACACCGCTTCCTATTCAATCAAACACGCAGGAAAATATATATAAGGGTGCTGTGAAACAGGCGATTGAGTACATAAAAGCTGGAGAAATATTCCAGGTTGTTCCTTCACAGAGATTCTCGGTAAGTTTCGATTTACCCGCTTTCGAACTGTATCGTTCGCTTCGAAGTATTAATCCCTCCCCTTTTCTATTCTATTTGTCCTTTGATGGCTTTTCTATTGTAGGTTCCAGCCCCGAAATTCTAGTGCGTGTTCGTGACAATACAGTAACCATAAGGCCCATCGCGGGGACAAGAAAACGTGGAAAGACGAACGCAGAGAATCAGGCATTAGAACAAGATTTGCTTGCAGATCCAAAAGAGTGTTCGGAACATTTAATGTTGCTTGATTTAGGGCGTAACGATGTCGGTCGGGTTTCCGAAATCGGAACAGTGACGGTAACAGATCAGTTCTCGATAGAGCACTATTCACATGTTATGCATATTGTATCGAATGTAGAAGGACAGCTCCGCCATGATCTGGATATAATTGATGCTTTAATAGCGGGGTTTCCGGCGGGCACAGTTACGGGTGCCCCTAAAATCAGAGCAATGGAAATTATTGATGAGTTAGAAATTAGCCGTCGCGGTATTTACGCTGGCGGCGTAGGATATTTTTCTAGATATAACATGGATAGCTGTATTGCCTTACGAACTGCTGTTGTTAAGGATGGTAAAGTTTATGTACAGGCAGGTGCAGGTGTTGTGGCGGACAGTGATCCCGATGCCGAGCATCAAGAGTGTTTCAATAAGGCCAAAGCGGTATTGCAGGCTGCAGAAATGGCAATAGATCGGTTTAGGCGATATTAGGGATTGCTCTGGGCGGTTTGCTCGTTTTCCCTAGGATATTTTACCAGTTTACTTACAGGAACAAGTGCTAGCCCCTTATCTGCCAGTGTTGGTATCCATTCCTTTAAAACTTCAATGGTTTCTTTATGTGGGTGTCCTATTGCGATTGCATAGCCTTTTTTATGTGCTGTATTTTCAAGGTTCTTAAGGGCTTCTTTTACAAAATCTTTAGTAATTTCATGGTCAAGAAAGACATCACGCTCTGCGTATGGGATGCCTGCATTTTTTGCTTCTTCCGCGCCAATAGAACCTCCGATTGTTTTTGAGTCTACAAAAAACAGTCCCCTTGCTTTTAGGGCCTGCATAACGCGTGCCATAGCATTACGGTCTTTTGTAAGTCGACTGCCCATATGATTATTGAGACCCACAAATCCATCATAGCTGGTAAGTCCCCACTCAAGAGTTTTTGAGAAGTCTTCTTCATTCTGTGAGGTTTTAAGAACATTTGGCCCACCATCCAGATCATCGTTCAAAGGCTCCATAGGCATATGTAGCATAAGTTCATGCCCGTTTTCTTTGGCGCGCTGGGTACGTTCATTTAGATTTTTTGCATAAGGCAAATATGAAAGTGTTAATGGTCCTTGCATAACTTCGACTTGCTTGCTTCGCAGGCCAAGCCCCATATCATCAATGATGATTGCAATCATCCCCTTTGCCTCGGGCTCGTCATAGCTATACTGCAGGATATTTTCTTTTGAACTCTGTTTGTAGGTGTCTTCTTCCGGTACATCCTGAGATTGCTGAATATTAGGTTCTGTATAACTCAAACGCAAGATTACATCGGCCATATTCTTTTCTGCGGGTTGTGGAGGGATAATTTCAGGAATAGTCTCTATGTCATTATTTTCTGTACCTATAGCAGGTGTAATGTTGGCCAGCATCTCTTCTGTTTGTGAATCAATTTCAAGGGGGGCATTTTTGTCTTTTTGAACAAATTCAAAATCATCTTTACGTTTCAGTTTATCGGGTGAAGGTATGGGGGTGTGAGGGTAAAATTCCTGTCCTAACTCTATGCCTTTAGTCATATAGATATGGTGTTGTTTTTTTAGATCCGATACCTGAATACCATCCGCTGTAAGATTAACTTTATTCTTCCATATGTGATGTATGCCTCCAAGCACAAACAAATCGGTCATAACAATTAAAACACCGCCAATGACAATGAAAATTATTGTTTTAACAGGAGTTCGAGGTATTTCGTGATGATCCATGATTATTTATACTCGACTAGTTACGCATTACTTTCTGCTTAGATAAGCTTGTGTACTTGCTTTTTGTACCACAGAACGTCATAACAAATCCATGATTACATTAATAGATAATTACGACAGTTTTACTTTTAACCTTGTTCAATATCTAGGAGATTTAGGAGAACAGGTTAGAATTCACAGGAATGACGCGGTCACTGCTGAGCATGTTATTGGTGAAAAACCTAAGGGTATTGTTATTTCTCCTGGGCCCAGTGATCCGGATCATGCAGGTATTTGTCTTGATTTGATTTTGTTAGCTGCAGAGAACAATGTTCCATTGTTGGGGGTATGTTTGGGGCATCAGGCAATCACGCAGGCCTTCGGTGGAAAAGTTACCAGGGCACCCCAACCATTTCATGGAAAAATTTCCCAAATCAAGCATAAGGGTAAGGGAATATTTAAAGATATTCCGTCGCCCTACCCTGTAACGCGATACCATTCTCTTATAGCAGAAAAAGAATCTTTTCCCGAGTGTTTAGAGATTACGGCAGAAACAGAAGATAAAATTATAATGGCTCTCGCCTATAAGAAAAAACCTATATACGGCGTTCAATTTCACCCAGAAAGCATAGCAACGCATCATGGGCATGATCTTCTTAAAAACTTTCTAGGGGTCATATAATGACAGGTGCTATCAAAAGCAGTGAACCTTTAACACAAGATCAGATGTATCAGGCAATGTCCGGTATTATGGCCGGACAATGGCAGGAAGATGAAATCTTTGATTTTTTGGTGGACCTATCTGAACGGGGGGAGACTATTGAAGAAATAACAGGAGCTGCAAGGGTTATGCGCGAGAAAGCGCTAAGTATTATTGCGCCTGAAGGGGCGGTGGATTGCTGTGGTACTGGGGGCGATAAAGCAGGTACGTTCAATATATCTACTGCTGTGGCTATTGTTACGGCTGCATGCGGTGTGCCTGTAGCCAAACATGGAAACAGAAGTGCAAGTTCAAATTCCGGAGCGGCAGATGTTCTCGAGGCGCTGGGTGTTAATCTTGATGTCGGGCAAGATGATTTGGAAGAAGCGCTCAGGGTTTATAATTTTGCTTTTCTTATGGCCCCTAATCATCATGCCGCCATGAAACACGTTGTACCTGTAAGAAGAAGGCTTGGGAGGCGGACAATTTTTAATATTTTAGGGCCTTTATCCAATCCTGCGAAAACTAAAAGACAACTTCTAGGAGTTTTTAATAAAGATTTGGTGTTGCCGATTGCGGAAGTTTTAAGAAATTTAGGGACAGTGTCTGCGTGGGTTGTTCATGGCTCTGACGGTCTTGACGAAATTACAACAACTGCAGAAACGTATGTGGCCAAACTGGAGAACAATTCCATCGAGGAGGTAATTCTAACACCGGAGGATTTTGGCGTAGAGAGAGCTAACCCCAAAGACCTTGTCGGTGGTACGCCGGAAGTGAATGCAAAGGCGCTTTTAGAGATTTTACAAGGAAAGAAAAACGCCTATAGAGATATCGTTGTTGTAAATACTGCTGCGGTGCTTATGATTGCCGAGCAGTCACAAAATCTTAAGGATGCGACTCAAATAGCGGAGAGTGTTCTTGATGATGGCTCTGCTTTTGATTTGCTAAGTAATTATCGTGAATTTACGCAAACTCATGGAACAATATGAATAAGCTTGAAGAAATTTGTAACAAGAAAAGGTCTCACGTAGAAAAGCAAAAGAAGCTTTTACCGTTACTGGACATAGAAGAAAAGTTACAGGATATCCCGCTATCTTCAGGGTTTTTGGCAACTTTGAAACGAACCAATGGGCCAGCTGTTATAGCCGAAGTCAAAAAGGCATCACCTAGTTGTGGTGTGATACGAGAGGATTTCGATCCTGTTGGCATAGCACAAATTTATAAAGATGCAGGAGCAAGTTGCTTATCAGTTTTAACTGATGAACCCTATTTTCAAGGCCATGATAATTATTTGGTTCAAATTAAAAAAGAAGTAGACATACCCGTCCTTCGAAAAGATTTCATTATTGATGTTTATCAAATTTACGAATCCCGTGTTCTGGGTGCTGATTGTATACTTTTAATTGCTGCTGTGCTTAGTGATAAGCAGTTGTGGGAGTTTTATGAGGTGGCACGTGAAATTGGCATGGATGTGCTAATTGAAGTCCATAATTTGCAGGAGCTTGAAAGAGCTCTGAGAATTGACCCTGCTATGATTGGTGTAAATAACAGAAATTTAAAGACACTTGATGTTGATCTACAGACATCCTTCGAGCTCGTAATGAATATACCTGCCAATGTATATAAAATTTCGGAAAGTGGTATTTCAACCCATGATACAATTCAAAGGCTGAACAGTATTGGTTATGGTGGCTTTTTAGTTGGAGAAAGTTTAATGCGTGAAAATGACACGGGCGCTGCGCTACGTCTGCTTTTGGGAAAAGAATAAATCATAAACATCATTTTCAACTCAAGGTGTATTGACACAAAGAGTGAACTAAAGTAGAACAAATAGTGTATATTATGTGTTTTTATAACACCTTTCTTTAGTCAGTATGACTTAGCCCAAATAGGATAGAGGGACAATGCTTACAAAAAAACAAAAAGATTTGTTATTGTTTATTCATGAAAAAATGTCAGAGGATGACATTCCCCCTTCTTTTGAGGAAATGAAAAATGCGCTGGGTTTGAAGTCAAAATCAGGCATCCATAGATTGATATCTGCGCTTGTTGAGCGAGGTTATATTGAACGTTTACCACATAGGGCACGCGCACTTGAGATCAAGAGATTGCCTGAAGGGTTCCGCCCTCACGATAATGATAGAACTACGGTTGCACAAACATCTAGAGAAATTCTTGCTGCGCATGAAATTGCTGCTTTTAACAGCATGGACGAGATCCCGTTATATGGCCGTATTGCTGCCGGCACACCAATTGAAGCCATTTGCGATGAAGGAGAAATGATTGCGTTGCCCCAAGGCTTTGTAGGTAATGGTGATCACTATGCGTTGAAAGTTGACGGAGATTCAATGATCAATGCCGGTATTCACGATGATGATATGGTAATTATCAAACGTTGTGATACCGCAGAAAATGGTACCATTGTTGTTGCTTTGGTTGATGATCATGAAGTCACCCTTAAAAGGTTGCGTCGGGCAGGTAATAAAATTGTTCTTGAGCCGGAAAACGATGATTACGAACCAAGGGTTCTGGAGCCGGACCGCGTTAAAATTCAAGGTACGCTTGCCAATTTACTGCGAACCTACCATTAAGTTTACCTTGGGTAAGCAGACCAGGGTCTTCCGGATGTTTTTTCCATTGCTGTTATAATTTTAACTGTCCCGTTATTGACCCAAATGGCATGACTTCCTTTTCCCCATGTATCGAATTTATCTATACTAATATTCGATTTACAAAGATTTTTTCTATATTGATCCGGTAAGGGATCTACTGAAAGAATAATATCAGCCCAATCGCATTCTTGCTTTTCAATATAGGGATTAAGAATAAAAGATATCTTTGTATTATTGATAGTGATGCGGCATCCCTGCTCCCCACACTTATAAAAGTCAACCTGATCCTTGTTGCCCCCTTTATAATTCAGTTTTTTAGCGCTGTTTTCAGGGAGGCCGTAATATTTTTCCCAATTTTCCCTTATAAATCGATCAGACCTACGTGAGGAAACATATAAATCATGCCCCGCAACATAAAAACCAAATAGTTTATTTGTATCTGAAATTAAAATAGTTGGCATAGTTTGTTGTGCAAGTATCGCAGATAAAAGAATAGCGGGTAATGCTAGTATTTTCCCCCACCCCTTCCATAGGGTAAAAAACAGGGACCCCATAATGAGCACAATAAAGGACATAAAGTTCCAGAAAGGTGTTTTTATAACCGCATGTGGCAAATCGGCGGCCCAATAGGCAATCTCGAGCATGCACTCTATGCCAATTCCCACCATTTGTAGAGGTAAGTATTCTAATCCTAGGGGCATGAGGAAGAGGCTTAACAGGGCAAAAGGCATAACCAGAAAGGCAAGCAACGGGACGGCAATAAGGTTTGCAACAGATCCCATATATGACACTTGACCGAAATGATAAATTGCAAATGGTGCGGTAGCAATACTCGCTATGATGGTTGTAAAACAGACGCCAAGAAAATAGACACTCATTTTGTTTAGCCAGCCCTCTTTTCTATAAAATGCAGACCAGTAGTCTTTTGTAATTTCATAGAAATAAATAAGGCATGTCACTGCTGCAAAAGACATATGAAAGCTTGCTGAAAGTAGGCTTTCGGGTGATATAAGAAGCACAGAAAAGGCAGCAAAAGCAACTAGACGCAAGGATATAGGGGAACGATCTAGAATAATGGCCAGAAAAACCACGCCAATCATTAATACGGCTCTTTGTGTTGAAATAGTGCTGCCTGCGATCATCATATAAAAAAGTGCGACTATTAAAGTTGCTATAGCTACAATTTTTTTAACGGGATAGCGCAAAGCAAAGCCCGGAATTAAAACAAGAAAAAACCTAAACACAAAGAAAAATGCTCCAGCAAATAAGCCGACATGTAAGCCTGAAATTGCAAGCATGTGCGCAAGCCCGGCATCTCTTAATGCTTGTTGGTCTTCTTCCGTCAGGGATTTCTTTTGCCCAACCAATAATGCCAAGGCTATACTGGCTTGCCTTGTAGGTAAGGCCTTTTCTATATGGTGTGCTATCTTTGCCCTGATTTTTTCAATATGAAAGGTACTTCTTTTTGAGGGAGATATAACTTCCGGAGCCTTGTAAATAAAGCCTACGGCTCCAATACTTTGGAAATACAAGTATCGGCGAAAATCAAATCCATCGGGAATTATTGGTGCAGATGGAGGATTTAAAGCCGCAAGAACCTTTATAGTTTGGCCTATTTTTACATCACTGTCTGCTCTAAGCCGTAGCCTTATCTTTTTGGGAGTAAATTTTTTTTCTAGATTTTCTATAGCAAGATCTGAGAGCGTTAAGCGGCTTCCATCACCCTCTTCCATCTTTTCGATTTGCTCAATCTTACCGAATATTTCAACAGGCCCTATTTTTTTTGAAATGATAGGCGTTGATACGAATTCAGTTCGGATTTTTGCGGCAGTAAAGCCAGTTGAGAGAATTAATATTCCTAACAGAAGTATTCTAATATGTGGTTTTGCATTACGTCCGAGTACAGTGAGGCAAGTACATACCAGTGAAAAAAATAGGCACAAAATAAGTGGTGGCTCAATGGAAAGAGAGAAATAGAGCGCAATACCCAAAGAAAGTGCAATAGGTGTCCAGAGAAACATATTATCCCTCTGGTGCAGAATGCTATCCATCGGATTGACCGATAGAGGCGGAAAAAGATTAAATATTCTTTCCTGTATTCTTATACTGTATTTGCTTTGTGCGTATGACATGTTAGTGTCCGAAATCTTAAAATTATACGTAATCAAGGCACACGAGAATTATGACTGTTGTAACACGTTTTCCTCCATCTCCTACAGGATTTATGCATGTTGGTAGTGCACGGACCGCACTGTTTAATTGGCTATATGCCCGCCGTCATGGCGGAAAATTCGTTGTCCGTATTGAAGATACAGATAGAAAACGTCATTCAGAAGAAGCCGTACAGGCTATTATAGATGGGCTTGAATGGCTTGGTCTTGATTATGATGGCGAGATTACATCACAGTTTTCCCGTATGGACAGACATGCGGAAATAGCTAGAGAAATGCTTGAAAATGGCAAGGCCTATTATTGTTATTGCAGCCCTGAAGAGCTGGAGGAAATGAGAGAGAGAGCAAAAGAAGACGGGCAGAAGGTTTTCTACGACAGAAAGTGGAGAGACGCTGATCCCTCTAGTGCTCCCCCTGATGTTAAGCCCGTTATTCGCATCAAAGCACCCATTGATGGAGAAACGACGATTCATGACAAGGTTCAGGGTGATGTCACTGTTTCGAATGACCAGCTAGATGATTTTATTATTTTACGAAGCGATGGTACGCCAACTTATATGCTTTCGGTTGTTGTTGATGATTACGACGCGGGCGTAACCCATGTTTTGCGGGGTGATGACCATTTGAATAACACTTTCAGGCAAAAAGTTATTTACGATGCTATGGGCTGGGATGTTCCGGTTTATGCACACTCCCCTCTTATTCACGGGGCGGATGGAAAGAAATTTTCAAAAAGACATGGTGCACAAAGTGTACAAGATTTTCAGGAAATGGGGTATTTGCCGGAAGCATTGCTCAACTATCTGCTTCGCTTGGGTTGGTCCCATGGGGATGATGAAATTATTCCGCTTACGCAGGCGGTTGAATGGTTTGATCTGGATCATCTGGGGAAAGCGGCTGCAAAATTCGATTTTGCTAAGCTGGATAATGTGAATGCTCATTATATAAAAGAGTGTGATGATGATCGATTAGTTACTCTGGTTTCCTCTTTCTATAAATCCAGACATGGCGTGGAGCTAGATGAAACTGGCAAACAGCGTATTATAGCGGGCATGGAGGAGTTGAAGTCGCGATCAAAGACATTGTTGCAATTTGTTGATGATTCTGTGTTTTATCTCAAGTCAGTACCCTTGTCTTTTGATGAAAAGGCCGAGAACACATTACAAGACGCAAGCAGTGTGTTGGAAGCTTTGTTATCTGCGTTTCAAAGTGAAAATGAGTTGATGTCTGACAAGGTTCAGGAGATTTGTAAATCGGTTGCAGATACAATGGCAGAAGGAAAGCTCGGTAAAATTGCCATGCCGTTACGCGCTGCTTTGACCGGAACGACTGTATCTCCCTCTATTTTTCATGCTGCCGAGATTCTAGGAAAAGCAGAAACCTGCTCTCGTATTCAGGCGGCACTTGACCGTTAAACTATTTTTAGGATTCCGATAGAATTCATTGATAACAAAAGGGTTTTAAGATACACTCGTTGTGTCTTTCGAGACGTTCCCCCCTCTGCCCTGAAAATCTATTTCTAGGACAAAATATCACAGAGTACTGCGTATACATAATAAACCTTTAACAGGATTACCACGAGGATACCGAGATGTCTCAAAGCTCCAAGTCAGAAAAAACATTCACGCTGACCAATGATGAAACAGGTGACAGCTATAAGTTGCCTGTTATAGAGGGAACTGCGGGGCCACCGGTTATTGATATAAGATCACTTTATGCGGAATCTGGTCATTTTACCTTTGATCCAAGTTTCACATCGACAGGAAGCTGCAAGTCCAGATTGACTTTTATTGACGGTGAAAAAGGTATATTACAGCACCGCGGATATAATATTTCTGATCTTGCGGAGAAAAGTTCATTTTTAGAGGTGGCACATCTGTTGCTCAATGGGGATTTGCCGAACAGGCAGCAAAAAGAGCAATTCGAACATGAAATTACTTATCACACCATGGTGGATGAGCAGGTGAACTTTTTTTACAGAGGGTTTAGGCGTGATGCACACCCTATGGCGATTATGTGTGGTGTTGTTGGTGCTTTATCCGCTTTCTATCATGATTCACTCGATATTTATGATCCCGAGCAAAGAGAAGTTTCTGCCCATAGATTGATCGCAAAAATTGCAACATTGGCTGCAATGACCCATAAATTCTCAATCGGTCAGCCGTTTATGTATCCAAGGAATGATCTATCCTTCGCTGAAAACTTTCTTTATATGTGTTTTGCGGTACCGGCAGAACCATATAAGGTTAATCCGGTTCTGGCTAATGCTATGGACAAAATATTTATTCTTCATGCAGACCACGAGCAAAATGCGTCAACATCTACAGTAAGATTAGCCGGTTCATCGCAAGCCAATCCTTTTGCCTGTGTTGCTGCCGGTATAGCGTCTTTATGGGGGCCAAGCCACGGCGGGGCTAACCAGGCTGTTTTAGAGATGCTTGACCAAATTGGAACGGTAGATCGTATTCCCGAGTTTCTGGAACGCGCAAAAGATAAGGATGATCCTTTCAGACTTATGGGGTTTGGACACAGGGTTTATAAGAATTTTGATCCTAGGGCCAATGTTCTCAAAGCATCTTGTGATGAGGTTCTTGAAGATCTGGGAATCAATGATCCAAGGCTAGAGCTTGCTATGGAATTAGAGCGTATAGCCCTTGAGGACCCTTATTTTGTTGAGCGTAAACTGTTTCCGAATGTTGATTTCTATTCCGGTATTATTTTAAAAGCCATGGGTTTCCCGGTCAGTATGTTTACGGTTTTATTTGCCGTGGCACGTACTGTTGGCTGGGTATCACAGTGGAAAGAAATGATTGAGGAGCCATCATTGCGCATAGGGCGCCCGCGACAACTTTACACAGGTCCGGCAGAGCGCCCTTATGTTGATCTTGAAGACCGTTAGTTAGTTAAGTTAGGATTTAAGAATATTCTCTATGAAGTTTACGGCTTGAACTTCCGGAGGTTCGCTGCTTTCGCCTTTTAGCATTTCATGTAATTTTGCGAATTCGTCCTTCTGTGTCACTTGTTTTTCTGTATTTTTAAGAAGCTGAGTTGCGCCTTGCGCAATATTTTCTGACGTACATTTTGACTGAAGAAATTCTGGAACCACGCTTTTGTCCAGAAGGATATTTGCCAGATGCACATATTTTATTTTTGCCAAAAATTTTATAATTCCTGCGGTTATTGGATTTATTTTATAAGCAATAACATGTGGAACTCCTGCATAAGAAAGCTCTAAGCCAACTGTTCCGGAGACGGCAATCGCAATGTTGCATGCCTTCATGGCTTCCCATTTAACAATGGGGTTTGCACTGACAAAAATCTTCAGTTCACAGCCCTCTAGTAGTTTTTGTACGTTATATTCCAAATCAGGAAGCGTCGGAGCAATAACATAAATTGTCTCAACGTAGTCATTCATGTATTGGACAGCTTCTCTTAAAATAGGCCCAAGGTTTTTAAACTCGTTATCCCTGCTTCCAAAAAAAAGACCCACTGCCTGAGCATCTTCGGGAATATCATTTTCCTTCCGGAATACGGATCCCTCTGCTTCTCTTGCATTTGTAGAAACAATTGGATGTCCAACATGGGCAGCTTTCAAGCCATGCGCCGTGAAATGCTCAACCTCCATTGGAAACAGGCACATAACACCATCCATAAAATTCGCCATATTTTTGGCACGTTCAGGTCTCCAAGCCCATACACTGGGGGCCACATAATGAATAATTTTACCTTTGTAGATACCTCGTTTTTTTAAGGATTTGGCAATAATAAAATTAAAATCGGGGAAATCTACTGTAATTACGGCGTCAGGCTGTTGCTTTTCAATTTCTTCAACAATCGCTTTATTTATTTTAATCAGTCTAGGAATTTTAGGTAAAACTTCCCAAATTCCTATAACCGATATTTGGTCCATAGGAAGAAGTTCATTAAACCCCTCATGTTTCATCAGGGGGCCGCCAATACCAAGGCACTCTAGTGAATCGCCATATTTCTTCTTAAGTTGCTTCAGAAGGGGGGCGGCAAGTGCATCACCTGAGTTTTCACCTACGATAAAAAAAAGTTTCATGGCAATGCCCTTTTATAAAGGATTACGTGATCGGGATCCCGACCACGAATAGTTTATACTGATCAGCCTTCTTAGCAACGTTTTTTGCATCAGCTACAATGACGTTATTTGCATGCAATGCAATACCAGACAAACCTGCATCATATGCATTTTTTATAGTATTCGTGCCGATTGTTGGCATATCCAATGCCTTATCTTGTTGGGGTTTGCAGGTCTTGATGAGAATTCCGCCTCTTCCCTTTTTTTGAAGTGCAGCACATCTCATAATTAAATCGTCTGTCCCCTCCACTGCTTCTACTCCGAGAATAATACCATTTTGAATAATAATGGACTGGCCAATATCAAGCGCCCCTATTTGTTGGGAGGCCTTTATACCCAGTTCAATATCGGTTTCATCTTCAGGCAAAAAACTGTATTGGCCTAGTGGACCTTCTCTTACCACAAGGTCTTCACAAAATTTTTGTATAGGATGGAGGCTAAACCCTTCTTTTTCCAGCGCTTTTTTAATAGAAGTCAGTAGGCTGTTATCACCTAATGCTCTGAACCCGATTCCTGTCATAATTTTTGCTGCTTTTAGATCAGGTTTTATTTCGCTAAGGGAGGGGCGTTTTATTGCCCCGATCATCACAAGATCTTTTACCCCATTTTGTTTCAGGTACTTTATAATTTTACCCGCAGCCCCAAATCTGGACCACAAATGATGACCATGGTTCATAGCGTCTGGGTTTGTGTGCCCCTTAAACCCTATTACGTAGGGCTCTATTCCCATTTCTTTACAGGCCGATATCAAGCTTTCCGGTAAAGTTCCGGCGCCGGCAATAATTCCAAGTTTCTGAAAATTTATTTTTTCCGGGGCTGACATAATGGAAATCTTGTTTTGGCTCGCGCGAAGTCAATGATAGATACGATTAGTTTATCTTCTTTAAAATCATTGGCAACCATTTCTATACGTTGATCTAATGTTCCCTCGTCTCCAAAAAGCTGGTTAAATGCCCGTTGCAAATTTCTGATTTCATCTTTATTAAAGCCGCGTCGTTCAAGCCCGATAAGGTTTAATCCTGCTAGAAAGGCACGGTCACCTTTTACGCGGCCATAAGGAATAACATCGTTCTCAACACCGGACATGCCGCCAATAACAGCATGGGGGCCTATACGAACAAACTGATGGACTGCGGATAATCCTCCCAAAATAGCGAAATCGCCGACAGTAACGTGCCCAGCCAGAGTTGCATTATTGGCCATTATAACATTATTGCCAATTATGCAGTCATGTGCCACGTGTGATCCTACCATAAAAAGACAGTTGTCACCGATAACGGTTTGCATTTCGCCGTGTTCTGTGCCCGGGTTCATAGTGACATGTTCGCGTATTGTATTGTTTTTACCGATAATCAGTTTTGATTTTTCACCTGAGAATTTTAAATCCTGAGGCTGTGTTCCTAAAGATGTAAAAGGAAAAATTTCGGTATTGCTTCCTATTGATGTAAGTCCTGTAACATTAACATGGGAATGGAGCGTTACATTTTCTTCCAATGTAACATCAGGCCCTATAACGCAGAACGGACCTATTGTGACATTGTTCTTTATAGCGGCATTTTTATCGATTACAGCAGTTTCATGAATTTGTGCAGACATATTTACTCTTATATAATTCTCTTTACGCCTTATAAGATAAGACATTCAGAAAAAAGAACAAATCACGCTTTGTTACCAAACGTTTCATTCTTCAGACTCTTTATCTGTTATCATGGCGCTGAATGTGGCCTCGGCACAGACATTTCCTTCTACTGTCGCAACACCCTTAAATTTCCAGACAGGGCCGCGGGACTGGATTTTTTGAACAGTGATGTGCATTGAATCCCCGGGTGTAACTGGTTTACGGAACCTTGCATTATCAATAGTCATAAAGTAAACAACTTTGCCTGCAGCGTCATTTCCAAGAAAATCAACGACAACAAGAGCGGCGGTTTGTGCCATTGCCTCGATGATCAAAACGCCTGGCATGACGGGAAAGCCAGGGAAGTGCCCCATAAAGTGAGGCTCATTCATGGTAACATTCTTTAGGCTTGTTGCGCTTTCCCCTGGTGTCATTTCAAGCACTCGATCGATGAGCAAGATTGGGTAGCGATGCGGAATCATTTTCATGATTTGCATAATATCTATTTGATCTGATTTAGTTTTGCTCATTTTCTCCTCTACATAAAATCTTATAACAGTTTCGACGTAAAGCTGTCTCAGTTAATCCTTTTTTTCTTTTTTAATCAAGTTGTTTAGAGCTGCCACTTGTCTGTAGAATTGCATTCTCGGGAATGCTGGTGTGCCAAAATATTCTTGCCCCGGGGGTACATCCTTGATTATTCCTGCCTGTGCTCCTATTTTAGCGCCGGTTCCAATTGTAAGGTGCCCTGCTACGCCAGCCTGTCCACCTATGGCAACATAATCCTTAATTTTTACAGAACCAGATAGCCCGACTTGTGCAACAATCACACATCCGCGACCAATTTCAACGTTATGTCCGATTTGTACCAAATTATCTATCCATGTACCCTGTCCTATAACGGTATCCGGGCCTGATCCGCGATCAACAGTTGTGTTTGCGCCAATTTCCACATGATCTTCGATTATAACACGGCCGAGTTGTGGGACTTTGACATGACCGGCAGGGTCAATAGCAAAACCAAAGCCGTCCTGCCCGATACAAACTCCTGGATATAATCTGACGTAATCTCCTATTATGGCATGGGAAACATATGCTTGTGGTCCAATACGACAGTTCTCTCCGATTTGAACATGTCGACCTATAAATGCATTTGGCTCAATCCATGTGTTATTGCCAATAATTGCACCGTCTTCGATTACAACGTTATGACCGATGTTAACATTTTTTCCAACTGTGGCGCGTTTATGAATTTGTGCTGTTTTTTCAACTTGGCTCATCTCGGGTTTGTATTCCGGATAGAATGCTTGGGCGGCCAGAGCGTAGGATTTATATGGATTTTCAGTAATCAAACAAACGACATCCTCCCTTGCCTGTTCAGCCATTTGAGGTGAGACAAAGCAAGCCCCGGCGCGTGTTTCTAAAAACTGTTCTTTGTATTTAACATTATCAAGAAAACTAAGATGTCTTTCTGTTGCCTTATCGAGCGGTGCTACGTCTTCTAATACAAGATCAGGATTTGCCCGTTTCGATAGCGTACATGAAAGCATCTCGCAAATTTCGGAAACTTTGAAATTTTTAGATTTTTTAAAAAAATTTTGATCGGGCATAAATTAAAACTACTTAGCATTCAAGGTAAGAGAAGGAAGTTTTGTATCTAAGCGCTCCATAACAGTTTTTGTAATATCAAGAGAATTACTCCCTACAATAATATTCTGTCTGGTAATTACCAGGTCAATTGTTTGCTCATTGGCAATTTCCTGACAAACCTCGAATATTGATTTTGTCAGCGTATTCATGGCTTCTGTATAGCCATTATCAAGTTTGCCCTTGGTGTCTTGTATTTTTTTTCTGGCTTCTATTCTCTGTGTTTCAAATTCCTGAATTTTTTTAACTAATTCTTCCTGTGATAGATCTGCTCTTTTGTCTTCAAGAGCTTTTTGGTCTGCGCGCAGCTTATCTTCTTCCTTCTTGACTTGATCAAGGAAGGTTTTTCGCTTTTTATCAACTTGATCCTTAATGGATTTTGCCGCTTTTGAATCAGAAAGAATTTTTTCAATATCAACGACAGCAATGTTAATTTCTGCATACGCAGTTTTTGGCATAATCGTGACACAAATTATTGACAAAAAAGTAACTGCAAAGAGCATCATCCGTATGATACGAAGACTCATATTAAAATCCTTATATTAAATTATGTAAGCTTTGAACCTATTTGTATTAGAACCGCGTTCCAAAATCAAACCGGAAATGCTCTTCTTCGTCAAAATCCTCTTTTAAATAAGGGACTGCAAAGTCAAGACGTATAGGACCAAAGGGTGAGCGCCACGATAAACCCACGCCTGCCGCCGCACGCAGGCTTTTTTCTTCCTGTATACCCGTGCCGGTCTCATCAATATCCCAAAGGGACCCAAAGTCAGTAAATGTATGGCCTTTAATACCCAATTCCTTACCTAAACCTAGAGGGAACGACATTTCAACACTACCGCGATAGAAATAATTGCCTCCGAGTGAGTCTGCGGTGGTTGTATCTCTGGGCCCTATCCCGGAACGTTCGAACCCGCGTAGTGTAGAGCCACCAATGAAAAATCTTTCATTAATTTCTACGTCTGCGTCGCTATACGCTTCTACGGCACCGGTTTCTCCCAGAACATTGAAAATCCACTGATCTGTAAGAGGATAATAATAAGAGGCTCCTGTTTTTGCAGACACAAATTTAGCGTCTCCCCCTAAGCCTGCCAGTTCAGTATCAAGCCAATACACCATGCCACTTGTGGTAAATATAGAGCTATCTCTTGTATCATATGAAAGGCGTTGTGCCACCGAAGAGGTTGTACGCTCCCCCTCTTGATTTTGAATGAATAGGGAAGCATCGGATTGCACATCTGTAATTTCGTTTTTACTTAGTTTATAGCTAAGAGTTTGACGCCAATTCTCTGATAACGGGTACCCAAGGCGCAACGCGCCACCTGTAAGTTTCTGGTCGTATGAACTTTCATCTTGAAGATCGCGTGTTATGTGAAATACATCAAATCCTGCAGAAATGTCCCTTCCCAGAAAATAAGGCTCCGTATAAGAAAGGTCAATTTCACTTCGCTGTCCTGCAACAGTAAGGGCCATAGCCAGATCTTGGCCCTTTCCAAGCAAATTACGCTCACGAATTCTTAAATCTGCCAATGGTCCGTCAGTTGAGGAGAATCCGGCCCCTATAGATAGTTCCCCTGTTGATTTTTCCTGAACGTTGACGTCTACAACAGTTTTGTCAGGTGCAGATCCTTGGGAAACGTTAACTTCAACGGTCTCAAAAAAATCAAGATTTCTTACCCCTTGTTCGGATTCAGCAAGCTTAGAACGGTTAAAGGGGTCGCCTTCTACAAGTTCAAGCTCTCTTCTAACAACCTTATCCAGTGTTCGTATATTACCGTTAACATTGATTCGTTCGACAAAGACCCTTGGTGTTTCATTGATGTTAAAGACGATCACGATCGTTTTGTCTTCACGATTTGTACGAATATCTGGACGAATATCGACAAAAGCATACTGCATATCGCCCAGTGCATCGGTCATTTTCTGTACAGTTGATCTGACTTTGTCTGCGTTATACCAATCTCCTGCACTGTATTGCACAGTATTTTTTAAAGATCCAACGTCAAGATTTCTAATATGAGAAATTATTTCTGTATTCTGGACCTTATAGCGTGCCCCCTCCTCTATTGTGAAGGTTACAAAGAAATCATCTTTGTCTTTTGAAAGCTCTGCCACCGAAGACAAAATCTGAATGTCTGCGTAACCCTGGGAAAGGTAAAAATTTCTCAACAATTCCTGATCGTAAGCTAAACGATCCTGATCGAAGCGGTCACTGCTGCTCAAGAATCGGTACCAGGCTGTTTCTTTGGTAGATATAGAGTTTCGTAGTTTACTGTCGCTGTAATTCTTGTTTCCAACAAAGCGAATGCTTTTGATTTTCGTAACTCCGCCTTCGGCTACTTCAAAAACCAGATTTACACGGTTTTGGTCAAGCTGGATGATTTTAGGTTGAATTGAAACAGAAAATCGCCCCTGTCTTCTGTATATCTGATAAAGTCTTGAAACGTCAGACTGTACCTTGGAGCGGGTAAAGACCTGTCGTGGTCTTAGCTGGATCTCTGCCCGGAGTTCTTCATCATCGATTGCGTCATTACCTTCGAATTCAATAACGTTTATGACGGGGTTTTCAATAATTTCTACGTACACGACTCCGCCAGAATGACTTACCTTCACATCTGCAAAAAGGCCGGTGGCAAAAAGGCTTTTAAGGGTGCGGTCTGTTACCGAGTTGTCAACTGGGTCGCCTACACGAAGGTCCATATAGGAGGCAATCGTGGCTTCCTCAATTCTTTGCTCACCTGTTATATCAATTTTTCTTACTATTTCTGCCGCTTTTGACGGTGTTGCAAGTGTTATCGCAAGTGAAAATACTGCAAGCAAGAATGCATAACGTTTTGGTTTTTGCAAAAATTTCATAGGAAGCCTATTTATTATTCGAATTAAAGAAACTATAGCTAGCGGGATTCTATAGCAGTCAGTAGTGAAATCAAGTCACTAATGTTAGCAAAGATCATGATTCCCCCAAGTATTATAAGCCCGATGATAATAAAAACATTTTGTATACGCTCTGATACGGCTTTTCCTGTAAGGGCCTCATAAGTTAAAAACACCAGATACCCACCGTCCAGAACGGGAATAGGAAGAAGATTTATAACAGCAATCATATAGGACAGGGCTGCCACGAAAACCATAAAGTCATAGAAGCCTGCTTTTGCCGCTTTTGCTGTGTGCTGGCTCATTTTTCCAACTCCGACGACGACACGATCGTCTGCAGTTCCTCTGTAGATAGCAGCCAGAACTTTGTATGAATCTACGAGAATATCTTTCATCAGAGTTAATGAGCGTGTTGTTGCCTCGGCTATTCCAAGGCGCAGGTAATAGCGGTCATCCGGATCCATTAAGAAGAGACGCTTATAATGTTCATGATCTGGATTGTTGAGGTGCTGGTTCAGTTCGGAGGGAATAAAAATAATATACTTTTCGTCTTCAAGATCAGGGCCAGCCTTAAACGGCATTCCTATCGTTATTTCTTTGTCCATATTTTTAAGAATGATCTCTCTGGATTTTTGTGGATCATTTTTTGTTGAAATACCTTCTACCCATTCTATTTCTGTAAACTCAATACCTTTAAGCTGCAGCATACCTGTCTGGCCGTGTGAATGATGAATTCCCCTTTTTTTGTCCCTGTATTCTATATGTCTGGCAGAAAAACTGATTGTTTGGGTCTGATCCCCCCTCTTGATTGTGTAAGTGTGTTCTACGGGGGGTATCTCGTACCAGGTTTTATCATAAATATCTTCAAGTCTACGAATGGGTTCACCATCCATCTCTAGAAAATGATCGCCAAGTTGCATACCAGCTTCTTTTGCCGGTGAGCCAACAGATAATGAATTTATTACCAGAGATTTTGATCTTTCTCCGTGAAGGGAAAAAAGCAGTATAAAAATACCGAGTGTAAGAAGGAGGTTGATTGCAGGCCCCGCAAAAACGATTAACATTCTTTGCCAAACAGGTTTTGTGCAGAATGCAATTTCTAGTTCGTCGGGTGTTAACTGTCTTTGTTCCTCTTTTTCTTTATCCCAGATAACAGGATTTTCTTTATCAACGTCACCAAAGATTTTTACATACCCGCCTATCGGAAACAGACACAAAGACCACCTGGTTTTATTGTTTTTTCCGCCAAACCCGATAAGTTCTTTACCAAAGCCAAAAGCAAACTGTTCAATTCTTACTTTAAAAAATCTTGCGACAAGAAAATGCCCAAATTCATGAACGATGACTACAAAAGCTATGGTTAGAAGAAAAGTAACAACGTAGAAAAATATATTTTCTGCTGCTGATTGTAGCAATGATGTTGCGGTTAACATGAGCCTATATTAATAGCTGATAAAGATCGTTCAAGTTGGCAAAGGCCATGATACCTATAAGGAAAATAAATCCCGCCCTAAAGGCGTATTCCTGAATTTGCTCCGGTACGGGTTTTCCGAGAACAGCTTCAAAGAAATAGAATAAGAGGTGTCCTCCGTCGAGCATAGGAATTGGCAATAGGTTAATAAAACCCAGATTAATAGACAGTAGTGCTGTAAGCAATATAAGGGGAACAATTCCCTTTTGTGCCATGTCGCCGGCAATGGCACCAATCCTTATGATGCCGCCAAGTTCGGTAGCACTTCTAATACCCATTACCATTTGCCAGAGTGCCTCTAAAGAGCTGCGTGTCATAACATAAGATTCAGTTATGGCGCTTTGTATGGCTGTCATCAAAGTATGGGGCGCATAAATCTTTGCTGGTAGGTTGGATAAGTAGATGGCTTCCTCCTCTGCAGTGGTAGCAGAGCCAAAGTCCGGGTTGCGCGCAGCTATTGGATTAATAATAATAGATTCCAATTCTTCGCCGCGCTTCAAGGAAATAGTAAATGTAGTGCCAAGGCGGCTTTTCAGTTCCTCCACAACATTCTCTATATTGTCATAGTCTTGCCCTTCTATTTGTTTGATTTGGCTTGCTAGAATACCTTGTTCTGCACTAATCAAACCAAGCAGACCTACAGAATTTTTGAAACCAAAGCGGTCTTCTAATATCAATCGTTCTGGTGTTGCATAAATATCAACCAATTCGTTCTCCCTTTGGATAACGAAGTGTTTTTTCTGGTCAAGAGCAACCATCATTTCGCGTCTTATATCACCAAAAGAGCGAATGGTTTTTCCATCAATCGACACAATTAAGTCATGAGGATAAAACCCTGCTTTATCGGCACTACTCCCACCTATAACAGCGGCGGCAGTTGGAGGGGAAACCGGTTTACCATGAACAACATAAAGCCCGGCCAAAAGCGCAATTGCAAAAATGTAATTGATGGCAGGTCCTGCAAATACGACGGCAGCTCTCTTCCACACGGCTTTGGTAAAAAAGGCAACCTCCAGCTCTTCTTTTGACATCTCGCGGATTTCTCCGCCCTCTTCTACAGAGCTTGTGTGCCCCGCGCTTGCAGGGTCGGTATCTCCAAAAAGTTGTACATATCCACCAAGCGGTATGAGGGATATTTTCCAACGCGTACCTGATTTATCATTGAAACCCCATATTTCCTTACCAAATCCAATAGAAAAAGTTTCAACACGTACACCACACATTCTGGCAATGATGTAGTGTCCCCATTCATGAACAAAAACAAGAATGCCAAGGACAACAAGGAATGAACCGCCGTAAATCCACATATTTTGTCCGAGCATTTGAATGAGGTCTGAAATGTTCATACTATGTACTTTCTGTTAGTGTTAGGCTGCGTGGGAGTTTTTTATTAGTGTTTTTATTTCTTGCCGCACAGTTTGATCTAATTTTTCTATGTCTTCAATAGTTTTTAGGGCTCCATTACCAATTTGGGGATGAATATGGTCGACGGCATATGCGACGTGTTTCATAATATCGCCAAAAGCTATGTTACCTTGTAAAAACTCCTCAACAACCAATTCGTTTGCAGCATTAAAAGAGATGCATGCGGCTTGTCCGAGTTCCAAGCATTTATAAGCATATCTCAATGCAGGAAATTTTTCAAAATTTGGTGCTTTAAAAGTGAGGGAGGAAAGTGTTTTTAAGTCCAGCTTCTGCCCACAAGTTTCGATCCGTTTGGGCCAGCCAAGAGCATAGGCGATGGGAGTACGCATATCGCTGGCACCCATTTGTGCCAAAACCGATCCGTCTG
The DNA here is from genome assembly GCA_964352665.1 of uncultured Micavibrio sp. Classification (GTDB taxonomy): domain Bacteria; phylum Pseudomonadota; class Alphaproteobacteria; order Micavibrionales; family Micavibrionaceae; genus UBA1672. Next base: position 114,550 of record CAYGSJ010000008.1, read on the forward strand.
TATAAGAAACCATAGAATGGACAATTGATTCAGGATGAATTAATACCTCTATTTTAGAGGCAGGCATGTCAAATAGATGCGCGGCTTCTATGATTTCCAGCGCCTTGTTCATCATGGTAGCGCTATCAATAGAGATTTTTTTGCCCATGACCCAATTGGGGTGTGCCAGCGCTTCTTCAACGCTTGCATTCTCAATTTTTTCTTTTGGCCATTTTAAAAAGGGTCCCCCTGATGCAGTTAGAATAATTTTATCGATTGCGCTACGGTTGTGGGTTTCAAAGACCTGAAAAATGGCGTTATGCTCGCTATCAACCGGTATAATTTGTGCTTTTTTGTTCCGCGCTAACGCCATGATCATATGGCCGGCTGCTACTAATGGTTCTTTATTTGCTAAAGCAACATTGTTTCCGTTTTCAAGTGCCTTGATAATAGGCCTTAAGCCTGCAAATCCGATAATACCGGCGACCACAAGATCTTGTTTTTTGCCTGCGGCTTTCTCGATTTTCTCCGCGCCGCTTTCTACCTTGATTTTGTGTTCCTGAAGTAGCGCTTTAAGTTGGGATTCTTTTTCTTTGTCAGCAATTATTGCTTTTTGTGCTTTTAATTTAATAGCGGTCTCGGCAAGCCCCATAACGTTTTGGTGTGCGGTAACACAAAGAACATCGTATTGTTCCGGCTTTGATAAGACAAGATCCATGGTGTTTTGGCCTATCGAGCCAGTCGCGCCTAGAATAGTAATTTTCTTTTTATAAGACATAGCTGATCAAGGTAATGAGTATTAAATATACGGGTGCGCCCAAAAGCATTGAATCAATGCGATCCAGAAGACCACCATGTCCAGGAATAAGTGTGCCCGTATCCTTCACATGAGCTTGACGCTTTATGAATGAAATAAGCAAATCACCGGCCTGCCCTACACTTCCGATGGTAATGCCAAACAAGGCGGCAATAGGAAGCAGGATATACCAGTTTTTATCGTCGAATGCCTCGTGAAATCCGAAAGTCCAAACCCACAAAACTGAAAATACTGCTGGGAAAAATAGCGCGCCTCCAAACCCTGACCAGGTTTTATTCGGACTTATTTCTACAATTAGTTTAGGTCCACCAAAAAATTTACCAACGAAATACGCACCAATATCGCTGAGCCATATCATACCAATGAAAAGTAAAAGTACGTTTGTAGAATATTCTTCACGAAGCGCTAAAAAACTGGCGTAAGAGATAGACATATAAATCAGGCCAAGAATAATGATAGGTGCATAATATTCTGTTTTTCTGGAAAGCATCGCCCATTCGAAAACTGAAATTATAAAGGCAATAAGTAGTAGCGAGTAAAAAAATACTCCTCCATGGAATATTATATATAAAAAGAAGGGTGCAAGCACCAGAGCAGACAGCACACGTTTAACAAGCGATGAAGACATTTTGCTCCTGTTCAATTCTTGGGCTTGATATTTTCTTGGGGAAATATACAGAAATCGTAGATTTATTACAATGACGCTGTAACAAAAGCCTAATTTGCTTCTTTTAACGCACCATAACGCCTGTCGCGCTCCGCGTAAGCTTGTAAAGCTTCTTGCAGATCGATTTTATCAAAATCCGGCCATAGTGTTTGTGTAAAAAAAAGTTCGGTATAGGCACATTGCCAAAGCAGAAAGTTGCTGATGCGTTGTTCTCCGCTTGTACGTATAAGGAGATCAGGATCGGGAATATGTGCAGACCAGAGAGCCCCGCCCAATGCCTCTTCTATATGGTCAATATCCGGTACATTTTGTGTTTCTGCTGCTTCTTTTGCCAGTGTATGGGCTGCTTGGGCGATATCCCGTCTTCCTCCATAATTCAGTGCAATAATAACATGAATACCATCATTATCTTTAGTCAGTCTTTCAGCGTTATTAATAAGTTTTACGATATCAGGCTCGAATGCGCTTCTATCACCAATAACACACAGACGAGCGTTGTTTTCATGAAATTCGGCTGTCTGCGATTGCAGATATTGCCTTAAAAGCTTCATGAGTTCTTTAATTTCATCCTTTGGCCTGTTCCAGTTTTCAGAAGAAAATCCAAAGAGTGTGAGATATTGAATTCCTAATTCAGACGCAGATTTAACAACATTTTTTGCAGTCTCCGCGCCTTTTTTATGTCCTAAGCTTCTAGGAAGGCCGCGTTTCCTTGCCCATCTTCCATTGCCATCCATTATAATAGCGACATGCTCGGGTATTTCCGGTGAAATATTTTTTGTAACTGTTTTCATGGTGCAGAATTAAACCGTCATGATATCTTTTTCTTTGTCAGATAGGGAGTCGTCGATTTTCTTAATCATGTCATCGGTAAGCTTTTGAACTTCATCAGAAAGCCTTTTTTGATCATCTTCGGTGATATCTCCCTCTCCCTTCATCTTTTTAATAGCATCCATGCCGTCTCTGCGGACATTTCGAACTGAAATTCTTGCGTTTTCAGCTATTTTTCCTGCAATTTTAGAGAGTTCTTGCCTGCGCTCCTCGTTCAGGTCGGGTATCGGAATACGAATATTGTTACCATCCGGCATTGGATTAAGGCCCAAACCAGAATCCCGAATAGCCTTTTCAACATTTTTTACAGCCGTGGCATCCCATACCTGAATAGAGAGCATGCGCGGCTCTGGAACACTGATGGTTCCTATTTGATTAATAGGCATTTTACTACCATAAATTTCTACAGAAACCGTATCCAGAAGGTTTACAGAGGCACGGCCCGTTCTTAGTCCTGAAAGCTCTTTATGAAGAACATCAACAGCACCTTCCATACGGCGTTGTATATCCTGTTTATTGTAAGACATGGTTTGTTAACCTTTTGTTGGTTCTAAGTGTTTGTTACAATTGTGTATTTACCCTTGGACTGTGTCACTTTCGAAAAATTCCCTTGCTCCAATATAGAAAACACAACAATAGGAATATTATTTTCTCTCGCTAATGAGATGGCTGTAGCATCCATTACTTTTAAATCCTTAGTTAACACATCAATATAGGAAATGCGGTCAAAATGCTCTGCATCTGGGTGAGTTTCAGGATCAGCGGTGTAGACACCATCAACTTTTGTGCCTTTCATTAAAACATCACAATCCATTTCGGAAGCCCTAAGAGCGGCAGCAGTATCTGTTGTGAAATAAGGGTTTCCTGTTCCAGCAGCAAAAATCACAACGCGTCCTTTTGACATATGTCTTAAAGCTCTCCTTCTTATATAAGGCTCACATATAGCGTCCATGCGAATAGCCGATTGTACGCGTGTTTCTACGCCCATATTTTCCAGAGCATTTTGAAGGGCGAGTGCATTAATAACAATACCAAGCATACCCATATAATCGGCAGTTGTACGATCCATACCGCTAGAGGCACCCGAGACCCCTCTGAAAATATTCCCTGCCCCTACGACAATACAAACTTCTACGCCCAATGCTAAAACTTCCTTTATGTCTGAGGCAACCCTTAGGACTGTATCAGAATCAAGGCCGAATTCCCGCTCTCCCATCAGCACTTCGCCGGACATTTTAAGCATAATTCTCTTGTATTTATTGGCCGGTGTTATACCTGCTTTTTGTTTTTTGGCTGTCATTCCCATGGCCCCATCTCTTGGCTAGAAAATAGTTTTATGCATATCGCGACTTATGAATATAAAGACAGCCGCGTAAAGTTGCAACGCGGCTGGAGTAAATAATTATAAAAAACCAGATTTAGCCGTTTGCCGATGCAACTGCTGCTACTTCTGCGGCAAAATCTTCTTCTTCTTTTTCTATACCTTCACCGAGCTGCATGCGAACAAATCCAGTCAATTTGATTTCTGCTCCCGCTTCTTTTGCGGCCTCTTCTATGGCCTGTGATACAGTTTTATCGGTATCCATAATAAAGGCTTGCTCTACAAGACAGATTTCCTCAAAGAACTTACGGATACGGCCTTCCACCATTTTTTCTGCAATATCAGCAGGCTTTCCAGAAGCAATAGCCTGCTCTTTAAGAACAGAGCGCTCACGATCAAGAACATCGGAACTAACTTCTTCTTTTGAAAGATACTGTGGGCTTGCTGCTGCTACATGCATTGCAATTTGCTTGCCTATGGCTTGCAGAGTGTCTTCGTTTGCTGAAGATTCCAAAGCAACAAGAACGCCTATTTTTCCAAGGTTATCTGCCAATGAGCTGTGTATATATCCAATTACAGCACCTTGCTTAACCGTCAGCTTGGCCATGCGTCTAAGCGCCATGTTCTCACCAATGGTTGAAATAAGATTGGTAAGATTTTCAGATATAGGCTTACCATCTACATCGGCATTTGCCAGTTCTTCGGTTGTATTTACGGCTTTTGCAGCTGTTGCTACTTTTCTTACAAACGTCTGAAACTCTTCGTTTCTTGATACAAAGTCGGTTTCCGCATTGATCTCAATAACTGCACCCGATGTGCCTTCGGTAGCAATAGCAACCAAGCCTTCTGCTGCTGTGCGCCCAGACTTTTTGGCTGCTTTTGCAAGACCTTGTGTACGAAGCCAGTCAATTGCCTTTTCCATGTTACCTTCATTTTCAACAAGCGCTTTTTTGGCATCCATCATGCCAACACCCGTGCTTTCACGAAGTTCTTTAACCATTGCTGCTGTTATTTCAGACATATTTTTTTCCTCTTTGAATATTATGTTTTGAGTTAAGACAGCACCTTAGGCAGATGCTGCTTTCTTCTCGCTTTCTTCGTCTACTGATTCTCCAGACTTTTTATCTGTCTGATTTTCAGTTTCATTAGATTCTTCTGCTTTTTCATCGTTGTTTTTTGAGTTTTTTGCAGGTTTTTTCTTAGACTGTTCTGAATTTTCCTCTTCAGGAAGCTCGACTTTTGCGTCGATGTTTTCTCCGGCATCCTTATTGGTTTGCCCAAGTTCAGCCTGAAGGCCATCTAGAACAGCGCCAGAAACAAGTTCACAATACAAGTCAATGGCTCTCAAAGCATCGTCATTTCCAGGGATGACATAGTCAACACCATCAAGGTTTGAGTTACTGTCAACGACGGCAAATACGGGAATACCCAGATTATTTGCTTCTTTGATTGCAATTTCTTCTTTGTTTGTATCAATAATGAACAAGGCATCCGGCTGGCCACCCATATCCTTGATACCACCAATAGATAGCACAAGTTTTTCATATTCACGGGTCATCATGAGAATTTCTTTTTTCGTATATCCTTCTTGATCAGCTGCAAAAAGTTTTTCGAGCTCTCTCAAGCGGTTAATAGATGATGTGATTGTTTTCCAGTTTGTCATCATCCCACCCAACCAGCGATGGTTTACATAGTACTGGCCACAGCGCTTTGCTGCCTCTTCAATTGGAGACTGTGCCTGTCGCTTTGTCCCTACAAACAGGATTCTGCCGCCTTTTGCTACAATATCACGAATTTCCTTAAGAGCTGTTGCTAGCAAAGGTTGTGTTTGTTGGAGGTCTAGAATGTGCACGCCGTTACGTACACCAAATATATATTGGCGCATTTTAGGATTCCAGCGACGTGTGTGGTGACCAAAGTGAACGCCTGCTTCTAAAAGTTGACGCATAGTGAATTCAGGTACGGACATTGATTTTCTCCTTTTTCCGGTTATACCTCTGCGGGACGTGAGTAATCATTTGATTACACCGGAAGGGCCTTTTTCTCTGTATGGAGAAAAGTCCCAAATCCCGCATGTGAATTTAAAACTGTGGGGTTTTTACAAGGTATATTGGGGGATTGCAAGGAAAAAGTATGCTATAACTCGGAAACTTCCAGAACCCCATCTTCGATGCGCATTATATTTCGTGCCTGCGTACTGAACGCCCAGTTTCCTTGCAGTTCCATTTCCGCAACACGGTTATCTTCGAGATGAGCAAAAATTTTAATTTTTGATCGCCCTTTTCCTTCTATATCAAGGAATTGCCTGATTTTTGTGGCGGGTTCGTATTTAGAAAGATGTATATGAATTTCTTGTACTTTACTCTCTAGCGCTTTTTCAAGTGGCTCGATTTTCTGAGAAGTATAGCGTAATTGGTCTCCTGTATATTCAACTTCTACAGAAAGAAGCAATGCCTCGCCAGACTCAAGAAAATCACGGGATGCGTTGAGTGTTTCGGAAAAAATGGTGACTTCAAAAACACCGGTGGGATCCGATAATTGTAAAAAGGCGTATTTACTGCCTCTTTGTGACATTTTCTCCTGTTTTTTTAGTAAAACGCCAGCCATTTGATATCGTGCGGCCTGTTTTGTTTTTATATCATTCTCTACATAAGACATTGGAACGATGTTCATGCGTTCAAACTGTGCCTGTCTGGTGTCTAGAGGGTGCGCAGAGAGGTAGAATCCTATTGCGGAGAATTCTTTAGACAATTTTTCCAGAGCATTCCAATCACTTCCCGTTGATAAACCAGGCATGCCCAGGCCGTTATTCTCTGAGCCGTCTCCGAATAAGCTGACTTGGCCCGATGAGCGCTCTTCGTCCAGTGATTGAGCATAGCGTAAAATTATCTCTGTTCCTTCGGATAATTGTGCTCGATTATCATGGATTTCATCAAATGTTCCCGAACAGATAAGTTGTTCAAATTGACGTTTGTTCATTGTTTTTGGATCAAGGCGTTTAGCGAAATCCTCGATGCTCTCATATGGGCCATTTTTCTTGCGTTCCTGAACAAGGTGTTCCATTGCTTGCTCACCAACACCTTTGAGAGCAGCCAAAGCGTATCGGACAGCACCATTTTCTACTTTAAAATTAGTATCTGATTTGTTGATTGCAGGCGGTAGCAAATCAATATTAAGCTTATCCATGTCTTGCTTAAATACACTTAACTTATCAGTATTGCCAATATCGAGGGCCATTGAAGCAGCCATGAACTCTACGGAATAATTGGCCTTGAGCCATGCTGTCCAGTAGGCAATCAAAGCATAGGCAGCAGCATGGGATTTATTGAATCCATATCCTGCAAATTTTGCAATTTGGTCAAAGATAAACGAAGATTTTTGTTTTGAAACATTATGGTTTTCTTTTGCACCCTCAACAAACATCTTGCGCTGTGCATCCATTTCTTTTTTAATTTTCTTACCCATAGCACGACGCAGAAGATCCGCACCCCCGAGAGTATAGCCAGCAAGTTCTTGTGCTGCTTGCATGACTTGTTCCTGATAAATCATGATCCCGTAGGTTTCTTCTAGATAAGGCTGCAATATTGGATGCATATAATCCGCATCTTCTCTTCCCTCTTTAACGCTGATATATTTTGGAATGTTATCCATCGGGCCCGGACGATATAAAGAAACAAGGGCAATGATGTCTTCAAAACGGTTGGGCTTTACCTTACGCAGCATATCGCGCATACCAGCACTTTCCAGTTGGAACACGCCAACTGTTTCACCTCTTGCAATGAGTTCATAGGCTTTAGGATCGTCTAATGGAATATCCAGAGCATCAATTTTAGGGCCGCCATTTTCTTCGATGATGTTTAAAGTTTTTTGGACCACGGTCATGGTTTTAAGGCCAAGAAAGTCAAATTTAACAAGGCCGGCTTGCTCTACATATTTCATATTGTACTGTGTTACAGGCATATTTGATCTGGGATCGCGATAGAGCGGTATAAGCTCGTCGAGTGGCCGGTCACCGATCACAACACCGGCGGCGTGTGTGGAGGCATGGCGGTATAGTCCTTCCAATTGAAGTGCTATATCGATTAGCTTTCCTTGTGTTTCATCTTTATCCCGCTCGGCGCGCAAATCTGAATCTGCGTCTAGTGCCTCCTGAAGGGTCATAGGATTTGCAGGATTGTTAGGAATGAGTTTGGCAATGCGATCAACCTGACCATAAGGCATTTGTAAGACACGCCCCACATCCCGCACTACCGCACGTGCCTGTAATTTTCCAAAAGTAATAATTTGGGCAACGTGATCATAACCATAGCGTTCTTGCACATAACGAATAACCTCATCGCGCCGGTCCTGACAGAAATCCACATCAAAGTCCGGCATAGATACGCGTTCAGGATTCAAAAAACGCTCGAATAGGAGCCCAAATTCCAAAGGATCAAGGTCAGTAATTTTTAATGCCCATGCAACAATTGAACCTGCTCCAGACCCTCTTCCGGGGCCGACCGGGATATTGTTTTCTTTGGACCATTTAATAAAATCGGAAACGATAAGAAAGTATCCAGGATAGCCCATTTGGTTTATGACGTTGAGTTCGAATTCCAGTCTGTCACGATAGGGTTTTGCAAGTTTTTCTTTTTCTGCCTTTTTCATGTCTTTTTGAAAGACAAATTTTTCGAGCCTCCATTCCAACCCTTCTCTCGATTGGACGGCCAATTCTTCCTCTTCCGGTCTGTTGCTCTCTGATTTGAATGGAGGAAGTATTGGGTCAATGGGTTTTAAAAGGTAAGAACATCTTTGTGCGATAATTACTGTATTTTGTATGGCTTCTGGTAAATCTTCAAAAAGCTTTGCCATTTCTTCGGGGGTTTTGAAGTAATGCTCGGGTGTTTCCTTTCTGCGATCCACCTCGTTTATATATCGGCCCTCTGCAATACATAAAAGTGCATCATGTGCTTCATAAGCTGAACGTTCTGAAAAATAACAATTATTGGTGGCAACCAGAGGAATGTCGCATTTATATGCTAAATCTATTAGTCCCTCTTCGGCTACGTGCTCATCCGGCAAATTATGGCGCTGTAATTCAATATACAGCCTGCCTTCGAATATGGAGTTTAGCCAAAGAAGCGTTTCTTCTGCTTTTTCCTTTTGCCCATGAATAAGTGCTTGTGCTATTGGGCCTTTCAGGCCGCCAGTAAGACAAAGAAGCCCCTCTGAATATTTTTCCAATGTTGCTTGGTTAACAAAAACATCTTTTGCCTCATCATCATTGATATAGGCACCACTTACGATTTTACAGAGATTTCTGTAGCCATCCTCACTTTGCGCGAGAATTACGAGTTGCTCCTTTTGTTCATTTATGCTGATTTGGCACCCTAAAATAGGTTGAACGCCACGCTCCACCGCTTCGAGAGCGAATTCCATAGCGCCAAAAAGATTATTTGTATCTGTTAGGGCAACGGCAGGCATTGCGTGGGTGTCACACAGTTTTATTAGGTCTTTAACCTTTATAGCGCCCTCTGCAAGTGAGTACGCAGAGTGCACGCGCAGATGCACAAAGTTGGAATCCATACTCAAAACCTAGCAGAGAAATTAATATGAAATCTATGGTAAATATCAGTAAGGGAGGACTCTTCCAGATTTAACTTCCAGAACGCGATCCATTTGATTGGCAAGTTCCATGTTATGTGTCGCGATGAGTGCCCCTATACCTCTGCTGCGGACTTGTTGAAGCAGGATATCAAAAACTTCTTCGGATGTTTCGGGGTCAAGATTTCCTGTAGGTTCATCGGCAAAAAGTAAATACGGGTCATTCACAAGTGCTCTTGCGATTGCAACGCGTTGCTGTTCTCCACCCGAAAGCGTAGCTGGCCTATGCTTGAGCCTATGTTCAAGACCAAGCTGGATTAAAAGGTCTGCGGCTTTTTGTTGAGCTATGGCTGGTCTTATTCCGGCTATAATTTGTGGCAAAGCAACGTTTTCCAATGCGCTGAATTCCGGTAAAAGGTGATGGAACTGGTAGACAAACCCAATATGTCCGTTTCTAAGATAGGTACGATCCCTATCTGATAGACGGGCAATATCGCGATCGCCAATATAAATTTCTCCAGAGCTCGGAGAGTCCAAAAGACCAAGAATATGAAGTAATGTTGATTTACCGGAACCACTTGGCCCAATTAGAGCTGTAATTTCACCTGCATATAGTCTGAGATCGACATTGTTTAGAATTTGGAGGGTGTTATGGGCTTGTTTGTAATGTTTGCTAAGGCCTCTTGCCATCATGAGAAGGCTGCCTTCAGCAAATGCCGCTTCTGAGTTATCTTCTGGTATGGACAGTCCTTCATCATGATCAAGATCGTCGTAATCATCGTAATCAAGATCATCATCGTAATCAGCATGCTCGGGTGCCGGAGTGAAGTATTCATTCTGGTCGGCATCAGCATCCGGGAAGCTGTATTTTTCAAAAATATCCATTAATCTGTTTTCCATCACAAAGACTTTATCACATTTTACTCGTATCGTAGAGCTTCAACTGGATCAAGGCGCGCGGCTCTCCATGCAGGATATATCGTAGCAAAAATAGATAATGTAAATGCCATAAAGACTACGGAAAGTACTTCGTTCCAGTCGAGTTCTGCCGGTATTTCTGAAAGAAATCTTATTTCTTCATCCCAAAGGACAGTTCCTGTAAGGCCTTCGATAATATTTCGTACGGTTTCAATGTTAAGTGCAAAAGAAATTCCCAAAATTGATCCTAGTATTGTTCCAATAAATCCTATACTTGCCCCTGTAAGCATAAAAATACGCATCATGTTACCTCGTGTAGCGCCCATTGTACGCATAATAGCAATGTCATGACCCTTGTCTTTTACCAGCATAATCATTGAAGAAATGATATTAAAGGCAGCGACAATAATGATCAGGCTCAGGATAAGGAACATAACGTTGCGCTCTACTTCCAGAGCGTTAAAAAAGCTCCGATTCATGTCGCGCCAGTCGTAGACACTAGCCTTATTACCTATTTCCAGTTCTACGGCTTTTCTGATTTCATCGAGTTTTTCGGCATCATCTACAAAAACTTCTATGGCGCTGACGCCCCCGTCATATTTAAAAAACTTCTGTGCGGCATCGAGGGGCATAAAAACAAAGCCGTTATTATATTCGTACATCTCAACATCAAAGATCATTGCAACCTCGAAAGATCTTTGGGTTGGAACCGTTCCAAAAGGGGTCGTTTTGAGTTTAGGTGATGTTAAAATGATTTTATCACCGATATTGATGTGCATTTTTTTTGCAATAACAGAACCAATCGCTAGCCTGAAGTCACGAAAATTTTCCAGACTGCCTTCTTGTATACTGTTATATAGAATATCTCGTTTTGCAAAATTGTCTTGTGTTAGGCCGCGTACCATAACACCGGTTGCATTTGAGTGAAAAGACATTAGCGTTTGTCCCTCGATAACCGGTGTAGCAGCAAAAACGCCGTCCACTTGCAATACGCTCTCTGTTATGCTGGGGTAATCATACAAAACCCCTGATTTTGAGTAGACATTCATATGGCCACCCATGCCAAGAATTCGGCTAAAAAGCTCTTCTCTAAACCCATTCATAACACTCATAACAATAATGAGCGTTGCCACGCCGAGCATGATCCCTGCGAAGGAAAATCCAGCGATAACAGAAACAAACCCTTCTGCCTTTTTAGAGCGAAGATATCTCCATGCTACGGTGCGTTCAAAGGTCGAGAGCATAAATTTAATAGGCCCTTCCTATCAAAACTTTCTTTCCATTATCTGCAAAAGGCATACATCTGGTTGTGAGAGAATGCTCCTTAAGAATTTCCTCGATGCCGTCCATATTCAATACCGATACATCCACTTTTGCATATCCGATATTACCGTTTTTGAAGTGGTTTAATACTTCCTCGAGATTCTCTATATCTTTGATATTTTCATCACGGAACTTTTTAGCACGCTCATACATTGCGTTTTGAATATCGTCTAAAGCATTTTGCACATTCTTAACAAAGTCATCAACACTAAGGGTTGTCTTGGAATCCTTACCTATATCTCTTCTAATGTAGGTAAGGG
>CAYGSJ010000009.1:0-78593 GCA_964352665.1 uncultured Micavibrio sp.
AATCCCTATACAGGGGAAATACTGGCTATTAACGGAGATTATTACGTTAATGATACCTATGTTAACGGTGGTACAGCCACTGATGATATCCTGCTTTCAACTACGCAAAACCAGTTTTTCAGCCTTGAAGATGAGCTTGGAAATCTGTTGATCGAAGATTTTGAGCAAATCATCATGAATGCCGGTGATGATATCCTTAATCTTGCCAGTGCCATCCATGTCATGGGAGATATGTATATCCAGATGGATGACGGCAATGACATCGTCTGGGCCAATGCCGGAAATGACACCATAGTAGGGGGCACAGGAGACGACATCTTACATGGTGGTCCTGGTCACGACAATATTCAAGGGGGAAGCGACAACGACACCCTTACTGGAGCACAGGGAGATGACATCATCGACGGTGGTAGTGGATATGATATCGCCATTTATTATGGTTCATTTGCAGATTACCTCCTAACAGATTTAGCAGGAAGCATTACTCTTCAGGATTTAAACGGAACTGATGGAACTGATACAATAACAACTGTCGAAAAACTACAATTTGCTGATGGGTTCTATGAAAATGGGGTTTTCACTCCAGATGACCAGATGTTTATTGCAACCGCAGCCGCAGAGGCTTTCCTAGGTGGTGTTGGAATAGACACCGTTGATTATAGCCTATCTACGGCTGGCATCACTGCTATTATGAACGGAACAGGATCCGGAGGGTTTGCCACCGGTGATACCTATGATTCAATTGAAAATGTTTGTGGGTCTTTATTTGCAGACGTCATAAAGGGCACGGCACAGAACAACTTCCTAGAAGGAATGGACGGTGCTGATAAATTATATGGAAATGCAGGTGACGATATTTTAGATGGTGGCACTGGTAACGACACTCTGTACGGTGGAAATCATCATGATACATTACTTGGCGGTTCAGGAGACGACGTTTTATATGGGGATGTTGGTAGCCCGTTCTTAAAGGCAGATTACTACTCCATAAGCATTTTCGGTGGTGCAGTCGTATCCACTACTCCAAGATTAAAGGTGACTGGTAACGATGTTTTAGATGGAGGCGATGGGAATGACACTCTATACGGTGAAGCTGGAAACGACGTGCTTATAGGAGGCTCCGGAACTGACACTCTTACTGGTGGTCAAGGAAAAGATGTTTTTATGTTTTTAGAAAATCAAACTTTTGATGCTATAGACACCATCACGGACTTTAATGTTAATCAAGATTCAATTGATATTTCTGATTTACTTGTGGGATATGACCCTCTCACAGATTCAATTACTGATTTTGTGCAGATCACAGATAACGGTCGTAGTTCAGTGATATCGGTAGATGTGGACGGAGGAGCTGATAACTTTATTCAAATCGCTACTTTAAGTTATGTGAACGGGTTAACAGATGAGCAAGCTCTTGAAGCTTCGGGTGCACTAATAACTTCATAAGTCTTACATATATAACTATTTTTAAAAGTCACAATAGGCAACTTATTGTGACTTTTTTTACTTACAAAGAACGGGTTTATTTGTCATAAGTATTATTATCACATTATGTCTAAGGTTTTGTGTCTTTTTGGTTAAATGCGTTGGGGGTATAGCGCTCCGGTACTTCCCATATGATTACTGAAGGAGGTGTCTGTGTAAACGCGTCACTGGATATATAGTTATCCATTGTTTTAAAAGGCCCTAGACCTTCATCAGCCATATTAGCAACATCACTATTTAGAGCTTGTTTAAGAAATCCTTCAAAATTCCATTTCTTATTTGCACTATAACTTGTACCTACAAGTACAATGTTTACCGTGCTATCTGCAAAAAGGGAGAGCGCCGCATCTTCTGTTGTACTACTTTCTGAAACAGTCACATAAGTGCCAACCGTCTCCTTTTGTGCAATATCAGTACCGGGAAGATAACGTAAAAGATCGCCTGAATGGCTCTTTGCCCCCTCTGTTTTAGTTACGTACGGCTTCAACTCCAAAGAAGACGTATCAACATGCGCGGCTATTGCTTCTGCCGCTACCTCAGCGCCTTGCGGTGTCCAGTGCGTATCGGCTTTGAAAAACAGAGTGTCTATATTGTTCTCAAATTTTTGGAAGTACTCCATAAGAGAAACCACCTCTACACCTTTAAGCCTTAAGCCATTTATCACATCCTGATACAATGTCTGACGACAGTTGGGTACTTTGGTATTACCTAAATAACTTTCATATAACCGTGCTTTTGAAGGGATCACAGCCACTAGTAACATAATTTTTCGTGCTTTTAAATTATCAGAAACTTCAGCAACATAATCTATATTATTAGCTAAATTAGCAGCTCCGCTAGGGATACAGGCAAATTCCTCATCAGTAAACAGCCACCCGCTTTTCCCTACCTGAACCCCTTTTCTTCCTTCATTAAAAGTTAGAAATTCCAATTTACCCCACATAGCCCGGGAAAATTCAAACACCGGAAGGCTTTCATTTAGAGCCTTTTCGAACTTTGGGGACCAATCTCCATTCATAATTGTGTGTAAGGTAGGATTTTCAGAACTCGATACAGCTGTAGGTAAATATAAAATAGCCATACCCACGCTAAATATCATAAATACAATAATAAAGAAGCCAGAAAGAACAGATTTTAACATATTTGTAGAAATAGGTTTGAGCCTATTACGCTCCTTAATGTGTTGTTTTTTCAGGATGTTCGGGAAGATCTACTTGCGGATAATTTTCACTGCTAATTCTCACCATAATTCCTGTTTTATTAATATTTTCCCGTACTAAATTTTCATCATAGGAATAAGATACAGGAAAAAGATGTGTCGCAGTACGCGCTTCTGTGTTTGCGATTCCTAAAAGTTCCGCATTAGTTATTTTAAACACCGAAGCTCCACTGGTGCTAATTTTTGCTTCATCAACAATAGCGCTTGCTTTTTGTGTGTATGGGTCTAACTCAAAATCCCTGGTTTCCTGTCCTTCCAGAGCGGTTGTGTAAACTTCAATAGCCGTCCCATCGTTAGAACTGATTTTATCTTGATAAAGCATAATATCCCAACTGTTGCGAATTCTAATGCCATTTTTCTGGTTATAGCGCAAAGTGTTATTCCAAGTAGTATTGTTCTGACTTTCAAAAAAAGTCAGGCCATCCTGTTCATTATACTCCACGATATTTTCTGCTATGACGTTATTTACACTGGTTCTGTCTATCATAATACCTGAACCCCTATTATGGTGAGAATAGTTTCCAAAAATCCAACTGTCATTTACTTCTCTTGAAACAATAATGCCATGCTTCTTTTTTGTGCCATATGTTTCATTATTTGCAATGATCAAACGTTTAGAACGATCGTGAGGATCAATTGCATAGATTATGTTGTCTTCATATACATTTCCTACAATAGCAACGTCTTCTGCCTCATAAGAATAAAATCCGTAAAAAAGATCAACAAACCGATTACCAACTAAAACCCCAGTGGATGCGGGTTTGTTAGGGTTAACTTTTGCGCAGGGCGTGCATGCAGAAAAACTAATTCCATAGGACTTCCCCTTTAAATATCCTAAACTTTCAAAATGGCTTCCTGCTAAATATAAATTTCCTCCATCCCAGCTTGCTATAAAA
Organism: uncultured Micavibrio sp.; assembly: GCA_964352665.1. Lineage (GTDB taxonomy): Bacteria > Pseudomonadota > Alphaproteobacteria > Micavibrionales > Micavibrionaceae > UBA1672. The sequence goes on from CAYGSJ010000009.1 coordinate 3,601, forward strand.
GGTCTAAACTCGTTTTTATCAACAAACTTAGTCGGCATAGAGTTTTCTTCTTTCCATCCAACTACTTTGGTCCGGATGATAAAAAAATCTCCCGCATTAACAAGATATGAGTTTGCTTCCCTAGATAGTCTAAGCTCCGATACTTCATCACCCGATATTGTTAATGATGCCCCTTCCAGTACCAATAAAGGCAAGCGTAACGTATAAATATTATCTCCCTCTTCTTTACGAATAACAGCGCCATTAGGATCATAGGGTTTTATCTGTTCGTAAAGCGTATTCCATGTGTAGTTCCCTTCCTTTACAACAAGGGCCCTAGGATTAATACGTCTTTGAATTAGCCTTAATAGACGGGGGGCATCACCTTCTAAAAACTTGCGAAACTCAGGGTATATATCAATCCTATCTAATACAACCACCCCAGTTTTAGGGGCTGGAACCTTCTTTTCAATGGCTTCAATAGTAATATTGGTAATATCGGGTAGAAAAGGCCTTTCCGGGGTAGGCATAACTCTTTTTTCAATATTGACAATAAGTTTTTCAGAAAAATAAGCATGTTGTAAATTTTGAAATACCCCAAAATACAGCGTTGCAAAAACTATAATCCCCAAACCTGACTTAGAAACAAACTGCTGCAGCTTGTTTCTAGAAACCGGCTTCGGACTATCTATATATTTCTGTTTCTGGGGCATAGTTTTGCTTCGATTTTGCCTTCTGCCTTATCGGTTTCAATTTGAATAAGCATAAGATTTTGATCAATTTCATCCGAAAAGTCTATGAAATAACGGCCGTTATTTTCACCTCTTCTAGAGCGTGTAACATCGATTGTATCAGCGTCACCATTTTCATAGAGTATGCTCACGTGAATTTCTCTGTGCTCTGGCTCTGTCACATCCAATTGCAGATAGGTTTCGGTCGCTCTTATATCTTTCTCTTCAAGGCGGTTCATGAATACTATTTCCTGCAGTTCCGAAATAGGATTGGGAATAATATTAATTGATGATTTTTCTGCTATGGCAAGTGCTTCTTCATTACTACAGCCCCCCTGTATTGCAGGCAGCATTTGTCTAAAGCCCGCATAATCATCAAAATTGTGGTGAGACAAAAATTCCCAAATCAAAATTTTGGGCGGATGCTGATGAAATTCATCGGTACTGAAAAACAAAAGCCCAGATCCTGAAAAGGCGCCAGCAGATAACGCTCTATTTCTTATATCAGCGTTTAAAGCCTGCTTCAAAGAACCTACAAAGTTAAAATCCTCTTCATGAGCTGTATTACTAGTCCCAACAATAGCTATATCAGGGTACGTAACATCGCCAAAAAGGTTATCTACAGAAACCTCATTCTTTGAAGTTGTTGCCCACATAGGTCTGCGCTCCGGTGGAATTGTTACCTTACATATTTCTTCTACAAACTCATCAAACTCGCCTTTTTCACTCTCTAACCACCAAGTTATTTCAATTGAAAACTCCTGTTTAGGAATGTCTCTATATTTAGCATTTCGCTTAATCATACTAGCTATTTTCTCCGCCGACCATTGTGCACCCTCTCTTCGCCAGTGAGGATCACCCTTAAAAAAATAAACCAAGTCAGATGGAGTATCGGATAAATCAACTGCATTGATTCCAGCATCATTGAGACGATCTATCATTTGTTTATAGTTTCGTTTGGCAATCGCAGGATCATAGTCCGGAGGTTGGTTTTCAGGGTTAATATGTTCTTTCATAAGCATGGCACGGGGTGGCTGTATAACCATATACAAATCAACGCCCTTTTGTTTCAAAGCCTTATTTACTTGCACCATGTAATTGAAAGTTTTGTCAGGCAGGGTAAAATCTGTTCTGAAATCTGCAGTACGAAACAACCAGCCATCAAGACCGGGCTCTATCTGGTTTAGAATACGGCGTTTGCTACCACGATAAATTTCCGGATTATGAAGACGTGGCACACATGAAGTAAGATCGGGGTATGCAGCAGCATCAGTAACATTTTCCACTCCCTCCTCATTTTTTGCACCAGGGCGATTCAAAAACGAGTCTTGTGCTCCAACTGCATAGTTGAGGAAACATATGCAAAGCATAACGATTGCAAACCACTCTATTTTTTTAAAAGTATATTTTTTCATATTTGTACTCAGGCTTAGCCCGTTTACTCCTCCGATACTCTGGATCTGTCATAGGTTGCTATTCCCTTCCCCCCTTGTTCAAAAACCGCAACAACATAGCTTTCCTTGCGCTCTAAAGGCCAGTCTGTCATATCTGCAAATTTTTTATCACCGACATAAATTGCAAATGAAACCTTGATTGGATTAATCTCTCTATCTGCAATTTCTCCGGCCTTCAAAGGCCCAACAATGCTAACTTTACCGTCAGCAGTTTTAAGCGTTACATCATCTCTTGACGTCATATTATAAACAATCATTTGCGCCTTTAGCTCATCTTTAGCTTCTGGATCCTCTGTTACCTTGAGTTGCCCACCCTTTAAAATAAGCGTGTATCGCTTATCTGGCTCAGCTTCAAAATCAACTGAGGCAGGGCCCAAAGAAGTCTTGACCAACCCCGAATCCACTACACCATATGGTTTCACACCAGTAAATTTAACTCCGTCACGCTGTTTACCATTTATCTTTGGTGGATTATCCCCTTCTATATTAGCATCTGCATGAATAAATCTAACAAAAGCAGACCCTTCAGGAGGTACTGGGTCGTAAAGTCCCTCATCTTCTGACGCAGCTAAAACCGGTAGTGCAGTAAGCAGGAGTACCAAAAGGTACAAGCACGAATTTCTGTTTATAATGTTGAACATTATTCTTCCTTTCTTTACTCAAATTTATAACGAATATTAAGCGGCAGCCGTCAACTTCTGATCATACTGTCCAACTTCTGAAAACCCTTTTAAAACAGTATCAATAACGCCAAACATATCGTTCATCATTGCCTCTGATACCGGGCTTTCCACTACTACTACAAGGGAAGGTTTGTTTGAAGAAGCCCTTACGAGCCCCCATGTACCATCCTCTAAAGTAAAACGTACGCCATTAATAGTCACAACGCTTTCAATTTTCTGTCCCAAAACTTTATCCTGCTTATCATAAAGGCCCTGGAAATGCTTGGTGACTTCGTCTACCACATTATATTTCTTTTCATCTGGACAATGTGGTGACATGGTAGGAGAACTCCATGTTTTAGGCAAAGACTCCCGTAAATCTGACATATTGCGATCAGAAGCTCTATCTAACATTTGACAAATTAATACTGCCGTTAGAATGCCGTCGTCATAGCCTCGCCCCAATGGTTTATTGAGAAAAAAATGTCCGCTTTTCTCAAAACCCGCTAATGCATTCAATTCATTTACCCGCCGCTTAATATATGAGTGCCCTGTTTTCCAGTAGTCAGTCTTGGCACCCAGCTCTTTGAGCACGGGATCACTGTTGTATAAGCCAGTAGACTTAACATCAACAACAAATACGGGGTTTTTATGGATTTTTGCCAAATCACGTGCCAACATGACCCCTACTTTATCGGCAAAAATCTCTTCGCCTGTATTATCAACAACACCGCATCTATCGCCATCGCCATCGAACGCAAAGCCAACATCTGCACCAGTTTCTTGAACTTTATCACTTAAAGCATGCAGCATCTCTAAATCTTCTGGATTTGGATTATAGCGAGGAAAGGTGTAGTCCAGGCTACAATCCACAGGAATGACCTCACATCCTATTTTTTCCAAGGCTTCGGGAGCATAAGCGCCAGCTGTCCCATTACCGCAGGCTACAACTACTTTGAGAGGACGTTCAATTTTAATGTCTTTGGTAACATCATCTAGATATTTCTCAGTCATATCATTGATGTACTCGTATGTTCCGCCTTCTTTTGTAATAGTTTTATTGTTCAGTACAATATCTTTAAGACGAGACATAAGTTCAGGACCAAACGTCAGAGGACGTTCAATACCCATTTTTACACCCGTCCAGCCATTTTCATTATGTGAAGCAGTGACCATTGCTACACCTGTACAATCCAGTTCAAACTGTGAAAAATAAGCAACAGGAGAAAGTGCAAGCCCAATATCTTTAACCTGACAACCAGAAGTCATCAATCCAATGATGAGTGCCTGTTTGATAGAAGCACTGTAAGACCTGTAATCATGTCCAACGCATATGGTTGGAACTTTCCCCTCTTCATGAATGAGTGTTCCAATACCCATCCCAAGTTGCTGTATGCCGCGGAGGTTAATTTGTTCGGGGTATAGCCATCGCGCGTCATATTCTCGAAATCCGCTTGGACTAGCATAAATTTCACGCTCAAAGCTTTCCGTGTTGACTTCAACACCTTCTGTCTTCATTACCGGTTTCTCTCGTTATATCTATGCGCTTCAAACTTAAAATCTGAAACTTAAATCCACCTGGGCGCGATATGAAAACTCTCCTTCTGCAGTGCCATAAGCATCACCTGCAGAGAAACCGCCCACTGTTGTCTTAAGGCCAATTTTATCAAAGCCCTTTTGTGTAATTCCAAATTCTTCTGATACGCCAAAATCCAAGACTAAATCCATACCGTGGCCCAGTTCTTTATCTGTACCGTTCAACGGCGCTGTAATACCACTCGTAGACAATGATGTAGCATCTTCGTCCAACTGGTAGTAATGATAAATAAACCCTATATTACTATCCTTTAATACCGGAACCCCTAAGCCAGCAGTCAAAATATGTATGTTTGCTAAGTCAGGTCTCAAAACAGAGCCATAGTTGTAAAACGAACCTCCGCTACCTACTAGCCTGCTGGTATTACCGTCCAATCCTGTCTGTCTGAAATTATGATCTTCATCATCGGAAGCGTTATCATCACCAGAGCCATGAGCGTAACCAACAGACAAAATAGGTCTCGATCCTACAGGAATTGTAATATCTAGACCTACATCTAACCCCCAAGCCCTTACATCCTGAGTTGTATAGCCGGTTACAGTCCTTGTACCATCTCCATTAGATGATGTTAGCTCATTGTCCTGCTCCCCAACGAGGCCTATTACATCAGCTCTATAACTAATTAACTCTGCTACGCCTGATGTAGGGACGGGCACCTGCCCTTGTGCACGAAGACCTGCCCAAAACAAATCAGAGTCCTCATCATCACGATCTCCCTCTTCAAGAACATAGCCCACATTGTTATGATCTGAGTGATCATCCTGAAAAGCTATACGAGCTTCCAAGAAGTTATCTTTCTGCCATTGCCAAGAGGTTTGTCCCAAAACACGGAAAATCCCTTGATCATCTTCCTGGAAAGAATCACCGCTTGAACGGTATTCGACCATATTTTCTCCGACGGTCAAAAACCCGTTGAAAATAGTGGCGTCATATATCAGGCTAACTCCGTCAAAATCACGATTCCACCATAAAGACCGCTCTTCGCGAATACGCTGACGGCCCGCTCTTAAGCTAAAGGGTAAATATTCCGCGAGACCATCATATTCAATCCAATACTGTCTGAGTTCCACAAAATCTTCACGACCCGTTGATTCTCCTGTTTCACTATCTATGGAACCTGCCTCGCCGTAGTTTTTAAGTGCGCGTGCTTCCGTATAAAATGAAAAATCTTCATTCAACTCACCAGAGACTGATGCCTTATATTCCAGTGTTTCTGATGAGCGTGCATCCGCTGCGGCTGTGTCTAAATCATCATCTTCGATATAAGTATACTGTCCTTTTACACTATGTTTGATTTTAATTTCTGAATCGGCGTGCGACACATTTGTAGAAACAAAACATAGCGCGAGGCCACATACACCTGACAACGTAGTATAAAACTTAATTTTTTTCATTTTTATAATTCCATAGATATCTTAGCGGCGTCCTTGACTTCACCTGAATTAAGACGAGAGGATAAATCCTTGACCTTTTCACCTGAGCGTTTAACATTTTCACGCTCCGCAACCATGTACCAAGCTAATGCTTTTTTGAGGTTTTGTGAAGTCCCTAAACCCTTTTCTTCTAATTTTCCTAAACACATAGCAGCCCTGTAATACTGGGCATCATAAGCTTTTTGGCACAATTTCGAGGCTTTGTCGTAATGACCCTGCTTTGTCAAAATATCGGCCAATTCATAATAAGCACGCGGATAGCCCTTATCACCAGAAGTTTGATAGAAATTTTTTGCCTTTTCTACATCTTTTTTAACACCTAGACCTTTTGCATAAAGGCGGCCCCTTTCAAATAAAGCATTTGGCTCTCTTCTACCCTTAACTTCCTGTAAAAGATTGCGTGCAGTATTTAGTTCCCCGGACGTAGAATCTTTTTTCCTTAGGTAAACCATCGCTAACTCATATTTAGCCTCATCAATACCCAAATCAGCTAAGGGCTGTAAATGATGAACTGCCATATCATATTCGCCAGCACGACGTGCTTCTTTTCCCACCTCCAAGTCAGCGTGCGAGTTTGCACATGCTGCCAAAAAAAGAAATAGAACCACTGTTATAATATTATATTTTTTACTCTGTAACATGTTAACCACTCTGTAATAAGTCTTGCGATTTTTGCTCTTGTACCTCTGGATAACCATCGCTTTTCAAAAAATTAACCAAAGCCTTCATAACGTCACTATTGTTTTTATCTGCAATCAAAATTGCATCTTCTGTTTCAATAACCACGATATTCTCAAGTCCAGCACAAGCAATGAGCTGCTTTTTTGACTGGACCAAACAATTTTTAGTGCTGTGATAGACAACACGCCCCTTTGTAACATTACCATTTTCATCTTTATTCTGAATTTCCCACAAACTTTCCCAAGACCCAATATCTGACCATTTTGGCTCACAAGGCACAACAGCGACTTTGGTGCTTTTCTCCATAATTGCCTTGTCAAATGGTTGTTTTTGTATCTCTGCGTAGATCTTAGAATTCGGGGACGCAGGATCTGTAGAGTCTGCCATCGCTTTTACCACCACAGAATGAACATTTTTGCTATGCGTTTTAAATTCTTCTAATACAGTGTCAACGCTAAACAGAAACATACCGCTATTCCAAAAATAGTCTCCGCTGTCTAAATAGGATTGTGCAGTTTCTCTATCAGGCTTTTCAACAAACGAATCCGTCGCATAAACTTCATTTTCGTAAATGTTTGCACCTTTTTTAATGTACCCATAGCCAGTTTCAGGGCGTGTTGGTTGAATACCGTATGTAACTAAATATCCCTCTGAAGAAGCTTTTAAAGCATATTTGAGCGCCGTTTTCATGCTTTCCAAATCACCGATATAATGATCTGCAGGCAAAATCCACATGACAACGTTACTTCCAAAAACATCTTTGACATACTGCGCAGCAAAGGCAACTGCTGCAGCTGTGTCTCGGGCGGAGGGCTCGCACAAAACATGGCTACTAATTTTGGAGTCTGGATAAAGTTCGGCTATTTGTTCAAGTACACGGCCTTTAAGGTCAGCCAAGGTTACTGTTATTAAATTCTCTATGGAAGAACCAGATATTTCGATGGCCCTAGTAATTGTATCTTGCAACAGAGACCTCTCTCCGAGCAATTTTAAGAACTGCTTCGGATTATTTTCACGACTTTCCGGCCATAAACGCGTCCCCGATCCACCGCATAATATGACAGGAACGACCTTTATATCGTTATCGAAAGAACTCATAACACTCACTCTAAAATAATGTGCTGGAACCTGATTCTCAGCCTATGTCTCAAAGACACTCTATTTAATTTCAAATACAACCTTTGCAGGGCGACCAACAAGATCAATCGGTAATTTTTGATCAGGAACAATACGTACTTGTACCATTCGTGGGCCATAATACTCACTATATGCGCCGTCTGTTTTGATAGATGCAACTTTTCCAGGTATTTCTATTTTTGTACCGGCAATCCCAATTTTTACGGGGTTATCCAAGCTTAAACGACTTGCCTCGGATGGCTTAATAGTTGATACAATCCAAGGGCTGCTTTCCTTGGGAACCAAAGAAACCAGAGTATCACCTGGTATTACAAGCTCTCCATCTTGTCTATGAATTTCTGTTACGATACAGTCACATGGACTTTTTATATCGTTTCCATTGACGGATCCAAGTTCCTGTCGATTTTCCACCTCTCTCATGTCAGGCGCTATTTTAGAGATAAACACCCCCTGCTCTGCTGTACGAACCTGTATTTCCGCACCCTCTACAACTGCATTATTAGACTTTAATACAAACAGGCTGTCATAAATATTGCCTACAATAAAGGTTAGGGCCATAAGACCAAGTAGGCCAAAAAGAAAAAGTCTAGGGATTTGCTTTTTTACATCTAGTACAGGTATTTCATCGGTTGTAGCTCTTTTACGTGTATTTACAAAATTTTCACGGGCAGCAGCATTTAAAAGTGCCCCTGATTTTACAATTTCACCTGCCATATAGGACTTAATAACATGATTTAGAAGGGAAATCTGGTCCGGGCCAATATTAACAAACTGACACCCCATTATCCCTTGCTCTATATCACAATAAAGAACCTCTGCTTCAATCGATACCTCTAAAGAAAATGCAGTAAAAGGTAGAGTCAGCATAACTTTCACAATAGATTTTTCGTCTATTTTAGTTTTAACGCCTTCTACCCCAAATCCTCCTGAAGACAAATCACGAACCTCGTATTTTTCTCCACTGATTTTTGCCTGAGCAGGTATAGGCAAACGCACAAACTGCCTTTGTGTTTCTGACTCATGTACAAGATTTTGTGTGTTGGGCAAATTCATTGTTTTTTCAACGCCTTCTGCTGCTAAGATCTTCTATTTCAGAATATATGTTTGCCGGAAGTTACTAGATACAGTAAGAGATTACAAGTTTTTTTAAAGAAACCGGTTTTTTTTATGGAAATCTTTTTTTAGATCGCATATAGTCCACAAATCCTGTCGATAGATTATGACTAAAATCTGTACTAACGAAGCAAAGTGTATATAAAAAGTAAACTACAAGAGTAAGAGAGATCGGTAATGAGTAACTTAAATACAGCAGCCAAATTAAACGATTACATGACTATGGATACTTATGTAATCGGCGAGAAGGGATACCGTCCTTGGGGTATGTATGAAGTCATTGGTGTTGGCACAGATAATAGGGGTGAGGAATATTGTGAAAAGGAAATCACCGTGCATCCCGGACAAATTCTATCGCTTCAATCTCACGAAAATCGTCGTGAAGTATGGACCGTTCGTGAAGGTGTTCTAAATGTTATTCTTAATGGAAAGCGCTATACGCTTAAAGCTGGAGAAACCATTGAAATTCCTTTATACGCCATCCATTGCATGGCCAATCCTAGTAGAATGTCCTCTACAGTAGTGCATGAACGTCAAATCGGCATATGCCGTGAAGAAGATATAATTCGTTATGTTGACGCCTATGGGCGTGCCACAGAAAGCTTTAGCTCTGATATTCAAGAAAGTATTGATCTTTATAAGCAGGTTAAAGAAGAAATCACGATCAAAGTGTAGTTTGGCAAAATACGGAACAAATCAAAAAAGCGGCACAAATATGCCGCTTTTTGCATTTATTGGGTTATAGGCACCTTGCATATGCGTGCTGAATATTTACCAAGGGGGGTTTTTGTCCTAATTGTAACTGACTTTAGAGGTTCACTAAGGCCGTCTTTTAGCTCTACATAAAAATTACCATTATTCTCGTCAAAATTTCTTTCACTGCGCTCTATATCAAATATATCCTTTTCGTCTCCTTCGTGTAGAAACTCAATTTTGAAATCCCGGTGCTCGTCATCTTCTAATTTCATATAAATGTAATAATTATATGAAAAAAGCTTTCTCTCCCCTAGATTATCAAAAATTTTGACCTTTTTGGATTTTGACTGGCCATCGGTCATGATAACAGCTTCCTCCGGTTTACAAGCCCCATAAAGAGCAGGTATGACTTCTCTGAAAGTGCTTTTTTGGTCTAGACCATAGTGAGCGCTAAGCTCCCATATAATCAGTTTTGGCTTTGCTCTATTATAGTGATTACTGAGTATATAATTACCAATCGCCCCTCTAAAGGACCCACCAGGTATTGACTTATTATCTATATCTATGGACAAAAACTCCTTTAAATAACCCTCAAAATTAGCATATGAAGGTTCAAGACGTGTGCTGTTACTTGTGCCTAGTAAAACTACGTCAGGAATCCCCTTATCTCCAAGTAAGGCTTGTTCCAAATCCTTATGGTTTTCTGGATAAGTGTTATATGTAGCCAACAAATACTCCTTTGGAGGTTCTTCACCACAAGCGTCTTTAATAAATTCTAAAAATCTGTCGTTTGCCTGTTGTTTTTCTTCTAGATTAGCTTTTTCTGTTTTGTATTTTACCTTCTTGAAAGACTTGTAAATCTCATGCGCTTTGATGGCTTTAGCCATTTTTTGGGCCGAATAACGAGCCCCCTTGGCAGTCCAGTGATTATCACGTTTCAAGAAAAAACCGTTTACGGTATCAACATCAGAGGTATCAGCAATAATGATCCCGGCTCTTTTAAAGCTATCCAAAATGCTTATATAACCCTTTTTAGCCTCCGGAAAATTATATTGCTTGGCATATGGAGGTAAAATATTTTCACTTCCTACAATACCGCGCGTAGGAATCATGATCACTGAAAGCTCGGTGCCATTATATAGAAATGCCTTACGCAGACGTTTAAAAGATTCAACAGACCAATCAGAAAGTTCCAAATCTTGTTTAAAATCCATTTCAGTACGGAAAATCCATCCATTTTTCCCTGAAACAAGAAACTTAAAGCTGTTATCGTCCCCGTAAGTTTTTTCTTCGCTTAATTTCGAACAAAGCTGAATTATAGGCTCTTTCTTAACAGACTCGTCAGTCTTTTGAGATGGCATAAACGGCGCTGTCCACCGCACAAAATGGTCTGCAGACAGAAAAGCTATAGCCAAGAATACCACTAAATAGGGAATTATTTTTCTAAACACAGTTTTCTCCAAATATCGCAGGGCAATGACTAGCATTCTGGTTATTTTAATGCAATCTTCTTTTCAGTTGTGTATGGAAATTTAATGACATAAAAACTGGATTTTATTTTCCACTCGCTATATACAACTTAAGTTTTTGATTCAAAAAAAGAAGATCTTATGGTTTTTGCGTCACCGATATTCCTTTTTATGTTTTTGCCGGTTTTTCTGGCAATTTATTATCTCTGCCCGGAACGCTTCAGATCGGCCATTATACTTTTGGGTAGCTCAATTTTTTATGCTTGGTGGCGTTTAGACTTCTTATTCATGTTGTACGCGATTATTGTCTTTAGCTGGCTTATTGCCCTTGGCATTGAACGTTGGCAAGATAAGCCTAAAGCTAAATGGTTACTTTACGCGGGCGTAATAGTAAATTTGTTAACTCTTGGCTATTTTAAATATTTCAACTTTGGCATTGAGAATTTCATTGCTTTGGTTGAAAAGTTTGATATCCACCTGCCTATGGAATTTGCCCACGTTTTACTTCCTATTGGCGTGTCTTTCTTTGTTTTCCATGCAATTAGTTACATCGTTGATGTTTGGCGTAACGATACGCCAGCAACACATAATCTGTTTGATTTTGCTGCTTTTATTACTTTATTTCCTCACCTTATTGCCGGCCCTGTTTTAAGATATAAGGATCTAGCATGGCAATTTATGAGCCGTACACATAGCGTTGATACCTTTTCAGAGGGTGCATACAGGTTTATGGCTGGATTTGCCAAAAAAGTCTTAATAGCAGATACAATAGCTCCCTTGGCGGATGCCGCCTTTGCCCTAGAAAATCCAACAATGGCAGATGCATGGTTAGGCACAATTGCTTATACATTGCAGTTATTCTTTGATTTTGCAGGATATAGCGAAATGGCCATTGGCCTTGCTTTAATGATGGGCTTCCGATTTATAGAAAACTTTCAAAACCCCTATCTTAGCCGCTCAATCACAGATTTTTGGCGACGTTGGCATATTAGTCTTTCAACATGGTTGCGTGATTATCTCTATATTCCTCTAGGTGGCAGCAGAAAGGGTAGAGTCCGTACATATATTAACCTAATGATTACTATGGTTTTAGGCGGATTATGGCACGGGGCAAACTGGACGTTCATCATATGGGGAACGTGGCATGGTGTTATTCTTGCAATTGAACGGATGTTAGGCGTTAAACCCGGCGCCCCTGCCCGCCCCCTTAAATTCATCTTAACCCTACTGATGACACAAATTTTCATCATGATTGGCTGGGTATTTTTCCGTGCCCATGATTTAGTCTCAGCATTGGCGTTTATAAGTGCCATGGGGGGATTAAACGGGTTCGGATTGAGCGATACATTTGCATGGCAGGTAAAGGGGGCTCATTTAACAGCTATTATTGCAGGAATATTTTTGGTTTATTCTATGCCGTACTTTGAAAGAAACCGCAAACCTGTAGAACTATCGAAAGACAGTGTCGCAATGAAAACCCAACCCAATATTGCTATGCAAATTATAGTATGCGGATTTTTTGTGATAGCAGTAACGCGACTTGTGGCGATGAGCTATTCCCCGTTTTTATACTTCCAATTTTAAACAGTCACAAGGTTACCGTTTGTTTCCAGAAGTTCTTCATCTGTCAGACCTGTAACACCTTGTAACGTAGCTAATAAGACAAAGTTATCAGCGCCACCGTCAGCATCTACTGAAAGGAAGGAATCTGTCCCGTTATCAGTGATCTGGACAAAATCTGTAATTGCATCTGTTGTTGGGTTATAACCTATAAGAATATCTGAAATGTCCAGCACCTCATCATCACCGATGCGGTAGTCCTTTATCGTATCGCCAGCTTCGTTCATATTTGTCCATACATAGGTGTCAGTACCGTTGCTGCCCTTTATCGTATCGGCTCCGATACCGCCATAGAGGATATCATCACCGTTATTACCTTCGATATAGTCGTCGCCGTCACCACCATAAAGGATATCATCACCGTCGCGACCTTTTATTGTGTCATTGCCACCCAAGCCGTAAATAGTGTCGTTGCCAGCGGTGCCGGACAAGAAATCATCTCCGGATGTTCCGTAGATACCGGGAGTTGTGGAGTTAAGTGTTAATGACACATTACCGACATCTTCGCCGCCGAGACCATCCTGCACGGTGTAAGCAAAGCTATCGTCGCCAAAATATCCTGCATCGGGTGTATAAACAAAGCTTCCATTAGATTGAAGTGATACAGAACCATGTGCCGTCGTGATTATCGCTGCCACAATATTCAAAGGATCAAGGTCTGGGTCAAAATCAACACCATGCCCATTATCTGCTAAAACGTTACCTGTAATTTGGATATCCTGATCCCCTATGAAACTGTCATCCACTGCAACAGGCGATGTATTAACAGTTACCTCGTTTAGGGTTATCGACACATCCCCTGTGTCATCTCCACCTTGATCATCTTCAAGTGTATAAGAAAAGCCATCGGGGCCAAAATAACCGCTGTCTGGTGTATAAGTGAAATCTCCATTGGACTGCAGAACGACCGTTCCATGTGCGGTGAATATTGTTTCCGCAACTACATTTAATGGATCACCTTCCGGATCAAAATCAATGCCGTTTCCGTTATCGTCCATAACATTGCCAGTAATGACAATGTCCTGATTTCCGACAAAATTATCATCACGTGCAATTGGATCATTATTGCCACCGCCGCCACCAAAAAATGTTCCATTCTGATAGAATCCATCGGCAAAAATAATTTTTTCTATGTCAATAAGGGTGTCAAACCCATCATTGGACTCGTTATCTTCTACAGTTATCCATGTTCCATTAGTAACTGTATAATCGGCGTAATCATTGGTGTATAGCACCTCATCAAAACCTGATCCTCCGTATAAGGCATCATCCCCTGCGCCACCTGTTAGCGTATCGTTACCATCCGTCCCAACAACAATATTATCGTTCGAATTTCCATTAACGACCATTCCCGGGTGATCTTTTAAATCTAATGCTGACAACACATATAACGGATAAGTACCAGGATTATCCAAAACATGGTCAAATCCCTGTTCAAGAGCAATAAAGTCCCCTAAACGGTCTCCTATTATTTCACGCTCATCTCCGGCGTAATGCCAAACATCCGTAGCCTTACCTGGATCAACTTCAGATAACATAGGGAGGTCCTGATAACTTGCTGCCAGATGAATATAGGAATAATTCAGCGCCAACTGTGCCTGCGCATCGCGTATATACACAAGACCATCCATGGTATCGTCTATAACTTGTTGTGATACGCCATCAAGTTGCGCCGCCACGGGGTTATATCGCCCTGTTTCCATGATATAGATTTCAACATCGTCCCCTAAACGATCACGTATGTAATTAAAGACGTCTAATGTTGCGTCCATATAGCGGTCTTGGGCAGCTTCTCGCGCTTGAGTGGTTGTCTTTTCACCAATCAAGATGGCATCACTTTCCCCTTGCCCCCAAACAAATGTAGGTTTAACTGCCGAACCGGACTCACGAAGTTCAGCAATTTGAACCGCTAGAATCTCAACGGCGCGAATTAATATTTCTCCTGGTTCACCCTGATCAGGAAACCACCAAACATCGTCCGCGTCAAAATCACTGTTACCATCAACCCGTGTTCCGCCAATGGCAGGCATAACATGATACCCAGCTTGATCAAGAAACGGCGTTACAATCAAATCATAATCTGTTTGTGCCTCTAACATGTCTTCCATGCGGGTAATGCCGGAATCACTATCTCCGTCAAAAACTCTTAATCCTGCTGCGTTTGATTGACCAAGAATAGAAACCAGTAGAGCCTTTGGTGCATCTGTAATCAAATTATTTGTTATTGAAAAGTTTCCTGAATCAACATCTTCCAAAACAGCAAGTGTCTGTCCTGCACCACCTCCAAATCCATCTAGGTCAATTTGAATGTGTGTGTCAGTGCCGGCATCAACAATCCTGACATATCCGTCTGCCACAGCATTTGAACCTGCATAACCAATTGCATTTAAAATTTCCGCTACGTCAATCACATCTCCCGAGGATCCGGTTTCAAAATCCAGAATAGTGGATATGTTTGCAGATATAGAACTACCAATGGAACCGCTAAACTTAAAGGTATCTTGACCGTCCCCTCCTGTAAGCAAATCATTACCGAGGCCTGTAATAATTAAATCGTCGCCCGTGCCACCATCAACAATATCATTGCCTGTCCCACCTATCAGAACATCGTTCCCGCCTTCACCAAATATGTGGTCGTTACCAAGACTTCCATATAGGATATTTCTTAATTCAGTATGGCCGTGAATTTCGTCATCATAATCGGAACCAAAAATACCTTCTACTGCATATAAAATATCATAGGAACCGTTACCATCATCATAGACAAAAGTAAAAAGACTATCGTCTGTGCCGCTTCCACTGCCTGACCCACCAGAACCGGTAACAGACCCGTCCCATGACAAATTATCTTCTATTGAAAATTCTTCAACGCTAATACCAAGTATACGAACCATTTCCTTAGCACCCGAACCACCGGGCCCATCCGAATCAAACTGGATTTTCATACCGCTGCTAAGATTACCGAATTTTACGTACCCATCTGCTACCGGATCATCTCCTGTATATCCTATCGAGGCTAATGCTACAGAAAGATCAATAAAGTCTCCGCCCGGCCCTACTTCAAAATCGCTTACTTGAAGTATATTACGAGCAAGCCAGTCCTCATAAGTGGGGGTGTACACATCTTGGTTTGGATTTAACTCTCCGCCACCGCCACCAGGAGGAGGCTCTTCACCAGAATTAGGATTGGTATACTCGCTAAGCACAACAATTCCCGAGGTTGCATGAAAGTATCCAGCAATATCTACTTCTGAAGAAATGGCACCATTATCGTCTCCGATGACAAAATCAATACCGGCGCCCATGCTAAAATAATCGCCCTCTTGACCACCATAAAGGATGTTATCGCCATCATCGCCTGCCAGGAAATCACGTCCTTCATATCCTATTACCATGTCTGTTGGTTCTAAAGGTATAAGTTCGTTTGATCTGTCCGCTTGGCTAGACGGCTCAAGAACTTCATCAAGACTAGACTTAAAGCTGGATGAAAGAAGAAGGGGTAAAGAGCCATCTACATGTTCGTATAAGTCTTCGAACAAATCATCCAAATCAATAGAACTAGACCCACTATTAGCAAAAGAATAGTAGTCTGCAAGCTCATCCCACCAAGATGCTTTAACAATAGTGACCATATTTACTCTACCTCAACAAAGAAATCCGGAATTTTCCTATAAAATAATAAGGAAATTCTATTTTACAATAATAGCAATTGTATTTCTGCATCATAAAAAACTGAAATACAACAAGAAATAAAAATTATACATAATTTACCAAAAATTAACGCGTCCGAGCCTAATATAGCCCTAGTATAGGGGAGTTGCGTATAAACTTTTGCCTCCCCCAAAAAAAGAACTAGCGATGGCTAGATAAACACAAATCAAAACATGAAAGAAACGCGCTTGAATCTGTAGAGATTCAATGCCCCACACACTCTTGAGAGGAGACGACTATGCTTGTCTTTGACCCACGCGACTATGGCGCAAACCCTGATGATAACACTGATGATACTTTTGCAATTCAAGCTGCTTTGGATGCGGCACGTGATGCCGGCGGCGGCCACGTTTTGCTGTCCGCTGGAACCTATATTTTAACAGGTACGGGTACAGCTTCTGATGGGGCCCTGAGAATATATGACAACACAGAAATCTCCGGAGCAGGAATGGGCGAAACCGTGCTCAAAATCGCAGATGGCTGGACAAGCAAAATTACTGGTATGATACGTACACCCGTCAACCAAGCCACGGAAAACGTGATTATCCGCGATCTTACGCTAGATGGTAATAGAGATAATGTATCTGCCGACATTGACGGCATTATGACAGGTGTTTTGCCTGGTAAAGACGAGCACGACAATAATATCTTGATAGAGCGCGTTGAAATTCATGACGTATCGCGTATTGCATTTAACCCCCATGAACAAACACATAACTTAACTATCCGCGATAGCGTTGCCCACCACAACAGCTGGGATGGCTTTATTGCCGATTTTGTTGTGAATGGGGTTTATGAAAACAATGTTGCTTATGCTAACGACCGTCACGGTTTTAATATTGTAACCCATAGTAACAATATGGTTATCCAAAACAATGTCTCTTATGATAATGGGGAGCAAGGTATTGTTTTACAAAGAGGATCTGGCAGCACAACCATAGAGGGTTGGGAAGAAATGCTGAACCATAGCATTCTTGTTCTCAATAACGAGATATATAATAACGGCAAGAATGGTATTCTCTTAAAGCAGGTTCAGGACAACCAGATTATAGGGAATAATATATACGGTAATGGCGATGATGGTATTCAGATAGAGGGTGCTTTTGGTAACCTAATTTCTGGAAATACTATTGATTCCAATACCCATGGTATAGAAGTCCGTAATTATGGCGGCAGCATACCAGGCCCAGACACCTCTCATGATAATATAATCATGTTAAATGTTATAACGGCTCTACAGGATGCCCTGAAAGAGAACCACTCATCGACAATGGATAACGTATATGCAGAAAATACAGTCCTGTCTGGTGGAATAGCTTTAGGCTCTACAGCAACAATTCTAGTAAGTGCAGAGGGTCTTACCTATGAACTACTGGAGATTATAGCCAATCTACCTCTTAACTATCATGAAGGTTCTGATCCTCCCGCAGAAGAAGAGGAAGAGCCACCCGTTGAGGATCCTCCGGTTGAACAAGAGGAGCCACCTACTGAAGAAGAAGAGTCTGAGGAAGAGGAAGAGCCTCCAGTAGAAGAAAATCAGGTTCTTTCGGGTACAAGCAACGACGACACTCTTCATGGTGGAAGTGGTGATGACACACTTAAAGGGAGAAGCGGCGATGACATGCTTTTTGGCGGCGCTGGCAATGATTATCTCGAAGGTAACTCAGGTGATGATATTCTCTACGGCGGCCTTGGTGCCGATGTCCTAAAAGGAAGCTCAGGCAAAGATACTTTTGTCTATGGAAGTTTGGAGGAAGGCGGAGATACCATTAAAGACTTCCGCCCAGACGAACTTATTGATTTAAAAGACGTTGTAAAGGATTTTGTTAACTTTAACAGCGAGACGGCCTTTGAAGACGGCTTCTTACGCCTTGAACAAAATGGTGATGATGTTCTGCTCTTCGTTAATACGGACGGACATACAGGATCAGAAAATGACATTCTCTTTCTGACACTTCAGGATAGGCCATTATCATCAATAACTACTGATAATTTTGATCTAGGAGACTTTGCTTTTTCAGGGGAAGTCGAACCCCCTGTTGAGGAGGAAGAGGAGGAGGAGCCACCTGTAGTAGAAGAAACTATCGTAGAGGATCTGGATCTGAACGGTACATCTGATGACGATATACTTGTCGGAGATATTATGGATGACAAGTTAGTTGGCCGGGACGGAAATGATGTCCTTATTGGGCTTGCTGGAAATGATAACCTTTGGGGTAATAATGGTAACGACATACTCTATGGCGGCGCCGGCCTTGATACTATGAAAGGTGGTCAAGGATCAGATTTATTTATTCTGGACGCTCAATCGGATGACGTAGATGTAGTCAAAGACTTTAGGAGTGAAGACTGGCTTATGGTCGAAAACATTCTCGACTTTAATCCATTAACTGACACCATCTCTGACTTTATAAAGTTCACAGTCAATAACGGCAAGACCATGATTAATGTAGATCATGATGGTCTGGAGAATGGCCAGAACTTCACTATTGTTGCGCAATTAAATGGCGTGGATGATCTCGGTAGTGCCCAGGAATTATATGATAGTGGCAATCTTCTTCTTACAATGAATGAATTTGTTTAGAGGAAATTATATAAAGCCCAAGATGTTGGAATGGTCATAAGGCCAGAAAATAGGCCCACCAGTGCAACAAATACCGTGATTGCAATTGCGTACATGTAGTTTGATGTAAAGTTAACAAATCTCTGCTGAGTATTTGACATACCGCGCTGTAACTTTGTTTTCTGGCGCGTCCATGACTGTTTATCAAGACGGAAAAATACGTAGGTTTTAATGGCAGAGCCCCATATTTGGTTGTAATACAGTAAAAACGGGTAATACCAACTAAGGACAGGACGCACACTAAGAAGCATAAGAGTCATAATCCAGCGCGTGAACCCTATCCATGCAAAATAGATAGGAAGAAACACAATCGAATGTTTAATCACCAGCATCAGTGCAAATACAGGACCAGCAAGAGATGTCCACATTGATATACGCTGATCCAATACACACCACCAAGTGAAAAGGCCTATGCGGTGCGGACCCAATGCTAGTGCCCTTCCGTTTGTCCGTAACATATTCCCGAACCAACGAAACATGAGCTGTGTTGTGGCTTTAAAAAAATTAGCGTGTGGAGGATGCTCCACAGTCATAACAACCGTATCTGGAACATACAGCATGTCATAACCCTTCTTTAAAACCCAGTACCAGCTTGACTTATCATCACCAGTAAGAAATCTGAACTTGCCGAGGCGCCAATGATCAATCGAATCACTTTGTACATCACGGATAAATCCAGGATCCGTAATAATATCGGCCCGGAACATCGACATTCTGCCGGTTAAAGTTAAAACTTTACGCGACAAGGCAACCGAACACATTAACACCTGTCTTTGGGCAAAACGCATGTCGTGCCACTCTCTGATCAGTTTGCTGCCCCTAACTTCACACTCTTCATCGGTTGTTAAAGCTCCAAGGTTTGGCATTTTCTTAAAAAAGACAGAACATTTTCTAATAAGGCCCTCTTCTAGGATTGAATCACCATCAATAACGGCCACAACCGCATCAGGAGCAGGCATATCCCTTGAAATGGCCCTGAACCCCTGCGCAAGCCCATCTCGCTTTCCTGTGCCCGGAATCCTGACAATTTGGAGGCGTACATGTTCTGGCGGATTGGCTTCAACAAATAGCTGCCTAAAGAGAAATTCGTCACCCATTTCAACAAGTGACGCTACAATTGTTGTTGGAACTCCACAATTAATGGCCTCCTCTATAGCAGCACTATATACATTGACCGATGTATGGGCATCTATACGAAAACTCGTAACCAAGAGATAAACATGAGACGGTAAAAGGTTTTCTTCATCTGCCGTCACAGCAGCTCTCATCATAGGGAATGTATAGGTACGGTAAACAACAGAACGTATAAAATGCAAAAGACCCCAGCTATAGCGCCATATTGCTAACCCCCCTACTACAAAAATAAATTGCTTTGATGCCGGGTCAAGAGCTTGATCCGGTAGAAAAGAAACTAAAAGCAAAAGAAGAGCAGTATAAACCGCAAAACCACCAATACCTTTGATGGTTTGATACGATCTACTATAATAAGTTGACGGTTCTGCTTTCATTCCGTTTTACCAACAGATCCCCGAATAAGATTTGCGCTCTTCCAAAATTTTATTCTTGAGACGAACAAGATCAATAATCTCCGCATTGTCATTAACATTTTTTAGAATTTGCGCATATTCCTCATGACCGTTACCAATCACAAACACTTCTGCATTATTCAAAACATCTTGAGATTTTTCGACCAAACATTTTGAAATATGAGGAATACCCTCCCTGATGTATTTTTGGTTAGCACCCTCCATATTGGCCGCTTCATAAACACAAGGATCATAAATCGTAAGCTCATAACCATCATTCAAAAGCATATCCGCCAAAGTAACCAACGGACTCTCGCGAAGATCATCGGTCCCGGCTTTAAAACTTAAACCCATCATTCCGATTTTTTTCTTCTTAGTATCTTTGATCATGCGATGAGCACGCTGTACCTGTTCTTCATTCGCTTCTAGAAGTGAGTCAAAAATTGGTGTTTTTACACCCCTCGCCTTTCCGCTGGCACGAATGGCACGTACATCTTTTGGCAAACAAGAACCGCCAAAAGCAAAGCCAGGCATTAAATAGGCGCGTGAAATATTAAGTTTTGTATCTTTAAAGAAGATTTCCATCACCTGATGGCTATCTACACCAAGTTCCTTAAAAATATTACCTATTTCATTGGCAAAACCGACTTTCATAGCATGCCAAGCATTATCGGCATACTTTACACCTTCTGAAACTTCAACGGTACATATGGCATTTTCTGCATCAATACCTTTGTATACTTCAACCATCATCTGCGCTGTTTTATCATCGAGCGCACCAATAACAACTTTTGGCGGATTGAAATAATCGTCAATAGCCGTACTTTCACGCAAAAATTCTGGATTATTGCCAAAGCCAAAGCCTTGCCCCGCTTTCTTTCCTGACGCTTTTTCTAGCGCTGGAATAGCAATATCACGAGCAGTACCAGGAACGACCGTAGATCTTAAAACCACCGAATGAAAACTATCTTTGCCCTTTAAAATATCCCCTATTTCTTGACATACGCCCTCCACATAATCCAATTTCAGTGATCCATCTTCATTACTGGGTGTTCCCACACAGATTAATGATAGGTCTGTGTTCATAACAGCCTCTCTCACATCAAGAGTTGCTCTAAGCTTTCCTGTTTTTTGATGTTTGGCTATCATTTCAGGAAGACCGGGCTCAACGATCGGAGAGCGCCCTTCTGCTATGCATTTAACCTTTATGGGATCTTTATCAATTGCAATGACGTCAAAACCTGACTCTGCGAGGCAAGCACTAGCAACGGCCCCTACGTATCCCAAACCAAAAACACTAATTTTCATCCTATAATTCTCCTGATGATTTATTATCCTACAACCCTAATAATGGCCGTGCTTATACCATTTTTATTTTACAGAATACAAGGATAATAATACGCGGTTGATAATTTTTAACTCTTGTTGATATGGAGTGATACTTTATCGTATAAGAACTGCATAAAATCAATACTTAACAAAAATGATATGTATTACAAATTATTGACTTCCATAACCCTACTTGGCTGCTTTGTTATAACATCTTGTTATAAACCGCAAGATGCAAAAGACAGCAAGGTTCTTTTGCCCCCTTTCGACGTTGCTTTAGTAAGAAGCAATGTACAGGAGCCGTACAGTAAGAAATTCCGTTGTAAACGCCCTCCTGAGCCTATGAAAGATTTGTTTTTTGAATCTATGTACGATAAAGATTCAAAAAATGCGTCAGAAATAGATCCCGAGGCATATGATGTTTACAAAAATGATACCAAACCATTGAGGACACTAGAGTCTGGTTTGGCAACGACAGCTAATTACTATCTAAAGTCAAATCCCCCTAGATCCGAGATAGCTGAATGCGTCATGGCATGGCTCAGTATTTGGGGAGATGACAACGCATTACTAGGCAAAAGCTCTCAAAACGGTGACTTTTTAAGAAAATGGCTCCTTTCATCAATATCTCTTGCATACTTACAGGTAAAAGATGACCCCTATATTTCACCTGAATTACACGAAAAAACTAAGGCGTGGATTAGACGGATTACTGAGCGGGTCATACAGGATTTTTCTAAGAACAGCGATAAAAACTCAAGAAATAACAATCATATGTATTGGGCCGCTTGGGGTGTCATGACCGCGGGCATTGTTTTGAATGACCAGAGTTTCTACAACTGGGGGCTTTATGAAGCTAAACTTGGAATCCAGGATATACAGAAAAACGGCACCCTACCGCTCGAGCTGGATAGAGGTAAAAAAGCCTACAATTATCATCATTTTGCCGCTATACCGCTCTTCATGATGGCTCACACCGCTGATGTAAACGGAGATGACCTATTTGGTTTAAATGGCCAGGGCCTTCAACGTCTGGGAGAGGTAATACTCGATAACATGGAAAATCAAACTCTATTTGAAGAACTTACAGACGAAAAACAGGATCTAACCCGGACTATTACTTCTTCTAACCTCGTCTGGCTGGAAATTTATAACAAATACTATCCAAGTGATAACAATATGAAATGGCTTACGAAATACAGAAGTGTCAAGCAAAGCCGTGTAGGTGGTGATGCCACCCTCCTCTATTCTGGAGAGAATTATTAACCAAACAAACGTTCAAAGAACCCTTTGGATTTTTCTTCATCAAGCAAACGCTCCAGCTCTTCTTTCTCTTCCTGTGCAACCTTCTCCTGATTACTGATGCGCTCTTCAATAGACTTGAGCGCTTTCTCCCATTCAACTCCCCTGCCCTCTTTTGTATAGTGTTCCAACAGTAACGTGGTCTTTCCTTGATTTTCTTGTGCTTTGTTTAAGGTATCTTGAAGTTGCTCTATGCGCTGCTCAAATTGTTCGCGTTCGCGCTTTCTCTCGGTTTCCAGAGTATCTAGCCGTTCTCTTAAAACTGCCAACTCGATCAAAGTAATAGATTGATCGCCCTTCTCTTTTGTAAAGTTTTGCTCAGTGTTTACAGTGTTTGACGCTTTGGTACTGTTCTCAAGGTTAAGTGATCCGTAGACCCTTTCAAGCTCAGAGACATCAATAACCTTTTTATTTTTACCGCTCGAGATGTAAGTTAATTTGCCACTGTTCATATCATTATACAGAGTTGTTCTACTAACCCCGGCTAAAGCGGCAGCTTTTGTTATGGACACTTTCATGTTAATGGACCTGTCTGTTAAGTTTGCAAAGCGTTACAATGATATTATCAAAAACTGTAAACTACACAAACAGTAAAATGTGTAAACTTTTAATACGTACATTTACAGAAATTGGACAATTTTTGAGTAATTATGTACTTTACAGATTTACATGTTTACATGACAGTTGTTTGCATTTATGTATACACCATATCAAGATTATTTAATCTAAACAGATAAATAGCTAGAGAACAAAAAATTGTAAACTTTTGACATATCTGTAAAGTCAAAATGTAATTTTGTGCACAGTTGATTTACACCTTAACATTTGTTAGCTTTATATACCGATTCCTTTCATGGGATTCGATTTTTCTATGACATTTCGTCAAAACTTCACTTTCAAAGAGGAGAGGCTAAGAACCAATAAGATCCAAAAGTAGAAAAACCGCCGTTGGCGCGGCGGTTTCTATAAAAAAGGAGCGGAACTCCCTTAATTCTTCATAAGTATAGTACCGCTCATGCGAATCGGATGCAAGCCATTTTGTGGCTCTGTAAAGTTTTTTTGCATCTTGTTCACAGGAAATTCGCGGTTTGCCTTTACAAAAATATGATCGACACATTTATTGTACAATCGCCCGAAACGTATAGTAGGCGTGGGGTAGGGCAGTCCCAGAGAATCAAAACGTCTTTACAAAGTTTACAAGCTCCGAATAATACTAACCGGTATGATCTATTGTTATTGGTAAAGCGTGTTGGCAAAAACGCTGGTTTTACGCCACGTATGATCGCTTTGCTGGATTACTATATGAGCTTTACACGCGATATAGATTGGGAGGAGGGGAGCAGGCCTATTATTTACCAATCTTTGTCTAAAACAGCTCTAGACATGGGTATTTCTGAGCGCCAAGTTCAAAAACTCGAGCGTGCTTTGGCAGAAATAGGGGTTTTAACCTGGAATGATAGTGGAAATCACAAAAGATACGGGAAGAGGGACCTCAAAACGGGTCATATTCTTTATGCTTTTGGTGTAGATTTGGGCCCATTAGCGCATTTTAAAGAAACACTGGAGGAAAAACTTCAAGAAAAGAGGCTTTATGATCAAGCCTGGATGGAAACAAAAAGACAGATTTCTTGGTACCGTGCGCAAATAAGAGCGGTAATTGACGAGCTAGAACAGGACACTACTGAGTTTCAAAGTGCTTACCAGCGTATCAGTGTTCAAATCCGTACACATATAGACTTAAAAGCATTGCGCGGGCTGTTATCAAAACACAAGGATCTTTATACAACCCTTTGTGAAAACTTGAAACCAAAAGAAAAGGTAGAACAAACAGAAAAAAGGTCGCTCAGAAACGAAGAAAAGTTCGCCCACAAAGAGTCTACAATAAAAAAACAATCTGATAAATCAGACGTAAACTTTACAAAAAACGTTCAGAGACAGCAAAAGAAAAAACAGAAAGACTTACAGGGAGAGCCTAACAAAGCCAATGTACTCACAATCAAAGCATCACAAACGGGGATAGAACATGTCAGCTTATCTCAAGCGCTTAATATATCTAGTGACAGCCTAAGGCTCTATTTAAGAAATAATAACAAACCCAACTGGAATGATTACATTGATGCCGCTTACAGATTGCGAGAGGACTTAGGTATAAACCAGGTAAGCTGGAGTAGGGCGTGTATGACCATGGGGCGTGTTGCCGCATCTGTTTGCCTTGCCATTACTGATCGCGCTAGATCTAGGCCAATCAATCCTGTTTTAAGCCCGGGGGCGTATTTCAACAGTATGATAATACTTGCAGAAAAAGGGAACCTTAAACTGCACACCAATGTTTTCAACCTTCTTGAAGCTAGACAAACAATAGAAAGAAGAGATGTAGAGTGTGTCTTTAAATATGCAACATAACTGCAATACATATTGTAGAGTCTGGCTTTATTCTAGATTTATTGTGGATTGCTGCAAGGTTGCGTATTGATGGCTGATACATAACTACATATAATGTTCTACAGGTTTTCTACACCTATTCTTACTTTAAGTTCTAAAGGAAAAAACAATGTCTACACACACACCCGTTATTGCATTCGTGTCTCCTAAAGGTGGAGTCGGAAAGACAACTGCCGCTCTGACTTTAGCGAGTGAACTTATTCACCAAACAAACAAGCAAGTTACAATTATTGATGCGGACCCAAATTATCCTTTTAAACGCTGGCAAGCTTTGGGGCGTAAACCAGATTTAATTAATATCGTCTGTGATGATAGCGAAGAAACCATTCTAGATAACATAGAGGCGGCTAGAAAAACCTCTGCTGCAGTTCTGATAGATTTAGAGGGCACCAAGAACATGCGCGTCACTTATGCGGTAAGTAGGGCGGATCTTGTTGTCATACCAGTCCAGGGCTCTATTTTGGACGCTAATGAGGCAGCTGAAGCTATTAAGCTTGTCAAACGAACAGAAAAGGGGTTTGGCAGACAAATTCAATATGCCATTTTATTTACACGTATGCCGGCGGCTATTTTATCTCGTAACTTTCTGGATATATCACAGCAATTTTCTAGTGCTAAGGTTTCAGTCCTAGCGGCACAACTTGTAGAGCGAGAGGCATACAAAACAATGTTTACTACTGGTAAGGCGCTTCATGATTTAACGCCGTCACAGGTTAGCGGTCTT
Organism: uncultured Micavibrio sp.; assembly: GCA_964352665.1. Taxonomy (GTDB): domain Bacteria; phylum Pseudomonadota; class Alphaproteobacteria; order Micavibrionales; family Micavibrionaceae; genus UBA1672. The sequence continues at coordinate 29,830 of CAYGSJ010000009.1, forward strand.
ACTAAGGCCCATGAAGACTCTTATAATTTTGCAAACAAAGTTTTAGAGCTCCTTAAAAATTCATACAAACAACAATCAATAGCAGCATAAGAGGAAAATTATGACACAATTACAAGATGATCGCGCTAAGCTTAGCTTGGATTTTGACGAGGACGATGTTACAGAACCTTCGCGTGAAGAAATTGACCGGAAGGTACGTGAAATTAGCGAAAAAAGTGGCTTTGTTTCTAAATCTCCATCTGCAACAAATAGCCAGTCAACATTGCGCAGAACACGCAGATCAAGAGCTAAAACAGGAAGAACCTATCCATTTAATACAAAAATTAAGCCTGCAACCTACGATTTGATTTGTGACTTGGCAGACCAAGCAACAGAACAAGAGGGTCGTCCTGTAAGCTTGGCAGAAATTATCGAAAGATCTGTAGAAGCGCTAAGTATGCAGCAACGTTAAATAACAAAGGGTGCTTATGCACTTTGGAAACATGGCTGTGCGTAAGAAAATTATTTTTGTTCTTCCTCTTCTGTATCCAGGCGGTGCAGAGCGAGCTTTGATTTCTTTAGCCAACCATATTAATCGTGACGGTTTTGAGTCAGAAATGGTTGTCTTGGACGATAGGGGATCTTTAAAAGACTGGATATATCCGGATATTCCTTTGCATTCTCTAGGGGGAGTATCAGTGTTTACAGGTTATCTTAAACTTTTAAAAAAGCTTAAAGAATTAAAGCCAGACATTGTCATGACAACAATGGTGCACTCAAATTTTTTGCTTATGTTCATGAAACCTTTCTTTCCAAAAACTAAATTTATAATAAGAGAGGCAGTGGTTCCAAGCTCCATCCTAAAAAAACACAAGAAAAAATCATTGCTTTTAAGAGCTTTATATAAGTTTTTATATCCGAAAGCAGACAAGGTTATTAGCCCATCACAGGATATTATTGATGAGTTCAAAACGGTCATAAGGATAGATACTAAGAACCACAGGTTGCTATACAATCAAGTTGATACCTTATCTATTACAAATGCTTTACAAAAAAATCTTGTCCAGGAAGCCAAAGAAAATACATTGAATTTTGTTTGTGCAGGACGGCTGCACTATCAAAAAGGCTATGATCGTCTTATTTGTGCACTAAAAGATTTCAAGCCAGCTTGCCCGTGGAAATTGGTAATAATGGGTGATGGGGAAGAGAGGGAGCGTCTTGAAGCTCTTGTTGTAAGTTTAGGTTTGGAGCAGCAGGTTTATTTTGCCGGTAATGTTAGTATTCCTTGGAGCATCATAACCAACGCTGATTGTTTGCTATTACCTTCAAGGTGGGAAGGAATGCCAAATGTAGTTTTGGAATCCTTATTTTGTGGCACACCGGTTATTGCTTCTGCCGATGCTAATGGTGTGTCAGAGATACAGAGTCATTGCGTGATAGGTGATGTTCAGATTGCTCAAAACATGGATGATTTTATACAAATTTTGTTGCAGGTGAAGCCACAAACAGATGTCTGGCCCAAGACTTCAAAGTTGCCTGATATTTTCCAGACACATAACGTTATGAGGCATTTTGAAAACATCTTGATGGAATAAAAACACAGTATATCATGACCGGTCTTGCCTAAGTGCTTTAGAAGGCTTATGAAGAACACTGCATATTCAAAAATTGAGAGAGAGAATGAGAGATTTCAAACCTAATAATTTGGATTTGAGCGACGGCTCTATTTTTATTACTGGTGGTACAGGTTCTTTTGGACGGTGCATGGTTGAAACCCTTGTTCGTGACTATAAGCCAAGACGCATCGTGGTTTATTCACGTGACGAATTGAAACAGTATGAAATGGAACAGCATCTTTCCCAATATGCCCCGCATTCCGTTCGCTTTTTTATTGGTGATATTCGTGACCGTGATCGCCTGGACATGGCCTTAAGGGGCACAGACATAGTTATTCATGCAGCCGCCTTGAAACAAGTACCCGCAGCTGAATACAATCCCATGGAATGTATAAAAACAAATGTAATGGGTGCGGAAAATGTTGTGCGTGCTGCTATTGATAACAAGGTTAAAAAGGTAATAGCTTTGTCGACAGATAAAGCAGCAAACCCAATTAATTTATACGGTGCAAGCAAGCTTGCTTCGGATAAAATTTTTGTATCCGGAAATAATATTTCCGGTGCTTCGAATACCAGATTTTCAGTGGTTCGGTATGGAAATGTATTTGGATCCCGTGGTTCGGTCATTCCGTTTTTTAACAAGTTAAAGGAAGAGGGGGCAAAGACTATTCCCATCACTGATGAACGCATGACAAGATTTTGGATTACATTAGAACAGGGTGTGGATTTTGTACTTTCCTCTTTAGAGATGATGCATGGCGGTGAAATATTTGTTCCTAAAATTCCAAGCATGAAAATTACAGATCTGGCAAATACAATTGTTCCCGGGATCCCCCATGAAATAGTGGGAATAAGACCCGGAGAGAAGCTGCATGAAGTTATGGTGCCCTCTGATGACAGCAGAACAACACATGTTCTAGATGATAGATATGTGATCGAGCCATCCTTTAATTTTTGGCAAGCGAAAGATGCAAAACGTTATCAGGAAAATGAAAAGGTGCCAGATGGATTTTATTATGCGAGTGATAATAATGAAGAATGGCTCGATAAAGATCAGTTGATGGAATTAATGAAGGCGATATAAAATGCTTCCTTATGGGCGACAAACGATTGAGCAAGATGATATTGATGCAGTTGCTGAAGCCTTAAAAGGGGATTTTCTGACTACGGGCCCCTATGTAGAAAGGTTCGAAGAAGCTTTTTGTGAACTGACCGGTGCAAAATATACTGTATCTTGCGCAAATGGTACGGTAGCACTTCATTTGGCTTGCCTTGCACTGGATCTATCCGCCACTGATTGTGTGATTGTCCCTTCGGTAACTTTTTTAGCAACGGCTAACGCTGCTCGTTATTGTGGTGCCGATGTTGTGTTTTGTGATGTTGATCCACGAACCGGATTAATGACTGCCGAAACATTTGAACAGGCGTTGCAAATAGCAAAGGAAAGAAACTTGCAACCACGTGCTGTTTTACCAGTTCATTTAACAGGGCAGCCGGTAAATTTAAAGGCAATAAAAAAGATAGCCGATAAAGAAGATATCACAGTTATTGCAGATGCTTGCCATGCGGTAGGGGGTGAATATGAAGGTTCACCGATAGGCGCGTGTGAATTTGAGGATATGTCTACTTTCTCATTCCATCCGGTAAAAACCATAGCTATGGGTGAGGGGGGTGCCATTACAACAAACGATGAGACATTAGCAAATCGTATGAAGCTCTTTCGTCATCACGGTATGGTTCGTGATGATAGCGTGCAGCCCTGGTTCTATGAAATGACAGAGTTGGGTTACAACTATCGTTTAACTGACATTCAATGTGCTCTAGGATTATCTCAAATCAAAAAAATAGACCGTTTTATTGAAAAAAGAGAAAAATTTGTATCTCTGTATAATCAGCGTTTTGAAAAAATGTCGCCACACCTAAAATCCCCCCCTCGTGTTCAGCAGGAAAAGATAGGTTGGCATCTTTACGCAGTTCAAATTGATTTTGGGGCTATTGGCAAAACCCGGGCTCAAGTTATGGCTATTTTAAAGGAAAAAGGTGTAGGCACGCAGGTTCATTATATTCCCATTCATACACAGCCATATTATCAAGAGATTTATGGAGTGCAGAATTTGTCCGGAGCAGAAGCGTATTATCAACAAACCCTTTCTTTACCGCTTTATCCTTCTATGGAGGAAGATAATATTGATTATGTTTCTAATGCAGTCCTTGAAATAATTGGTATATAGGTATTGGGATGAGTAATTTAAAAGCTATATCTTATGTGGACGATCCACAAAGTTTTTTATCACGCCTGAATGATGCTAGTTTTGATCTTCCGTCACCATTGGAATTCGCATTGGAAAGTCGCTATAGACAGGCTGAATTAGGAAAAAAATTTTCTGATTTATCCTTTTGTATACTTAAAAACGACGTTGCATCCGCCTTTATTTTTGCACATAAATTTGATGAATTTGTAGGATTTAACGGCAGTGGTGCAGAAGTTTACTCTCAGGATATTGATAAAAAGATGGCCGGGTTTATACTTGATGAGCTAATTTCTTCTGCTCGGAGAAACAACTGCAACATTATAAAAATTGATGATCTCTTTACACTGAACGAACTGTCTATTTTAGGACAAGAGGCCTTTAACAGAAAAGGGGTTCCTGGTTTGCTGCTACGTGCCAGTCAAAATTTATTGCAAGATGAAGAAGCGCTGCATAGGGGGTTGCGGCAAAGTTATAAAGCGCTTGTGAACCAAGGGCGCAGAGAAATAGATTTTCAGTTTATGTCGCATGATAATGCGAACGAGAGTCAGTTCCGGGATTTCCAAGAGTTTCATAAACAAGTTTCTGGAAAAGAAACACGGCCAAAAGAAAGCTGGGATGTTCAGTTTGAAATGATCAAGGCAGGGACGGCGCAACTTATTTTAGGGTATATGGAACCTTACGGCCTTGTTTCTTCTGCTTTATTTACTGATTTTGGGTATACTACGTCCTATGCTGTTGCTGTCTATAACAGGGACTTGTTTGATAAACCCCTTGCACATGCAAATGTTTATGAGGGCATGATTCAAGCAAAAAAACGAGAACAAAAAGTTTTTAATCTGGGTGTTATTCCTACCTATGATCCTGCTCGTGAAAAAGAATATAATATTGGTAAATTTAAAAAAGGGTTTTGCCGCAACCTTTTAGCGTTTATAGAGTGGAACATAAAAGTTTAGAGGATAAGGATTATGTCGCATTTTGATACGTATGGGCGGATGGCCAAGGCTGATGTTGACGATATCATTCAAAATGGCCGTTATTATGCTCAGGCGGATGCAGAAAAGTTTGTTCCGGAGGATGTGTTCAAGAAATTGCGGTTAAATGAGAATGATGTTTTTCTTGATGTAGGATGTGGTTTGGGCTTGAATTTATATCCTGCCCTTACGGTTGTAAAAGAAGCCCATGCTTGTGATCATACCAATGTAATTGATCAATTAGTCGCAAGGGGCGGGCAGAAAGATATCGTATTTCATAGAGGAAATTTTTTAGATATTGATTTTGCTGGAAAGTATTCCAAAATCCTGTCCTACAGCGTTCTACCTGCGCTACCTAATAAAGAGGTTGTATTAAAGTTCATAGAAAAAATTACTATGTTGCTCGATCCCTCAGGCATCGCTTTGTTAGGTGATTTGGCCAATGTAGATAAAAAGGCGCGCTTTATGAATTCAAAGAGAGGGCAGGCCTTTCAAAAAGAATGGCAAGCTCTTGTTGAGCAGTATCCGGATCAAATCGATATTGCGCAATTTCAGGAAGAAGGGGACGCAAATGCTGTGCGGATAAACGATGATTTTATAATCGAAATGCTCAAATTTGTTCGTCACTTGGGTTTTCATGCTTATGTTGTAGATCAACCCCAACACTTACCTTTTGGCAATACACGGGAAGATATTGTGATTGTTGGGCCTGAATATGAGGATTTATAAGAAAATATGATGACGGAAAATGCCCATATCATTGTTGGTGCTGGTTTAGCAGGATTGTTTTCCGCCAGAGTTTTAGTGAACCAAGGCTACAAAAACATATTTGTTATTGAAAAGTCAGAGAATGTCGGCGGGTTATTACAGCATTCCAATGTTCAAAATCCCTTAAATGACGGTGAGGACTTTACATTTGATTGCGGTACTCATTTTGTACTAAGCCCAAAAACCGGACCAATTAAAGAAATTATTCGACAAGATATCAATTTGTCCGACTACCATGTTTTTGAAAGTAGTTTGCAAGAGGGGCATATTCTCAATGGTGCCCTTTATCAAAATAGTGGCTGTGCGAGTGTTGAATCGTTATCAAGTGAGGTTCAATCCAAAATCAAATTGGAATTAAAGGCGCTCCACGATGATCGTTCTAAACCCCTTACTCCTAAAAACCTGTATGAGGCCTGTAGACACCGATATGGTGAGACAGCAACGCAGGTAATTTATGCGCCGGCATATTATAAATATACAGGGTTAGGTCTTGAGGATCTTTCTGTCTCGATGGATGGTTTTTTTGCCCCGTCCAGACTGATAATTGAAGATCAGAAAAAAAGTAAAGAACTGAAACAAGACGAGGACTGGGACTGGCGTATCGCTTACGCGGATTGTCAGGACGGTAACTCCGATATTCTCAAATACTATCCTAAAGCAGCAGGCATAGGGTTATGGCTCGATCAAATGGCCAATAATCTCAAAGCGGAAGGCGTGCAGATTTTAACAGATACGACGCTTGATGCTGTAAAAACCAATGAGAGCAAAATAAAAGAAGTTTCTTTGTCAAATGGTATGATTTTGCCTTGTGACACATTGATTTGGTCTTTGCCTGCAATATTTCTCTCTTTTTTAACAAAAACCGAAGTGCCATCTCAAAAACCCCATATGCGACAAGTTCTAACTATACATTTTCTAGTCAATCAAAAGCCAATAGAGCGGCCCTATTGGGTAACGGTATATGACCCAGATTTTAAGTCTTATCGTGTGACGCTTTATGATAATTACAGTCCACGTCATTCTGATGTTTATCGTATTACGGTTGAAATTCTTCACGAGGACGAGCGTGAAATAAGCCCTAATCTTGAAAAAGAGATATTTAAAGAATTGCAAGACATGAATATCGTAAACAATAATACGAAATGTCTATGGTCATCTTGTGAAAATAACCCAAATGGTTTTCCTGTTCTTTCACCAGGCTTTGATGAGATTTATATGAAGCAGATTCAAATTCTGGAATCTACTTATAAAAACATGAAAATAGTAGGAAGACGAACAGATACAGGGTCTGGGCAACTTTCAGTTATGGCACATATATGGAATACATTTGAGTTGGAAAAAAATGAAAAGAAGAATCTTGCATCTTGATATAGAAAATATCAAAGTTGATCAAAATGGAGTAAAGGACTTTTTTTGGCCTGTGTCTTATTCAGAGCGACAATTTTTTGCTGATCAGCTGATGCAGGGATACACGAGCTTAATACAAAAACACCAAAATTCACCACAGATTTTATCTTATAAAGTGCTTTATAAATACTATGTAACCGAAGCTTTAGCAGTCTTTAATTGTGATCTGCTCAAGAAACGATTAGAGAGCAATTCTTACCAACCTATTTTAAAAAAAGAAATGCGAGTATGGGGCGCGTTATTAAACGATGAGAGACCTGAAGATCCCGGTTTTTTGAATGTTTTTAGAAATGGCCCTGCTAGAGCAAAAAAATCAAGTTTTCTAAAAAAGATAAAAAGGCTTTCTAAACTTATTAATATGAAACAAGCAGGTTTAAATGTTGGAAGTTTGAAGCTTAAACCCATTACGAAATCTGTTTTGTTAAATGATATTATAGCAACACAACGAACTGACCTTATTCAAAAACACGCTAATACTGTTAGCCAAGACGTTGTTTTTTGTCGATCCGATCGTTGGTTTAGTGGTTTAAACCCGCAAGAGATAAACCAAGAGCTTAGAAATATGGATGAAACATTCGAGACAAGTGTCATGAATATAGTTTCAAAGCTTTATAAAGAACATGGTATTGAGTTCTCTGGGCCATCTTTTTTATATTTACAAAATATTTTAAGCGAGGGATCCGCCTGTGTTAGGGCACATTATAAAAAATTATTAAGTGTACAACCCGATAGCTTACCCAAAACTGTTTGGACAGGAACAGCGGGATATATATGGGATATTTTATTAAGATCAGCAGTTCTGGAGGTGCATAAAGGTCACGTTACAGGACATGATCATGGGGCTGGACTAGGGCATGTATCAAATCCGTGCATGGGGTCTAATGAATTATGGCACTGTTCGGCCTTTGTATGTCTAAATAAAAATCAAGCAAGTGAGATGGAGGATCGGACTGCTTCATGGTACTGCTTTGATCATCAGCCTCCCCAGCTTTCTTATGTGCCTGATACACAGTCTGAGGAAAAAGAGTTTGTCTCGTACGAACGATTTTTAGTAGAAAGACCAAATATTAAGACCATCATAGTGCTAGCAACTTTGTATGGCGGTGATCGCGTGTGGATGGGACCATGCTCGCCGGATATTGTACATTTAGATTGGCAGGCTCGTGTTGTTTTTAAGCTTCGGTCTTGGGGATATAATGTAATTGTAAAAATTCATCCGGAAACACCAATTATGCCACCCCAGATCATTAAAGATTTAGGTGCAAGTATTCGCTCAGAGCCGTTGGAAGATATGATGGAGGAGGGTGATTTAATTCTATTTGATTGTTTGTATACTACAGTTTTTCGGTCTGTTGTTTCATCCAATCTTCCTATGGTAATGATTGATTTCTATAATCATCCGTGGACGGAAAAGGGTCTAAATCTAATTGAAAAGCGTGCCGGATTTGTGAAGGGTTCTTTCGATGAAAAGAATAGAGAGGCAGTTAATTGGTCTGAATTAAAAACTGCTATTGATACAGCAAGTTCAAAACACAACAATAAAGAGTTTTTTAATTACTATTATGCCTGAAAATTTTTTGCATAAATTAGGTTTGGGGACCGTGCAGTTTGGTCTGGATTATGGTGTTTCCAACTCGTCCGGTAAAACACCAGAATCTGAAGTGGCACGTATTATAGAGTTTGCACAAAAAATTGGTTTAAAAACAATAGATACGGCGCATCTATATGGCAACAGTGAAGAAGTTTTGGGACATGTTTTAGAACCGGAAAATGGTTTTGAAATTGTTACTAAAACAATTCCGGTAAAAAAACCGATTATTTCTACAGAAGATGTTGATTTAGTCAGGAATGGCTTTGAATCTTCATTATCACGACTGAACCAAAACTTTGTGTACGGTATTTTACTTCACCACCCAGAAGATTTAAAAAGTCAAAACGGAGCTACATTACATAAATTTCTGTGTGATTTAAGAGCACAAGGCAAAGTCAAAAAAATAGGGGCCTCTGTTTATGATGAGGAGCAAATCAATTTTGTTCTAGATAATTTCGATATAGATATGGTTCAGCTACCAATGAATGTTTTCGACCAAAGACTTCTAAAAAACGGGGTTTTGAAGAAGTTGAAAACCAGAAATATAGAAATCCATGTTCGCTCTGCTTTTTTACAAGGTGTGATTTTTATGTCGCCCGAGGATCTGCCTGAACCTCTTCAAGGCATTTCTGAAACACTCAAAAATTTTAAAGAATGGTCATCAATACGAAAAATAGAGCCTATGGCTGCTGCACTTTCTTTTTTGATGTCAAACAAGGATATTGACCGCGTGATCTGCGGTGTAAATAGCTTTCAGCAGTTGGAAGGGCTTGTTTCTGTGGTGTCAAATTTACCTGTATATGATCAAGAGGTATTTAATTCCTTTGCAATCAATGATACATCTTTGATTGATCCTTCCAAATGGTGAGTAAATGGTTAAATCATACAAAAAGTCAGAAGAACTCCTAGCGCGCGCAGAGAAATCTATTCCTCTGGGCACACAGACTTTTAGCAAAAGCAGAACACAGTTTCCCTATGGGATATCCCCTTATTTTATTCAACGCGGAGAGGGGAGCCGCGTCTGGGATGTTGATGGAAACGAATATATCGATTTAATTAACGGATTGGCGGCTATTACTCTGGGTTATAAGGATCCTGATGTAACCGAAGCTGTCAAAAAGCAATTAGAAGAAGGCGTAATTTTCTCTCTGGCCCACCCCATTGAAATGCAGGTTGCTGAAAAAATTATAGAAATGGTGCCCTGTGCAGAAAAGGTTCGCTTTGGTAAAAACGGTTCTGATGCTACATCAGGGGCTATTCGCCTAGCGCGCGCGTACACAGGCCGGGACCATGTTTTGGTTTGCGGTTATCACGGTTGGCAAGACTGGTATATAGGTGCTACACCGCGTAATATTGGGGTTCCGGAATCAACACGCGCTCTAACCCATACATTTGATTTTAACAATCTGCAAAGCTTGGAAGACTTGTTAAATGAATATCAGGGTCAGGTCGCTGCTGTTATTTTAGAACCGATGAACGTTACCTTCCCAGAAGCAGGTTTTTTAGAAGGTGTTAAAGAATTAACCCATAAGCACGGCGCCGTACTTGTATTTGATGAAATTGTGACGGGTTTTAGACATGCTAATGGAGGTGCCCAAGAATATTTCGGGGTTATACCTGATTTAGCGACTTTTGGAAAAGGATTAGCAAATGGCTATCCGGTCTCAGCTATAGCCGGAAAAGCCGAGATCATGAATTTGCTTGAAGAAGTTTATTTTTCTTTTACTTTCGGGGGAGAGGCCCTTTCTTTGGCGGCTTCGCTTGCGACTCTTAATAAGCTGCAATCACACAATGTTATTGAAGAAATGTCAAAAAAGGGGCGGCGTCTGAATGATGCAGTCAAAGCACTTATTGAAAAAAATAATTTTCAGGACACCATAAAAATTTCTGGCCATCCAGCCTGGTCCTTTTTACAAGTTAAAGATCATGCAAAGTATGACAGCGCCACAGTCAAAACTTTTTTTATGCAAGAAATGATGGACAACGGAATATTGACACTGGGCTCTCACTTGTTGAGTTACGCACACACAGACGAAGACATTGATGCTGTGATAACATCTTACGAGAGCTTTTTACAAAAACTGAGGGAAAATATTGATTCAGGATTATTGCTTGAATCCCTTCGCTGTGAACCGCTCAGACCCTTATTTAAGGTTAGAAAAGATACATGATTTACTTTCGGTGCGATGCTTCGCATGAGGCAGGGTTAGGACATCTCAAAAGATGTCTTATACTTGCAGAGAAATTAACAAAGCTGTGCCCTGTCTGTTTTTTGATAGCTGATAGAGATAAAACAATTCAGAATTTGATCATTGATACGGGGGCAAAGCTACATTTTGTTCCTGAGGGTGTGTTGTATGCGGATGAAATTGACCATTATCCCAAAGATGCAAAAAACATCATTCTTGATCTAGGGCATCGCAAAAATCTTAAAAATACAGACGCACTTGTTCAATATATGCGCAAGCTTGATGATAAAGGATACAGAATTATTATGATTGATGGGCTTGATGATGATGCTTTTCGCGATCCAAGGGCCCCTAAAATCAAGGCTTTGGTTCAGCCGTATTGGGGAACTAAAGAAGAATCGGCCCCTCATGCAGAACACTGGTTGCACGGGTCATCATATATCCTTTTAAATAAAATTTATGATGGCGCTTATCAAAAACGTGACACGGCTAAAATCAAAAAAATATTGATTACTTTTGGTGGTGCCGATCCGCAGAAAAATACAAGCCGGGTTTTAGAGGGGCTTAAAAATTCTTCTGATTATGAAATTCGGGTTATTATTGGCCAATTTTTTACAGAGCAACATAAAGAGAGAATAAAGGCGCTAGAGAATAAAAATATTAGTATATTTGAGGCTCCCGATAATTTATTAGAGCACTATAAGTGGGCGGATATAGGTATTTGCGGTTCCGGCACTTCTCGTTATGAAGCTGCAGCCTGTGGTTTGCCTATTATATTTGTATCAATCTATCCTGAACATCAGGAGTTAAGTAAGCGCTTTGCTAAATACAGAACATCTATATACAAAGGTTATTACGAGGATTTATCTCCGGATGATTGGTCTAATGCCTTGATTGAGTTGCAAAATGACCCTTTGGCTTATATAAACATGATTGAAGCAATAGAAAAACTACAAAAAGTAGGTTCTGGTTCTGAAAACCTAGCCGATGCCGTAATCAGGATATTTGAGGAATGAAAAAGGTTATTGAAATTGATGGAACCAAGATAGGAGAGGGGCAAGCTCCTTATGTTATTGCAGAGTTATCCGGTAATCATAATGGCAATATAGATCGTGCCTGTTACTTGATCAAAGTTGCCAAAGATTCAGGTGCAAGTGCAGTGAAACTTCAAACATATACAGCGGATTCATTGACAATCAATTCATCACGGGACGAGTTTACCATTACAGAGGGAACATGGGCGGGACGCAATTTATACGAGTTGTATCGTGAAGCTCACACCCCATATAGTTGGTTTCCGCGGTTATTTGAGTACGCGAAAGAGATTGGAATTACTATTTTCAGTTCTCCATTTGATTTGGATGCAGTTGAGTTGCTTGAAGGTCTTGAGACCCCTGCTTATAAAATAGCATCGAACGAAATGACTGATTGGCCATTGGTTGAAGCGGTTGTAAAGACCGGAAAGCCGGTCATTATATCCACCGGCACATCAACTAAAAAAGACGTAGAAGAAACCATAAACTTCATAAAAGAGGCAAAAGGGGAAGAATTGGTTGTTCTGCACTGTGTAAGCGCATATCCGGCAGCGCCAGCAGACACACATTTGCATACTATGCACGATATGGCCAAGAGCTTTGATGTTTTGTATGGTCTTTCTGATCATAGCTTGGGTACGGCAACATCAGTTGCGGCAGTGTCCTTAGGCGCATGTGTCATTGAAAAGCATATTACTTTAGACCGTAATGATGGCGGGCCGGACTCGTCTTTTTCATTAGAACCCAAAGAGTTGAAAACTTTGTGTGAAGATGTGAGAGCGGCTTGGGAAAGTCTTGGTGGTATCAAATATGGCGGCGACACAGATCTCAAGAAAAAGGGAATTTTTACCCGACAATATTGGACAGTTGAAGATATAGAGCGAGGCGACGAATTAACACAAAACAACATCAGAAGTATAAGAGCACCTGCGGATGCGGGTGGTATAAGCACAAAGGAATATAAGAAAATACTAGGGAAGAAGGCAAAGATGAAAATAGAAAAACATCAGCCTTTAACAAAACACGCTGTCGATTTTTAGGATAAGACCCATGCCAAAACCACTCGTCATTTTTGGAACTGCTGAAATAGCCGCGCTCGCTAAATTTTACTTCACACATGATAGTGATTATGAGGTAGTAGCTTTCACTGTGGATGATGATTACGTGACTTCAGACCTCTACGAAGACTTGCCTGTTGTACCGTTTGGTGAAGTGAAGGAAAAATATTCTCCAGACAATTATGATATGCATGTGGCGTTGTCATATATGAAGCTTAATCAACTGCGGGAGGAAAAATATCATCAGGTAAAAAACGCGGGATATAAATTGGCAACCTATGTATCGTCTAAATCTACAACTTGGCCCGATTTATCAGTGGGAGATAATGGGTTCATTCTCGAAGATCAAACCATTCAACCTACTGTAAAAATTGGTAATAATGTCATGCTATGGTCAGGCAACCATATTGGGCATGGGAGTGTTATAGGTGATCATACATATCTTGCGTCACATATTGTGGTTTCAGGAAATTGCAAGATAGGGCAGAGATGTTTTATTGGTGTTAATGCTACGCTAAAGGACTTTTTAACAATAGGCGATGATGTGTTTATTGCTATGGACGCTTCAGTCACAAAAGATTTGTCTAATGGCTGCGTTGCCCTTGGAACCGGTTGTGAAGTACTAGACCCTGATGATCGTAAGGCCCAATACATCAAAAAATCTTATTTCAAGCTTTAGGAGTTTAAATGCATTTTCCTAAAATAAAATGGCAGAAAAGGGGATTGGTTATTGAGCCAAATGAGAGTATCTGGTGGATGCGTACGCACGCAATGTTGCCGACGCCATATCATCTTGAAGGCAGCCTTTACAGAATTTATTTTGCAGGGCGTAATGAAAATAATCAGTCCCACATTGGTTACGCACTTATTGACATGGATCATCCGGATCACGTCCTTGAGTATTCACAAGACGCAGTGTTAAAGCCAGGCCGTTTGGGGACATTCGATGATAATGGTGTTTTGGCCTCTTGTTTACTGGAGCAAGACGGCGAGCTTTTAATGTATATCATTGGGTTTAAACCGGGTGGGACAACGCGCATGGATTTGTTTGGTGGTCTGTCGATTAGCAAAGATCAAGGACAGACCTTTGAAAGATGGTCGGAAGCACCCATCATCGAGCGTAATAAAGTTAATCCGTTTATTAATACCGCGCCCTGGGTAATTAAAGACGGTGACGGGTTTAGAATGTATTATGTTGCCGGTACGGAATGGATCCACGAAGACTTGCCTCGTTATAATATTCAAACAGCAACATCAAAAGATGGAAAAAACTGGTATCGCGAGGGAATTGTTGCAATTGATTTTTTAGAAGGCGAAAACGCACTGGCTCGACCATATGTCATCAAGGAGAACGATATTTATAGAATGTGGTTTTCATCTAAAGGAGATTGCTATCTTCCGCAATATGCAGAATCAGAAGATGGCATACATTGGAAACGTTATACTGAGGTTGTGGATTTGTTTCCAACGCCGGCTGGCCCCGATGAAGAGATGATTTGTTATCCCGTTGTGATAAGGCATAACGATAAGCATATTATGTTTTACAATGGCAATGGATATGGAAAAAATGGTATTTGCCTTGCTGTGGAGGCATAGATTTAGATGAAATCAATCGCCATCATGCAGCCTACTTTTTTGCCATGGATTGGGTATTTTGCGCTCATTGATCGCGTAGACGAATTCATCATTTTCGACCATGTTCAATTTGAAAAGCGTAGCTGGCAACAACGAAACAAGATTAAAACACCAAGCGGAGAATTATGGCTCAGTGTTCCTGTATCTTCTAAGGGAAAACAGGGGCAAGCTATTAAAGAAGCTGAAATTTTATATGAGGGAGATAAAAACCCTTTGGAGAAAATAGTTCGATCCCTCGAGCTGAACTACAAAAAAACACCGTTTTTCAATGAATATGCAGAGGATATTTTCAATTTTTTTAATAGTAAGCCCCAGTTCATTGCAGATTTGAATCTGGATATCATAAAATGGGTATGTGGTATTTTAGAGATTACTACACCTCTTATAAAATCCTCAACGATGGAGTTATCAGGAACAAAGGACATGCTTCTGGTTGATGTCTGCAAAAACAGAAAGGCAGAACATTACATCTCGCCCCCTGGTTCAAAGGTCTATCTTGAAGGTTCAGATGCTTTTGAAAATGAAAATATAATGCTTTCTTATCATGATTATAACCACCCCCAATACAACCAAATGCATGGTGACTTCGTGCCCTTTATGTGCATACTGGATTTACTGTTTAACGAAGGAAACAACAGTGTTTCGATTATTCGTGAAGGCTTGAATCAAACATGAGACGATTGGCAATTATTCCTGCGCGCGGAGGTTCAAAAAGAATCCCTGACAAAAATATCAAGAATTTTTGTGGGCGCCCTATGATAGCGCATGCCATTCAAGCTGCCGAAGATTCAAAGATTTTTGATATGATCCACGTCTCGACAGATAGTGCTGCAATAGCAACAGTGGCAGGAGAATACGGTCATAACCCAGATTTCATGAGACCTTCAGAGTTTTCCAGTGATCATGCCTCAATGATGGAAGCCATACAGTATGTTGTGAAAGAATATAAGGAACATGATCAAGTATTTGATACTGTGGCTTTACTGTATGCAACGAGCCCGTTGATGGATTCAAATGATCTTAAAAAAGCCTGTATAGAGTTTGAAACAACAGATCTTAAGAAGGCATTATTGGCGGTAACGCCTTATCCTGCACCTATAGAACATGCTTTTCGTTTAGGAGATAACGGTGATCTCAATCCAAATGATGCCGCCGCTCTTGCTATGCGTACACAGGATTTAAAACACGCCTACTATGATGCAGGTATGTTTGCATTTTATACGTCTGAGTATATTTTGAACGCTGGTGGAAGTGGTGATTTTAATGAGTTCAGAGGCTTTGAAGTTTCCTCTTTCAGGGTAACTGATATAGATTGGCCCGAAGATTGGGAGCGTGCAGAAATGCTCTATAAGGCTGTTCATAAAGAGAATAAGGGTTAATTTATGTCTGATTATACCCGCAAATCTTCCATACAACTACTTAAGCATTTTGTAGGGTTATACCCTATGCGGGCCTTAATTGTTATTGTGGCACTTTTAATGGCGGGTGTAGTAGAAACGATTGGTATAGGTGCGTTACTACCTCTTTTAAATATAGTATTAGGCAATACAGAAGCGCAAGAAAGCAATACATTAACATGGGTAATAGATTCAGTTTTTAGTTTTTTTGGATTGAATCAAAGCTTTGATAATTTACTATTTTTGATTGTTCTTGCGATTGCATTTAAGGCTTTTGTTATTTTTCAAGCCCTAAAAGTTGTAGCGTACGTTTCAGTTGATATTACCTACGATTTACGCCGTCAGTTTATAAATGCTCTTATGGTAGCGCGTTGGAATTATTATACTTCTCTAGATCCTGGAAAATCTGCAAACGCAATTGCAACCGAAGCTGATTATGCGGGTCATTTTTGTACAATCATGGGCAAGACAGTTTCTTCGGCCCTGCAGGCGGGAATATATGCATTAATTGCTTTTGTCATAGATTGGAAAATTAGTTTAGCGGCCATAGTTATGGGCAGTATTTTTGCCTTTTTATTACGATTTTTAGTTCGAATGGCAAGAGACGCAGGAAACGAAATGGCGATTACTTTGAATAGCCTACTTTCAAGTCTAAGTGAATCTTTAGCAGGAGCAAAACCCATCAAAGCAATGGGCGAGGAAAAACAATACAGTCATTTATTAAACGCGGATACTATAGGGTTACAAAACTGTCGAAAAAGATTGGCCTTTTCAAGTTTATTATTAACACATTTGCACGAACCCATGCTCGTTTCTTTAATGGCTTTGGGCCTTTGGTGGGCATATGGTTTTGCACAATATCCTATAACCGAGCTATTTATGATGGCTTTTTTGTTTAACAGATTACTAAATCAGGTAAATCTTGTTCAAAATAACTATCAAAAAACATCGGTTTTTGAAGGAGCGGTTAATTCAATTCTGGAAAAAATTCAAGTTGCTTCAGAACAGCAGGAACAATCGTTTGGAACGGCCGATCCTAATTTACAAAAAGAAATAAATTTAAAAAATTTGAAGTTGGGATACGAAGATAAGATCATTTTGGACAACTTCAGTGCTAAAATTTCTGCTGGAAAAATGACGGCTATATTTGGCCCCTCTGGGTCCGGGAAGTCGACGATCTTGGATGCAGCACTTGGCCTGATTATTCCAAAGTCTGGTAATGTATTTATAGATGAAAATGATTTGAATGATGTTGATATCCGCAAATGGAGAAAAATGATTGGTTATGTCCCCCAAGATACTTTTTTATTTCATGACACGGTTTATAAGAATATTACATTGGGCGATAAAAGTATTTCACAAGAAAGAGTTATTAACGCATTAAAGGTTGCGAATGCATGGGAATTTATATCTCAAACTGATGGTGGAATTTATCATGTAGTAGGCGAACGGGGTGGAAAGTTGTCCGGCGGGCAAAGGCAGCGTTTAGCTCTTGCTCGGGCTCTGGTGCGGGAGCCTGCTTTACTGATTATGGACGAAGCTACCACCGGTTTGGATGAAGAGAATGAACGGATTATTCTAGAGGCTTTGAAAAATATGTTGCCCGATGTCACAATAATTTTGATTTCCCATGATCCAAAAATTCTAGATATTGCAGATCATGTTATAAATCTCAAAAACGATAATGTGAGTTGATCCTATGATTATTTATGATGGAAGATACACTGACTGGACAAAACTTACAAAAGAAGAGGGGGCTTGCTTCTTCAAGGGTCCTGAAGAATTTGCAAGAAAAATGTTTGATTTGGTTCTTGATTCTGCACATGAAGATATATGTTCTCAAATCACTAATTTTCTAAATGAACTTTATAATTTTTCTGCAGGGTTTATTGAAACTGAAAATTTTATAGTAGCTTGGGTAGATCACATCAGAAGCTGGCCGTTATATTACAGCACTGAAGAAAACAGTTTTTTCCTCTCAAATAATGCCAGAATGGTTAAAGAAAGATTGACGAATTTTTCTGTAGACCCTGTTTCTTGTATTGAGTTTGCAATGTCGGGTTATGTGGCAGGGAATAACACATTGTACGATCAAATTAAATGTATGCAACCAGGCGAATTTTTAATTTGGGACAAGAAAAATAAGCAATTACGGACAGAACGTCTATTCCGGTATATCCCTGATATGACACAAGACATCAACCCTGACAGTTGGGATCAAAACTTAAAGAAGTTAGGGGAAATTATTGATGCTTTAACTAAAAAAATAATTTCTAGAGCTGATGGAAGACCAATATGGGTTCCCTTAAGTGGTGGTTTGGATTCCAGGCTTATTTTATGCAAATTACACGAACATGGGTATAAAAATATAAGTACATTTACTTATGGTCCTTATTTTAACTTTGAAGCCAAAATTGCAAAAAAAGTGGCAAAAAATCTCGGTGTTGCCTGGCATTTTGTTAGTCCATCAATGTCATCAATTCGGCGTTACTTTAAAGACGAAGAAAGAAAGAATTTCTGGGAAAGTACAGATGGGTTGAAGGCCATTTCGAGCATGAGAGAGTTTTCTGCTCTGATGTGTTTACGCGAGAAGAAAAAACTCCCCAATCATGCCATTTTGATAAATGGTCAATCTGGGGACTATATAACAGGCAATCATATTTCGCCTAAGTGGTTTGAAAATATAGAATTAAATATGGATGTTTTTTATGATGTTATTTTCAAGAAACATTATGCTCTTTGGGGGTCACTCAACACAGAAGATAATTTTCAACAATTAAAAAAGAGAATAGATAAACTGATTTCCGGTATACCCGACTTGGTAGACTCTCCTTCGAAATGGGCCACTATGGAAGAAGTATGGGAGTATGATGCCCGCCAGATATGTTTGGTTGCTAATGGTCAACGTAGTTATGATTTTTTTGAGTATGATTGGGAAATGCCATTGTGGGAGCGTGAGCTTGTGGAGTTTTGTGAAAAGTTGCCGTTTCAACAGAAAAGAGATCAAAGGCTATATAAAGATTATTTAAGACAATATAATTATCAGGATTTGTTTCCAGAGGAAGAACCCTACATTTGGAGATGGCCACCACATATGATGTGGGTGGTTCCTTTAGCTCAAATAATTGAAAAGGTAAAAGGTTCTGACGTAAAAGAAAGTTTTTATGCCCTTATGCGGTATCATGGCCATTACTCTAATCAATTCTATAGTTTTCCTTGGGCAACCCATGAAAAGACCTTTGAAGTTGCGCGTAATGTAATGTCTTTGAATGTGCGTGAATGGGCAACAGAAAACAGGGATATATTTTCTGAAGATATTTTAAAGGGTATGATGATTAATCATGTGGATTGAGGTTATCGGATTGCCGGGTGTAGGCAAAACAACGTTAATAGAAAATAATAGTTCTTCTATACCTAAATCGTATAAAATAATTCGCTCTAATCAAGCCCGGCTTCTACAACGAATAGTATCAAAGCTGTATCTTATATTTATTTTTGGGCCTATTTTAAAAAACCAAAGAGCAGCACAAAAGCTTGCTTATCGTATGGGATTCAGGGTATTTGAAGACAAAAACAGTTATGTTTTCTTCTACGATTCCGGCATTTTGCAAGCGGTACTGGAAAATATATTAGAAAGAGAATTTCAAAACGTAGACCGAAATTTGGCAGTCATGCCACATCTTTCTATGCCGGACAAAGTAATATATATTAAGGATGATATTCAAAAAATTGTTGAGAGAGAAAAGGGTCGTCAAAACCCTCGGTTTGATTTCAATTTTAATGAAACCATTCGTCTTTATGAACTCGCCGAAAAGTTTATTGAAAAAGAGCTCTTGCAGCACGTTAAATTAGTGGACACTATAAGGCCCGATCAAATTGATGACTTTGAAAAGGCTTTTAAATCATGAAGAGACATTTAAAATTTTTATATGTGCTTATTGTAGATTCAGCATACTTTTTAGTTTATCAGGCACTCTGTCATTTGCCTTTTTTTAAACTATACCAGCCTATATATAAAAAAAATAAAAACAAAGACTTAACAAGATTTTGCCGGGACAGGTGGGAAGCCTTTTCATTGCATTTGCCTACTAAACCGGGATCCGTACTAGATATTGGTTGCAACATAGGTTTTTTCTCATTTATGGCAGCAGAAAAAGGGCATTTTTCCTATGGCGTCGAATCTGATTATTTTAATATTACTAGCTGTAATGCTATAAAACAGACTACAAATTCAGAGCGTGTTTTATTTACAAAGCATTTAATTGACCCAGAATATATAAATTTTATGCCAGGGTTTGACACGGTTATCAATCTATCAGTCTTCCATCATTGGGTTAAGGCGTATGGTGCTGATCAGGCACAGGAGATGATGAAAGCGCTGGCACAAAAATGCAGTTGTATGATTTTTGAAACAGGACAGTCTAATGAAAAAGGTACTAAATGGCAGCCTTTACTGTCTTTTATGGGTGATGACCCTAAGTTATGGATTGAAGATTTTTTGAAGGATATCGGTTTTAATCAAGTAGAAATGATAGGAACTTTTTCAACCGGTCTTACTTCAGTCGATCGGTATTTGTTTGTTGCTAAGAAGTCCTAAGCTTTAACAACCCGAGCTTTTTCTGAAAATAAATACATTACATTACGTGTGTCTATTACAAGTTGTGCATTATCTGCAATGTCCTGATAGTTTACTTTGTCATGCTCTGTAACAATAACCACTGCGTCATAATCACCTAAAGTTTTTGCATTCCAGTCTATAGACGTTCTGCCGGATAGTTGGGTATGCTCTCTGCTAGGTAAAATTTTAGGAATATGTGGGTCGTAATAGTCAACCTTAGCTCCGTGCATTTCTAGTTTTTCAATAATCACAAAAGCTGGAGACTCACGCTGATCATTGATGTTTTTCTTATAGGCAACGCCGATAATTAAAATATGTGCATCCTGTACATCTTGATCAAGACTCTCAATGGTTTTTAAAACCACATAATCCGGCATGGCGGTATTAATTTCTCCGGCCAATTCTATAAACCGTGTGTCAATACCGTGTTGTTTTGCTTTCCATGTGAGGTAGAAGGGATCTATTGGAATGCAGTGCCCACCAAGGCCTGGGCCGGGATAAAAAGGCATGTAGCCGAAAGGCTTTGTTTTTGCACCCTCTATGACATCCCAGATATCAATCCCCATTTTTTCGTAAACAACTTTTAGCTCGTTTACTAATGCGATATTTACCGCCCTGAATATATTTTCTGTCAATTTAACAGCCTCTGCTGTTGCGCTACTGGAGACCGTCACAACCTCTTGAAGGAAATTCGTATAGAAAGCTGTTGCCAAGCCACGTTCCTTTTCGGTGTCAGCTCCAACAATTTTTGGAATAGTTGAAGTTTCAAAGTCCGGATTACCAGGATCTTCGCGCTCAGGAGAAAAGGCCAGATAGAAATCTTTTCCTGCTGTTAAACCAGTTTTTTCTTCTAGGATTGGTTTTACTTCACCGCTAAGTGTACCTGGATAGGTTGTAGATTCAAGAATAACCATTTGCCCTTTCTTGAGGTTTGTAGCAATTGTGTTTGCTGTACTTAAAACATACGAAAGATCGGGTTCCTTTTTGTTTGTAAGGGGTGTAGGAACGCAAATGACTATGACATCTACATCCGAAAGTTTTGAAAAATCTGAAGTTGCCTCGAATAAATCTTTTTCTCTATAAGATTCTATAATTTCACTTGGCACTGTTTCCAGATAGCTTATCCCACTATTTAGTTGCTCTGCTTTTTCTGGAACAATATCAAAGCCAATAACCTGACCACCTGAACGGCAAATAGAATGCATTAAAGGCAAGCCAACATAACCAAGCCCTATAATACCTGTTACGACTGTTTTATTATCTATTTTTTGTTTCAGATCCATGCTTTTTATCGTCTTTGATCATTGCTTCAATCAGCATTTTATAATGGTTGTATATTGGCTGTTGTCCAGCCTTTTTGTGAATTTCTCTCGAGACGTTTAAACGCTGTTCTTCTACAAAATGAGAAATTTTATCAATTGCCTTGGCCCATTGTTGTGGCTCATTAATATCACATAAATAGCCATTTTTATCATCTTCAATCCATTCGCAGAAAGCCGGCTCACTCTTGTTTGCAATAACCGGAAGACCACAGGCCATGGCTTCCATCATTGGTGTTCCAAAACCCTCATTCCATGCGGGCATAAGGTAAATATCTGCGCTTTTCATGTACTCATCTGCACTAACAAAATCGGTCACTAAATGCACCCGATCTTCTAATTTATTCTCTTCAATAGTTTTATAAATCCCACTGATATATTTTTGATCCCGTTCCTTTAGGGGACCGTCTTTGATCATAGGGCCTGCAATTAATGCGACATAGTTAGAGGGAAGGTATTTCAATGTTTCTACAATGAGAATTTGATTTTTCTGGGGCATCATTTTTGCAACATTTGCCAAGACGATCTGCTTTTCAGAAAAACCGGAAATCTTTTTTCTTATTTCAACTTTTTGGTCTTCAGAAACTTTAAAAAATTTTTCTTCATCAACCGGGTTGGGTCGCATCCAGATTTTTTCTTGGTTTAGTCCAGCACTCAGACATTTCCTTTCCATGTCCTTAGTAAGAGCCACGACCATAAAATTATCGATTTCAGGTGTTTTAAAGAATAAGAGAAATTTTTGTCTATAGGGTGCGTTTGCAGTTACCAGTTCCATCAAAACCGGAATATTTTTTATCTTGGCATAAAGCAGAGCTGCGGCTGTCCCACCCGAGTGCCCTGCAATATGAAACAACTCTATATTCCGATATGGTTTTGCAACAAAAAGCGTAAATAAAGTCTGCAAGAACTCGCTTTGGTAAATAAAACTGTGCTTCCATTTTTGAGGAATAAAATGCAACCCCGAGAATAATGTGTGTACCCAGTGAGCACATATACGACGCACGGGTATTTGGTTATGTATGTATTGCTTCGACTTTACTTGCTCAATTCCGTTACATAAAACTGTTACATCATATTTTTTGTCTTCGCTGTTTAACCATTCATAGAGGCGAGGTATTCGTACGCCAGGTCCGGAATATTCTGGCGGAAACTTACTTATAACCAATAAAACATTAGATTTACTTGCCATTATGAAATCAACGCTCTGAACTTTGTTTCAAACTCTGTCCCTATTTTATCTACATGAAATGCCATTGCTCTTGCTTTTTGGTGTTCTGGATCAATTTCTGCTGCCATAGCTTCTATCATTAAGTTGGCTATCTCTTCCGCATTACCAACAGGTGCAAGATATCCATAGTTTCCTTTACCAAGAATTTCTGCTGGCCCAGACGGGCAGTCAGTTGAAACAATTCTAAGACCACAATAAAGGGCTTCGACAATCACATTACAAAAACCCTCCCACGCAGACGTTATAACAAAAAGATCAGCGCTGGCCATTAAAGGCAGGGGATTAGATATAAATCCTGCAAAAGTTATATTGTTTTCTAGATCAAGTGTTGCCGTCAAAAATTGAATTTCTTGAGATAGATGACCATCTCCCAAAATAGCTAAATGGGCATTGGGGTCGTGTTTCAGATAAAGCGAAAAAGATTTAAGAAGTGTAGGGTAATCCTTTTGTTCAACTAATCGCCCAGATGTTATTATTTTGGTTGTACAACCGTCCGGAAATATTGAGGTTGCCGCCTCGTATAATTTATTCTCAAAATCATCAGTAACCACAGGATTGTACACGGTTTCAATTTTGTTCGAGTCTTTTGTGCCGATTATTTTGTTAAGATCTTCTGCTACGCCATTGGATATAGCAATGATTTTATCGCTTAAGGGGTAAAGGGAAGAAATTAAACCCGTCCAGAATTTTTGTTTTAGGAAAGGTTCTGCATTTAAGCGCTTTGTCGGGTGGTTTCTTTCACTAATCACAATTTTTGTTTTTGCCGTCTTTGCAGCTTTTTTAGCTAGAATCGCAATAATATTTACATGGTACAAAGCAGAAAACATTACATCAGGATTTTGAGTTTTCAGATAATCGGAAAGTTTACTAATAGCGTGATAGGTCCTCTTTTTCTCAAAATCATAGACGCGCACTTTTTCCGAAACAAAAACCTGATATGGTCCTGTCGCATTAAACAATACCAAATCAGTTTTGTAGCCTTTATGAGCAAACCAATTTGCTAGATTTATAACCATTTTTTGGGCGCCACCACCATTTAAATCCGGTAGCAAAAAAGCAATATGCATATCTGTTAACCTCAAGATATAGATAGAGAAATATGATTTAAAAAGAAAGACTTATATTGGTTTTATTTGTTGTGTTGCCTTTCATATGATTGCATGGTTATCATGATCCGTAACGTAATCAATGAATAGACGGTAGAGAATGGCTCTTTCCTTATCCCAGATATTGCAATTGGTTTGCTTTTCTTTGCTTTTGGCATGTGGGCAAACATTATTTAAATATGCCGCGGTTTCTTTACCGCCCTTAACGTCAATACCTTCTTTTGTTGCTCTTCTAACGAATTTATGGTTTTGGGGCGCCCTCGTTTTATACGGTACAGCCACGTTGCTTTGGATAATTATCCTTCAAAATGTGGCTCTTTCCTTGGCCTATCCATTTGCAGCACTCGGGTTTATTTTTGTACCCGCTATAGCCTGGATCTTATTTAAAGAGCCTCTTAATGCCTACTATTTAATTGGCATTATTCTGATCATTGGTGGCTTGGGTATGATTACCGTTATGGGGTCTAAATGAACACTGTTAATCACGAAAAAGTAGCCGTTGTTATTCCTTGTTATAATGTTGCAAAACATATTGAGGGAGTCGTGGGCGCTATACCCGAAATGGTCAATAAAATATATTGTATTGATGATGCTTGCCCGCAAAATAGTAGGGAAATCATAGCTAAAATTGTTGATCCGCGCGTTGTGCTTTTAAAACACGATGTTAACCAAGGTGTCGGCGCCGCAGTTATTACAGGGTATAAAGCGGCGCTAGAAGACAATATGGATATCATTGTTAAAATTGATGGGGACGGACAGATGGATCCATCTTTAATATCTGTTTTTGTTACACCAATTTTGGAAGGGGAATGCGATTATACCAAGGGTAATCGTTTTTACAGAGTAGATGACGTACGGGCAATGCCCGCTGTACGTCTTTTTGGGAATGCGGTTTTGAGTTTTATTACCAAAATATCTAGCGGTTATTGGACTATTTTTGATCCTAATAACGGCTATACAGCTATTCATGCAAAGGTATTAAAAGAATTGCCACTAGAAAAGATTGCAAAGCGCTTCTTTTTCGAGAGCGATCTCCTTTTTCGTTTGAATACCATACGTGCGGCGATACAGGATATTCCTATGCGCGCGGTGTATGACAATGAGGAAAGTAACCTGCGCATTTCAGGGATATTGTTTCCCTTTCTATGTGGCCATTTAAGGAATTTCGCTAAACGCATCTTTTACAACTATGTTTTGCGGGATTTTAGCGTTGCAACAATCCAGCTATTTCTAGGGGTTCCCTTTGTGTTATTTGGCCTGATTTTTGGCTGGATAAAATGGTCTGAATCTGTCGCTCATGGTGTTACTGCAAGTCCGGGAACCGTTATGCTCTGTGCTTTACCGGTCATTGTAGGGATGCAATTTTTGTTATCTTTTTTGAATTACGATATTCGTTCTGTTCCAGAGCGTGCGGTGCACAAAAAGTTAAGAAATTAAGAAAATCCCTTATATTTGCTAAATATTAACGCATTTCATACTAAAATCTTGTTGGTTTTGGGTACAATGTGTTACCATAATTTCAATCAAAAAGAAAACTAAGCAGGGCGGAACAGTGACGGGTGATGCTACTATACAGGCGGAAGTCCAACAGCAAGAATTAACAAACAAAGAGCTTGTTAGGCTGGTTAGTCGCGTTACTTCACTTGTAAATACAGCCAACAATGTAGATAAGCCCCAAGAAGATAGAGATTCTGCGCGTGAAAAGCTGGTGGGTATATACTCTGAACAGGAAGCAGCGCTTCAAAATTCTGATCAACGTGTTTTATTGGATAACCCGGGCTTCAGAAAAATTGAAGGCGATATAAGCTTTGAAAATGACCCGGCAACTGCAATTTTAACACGCGTCTATTTTCGAACTTTACCAGTTGAACAAGCAGCAAACCCCGTATTTCCAGGATTAGATCGACAAGACAGCGCTAATTATGGCTGGCCAGAAGGTAAATCATATTCTCTGAAACCTGCTTTAGCGGAAGTCAGAGCGACTTTAGCGTACAAAGAGCTATCTGAGTCACCGGCAGCTGCATTATTACAGCATCCTGCAGTTAAGTTGCTAGACAGTGATGGAGATATTACAGATGTTCTTGATTCTGACGTTAGAGAAGCCAGGTATGTAGGGTATGAATATCTCAAAACCCTGCCGATAAGCGAGCTAGAAAATCCTGTTTTTCCAGGATATATAGCCCCTGAAGGTGAAGATAGCAGTCCTAGCTTTGTACAGCCAGCAGAGGAAGTTCTTGCGCGGAGGCTACCTGTAGTAATAAATGTTGTAAATGCTGCCGCTTTAGATACGTACAGGGACGAGGGCAATGTTTCCTTTCCTTACGGTAATCTAAAACTTCCAGAAGGCGTAATTTCCAAGCCACCAGAACAGCGCGATGAAACCGGATATGATGAAGAAAACGGTGTAGAGGCAGCAGCAAAACTTAAAGAAAATATTGTGGTTTCAGGTGTTGTTAACCCATACCAGTATGCGCAGGTTCTTAATGGTAGTATTGATGTTTTTACAGAGACTGTGGCCCCCATAAATGCTCTTATAGCCCTTGGTTCAAGATTGACGGGCAATAAGGCAGAACTTATTGATCCGCCTGACTTAGAGCCTCTCGAGGGTGGAGTTTTTGAGCACGATGGTGATATAAAAATTGAAGATATAGCGATAGCAAGCGGTATGACACCAGAGCAAACTCAAAAATTCACTGAAGAGGCGGTGGGAATACTGAGCCTTAGTACATTGGTTTTTGAAGGCAGGAAGTTTATGAATACTCCTGGCGCAACCTCATGGGCTATTGGAAAGGCAATGGAGGCGGAGAAAGCAGGGGCGGATAAAGACGATATTTTCACCGAAGACGGAATTAGTAGAGAATTTTTGAGAGGTGGCCCCGGTTTTAATGATGATAAAATTGATTTCCTCAATGCAAATATCAGACTTATGATAGCGGCTTCAAGCAGCAATGATGCGTCTTCAGCATCTTTGCCAACGGCAATATATGTGTTGAATGAAAATGACCCCACTGATGTGCTCCGTCAATATGTTGGGGAGCAAGACAGGCTGGCTATGGGCATGGAAGCGCAGCCTATTTCCACGTTGCCTGAAAAAATAGCCGGTGAGGATGCTCTATTTACTGTGCCCGAAGATTTAATAGGCCAGTGGAATTTTAGAACACCTGTAATTGAAGACTTAAGTTTTTCAGGGTTTGGACTTTCACAGGGATTTCTTACGAATAATGAAGGATCAGGAGTAAGATTCGGCTTTAACAGCGCTGCTGATCCCGAGGTATATTGGCGCCAAAGTTTAGATAATTTAGGCGATGTTGATGTTGGCCTTTTAGCGATTAGACCCGGTGATTTTGAGCGCGGATTTCATACTGATCGTCCCGGCTTAGAAAGACATTATAATGATGATCTTGATAATATTTCCGGCGCCAGATTTAATTTAGATGAGATAGAATTATCAACTGGAGATTTGAGATTCCACTTTTTAGGTGGTTTACAAGATGGAGATGATCCCATTTTTTCTGCTGGAGCCCTTTTTGAAACCCCAAGAGACGCAAGCGGATGGTCGTTCCAAAGCGGCACGGCTTTTACCTTCTTAGACCGTGATTCATCATCAAACGAACCCGATGTATCACGCGTAGATACCTTTGTTAGAGCAAGAAAAGACTTTGAGTTGAGCGAAGGTGTTCCAGGTTTTATTGAAGGTGGTGGGCAAAGCTTATTTGATTTGAGCGGAAAAAAATCCGTAATGAACGGGGAAAGGTCTGACTTACATACTGCCTTTTTAAACGCAAGCAGTGCATTAGGGAACGAAGATAGTGTCTTGTGGCATATCAGGCCTATTGTCGGCCTTCATGGTAATTCGCGCGATAATTTTGGTGCGTATGGTGGCGTTAACTTTGTTCTTTTGGAGGATGTGACCCTCGGCGCTGCTCTTCACTATAATACAGAAGATGATCCATTTTCAGGACATGATGAAGGTCTTGAAGCCAGAGTTCAGCTGACTTATGGCCTTAGATTTTAAACATTATAATATTCTTTGTACCATTCAATAAATTTGGGGATTCCTGTATCAATAGAAGTTGTTGGTTTATAGCCTGTCAACTCGGTTGTTTCGGTTATATCCGCATATGTTTCTTTGATATCACCCGGCTGCATGGGTAAAAATTCTATATCTGCCTTTTTTCCAAAAGCCTTCTCCATTACCGCGATATAATCCATTAGGTTTTCACTCTTTTCGTTTCCGATATTTAAGACACGGTGAGGCGTATCTGAAATTGGGGGTTTTTCAAGGACAGATAGCACGCCGCTAACAATGTCATCGATGTAAGTAAAATCACGTTTCATATTACCATCATTAAAGACAGGGACCTTCATACCCTGACTTATGGCCTTGGCAAAAATAACAGGGGACATATCCGGCCTTCCCCAAGGGCCATAGACTGTGAAGAATCTCAGCCCTGTTTGTGGCATTCTATATAAATGACTGTAGCACTGGCTCATAAGTTCATCACTGCGCTTTGTGGCTGCGTAAAGCGACACTGGAGTATCAACCCGGTCTTGCACAGAATAAGGGAGTTTTTGGTTTGCACCATAAACTGAGGACGAGCTAGCATATACAAGATGAATGAAATCTTCTGTATGGCGGCACAATTCAAGAATATTCAAATGTCCAATTATGTTACTTGAAATATAAGCGTGTGGATTTTCTATTGAATATCTAACACCAGCCTGCGCTGCTAGATGAATCACTTTTTTAAAGGGGCCCTTGCGCTTCCATAGAGCGTTTAAGCTATCAGAATCAGAGATATCTAACTTAACAAAATCAAAATATTTGGATTTTTGCAAGATGGATAGCCTGTCTTGCTTCAATGACACATCATAGTAATCGTTAATATTATCGACCCCAACGACGCTATGGCCAGCTTCAATTAAGGTTTTTGCCACATGAAACCCGATAAATCCTGCTACACCTGTTATAAAAATGGGGCCTGACATACGTCTTGTTTGTCCTTTAATCCTCAAAAGAGGGGTTATAACGCACAGCCATCTTGAAAGCTAGCCCATAAAATTTATGATGGTGCACATACCAAGGAATTAGCCAATTATTTTATTGCATTTTTTTTTCATAAATGCGATAAACCCACGATATCAAATGAGATAATTGTATTGAAAAAGAGCTTTATAAGGCTTTTTTAAGGTTATTTTCTTGAGTTTGCCAACATACGTAATGGGGAATTAAAGTGAACACGACATTTACAGCCAATAGAACATATATCGCAGATATTCGTAAGAAATCAAAAATTCTGCTTCTTTCTACCACGGCTTTTGTTGCAGGATCGTTTTTACTGCCTTGTCCGGCTAGTGCAGACCCAGAAAATTCATGGGATTACGACACAGTAGTCGCAGGAAATGTTGGTAAAGATGTAACAACTCCCGGGCTTACAAATATTACTGTGACAGGTGGCAACGGTTACGTTGCTGGTAATGCCGATATTTATGATGGACATACTGTAAATGTTGATGGTGATACAGGGGCTACCTTCGCTTATCGTGACAACCGCCACAATATTGAAACATCTCTTAACGGGGATTTGAATTCCAATATGCGTGTTGTCATTATCGATAAGGACGGAATTTTCTTTGAAAATGGTTCTAATGTCGATGTACAAAGTCTTGTGGCTACAACGGCTCATGTAGGCGCTATAGATGTTATGAATGGCGGTGACTTAACATTTTATGGTGTTAAGCATGGTGACGAGATTGTAAATCGCGGTACAATTACAGTTGCTGAGGCGGGTTTGGCCGCATTTGTTTCTCCCCATATAACTAATCATGGTGTTATTAATGCCAGAATGGGTAATGTTGTGATGGCGGCAGGTAAAACTGTAACGCTTGACCTTTATGGCGATGGTTTGATTGAGGTTGCGGTCAATGGTCAGTTAAAAGATGCGCTTATAACAAACACGAATGTTATTGATGCCCAGGGCGGAAACGTGCAAATCACTGCTAAGGCGGCCAAAAATACCCTTGATAATATTATCAATAATCAAGGCATCATTGATGCTTCTTCTGCTACTGTGGAAGGCGGTAAAATCATCCTTTCTGGAGGGAATAAAGGTACTATAAAAAATGCAGGAACGATAAAAACCTCATCAGGTGGCTCGGTAGAAATATCAGGCGAGCGTTTTATCCAAAAGGAAGAGGTTGTGCCCTCAGTTGATGCAAATATTGTCACAGATGGTGGTGATGTAGAAATTACAACAAAGCGTAGTGTTCAGATTATAGACGGAACAATCGATGCGCGCGCTACATCTCCTGAAAACCAAGGCGGTAATATCAATATCAATAACGGTGGCGCTTTTTATTCCGCTGCAGAGAATACGCTGAAAACAAATCAGGATGGGATGATTGAAGTTAACCAGAATAAATCAGTATTTGTTCCATCAACAATTCAAAATGTCATTGATGCAATTGACAACACTGGAAACGGTACAAACACAATTAATGTATCAGCTCACGAATATGCGGAGTCTGTAAGTGTTGATCACAATAATATTGTATTGAATGGTGCGAATGCCGGTACATTTGCCAGTAGCTGGTTTAGAGGGCCGGAAACAATAATATCTCCTAACTCTCCAGGCTTCCACGTTACCGCAGACAATGTTGTGATTGATGGTTTTATGGTTTTAGGTGGCGATCCAGGTATTTTTGTTGATGGTGCCGATAATGCTTCTATCCTGAACAATATTGTAACAGGCAGCACAACGCATGGTATTCAGCTATTGAATGCAGATGATGCTGTTATTCAAGGTAACAAAATATATGACATTGTTGGAAGTGGTATACATGCAGTAAATGCCGATAATATTCTGGTTGGCGGTTTCTGGTTCTGGCAGGGCAATACCGTTATTGATACGTTCACAGGCATTCGTCTGCATAACGTAGATAATGGTAAAGTGATAGGAAATTATGTTGATACAACGACGGGCACAACTAAATTTGCCGATGGTATCCATATAGATGGTGGTGTGGATATCTTAGTTGCTCATAACATTACTAAGAATACTAATGATGAAGGTATTTACGTTAAAAACTCGACTGGCCATTTGGTTGTTAAGAATAACAAAGTCAGAAATGCTGGTTTAGATACGCCGGATATTGGCAGTGGTATTGAATTAATATCAACTCAAGGCTCGGCAGAAATTAAAGATAATGACATTGATGGAACAGAGCACGCCGGCGTTTTGATTAAAGAATCAAAGACAGGCAGTGGCCCCTTTGACGTTTTAGGTAATAAAGTAAAAAATACTGGTGCGGCGGGCATTGATGTTAAACAAAATGCGGGTAACATTTCCTATAATCATGTTTCGTATACACATGCACAAGGGATAAATGTTGAGAATAGCGCAGACTCTGTTATCAGCCACAATCACATAAAGAAAACTGGAGATGATGCAATTGATGTTGATTCTTCTCCTGATGTCGAGATTACTCATAATATAATTTCAGAAGCCGGAACCAACACAATTTATGGTGATGGCGTTGAGCTTTCCAATAGTGCGAATGCGCAGGTTATGTACAATTTTATAAGTGATGTTGCGAGTGATGCAGTTGAAGCCAAAACAAGTGCAGATTCTGATATTGAGTATAACATCTTGATAGGTGCAAATGAAAACGGCGTATATCTGGATAATTCACAAAACACAGATATCGAAAATAACTTTATCAAAGATATGGGCCATAATGGCGTTAAGGTCATTAACAGCTCTTTGACAAATGTGGAAGCAAACCTCATTAAGAATGTCGAAGAAAATGGCGTTCATGTTGATGGAGGAGAGCGTGTAAATGTAGTAGATAACACACTGTTTTTCATAGAAGGTGATGCAGTAAATGTTACAAACCACAATAACGTTGATATTAAACGCAATATCATTAAATACGTTGGTGGTAATGGTATTTATAATGCTTACTCAGACGAAGCAAATATCGAAGACAATGAAATTTACAAGGTTGGCCATAATGGTATCAAGGTCCTGCACTCTACACATTCTGATGTGGAACGTAATATTATCTCAAAAACAGGCGGGAATGGTATATTAGGGATCGAGCTTATCTCTGCTGATATAAAGTTTAATCAAATAACAAAAACCTGGAAAAACGGAATTGCTTTGTATGGAGGAGCAATCTACGAAGTAAATAGCAATGATATTTCCTGGACGCATAAAGACGGTATCCATATGGAAGACGTCGATAGGGCAGATTTGAAGTCTAATATGATTTCGTTTGCCTTTGGGGACGGTTTGCAAGTTCATAATGTAACGGATACGTATATAGAAAATAACGAAATTACAGGTAGCAAGCGCCATGGCGTCTATGTTTCCGGAGCGGATAATGGCACGGTTGTTTTTCAAGAAAATACGCTCACAAATAATGGCTGGTTTACTGGTTTAGCTGCAGCACGATTTGAAAGTGGTGCAATCGATATGAGCGATTTAACCGATCCAAATACTTTTATAAACACAACAGGGTTTCCTGCTACTGCGATGCAGTTTGATAATATAACCCAAGACTCATCAAAATTAACTATTGTAGAAGAAACACTCGGCTCTACTGTTTTTGATGGGTACACTTTAGAAGATAGTTTCTATGTTCGTTTTGAAGATGGATCTATTCTAAATCCTATCACAGGGGAACCCATTCTAATTAATGGCCGGTTTGCATCCTTTGATGGTGTCGTGCCCAACTTAATTGGCCCTACCTTACCACCGCTAACACTGCAATTTATCGAAGACCGCTTATATGATGCAGATGATGTTACCGTTGATGGAAGAGGACAGATTTTCCTTGAATTGCCTGTAGCCGAACTTATTGGGCCAACTAATTTTCAAGACTTTCTTCAAGAAAATATAGAGCTGGATAATAATTCCAGTAATACAGCCAGCCTGATTATCAGAGGGTTACCTCCTATTGGTAACTTTGGACCTGCTGGGGGTGGTGCATCTTTTAATAACATTACACCTGCAGCCGGTGGTTTAGGTGGAACAACCCCCGAAGATCTGGCAAATATCAATCCAGAAGCTGGTGATGACACACCGCAGCAACAAGTAACCTGCTTATCTGACAATGCATTGAATTCATTAGGAAATGGTTCAGTAACCTATAATTTTGGTGGTTCATTTGAAGACAGTATAGCAGCAGCTTTTGAATGCGAGACCGCTTCGGCTCTTTAGTTCTGGGATCACACAAATCCTAACATCCCATTAAAGTAACCTTATGTTAATTAATATTAGTTAACATAATAATAGGGTAGTGTGTTATTAGTACTAGGTGTGGTGCGGGGAAAAAGAAATGGCAGTAACTTTTATATTAGGTACGCTAGAAACAATTTCAGCAAATTTTATTAATCCTTATACAGGCGAACTGATTGAAGTAAAGGGCGATTACTACGTCAATGATACGTACGTTAACGGTGGGCCGGCTGCTGATGATATCTTGCTTTCCAGTACGCAAAATCAATTCTTTAGTCTTGAGGATGCTCTTGGAAATTTATTATTCGAAGATTTTGAACAAATCATTCTGAATGCTGGTGATGATATTCTTAATCTCTCGAGTAAGACACATGTTCTGGGTGATATGTTTATCCAAATGGATGATGGAAATGATTTCGTTTTGTCT
This sequence comes from uncultured Micavibrio sp., assembly GCA_964352665.1. Classification (GTDB taxonomy): domain Bacteria; phylum Pseudomonadota; class Alphaproteobacteria; order Micavibrionales; family Micavibrionaceae; genus UBA1672. Next base: position 63,667 of record CAYGSJ010000009.1, read on the forward strand.
AATGTTGGAAACGACATTATTCATGGAAATAATGGAAATGACATACTCTATGGGGGCGCTGGTAATGACATTCTTGATGGTGGTAATGACGATGACCTTCTTGCTGGTAGCGCAGGAAATGACACACTTGTCGGTGGTGAGGGTGTAGATACAGCCTTATTTACCGGTAACCAAGAAGATTATGACATTGTATTTAATGGTGACGGTAGCATAACAATTTCGGATACCGCGCTAGATCGTGATGATGTAGATACGTTGTTCGGCATTGAGTTTGTCCAGTTTGCCAATAGTTTTGTTGAAGCAACAGAAGAGGGCTTAATTCTTCCAGATCCGGAGGAGGGCATTGTCCTTCACGGTGGAAGAGGTAGCGATAAGCTTGTAGGGGGCGAAGGTAATGACGAACTCTATGGCGGCAATGGAAGTGACATACTCATAGGTAAAGCTGGTGATGATTTACTATACGGTGAGAATGGAAGTGACTGGTTCTATGGCGGCAGTGGCAATGATGTTCTCGATGGGGGGAGAGGCAGCGACAAAATGAGAGCTGGCTCGGGCGATGATCTTCTTCTAGGTGGGCACGGCAAAGACCTTATGAGTGGAGGGGAAGGTAACGATACTCTAAACGGCGGTTATGGAAGAGATATGCTTCATGGTGGAAGCGGCGCCGATACATTTGTATTTGATAGTGAATCTGCTCATCAAGGCATAGATCTCATTCTTGATTTTTCCATTAGAGAGGGTGATGCTCTTGATATTTCGGACCTACTTTCAATGTATGACCCACTAGAAGATGCCTTGTCTGATTTTGTACAAATTACACAACATCGTTGCTTTGGTAGCGTTTTATCTGTTGATGTTGATGGAGGCGGTGATGGGTTTGTCAAAATTGCCGCAATGTATGGTCTCTATAATTTAACCGACGTCGATGTCCTTCAAGAATTAGGGGCCATTGTCACATCCTAGATTTCTTAGTTTCTTGGCTTGCTTAAAGTATTGCGCTGCAGTACTTTGGCTCGGCTATGACAGATAATTTAAAAGTCGCTGTGGTTCATGATTGGTTGCCTGTGATTGCAGGTGCAGAGCGCGTTCTCGAGCAAATTCTTCAAGTTTATCCGGGTGCAGATGTCTACACTTTGTTTGATTTTCTGACAGACGAACAAAGGCAGATATTTGGTAATAGAAAAATTACAGCAAGCAGCCTGAATGCCTGGCCCGGTGTTCAAAAATATTACCGCAAGCTTTTGCCTTTTATGCCGCAGGCGATCGAAAACTTCGACTTAAGCGAATATGATTTAGTGATTTCTTCCTCTCATGCTGTTGCAAAGGGTGTAATTACCGGTGCCGACCAACTTCATATTTCTTATGTACATAGCCCCTCACGCTATGCTTGGGATCTGATGCATCAGTATTTACGTGAAAGCAATATGAATAGCGGGTTAAAAGGATATTTGGCGAAAAGAATTCTACATAAATTCAGAATATGGGACTATCGTACAGCAAACGGAGTAGATCATTTTATAGCGAATTCAAGTTTTATAAGTAAACGTATCTGGAAGGTTTATAGACGCGAGTCAGAAGTCATATATCCTCCTGTTGATATAAGTCGGTTTCAATTCTCTGACCAAAAAGAAGATTTTTATCTGACAGCATCTCGCATGGTTCCTTATAAACGTATGGACTTAATAGCGGCCGCTTTTGCAAAATGCCCTGACTTAAAGCTCAAAATAATAGGGGACGGGCCGGAAATGAATAAAATCAAGAAAATTGCAGAACGCGCACCAAATATCGAGTTGCTTGGCTATCAAGGCAACGAAGCAATGACAAAATATATGCAAAGCGCTAAAGCCTTTGTCTTTGCCGCCGAGGAAGATTTTGGCATCGTATCTCTCGAAGCGCAAGCCTGCGGCACGCCGGTTATTGCGTATGCGGCAGGGGGATCTCTTGAAACAGTTATTGACTATGCCTCACATCCAGATGAAGCGACAGGGATGTTTTTTAAATCCCAAACCGCAGAGGCAATCATTGATGCGGTAAAGAAATTCGAAAATACGCAGGACAGTATCTCGCCTAACAATTGTCGCAAAAATGCTGAAAAATTCGCGCCGGAAGTATTTAGAAAAAAACTTAAAGAATATGTGAGCAGCAAAACACTGAACGCCTAAGACTGCGACGCTTTAAGAACGGGTTTAGCCGTTACGTTGTCATTTGTTTTATATTCTTTTACTACTCTGGCCGGATTACCTGCTGCAATTACCATCGATGGGATATCTTTGGTTACGACGCTATTCGCAGAAATAATACTGCCTTTGCCTATTTTTACCCCGGGCAGAATAAAACAATTGGCCCCGATCCACACATTGTCCGCTATAATTATAGGCTTTGAATATCCTCTTGTATGAATTCTATTCTCGACATCAGGAAAACTAGTTTCATGCCCATTACTATCCAAAATATTACAATTAGCGCCTATGAGGCAGTTTTTGCCAATAGTAATAGATTCACGTGCGTGGATGCAGCTGCCATGAATGCGGGTGTTATCACCAATTTTTATGACGGCATCTTTTTCGTCTGTGAAAATTTTAACCGGGCCCAGCATATTCACGTGATGCCCCCTATTTTTGGAATTCAAAAGAACATTTTCTCCTATTTCCAAAAAACATCCCCACCCTATATCAATAATAGGCGCTCCTACAATTTTTGATCTGGTGCCTATTTTAATTCTATCTTTTCGTGAAAACCACATTACAAAGAGCTTGCTGACAAAACCCTGATAATAGTATCGAGGATTATTTATTACTGAAAAAACAAGCTTTTTTACCATAGTTTCCCAAGTTCTAAGTCTTTGTTTGCCGGATTGAAAGGTTCCCATCCTGCGCCCGGCGCAAAGGTTATTTCACCAAAACGGACTTCATTGTTTACAGAGTATAAATCAATACGCACGAAATCAAAATCAGCGGCCAGTTTTTCGGCAATCTTAATCATATCTGCTAAATTTTCAGGTTTGCTCACGCTGCGTCCTTGCGGGAAGAGTAGAGCAAAATCCTGCAAAATCCAATCAGGGGAATAGAAACTGCGCGTATGGTTAGAAAACCGGTCTAAATCCACCTGAACAAAGTGACATTTGCCGTGAAAACAGAAAAATTTATAGTCAAAGGGAATCCCATGCTCGTTGTCTTCCAAAAGTTCTTCGATAATAATTTTTGGCTTAATCTTTAAATACCAGAGTTCATTGGTTATATAGCCAAAACGCTGGCCCAAAGAGTTGGTTATGTTTTGCCTGAGCTTCTCATAATCGGCCTGTTCTTTGTCTTTGACTATAAAAATGCCACCGGAACCATGTGTGGTTTTAATTACGAATTTTTCTGGCAGAGTATCAAAGGGAATATCGTCAGGACACTCGCCAATAAAATAGAGCTTGTTTAAAATATGAGCGCCAACTTTTTCTTCAACATATTCCCTGACGGCATATTTATCGGCAAGCTTATCGGCGCTTCTTATGTTTCCAAACAGTTTTGCGTGAATAATTTTTTCGTTGAAAGTTCGTGGGTTTTTAAAACAAGGCCAATATCCTAGATTGTAACGTGCTCTTAATTTTTCGTACAATGTGGCAGTGCTATACTTGCGAACTAAAGTCCACTTCCGATCTTTTATCTGGCGTGTCAAAGCTATCATTGTGTGTTCGTTTTTTACAAGAGTTCTTGATAAAGCGCGGCAAGTTTATCGTGTAGTTGTTCGACTGTGAAGCGCTCTTTTATCTTATTTTTTGCGTTTGTTATCAGGGTTTCTTTCTTCTTGGTATCAGAACAAATTTCTTTGAGCGCCGCACAAAAACCATCGCTGTCAGAAATCAGATACCCTGTGCGTTCATGTTCTATCATTTCTGTAATGCCGCCGGCCGGATAGCCAAAAACAGGTATTCCAAAAGCCATGGCTTCCATGACACTGCGGGGGAGGGGATCAGGGACTTGGGATGGAACCACAACAATATCAATGCCGTCGTATAGGCGCTCTATATCACGTATATGTCCTGTGAACTCTATTATTTCTTCTAGACCTGCCGCTTCTATCTGGTCTTTTATTTTCGCTTCATATTCGGGGGAATCGTCGGAAAAGGTGCCTCTGATTGAAAGAGCGGTCTTTATACCTTGTGTTTGGGCTGCTTCTATCCAGCTTATAAGCAAGTGAAGCCCCTTTGACGGATGCAATCTTCCTAGAAAACCCAGTGAAATAATATCGTTTAAATGGTTTTTCCTGTTTTCGGATACAGTAATACCGTTATGTATGACACACGCCTTTGAGGGTAGGGTAGCGCCGGGCCAGCAAGCACGTGATACCAAAACCATTTTATCAGCCATTAAATGCATTGCACGCCACACTATTTTCTCAGGCAGGGTAAACGGGATATCACGTATGTGAACTATGGCTTTTCCTCCATACATGCGGCGGCGGACACAATTTATAATATGGGCCTTAAGCCCGTTAGAATGAACAATTTCTGCCTCTTCGGATTTGGCGATGCTGTGTAACTCTTTTGCACTTCGAATTAAGTCTGTTATAACACCTAGCGCTTTTAAGAATGAAAAAGGCCTGCGGATTTGATTAATTTTTCCAAATGGCAGGATATGTGCCGTTATGTCATGGTTTTTTGCGCTTTGGCTAAGCTCTCCTTCTTCAGGCACAACTAAAAGAGGTGTGATTGAAGGGTTTTGCAGGAGATCGAGCAGTGACTTCTCTGCTCCACCTTTAAAATACCCAACCGGAGATAGAAATATGATTTTTGGTGTGCTCATGCTTTTGTTTTTATATGACTTCCAATAAGATGCACAATAGCTAAGTTAGGAAAGTAACAGGTGATTAGTAAAATAAGCAGAGACTTGCTCCGGATCCCGGGATTTTTACCCACAATTGTTATGGGTTTGCGTGGCTCTTCACTAGTTGTAAAGTTCGTTCTAACGTTATTTATCGCCAAGTTTTTGAGTTTCGAAGCTTTAGGTGTTTACGGTTTGATATCTTCTGTCAGTGTTATGGTGCCGATTTTTCTTGGCCTTTCACTGATGTACATCCAAAGCCGCAAGGCAGTGACACAGCCCTTGTCCGAGATAGCGAAGAGCCTTTTATATTACGCGAAATACACTGTTTCTATCTATATTTTGTTTGCTTTCGGAGCTTTGGCTTGGGGGGTTTATGCCGATCAACTAGTGCTTAGTTTTCTTATTACTCTGGTTATATTTTTTGAGCATATAAACACAGATTTTTATACTCTGCTGCTCAATCTCTCCAAACCCTTCGTTGCCAACATCCTGCATTTTCTGAAAACGGCGGTCTGGATGCTTATTTATATGGCCCTAGCCTTTGTTGATCCTGAATTTCGTAATATTGAAACATTATTGATAGGCTGGATTTCAGGGGGATTTTTATGCTTTTTAGGGTTTTTATGGGTCACAAAAGATTGGCCATGGCAGGAGAGTAGAGGCACAAGAAAGCCTCTATTAAAATGGGTTGCAGATGAATTTAAAGAAGCAAAGACAATTTACGCTTATAATTTTACCAATACCTTGGGACAAAATATTGATCGATTTTTGATCACCTACTTTTTGGGTTTAGAGCTGACAGGGGTTTATGTTTTCTTTGGGTCTGTGACCGCAGCAATGGCTAATTTAGTTAGGACCGGCGTCATACAGATTGCCCGACCTAAAATGGTTAAAGCATATAAAGATAACGACCCCATATATGTTGAATTATACAAAACTTGCCTACGCCACACGATGGCAATATCTGGCCTGTTGGTGGTTTTGTCCGGTCCGGCAATGGCATTTATTGCGGTGTATATGAACAAACCTCTGGCATTGGAATGGCTTCCTATATTTGGTCTGGTTTTGATTGTGTTTTTACTTGTGATGTGGATGGAGGTAAACAAGCTGGTTTTTTACTCTCAACACAGAGATGATTTAATCCTAAAAATTAGTTTGGTCATTTTCCCTCTGTCTGTAGTCAGCCATATTGCTTTTATTCTGGCATTTGGTTTTTGGGGAGCCGCTATCTCTCCGGTTGTAATGTGTATTTTATGCTTGATGCTACAGTACGTCATAATCAAGAAACTAATGCCCGTATCTCAGGGCAGAAAGTAATATTTATGAAAATTTCTGTAATAGTTTGTACATATAACCGCGCAAAAAGACTGTCTTCTTGTCTTGACTCTATCGAGAAGGCAATAAGCCATTCCGCGCTTTCGGATATAGAGGTGATCGTTGTCGATAATGCGTCAACGGATAACACACAGGAGGTCTTAAATTCATGGAAAGACAGTTCCGGCCTTGCGGTTAAAGTAGTGTTCGAACCTGTTCAGGGGGTTAATGCAGCTAGAAATTGCGGTTTTAGGGCTTCTCTAGGTGATTTGATCATTTATATAGATGATGATTGTGTTCTGGAAGAAAACTACATTTCAAAGACCCTCGAATATTATGCCGCAGACAATGTTCCGATTATGCGTTTTGGAGCGGTACATCTTGGCGATACAGAAGACTGGCCTATTACAGTCAAGACATATCCGAAATCTCAAATCTGGGATAAAAATGATAAAAATACTCCCTATTTAAGAACCGGAGATATTATCGGGTGCAGTATGATTTTCCCTCGTCAAATTATCGAAAAAATAGGAGAATTTGACGAGTTATTCAGCACAAAACAAGTGCCGGGAGGTAATGATACCGAGTTTGGTTTTCGCGTCTATCTGGCAGGGTTTCAGATTGAATATTGCCCTGATATCATAGTGAGACATTTTCATGGACGCCAGGATATTGACGCTGTTCGAAAATTAGTGCGTAAATACTGTGTTGGGGGAGGGGCTGTTTATGCTAAATTTCTTTTTTCTCATCCGCATATACAGGCAAAATTATCGCCACACAAAAATCAAAAATTAGAAAATACAGGCAGTCAGGATCCCAGAGAATTAGAAATAGGCCTTTTATACAGTAAGGAAAAAGTTTTTTTCCTTATTGGATTTATAAGATATTTCGAATTAAAAATTAAAAATTTGTTTAAGCTACACCCAGAAGGTACATAAACAATGCTTGTGTCGGTTATACTATGTACCCATAACAGGGAAAAACAGGTTTTGTCATGCTTGGAGTCGGTGGCGAGTGCTATTAGGCACGCAGAGGGCGTTCCTGTAGAGGTCGTTGTGATCAATAATGCCTCTAAAGATAACACCGAAGCTGTTTTAAATATGTGGGCTAATCAAAATACAGACATTGATTTGCACGTATTTCTAGAGGAACAACAGGGAATTGTGTATGCACGCAATCGATCATTTAAAGAGGCAAAAGGCGAGCTTTTAATATCTATAGATGATGATTGCTGTATGCAAAAAGACTATATAGAAACTGCGGTTCGCTACTTCAAAGCGGATAATAGCCCCGTCCTCAGGTTCGGACGGCTTGATCTTGGAAATCCAGAAGACTGGCCAATGACCATTCAAACGCGCGCATATCTGAAAAGGTGGCAAAAAGGGCACCCTGATTACGATTATATTAATATGGGTTCTGTCTGTAGTGCGAATATGATGATACCCAAGTCCATCATTGAAAAGGTAGGAAACTACGATGGCCGGTTTGGTACCCCTTCTATCCCGGGAGGAGAAGATGCAGATTTCGGCTTTCGGGTCTATAATGCCGGGTTTTTGATAGAATACGTACCGGACGTAATTGCCACACATTTTCATGGCCGACGTGATGAACAAACTGTTCGGAAATTGGTACGCAATTATTCGATTGCGGCCGGCGCTTTATTTGCAAAATACCATGTTCAACACCCCCACATATACCGCAAACTTTTTCCTAAACCTGAAACACATCAAAAAAATGACGGTTCTTATTCCGAAGATGAGAGAACAAAAAAAATCTTACAGTTCCACAAAGAGTACAAAAAATATTATCCACTAGGCATGGTGTATTTTATTTTGTCTACAATCAAAAACTTTAAAATTTCAGGGTCTTAAATATGGGTTCAAACACATATATATTTTTTAGAGACGATCAAAAGAAGGAACATTTTACTTTCGACCCTTCTAATCCAGAATGTCTTGATGCCGCTGGCTATGCATATTTTGGTAGAACACTAAATCTTTTGGAGCCACTTATCGCTGATAAAGGCCTAACATTCTACGTGACGGCGTGGACTGTTCACGAATTACCCTCATACGGGCCAAATGTGATTTCTTGCGTTTTGCAAGATGAGTGGTCCAGAGAGCTACCTTACAAAGATAAAATAGGAATGGTGTTTAGAACCTGCGGAACATTTCCTTTTACTTCGGCGAGTTATGGCTATGGTAATGTCTATGATACAGCGGCTAATTTCCTTAGCCAGAGCCGTGCTGCGCTTCGTGATGGGAAAGGCCGTTTACAAACCGTTATATCTAAGACTATGGGGAAGAAACTGGCGCCCGTTTTCAATATTCCGCTTGGTTACTGTGCGAATGACGATATTTCCTATGTTCCGATTAATGAAAGGGACTGTGATATCTACTTTGCGGGTAGTATCCAACATTGGAGCAAAAGAAAAATTGTCATCCGGCGACCTAAAGAACTTGCAAGAGAGAGAATGGCCAATGCTCTACAGACACTACAAAAGTCCGCCCCTGACATAATTATTAAAAGCAAAGTAACCGAAGGGTTTGCAGAAAGTATTGAAACAGATAATAAATCTTATCTCGAACATATGATGCAAACTAAAATTTGTCCTATTCCAAGGGGGGCAAATCTTGAAACTTATCGTTTTTATGAAGCAATCAGATATGGCTGTATTCCAATAGGAGAAGCTTTCCCTAATGAATATTTCTACAGAGATGCCCCTATAATCAGGCTTCGGGACTGGTCGGAAATGTCAAAAGTCGTCCCAAACATGTTGGCAGGTAATGATCAGCTTGAATACTTGTCCAAAAAATCTCTGGATTGGTGGAACGATTTTTGTAGCGAAAGGGCCACTAGTGAATTTATGTACAAACAAATCTCTAATATGTATTAAGTTTTTGTTTCATCATAAGAAAGTTTAAGAAAATGAATACCCGAACAGAGAAATATGGCATTGACGTATGTCATTAAGTATAAAATCCCTTGCAGACACAACAATGCAATAAATATTCCGTTACTAGATTTAGACTTTAGCCCCGAGCCTAAATTGAATAACAGCATAGCTGTAAAAATAAAAAGGTATATGTACCCCACATAACCAAAACGCAGTTTGAACCATGCCCAGGCATAATGTGCGTGCCCATAATTGCGCACGTATGTATGGGTAGACTGATATTCGTAAAGTCCTCCAAAACCTAGACCAAACCACTCTTGAGTAGGTCCCTTTTTCTGAAGAGTTAAGTTAATGCTATCAAACTCTGCGCTTCGCTCGCCAATTGAGCCTGTACGCGCACTAAAATCGATTTCTGTAAGGCCTATTATCCTTCTGTAGGTTTTTGAATCTTCAGGCAAGATCATCCAGGTTGCACATAATAATACTGCCGAAGCCACCATAAATAATAGGCCGTGAGATGGGTTTTTGACCATTTTAAAAATCCAGTATCCAACCAGGCAAATGCCGGTAAATGCCATGGTTGTTCGGTTTATTTCAGAAAGAGAAAGAACAACCATAACCACAAAGGCGGCAGTCGCAAGTTTGGGAAAAGGACGCGCTGCAAAAATTCCTGTCGCAATAAGGGGAAAGTAAACAGGAGAAACAGGTATAACAGCAAATGATGGTCTGCCCATTAGATCTGCGATAAAACCGGTACAACAAGATAAAAATGCAATAATAGTGATAGTTGACAGGAGATTGTGGAAATCAATATTTCTATTTTCACTGTAGGATTGCATCCTGAGTATGTTCAAACCAATCATTAACAAAGGAATGGTATCATTTAAAATTTCAAATTTGTTGTTAGTGCTCAAAATTCCTATGAATAAACCCTGTACAATCATCAAGAAAAACAGGAGTGAAAAAACAGACAACGCATTTATTTTAACTTTTAAATCTATAATTTTCTGAACCGAAAAAAGATAATCAACTGCAAGTAAAGTATAAAAAATCCATTGTCTGTTCTGGGATTGCCCCAAACTATTTTGACCTAATACAAGCTCAAAAACTAGTTTTGTGATGAAGTCCGCCAGAAAAAGGTAGATGATAATGCGTTCAAAAAGATTTTTTTCGAAAAATCCAGATATCAAAGTTTTGACTTGAAAAACCATAGACTTTCTTTCTTATAGAAAGGGAAGGTGCTTAGACTATGACGAAAAAGAAGAACAGGCTCAACGTTTTTTTCATTGGGTTCGCCCTTGTGTCTTTGTTTGTAATAGCGTCAATATATGTCGGAAAGCCTACATTTATTTCAGAAATTCTTATTCAATCGCAAGCCCATATAGCAGTTTTATTTGCTCTTATGTTTTTTGTCTTCTTGTTGTACAAAGCCCATTTTTTGGCCGTTTTCCAATTTTTCGCTTTTGTTTGTATTCTGGCACCTGTGCTTTCATGGCCTACGGAAAACAAGTCATTTAGCCAATGCAATGTTGTGGACCCTGAGGCTTCTTTTCGATTAATGAGCCACAATGTCTATTATAAAAACCCCGACTATGATGCTGTTTTACACCTTACTAAAACATTGCGACCAGACATCATATTATTGCAGGAGTATAACGATAAACTGAGTGAACAAATCGGGCCAGAATTAGAGGCACATTATCCATTTTCTTATCACAAAAAATCGGGCCAGAATTTTGCTTATTCGGGCCTATATTCGCGCTATCCTATTTCAAATGTCCAAATAATTGATCTTGAAAATGTGCCTTACGGCGCACTTTACGCAGAGATTAGTATTAACGATCATGTAGCGCATGTGATCGGTATACATACACCTTCTCCCATTACTGCAACACGTATAAAAGAGCGCGGTCGTCACATTCAGGCCTTGTCTAAGTTTATATCGGAACAACTTGAAGACGAAGCTACTGTTATTGCAGGAGATTTTAACACAGTGCCATGGCATCAGGATATGACGGCTTTTTTAGAGGAAACAAAATATCACGGTGCGTACACAAAAAATCTTTATGGTACGTGGCCCGCTTTCTCTATTTTTCCTTTTCTAAGAATTCCTATAGACCATATTTTCTATTCTAAAGAATTAATACGGCGCCAATATGATTTAACCACTTTAACAGGCTCTGACCATGTACCCATTTATGCGGACTTTTATTTTTGTGAATAACCTTGCGACTTACCACAATTAAGATAGAATATTATAGCGTATATATTGCACCCCTGTTTTCCACTGCCTTTGCGGCCGTTCTAAGTTCATTTATCATTACAAATCAAGGCCCTGAGAGATATGTCTCTAAAAAAAATGTATATTATGCTTTTTTTACTGCCTTTTACGGCATGTGGGACGTTGCCCGGTTCAGGACCGCAGAAAAAAGACGCTTTGCGCAGCGCGGCAGCTATTATTAATTCAGCAACGCCAGAACATGCGAGCAGTGACTCTGCAACCGATTATATTGTTATTAATGTTGATGGAAATACGATTGAAACAATATCTCAAAACAAAAATTCTTATAAACCTGCGGAAGTCTGGCCTGAAGAAGAGCCTGCGGAAATAATAAAAGTGAATATAGGCGATACAGTTCAAATCACTATATACGAAGCACAATCCGGGGGGTTATTCATACCAAGAGAGGCGGGGGTAAGGCCTGGTAACTTTATTACTCTTCCACCACAGACTGTTGAAAACTCGGGTTATATAACTGTTCCTTATGTAGGGTTAGTGAAGGCTGCAGGACGTACTACAGTTGAAATTGGTAATACAATTTCATCCAGTCTATCAAACAGAGCGATAGAGCCTCAGGTTGTTGTTTCTTTTACAGATCGTCGTGGGTCAGAAGTAAGCGTAATAGGTGCCGTAGAGGAGGCAACAAGATTTGAGCTTGGCTTTAATGGCGATAGAATTCTGGATGCCGTTGCCAGTGCTGGCGGCCCAAGTGCCCCGGGCTATGAGACTTGGATATCTTTGCAAAGATCGGAAAATGAATACACCATCTCTTTTGATGAGTTAATATTAAAGCCGCAAAAAAATATATTCGTTAAAAGTGACGACACAATTTATCTGTACCGTCAGGCAAAAACTTTTAGCGTCTATGGCGCAGCGTCTTCACAAGGTAGTTTAGCTTTTGGAAAGAGGCATCTTTTTTTATCTGAGGCTTTAGGTCTTGCAAACGGGCTAAGTGATACACAGGCTGATCCGGCAGAAATATATATATATAGACATGAGGAAAAGAAATTTGTTAGTGCTATGGCCAATAAAGAGACACAGCAAATGTTGGCAAAAACAGACAGTGAACTCTTTCCGGTGATTTATAAAGTTAATTTGCGTGAACCTCAGGGATTTTTTATGGCACAGAAATTTCTGATGCAAGATGAAGATGTTGTATATGTTGCTAATGCTGAATCAGTAGAATTTCTTAAGTTTCTTAATATTATAAATAGTACTGCAACAACAGCTACAAACACAAAGGCAACTAAAAACGCCTATTAAAGGTTTTGGTGACAGAATGTCTATGAACAAAGATGACATACTAAATATAGAGCGCGTGATGGCGTCTGTTAAGCGTGGCATACATTTTATCGCACTGTCGACCCTAGGTTTTCTTAGTATAGCAGTGCTTTATGTAGTTTGTGCGACTCCCAAGTATACTGCTATGACTTCAATTTTGCTTGACCCCACACAAGCAAAAACTGTGTCTGATATATCAGCTAAAGCCCGTCCGGGTTTTGAAAATGAGGCAATTGTCAGTCAGGTTGAAATAATAAAGTCACGGGGTGTCGTTGAAAAAGCACTAGAGTATCTTTTATCTAAAGATGAATATTCCCGACTGAACCAAAATTTTGTACAAAAAGAAAAAGAAATTGGCAGACTACTCGGTGGGCTAAGAGTATACCGCGAGGGTGAAAGCTATATTCTGAATATACGCTACACTGCCACTGACCCACAAATGGCTGCGGATTGTGCGAATGCCTTTGCTCAGGCTTACATATACGATCAAATCAACTCATTTTCCGAAGGATCAGCGAAGACATCAATATGGTTAAAAAACAAGATTGAACAATTACGAGAGCAAAGCATTGAGGCAAACACAGCTATACAAAAATTCCGGGTAAAAAATCACCTCATTAACTCAAGCGGTCGAAATGTTAATGAACAGCAATTATCGAACATTAACGCAAAGTTAGGGGATGCTAGGGCTGAAGTAGCAAGCACTTTTGTGAGATTTAAGCATAGTCAGGAAATAGTGGAAAAGAAGGATATTTCTGCAGCAGTTGCAGAGGCTTTTGACAATGATGTTATAAACAACATCCGCGCCAATTACCTAGATAGTCAACAGCGGCTTTTAAAACTTCAAAGAACGTTAGGACCAAAACATCAGGCGGTAATTGAATTGCAGAAGGAGCTAAGAGAATCAGAAAATGTTATCTTTAACGAGATGAAGCGTATTGCTCAAAGTTACAAGAACGAGTACGAAATTGCTCTGGCAAGAGTGCAATCTTTAACGAATAACCTAAACGAACTCATTGATTTAAAGGTTCAGAACGATAGCCAACTTTTTGAATTGCAAGCCTTAGAACAAGAAGCAGAATCCTATACTGTTTTGCATGATGATTACCTGAAAAAGTTTGAAAAAATAAGCCAGCAAGAATCTTTTCCTGTAGCAGAGTCTCGTATTATCAGTGTAGCCGTACCACCGCTTGAGAAAAGCCACCCTAAATCTCTAGTTATTATAGGAATGGCGCTAGTGTTGGGTGCTGCAATCGGATTTTTCTTTGCCCTTTTAGCAGATAACTTTGATAAAAGCTTTAAGCGAGCTGGGCAAGTTGAGAGCGCTGCAGGATTATTTTTTCTTGGGTTTTTTCCAAGGTACACTGGGGCAAAGACTGAAGAGAATAGGCAGGTTCTATTTTTTGATCCCGCGTTTAGGCAAAGCACGGATGATCCGCTCTCTCTTTATGCAGAGACTTGCCGAAATATAAATTCTGTAATTGATAAAAAATCAGATGACGAAAAAACACAAGTTATTGGTATTGTGTCGGATCTACCCAATATAGGCAAATCCGTAACGGCTAGTAATTTGGCTTTGTTTATCGCTGCAAAAAAACATAAATGTCTATTGATTGATGCCGATATTAGAAACCCTGTTTTGTCTAAAAGTAATTTTAGTTCGGTAGAAAAAGGACTGGCTGATGCACTTTCTTACAAAAAACTGCCCAAAGAAACGCTGCTTCATGACCAGAAAACCGGACTATTTGTTCTACCCATGGAGCAAAGCCTTGATGTTTCTGCTGCCAATCTCGTTAATCAAAAAAACATGAAGCCTTTTATCAAGTCATGTCGCGATGTTTTCGACTATATTATTATTGATATGCCACCACTATCTGCAACTTCTGATGCCTCCTCTTTATCGCCTTTTATAGATTGTTTCCTTCTTGCCTTAGTTTGGGGCAAATCAAAGCCAAATAGCTTGAATTTTCATTTAAAACAGCACGGAATTCCAAAAAGCCAAGTCCTCGGCGCTGTTTTAAGCCAAACAGACATTAAAAAAATGGTTAGAAATTATGATCACGCCATTTATCCAGAATACACCCGTATATAAAGCTGTTGAAAACTATGGAAAATAGGTGTTTTCCACTTAATATTCAAAAGCACTTTGTTAAAGTAAGATTATGTTAACTTTTTTTAATTAACATAACGTTCTATTACTATACTTTAGAGTATACTGCGTGTGGGGGAAATAAAATGAGTGTCACTTTTTTACCGGGAACGCTGGAATCCATTTCAGCGAATTTCATTAATCCCTATACAGGGGAAATACTGGCTATTAACGGAGATTATTACGTTAATGATA
>CAYGSJ010000010.1:0-1143 GCA_964352665.1 uncultured Micavibrio sp.
AATTTTGGCAGGGAACGCTTTCGGAGAAAAGTTAGCATTTGTCTGACAGCACTGTCCGGCGAAAAGCCGGACGGTTTTTTTTAATGGTTGTACTGATCATGTCAGATTAAAATGTAGTTTTAGCCGATATCTGATATTTTGCTGGGTATGAACAAAAGAAATCCCTTCAAATATTACAAAACCAGTCCAGAAATCATCAAATTAGCCGTGATGTACTACGTCCGGTATTCGCTCAGCTTAAGACAAGTTGAAGATATTTTACATGAGCGCGGCATGAACAAGTTTCGATCGATGAAAACCCTTCAGAAATTCATCTCAATCCAGTCCATATCGACGCAAATTGTAACACAATAATGTATTGAGAAGAACAGCTAAACAATAAAGGGGGTAAAGGCCGTGAACAGATTGGAGCTTAAAATATAGACCGGATCTTAGTGTACCAATTGTGGGATAAAACCCGGTACGCACAATAAATTTCGCGTTAGTGTACTGATAAAACGTTATAAATGCCAAATTTTCCTGCAAAATCGAGTACCAAATAAAATTAGCGTGAGGATTTCGCAAGAAACGGGGGAAAATAAAAAATTATCATAATTATCAATTATTATGTATTGACTCTATTTCATAATACGTGCTTAGTTCCACAAATATATTTTCGTAATGTAACAGTCTTAAACAAACTTAGGAAAGAAACATGTATAAAAAACTTACATTTACGCTATTGCTTGGAGCGTCCACAACGGCTCTAGCCTTGGCTTTACCTGTCGCAGCATTTGCTGATGATGTAAACGTTGATGATTCAACAGTGGAAGATTCACTTAATGGTAATCAAGACAACGACTTCGCAGATGTCGATGTTGCAGTTGATGACTCATTGAACACTGACAATTCTCAGGACAATGACACAAACAACTCACAAGACAACGACACTGATGTCGATGTTGCAGTTGATGACTCATTCAACTCTGATAGTTCTCAGGACAATGACACAACCACAACAACTGACAATTCTCAGGACAATGACACCGAGACTGATGTTGATGTTGATGTAACTCTTGATGATTCATTCAACACTGACAATTCTCAGGACAATGATCAGGACAATGATACAACAACAACAACAACAAACTCTCAGGACAACGA
>CAYGSJ010000010.1:1243-61758 GCA_964352665.1 uncultured Micavibrio sp.
ATTGATGTTGCGATTGATGAGTCATTCAATACTGATAATTCTCAGAACAACAGCAATCAAGGCAATACAGATAACAGCATCAACCAAAGTGATGTGGCGTTTGGAGATAGTGAACTTGTAACATCATCTGTACTTGGTTCGACTATTGCCAACTCTAGTGTTGTTTTCAACGGTGGCGGTAACTACGTCGAAGGTAACGTTGTAAGAGACAATTCCTTCAGAGGTGCTACAGGTATTAATGCTGTAAACCAAAACTCTGGTGTGAATTCAAACACACAGCAAGCTATTACAGTTAATGCTAATATAAATACAGACTAATAGTCTTTCAGTTGAGAGGGTGGGATGCTTTATATCCCTCCCTCCCGGCTTTCTGGTAAACCAGTTTTGTAAGTATTTTTTGAAGAGTATCGGAAATGGCATATAAAATACCTTACGTTTTAATAGCGATGGTTATTACTTTTTCCTCTCCTGCGTTCATAAATGAGGCGGTAGCAGGGGATGATGTTGAAGCCGCAGCTGTCCATAATCTGGACGAATTTTTTAATAATGATACGCTGATTGTTGAAGACACAGATCTGGGTGAGATGCGCGGAACAGCGCTGGATCCTGAGGTTCTAGGTGTTGCTTTGTTTGATGCGATCTCTGTTAATAACTCCGCCAATGGCACAGTATCCGGCGGCAATGTTATCAATGACGGTGCATTTTCAGGCTCCTCTGGTTTGTCAACGATTATACAAAACAGTGGAAATAACGTTCTGATTCAATCTGCGACAATATTAAACTTGAATATTGAATAGCTATTGAAAGAGTTAATAGCCACATTTTTGCTTTCTTCATCAAAAGTTATGGTAGTTACTATGAGTTTTTTGCGCTTTTTTTGTCTTACAGTAATCGTTAGCACGGGGTTTTGCTTAAGTGCTAATGCTAGTGATTTTGGACTTGTCGGGGGAAATCGCGCATTCTCTATGAAAGTGGTTAGCTTCAAGGCACAACGATTTGAAGCTGTTGTTCCCCAAGAATATGATTTCAGTTGTGGATCTGCCGCATTGGCCACGCTTCTTCAATATCATTATGATCACCCTATTACCGAGCAAGAAGTCCTTGATTCTATGTATAAAGTGGGCGATCAAGAAAAAATCAGAAAGCAAGGTTTTTCATTACTGGATATGAAACAATATCTTGCAAGCCAAGGATTTAATGCAGACGGCTTTAAATTAGATAGTCTTAAGAAAATCAGCGCCGCTGGAATTCCGGGAATTGCTCTAATCAACACAAATGGTTATATGCATTTTGTTGTTATCAAGGGCATGAATGAAAAATATGTT
The DNA here is from genome assembly GCA_964352665.1 of uncultured Micavibrio sp. Classification (GTDB taxonomy): domain Bacteria; phylum Pseudomonadota; class Alphaproteobacteria; order Micavibrionales; family Micavibrionaceae; genus UBA1672. Next base: position 2,569 of record CAYGSJ010000010.1, read on the forward strand.
CTTGTTGGCGATCCTTCCTTGGGAATACGAAAAGTATCACACGAAGATTTTAGTGATATGTGGAACAACGTTTTTTTTGTTATTCGTAATCATGTAGATCGCGCAAACCTTAATTTTAACCATGAAGACACATGGGCAAGCCGACGAAAAGTATTATTTGATACATCATTAAGTAATTCGGCACTTGCTTCGTTTAGTGTTCACACGTCTTTAACACCAAATATTTATCAGGGGTTCTAAGTCATGGGTAATCTCTGTAAAAGGTCGTTTTTAGCCACTACCATTATGCTGATAATGTCTGCAGCTACGCCCGCTGTGGCTTTTCAAGATTCCCCTAATGTTTCTGATAATGGTTTTGATGTCTTGTTCAATGACGCGCAAAGCCTAAATGATGACGAACTTGACAATATGCGTGGTGGTTTTATTACAAGCAATGGCATGCTCATAGATTTTGTTTTTTCAACAAATACGCTGGTTGACGGACAGCTTATTAATCAGGTCGTGATAAACAGCGCTGATCCGTCCACGTTAAATGGTTCATTAAATAATTCATTGCAAAAGATTATTCAGGTAGGGGATGGTAATTCTGCTTTTAGTGAGGGTGTTGATATAAACTCTTTACCTAATGTACTGACAATTGTTCAGAACAATCTGAACGACCTTACTATTCAGCAATTAAATATTCTGGATTTATCGGTCAAGAATTTTAATAATTTCATTCAGCACAATGCCGCATCTGAAATAGCCTTTCAAAGCACATTTAGACTAGCTCCATAAAAGTTTTCCACGTGGAGAAATGCTAAAAGAAATCAAACTTAACAGGAACGCGTAATGTCGCCTGCATATCTGGGGCATCATCAGTTACACCAGTTGCCACATTGAAATTAACACCAACTCTGTCGTTAACTTGGTATGAATATCCGAAAGTCGTTGATCCCACCTGCAGAAGCTGTGAGTTTCCTATAGTAGACCCGTTTTGCATTGTTTTCATTACAACACTATGGCTGTATCCCAAGCTAAATGAAGTTTTATCGTTAATCGAAAAGCCCATTCCAAAGCTTGCACTTATGCTATCGCCAGGATTGATCTTGCCATTACCGCCGCCTACATCTTTCTCCATATTATAAACATAGCCAATATTAGAGAAGAATATGGCGGGATCAGTGGGGTATAGCATCGTAACGCTTGGGTTTATCGAAAGAAATCCTGACCCTGTAGGTGTCTCTTGTTGCAGACCTGTCGCAGCATCAACCGCCACATCGAAAGGGCCTTTGCCTGTGGCCGATTTGAAGCGTAAATTGCCAATGAAGTAAGGCCAATTATTTTTACCATCATTAATTTGGTAGTGTCCTGCTACCTCTATATCACCAATCCCTGAACCTTCTACAGTACTTAAAACATCTGTGGCAGTACCCACGCCAATAGGCCTCCCAATTGTTGAATCACGTCGCCATAAATACGGAATGTAAACTTCTGCCTCCAGTCGGTCTGTCAGCCCCACCCTTCCGGTTATTGCAGTTGTAAGGATATCTCTGTCAACTTCAGAAATATCAAAAACCCCTACATTAATAGCGGGAATGATAGTAAAACCCTCAACGGCTACCCGTAAAGCAGAGGTACGACTATATTGCAGCGAAGGCTCTAGAACGGCACGACCTTTCGGCAATAAAACGCCTCCCTCATCTATTGCAACAGAAGGAACTTCAGGCTTTTTTTGCTTTTCCGTCTTTCGTTCAACACCCACCTCCTCTGTTCCCCGTCCTCGCGCATCAGAGAGGCTATACTCTTGCTCACTATCTTCGATGTTTATATTTTTGAAAGAAGAGAAAGAAGAAGGCCCTCTCCCCCTGTAATCTCCAACCAATTCTTGGGCCTCACCGAGAGCCTTATCAAGCTCGAGAATTTTGAAATCCAGAAAAACCTTTTGTTTTTCAAGTTCTTCCTCTTTTTTTGCCAAAGATTCCTTTTGTATACGCAACTCTTCCAGCAATAATTCTACTTTATTTTCAAGAACATGGATGTCCCCCTCCAAAGTTGACTCTGCATGAGCAACGTTAACGGAAAACAACAAAACAGCGCTAGATAGCAAAGCGCAAGACTTTAATAAACACTTATAAGTCATTTTTATATCCAAATATCTGATTTCTTACGCATAGGAAAATTTGCGTAGGGGCTCATTTTAATAGTTTTTTAATAAAAGGTCTATAGTTAATCATTATTAGCGATTCCCCTTATCATGATAGGGTCCTACCTTGGGTTTAAGCTATAATTGATCATTACATTTATATTGCCTTGTTATATATTTGGCCATAAGGTCAGTGTGTTACCTCCGCAATCAGAAGAAGAAGAAGAATATGGGTCTTATTTCTGCAGCCACATTCTGGCCCTTTATCATGACTTGCATGATTATTGAATCAACGCCCGGCCCAAATATGGCATATCTGGCGATTTTGAGTCTGAGTGATGGGCGTAAAGCCGGGATAGCCGCAATCGTTGGCATTGCACTAGGGCTTTTGATGGTTGGTATTGCTGCGGCTCTTGGCGTTGCTGCGCTTATTTCCAACTCACCGCTAGCCTATCAGTCTTTAAGGATTGGCGGGGTCTTCTATTTGCTTTGGTTGGCATGGGACGGGTGGCAAGCCGAGCCTGAAAAATCACTCGGAAAAACGGACGATGTTTTACAAAATATAAAATTTTTTCAACGCGGTTTGATTACAAATCTTTTAAATCCCAAGGCGGCTGTGTTTTATGTTGCTATTTTACCTACATTTCTTAATTCGGCTTCTTCAATTATACCTCAAGCCATCATGCTAACGATTATTTATGTTTTAATTGCAACGATTATCCATTTTTCAATTGTAACACTTGCCGGATCTGCTCGCCGATTTTTAGAAAACGATCACCAACGCCTCGTCGTGCGTCGCATTCTTTCCTTGGCACTGGCGGGGATAGCCATCTGGTTTGCATGGACAACAGGGAAAGCGTTTGACGAACTTCCAGCCTCCGCTTTCCATCTGTTTTAGCACGAAGCATAAGTTTTGTTTGCATCTGCATTTTTATGCTTCCTGCATTTATGTCTGAATGGCATTTAAACGCTCGGTCATGCTGCGGCCGATTTCACGGCGGCCAAGCAAGACCATATCAATATCCCGTTCTTCATAATATTCGGCTTCTTCGTCATTAGACGCGCTGACCATAATTGTGATATCCGGCTTGATGGCTTTAATGGCCTCGACAATGCGGCAGGTTTCATAAGGATCCGGCACAACGACTACAGCGGCGGCAACTTGTTCGATTTTAGCCTTCCTTAATGTCTCCTCTTCTGCCGCATCTCCGGCTATGGCTTCAATACCTTTAGCGTTCAGGCTATCCACCTTTTCTCTATTCGTATCGATCACCACAAGGTCAAGGGAGGGGTTTTTCGTGTTTTTGATGATTTGCTCCCCGAGGCGACCGTAACCGACAAGAATGGCGCGTTTGTTATAGGTAGGCTTCTCGGGCTCGGGTGGGGGTGTATGTTTATCTTGCATGACAAACAGTTTTGAGAGTGCGGGGTGTTCTTCGATATAATCATGAAAACTGTTAGAAAAATGGAAGATCACAGGGTTTAGTGCGATAGAAAGAAAAGCACCGGCCAAAACCAGATCACGCCCGTCTTCCGGCAGCATGCCGAGGGTTAATCCCATGCCGATAAGGATAAAGGAAAATTCTCCAATTTGTGCCAAGCCTGCTGCGACAGACAGGGCGCGCTTTACTGCATAAGAAAAGCTTAGAACAATGATAAAGGTCAGGCAAAACTTAAAGGCGATGATTATAAGTGATGTGGCGATCACTCCAAGCGGATGTTCCAGAAGAATAGCCGGATCAAACAACATCCCGATAGCGACAAAGAACAGTACCGCAAATGCATCTTGAAACGGCAAAGCGCGGGCGGCAACCTCTTTGTTCAGTTTTGAGCTATTGATAATCATACCCGCAAAAAACGCGCCCAACGCCAAGGAAACATCAAAAAATTTGGCTGCGCCAAAAGAAACGCCTATTGCCGCTACAAGAACCGAAAGCGTAAACAGCTCTCTTGACCCTGTTTTGTTCACTTCTGCCAGCATGATCGGGAATATTTTACGCCCCGCCACTCCCATAAGCAAAGCAAACAGCACAGCCTTACCAATGGCCAATAAAACTGCGCCTGTGATTTCTTGTTGTGTATCTTGGACTTCTCCTCCGGCCTGTGCCAGAACAGGCACAAGAACAAGAGCAAGGATCATTACCAAATCTTCAACAATTAGCCAGCCAATGGCGATATGGCCTTCGATTGAGTGTTGGATTTTGTGTTGCTCAAGAGATCGCAGCAAGACAACCGTACTGGCCACAGATAGGGACAGGCCGTATATAATCGTGCCGTTGAGCGACCACCCCCACAAAGAAGCCAGCCCCATACCAACCAGCGTTGTAATCAAAATCCGTGTAAGTGCTCCTGTTACCGCAATGTGTTTAACTTTCATCAGCTCAGCCAGAGAGAAATGCAGTCCCACACCAAACATCAACAGAACAATGCCAATCTCCGCTAGTTCATGCGCGATTTCAGGGCTGGCTATATAGCCCGGTGTGTGTGGTCCAACGATAATTCCGGCAAAGAGGTACCCAATTACAGGAGAAATGCGAAGTTTGGAGGCAACAAAGCCACAAACGAAGGCAAGGCTTAAACCGATGGCTATCGTTGATATAAGCGGTAATTCATTTTCTATGGCCATAAAGCAGGTGTATCCGAAGAATGATGTTTACTTCCCTTGAATATAACGGAGTTTGAACATTTTTAAATGGCTGTATTAATAAATATTATTATCTTATCACTGTTTTTATGCATTCAGCGGTTCAAGGCAGGGAAAGCGTTTGACGGACTTCCTGTCTCCACTTTTTATCTTTTTTAGTACAAACCGTAAGTTTTGTTTGCACCTGTTTTTTAATTCATTATGATTTATATGGGTTTAAGGAGCATGCACAGGAAAAACGTAAACGCGTGTTTGTAACATTCGAGGATTTTAAATGAAAATATTGCATGCTATGGCTGGAGCAGAGGTTGGTGGCGCAGAAACATTTTTTGTGGATGCGGTAAAAGCAATCCACGAGACGGGAAATAACCAGCGCGTGATAACAAGGTTCAATAATCCTCACAAGTTTGATCAAATTCAACATCTGGGGATAGAAACCCATAAAGCGGCTTTTGGAAAGCACTGGATGTATCCTACATCCAGACTAATGAAAAAGACTATTCAGGATTTCAAACCAGATATCGTGCATCACTGGATGGGGCGCGCGGGGACTTTTGGAGTGGCCGGAGATCATATAAATATAGGCTGGTACGGCGGTTATTACAAACCGGAGCGTTTCAAACATTGTAAATATCATGTGGCCGTTACCCAGGACATTGTAGATCATATTATCAAGCAAGGTGTGCCCGCCGAAAATGCTTTCCTGCTTCATATTTATGCCGAGTTTCCTGAAGGAAAAGCCTTAGACCGCGCTGAATTTGATACGCCCGATGATGTACCCTTATTATTATCGCTTTCCCGTCTTCATACGAAAAAAGGGCTGGATATCTTGCTGGAAGCGATGGTTAAGGTGCCTGATGCGTATCTATGGATTGCAGGTTCCGGCCCATTAGAGCAGGAACTTAAAGCGCAAATGCACACTTTGAAATTAAGTGATCGTGTTCGCTTCCTTGGGTGGCGCAATGATCGTGAAAATTTACTTGCGACCTGTGATATCTGTGTTTTTCCATCGCGCTACGAGCCTTTTGGGGCTGTGGTTATCGAAGCATGGGGAACGAACAAGCCACTTATAACCGCCAAAGCTGCCGGCCCGAAGGCTTATGTTTCGCACGAGGAAAACGGACTTTTGGTCGAAATAGATGATATCGAGGGGCTGGCCTCTTCGATTAACAGGGTTATTAAGGACCAAGATTTACAATCACATTTAATCAAAAACGGTGCCAAATCTTACCAAGATAATTTCACAAAAGAGGTCTTTAAAAAGAACGTGATTGATCTGTACACGCGGATCAAACGCTAGAGCGTAGTTTCAAATAAAGCCTATATTTTCTTGATATGGTAGAGAGAAATATTTGGAGTATATACTACGCCAGATTTCCAGCATGCCATTCAAGATGGTCGTCCATAAAGCTTTGAATAAAGAAATAGCTGTGATCATAGCCCTCATGCCGGCGAAGGGTTAGTTTCTGCCCTGCTTTCTTACAGGCCTCTTCGAAAAGCTCGGGCCGTAATTGTTCCTTCAGGAAGTCATCGTTCAAGCCCTGATCTATCAGAATTCCGGCATTTTCGCCTGCTGATGCGGCTTGCTGCACAAGATGTGTAGCGTCATGCGAAAGCCAGCTTTCCTGATTATCCCCTAGATACGCGGTAAAGGCCTTATGCCCCCATGGCACTTGCGCAGGGGCAACAATCGGAGAAAAGGCAGAGCAAGAGCCAAACTGATCGGGGTATTTAAAATACAGAGTGAGCGCACCATGACCACCCATTGAATGTCCTGTGATGGCTTTCTTTTGGGGGTTTAACCCAAAATGCGTTTCACATTGTGGGAGAAGTTCCTTCATCAGATAGCTTTCCATGCGGAAGTTTTCTGCCCATGGCTCTTGCGTAGCATCCAGATAGAACCCTGCGCCCTGCCCCAGATCATAGGCATCGTCATTGGGCACATCATCGCCGCGCGGGGATGTATCGGGTGCAAGAACTGACAAGCCAAGTGCTGCAGCCTTTTGATAAGCATCAGCCTTGGTAGTAAAATTATCTTCTGTGCAAGTCAGGCCGGAAAGGAAAATGACATACGCACCTGTTTTTTTATTTTCTGGAGGTGTGAACATGGTGAAACGCATTGGCGTTTTTGTTTCCGCGCTGTCGTGGCTGTAATATCCCAAAGCGCCGCCGTGGCAACGATGTTGTTTTTCTAGCTTCATGTTTTTAAAACTCCACAATGCTGCGGATACTTTTGCCTTCATGCATCAGGTCAAAAGCCTTGTTAATATCCTCTAGCGGCATTTTATGTGTGATCAGGTCATCAATATTAATCTGGCCATCCATATACCAATCCACGATTTTAGGTACATCGGTACGACCGCGCGCGCCACCAAAAGCAGATCCGCGCCAGACCCGCCCTGTGACCAATTGGAACGGGCGCGTAGAGATTTCCTGCCCTGCGCCCGCAACCCCTATGATTACGCTCTCGCCCCATCCCTTATGACAGCATTCCAGCGCATTACGCATGACATCGACGTTACCGATACATTCGAATGAATAATCAACGCCGCCATTCGTCATATCGCAAATGGCTTCAACGATATTGTCTACTTTTTTCGGGTTTATAAAATCTGTCATCCCGAATTTTTCAGCGAGAGGTTTTTTATCTTCGTTAATATCAATCCCTATAATCTTGCTCGCACCCACCATTTTTGCGCCTTGGATAACGTTTAGCCCGATGCCACCCAAACCAAAGACCGCGACTGTCGATCCCGCCTCTACCTTTGCATCAAAGACAACGGCTCCTATGCCCGTGGTTACGCCGCAACCGATATAACAGATTTTATCGAAGGGGGCGTCCTTGCGCACTTTTGCCACCGCGATTTCCGGCATCACTGTAAAATTTGAAAAGGTAGAGCAACCCATATAATGCAAGATAGGCTTACCGTTCAGAGAAAAACGCGATGTGCCGTCAGGCATAAGTCCTTTGCCCTGTGTTGATCTGATCTTCTGGCAAAGATTTGTTTTGGGATGCAGGCAGTAATCACATTCCCGACATTCCGGTGTGTAAAGCGGGATAACATGATCCCCCACACTTACCGATGTGACCCCTTCGCCAATTTCACGAACGATCCCTGCGCCCTCATGGCCCAGAATAGCCGGAAACTCTCCTTCCGGATCATCGCCGGACAGGGTAAACGCATCTGTATGGCAAACGCCGGTTGCCATGATTTCAACCAGCACTTCACCGGCTTTTGGCCCTTCCAGATCAACTGTTTCAATAGTTAGTGGTGCACTGGATTTTGTGGCGATAGCGGCTTTTGTTTTCATCGTGGACAGACCCTTTTTGTTATATGCCCCACATTAGATATCGCATATGGGCGAGTGTTTCAATTCACTTTGGTCATTCTTGGTTCATGTTTATTCATAAAACAGAATAATTACCAAAAAACTATTTGACTGATTAGTCAAATCTTGTTAAAGCCTGCCTACGAGAAGGATTGTAATGACCAAACCTGTGAATGAAACCAAACAGAAGCTTATTAATACCGCGATAGAGTTGATCTGGAGCGAGAGCTATAACGCCGTGAGTGTTGATGAAATTTGCAGGAAAGCCGATGTTAAAAAAGGAAGCTTTTACCACTTCTTTCCGTCCAAGGCGCATCTTGCACTGGAAACCATGGATTCCTGCATGAATGAAACCAAGCTTCATTACGATGATATTTTCTCTGCCACCCGCCCGCCTTTGGAACGATTTGAACTTATGGTCAAATATGTTGTTGATCAACAAAAGGAAATTTCGGCGGAGCTGGGCCATGTGTGTGGCTGTCCTTTTGCTACTTTGGGGTCTGAGCTGGCGTCGCAGGATCAGGAAATCGGCAAAAAAATTACAGATATTTGCGCCAAAAAAACAGCCTATTACGAGAGTGCCTTGCGTGATCTTGTTTCCGAAGGCGTAATTGATGTGGATACGGACGTCAAACTGAAGGCTAATGAAATTTTCGGGTTTATAATCGGCCAGTTAATTATGGCCCGTATCAGCAATGACCTTAAATTTATAGAAGATAATCTGGAAAGAGCACTGTTTGATCTGTTGGGGATCAAAAAACCTTTCCGTAAACAAAGAAAATTGACTGCATAGTCAAAATCAAAGAGGAGCGTAAATAATGAAACCCACAAAGAAAAACATGGCTCTGGTCATTGCAGTTACTGCATTAGCACTTGTGCCAGGTGCAAGCGTTAGAAACAACGCGCAAGCCAACGAACCACCGGCAGAGCAAGCCCCTCCTCCGGCGATGCCCGTAGAAGTCGCGGTGATACAGCCGGAAACAGTACAGATTTGGCAAAACTTCTCTGGTCATGTTGTGGCCGTTAACCGCGCAGAAATTCGTCCTCAGGTCAGTGGTATTATTACTGAAATTCATTTCGAAGACGGCGCCTATGTTGAAAAAGACCAGACACTGATTGTGATCGACCCTCGCCCATACAAGGCGACGCTGGAGCAAGCGGAGGCTGCCCTGAAAGCCGCCAAAACGACAGCGGATCTTGCAGAAAAGGAATATCAGCGCGCCCGAAAACTCATTGAGACCGAGGCTATATCCCAAAGTGTTATGGATGAGCGGGTGAATAAGCGCCTTGCCGCCGCCGCCGCTGTAAGTGGTGCGGAAGCTTTTGTGAGTAGTGCAAAAATCAATCTGGATTATGCCTATATCAAAGCACCGATTTCCGGAAAAACAAGTCGCGCGGAAATCACTATAGGAAATCTTGTACAGTCAGGGCCAGCTGCGCCTCTGCTAACATCTATTATTTCAGATGATAAAGTATATGCGGAATTCGAAGTTGACGAGACAACATACCTGCACTCTGTGAAGAATGCAGGCACCTTAAAAACAGGGCTGCACATTCCTGTGCGCATTGTATTGCCCAATACAGACCTTGAATATGACGGTTATGTCCAAAGCTTTGATAACCGCATTGACCCCACCTCCGGCACGATCAGAGCCCGCGCCTTGTTTGATAACAAGGATAAATATCTTCTTCCTGGTATGTCCGTTACAGTCTTGATGGGTGAAGCCGGAGAAGAAAAAAGAATTCTGGTTTCGGAACGCGCCATCGGAACAGATCAGGATCGTAAATTCGTCTACATTATTAATGCAGACGGTTTGACAGAGTACCGCGAGGTTAAAGTCGGTGATAGCGTAAACGGCAATAGAGTCATCAGAAGCGGTTTAAAGCAGGGTGACACAATCATTACCGAGGGACTCGTGCGTATTCGTCCTGGCATGCCTGTTGCGCCAAAAGTTGACACAGCGGCCGGTGCTGAAGAAATGCCTGATCAGGGCATGGACCATTAATTGAAAGAGTAACACCATGAATTTATCCAGCCATTTCATTGACCGTCCAATTTTTGCAGGGGTTATTTCGTTTTTGATTTTCCTGATGGGAGCGATTGCGCTGTTTCAGTTGCCGGTTTCCGAATATCCGGAAGTTTCGCCGCCCTCTGTCCAGGTAACTGCAAGTTTTCCCGGCGCAAACCCGGCAGTTATAGCGGAGACCGTTGCAACCCCGTTGGAGGAGCAAATAAACGGCGTAGAAAATCTTCTTTATATGAACTCGCTTGCCTCCACGGATGGTACGCTTTCACTAACAATTACATTTGCGATTGGCACTGATATTGATCTGGCACAGCAACTCGTACAAAACCGTGTTGCACAAGCTCTGCCGAGGCTCCCCGAAGTGACTCGTCAACTTGGCGTTACTGTTGTAAAAAGTGCCCCCGACCTTACAATGGTTGTACATCTGACATCACCTAATAATCGCTATGATGTCTTGTATCTTCAGAACTACGGCGTTTTAAACATTAAAGACCAATTGGGGAAAATTCCCGGTGTCGGACAAGTGTGGCTTTTTGGATCCGGTGACTACGCAATGCGCGTTTGGTTAAACCCCAACCGTATTGCAGAACGTGAACTTACCGCAGCAGAGGTTGTGGAAGCCATCCGCGGTCAAAATGTGCAAGTTGCCGCCGGTATGATCGGTGGTCCACCCTATGAGGAAGGGACGGAACTACAGCTTCCTATAAATGTTCAAGGACGTCTAACCAGTCCGGAAGAGTTCGAAGAAGTTATTATCAAGCGAGATGAAGCCGGCGTTATCACAAGATTAAAAGATGTTGCACGAGTTGAGCTTGCAGCACAAACCTATGCGCTTCGCTCCCTTTTAAATAACGAACAGGCCGTTGCTATTCCTATATTCTCGACCCCTGATGCCAACGCACTCGAACTTTCCAAGAATGTAAGAAAAACAATGGACGAGCTTAAAAAAGGCTTCCCCGAAGGTATTGATTATACAATTGTTTATGATCCAACGGTCTTTGTACGTCATTCTATTGATGCCGTTATTCATACATTGATTGAAGCTGTTCTTCTGGTTGTTCTGGTTGTTATTGTCTTCCTGCAAACATGGCGCGCCTCGATTATTCCTTTGCTGGCTGTTCCTGTTTCCATTGTTGGAACATTTGCAATTATGTTGCTGCTTGGATTTTCAATTAATGTTCTCTCTCTCTTTGGGCTTATTCTTGCCGTAGGTATCGTGGTCGATGATGCCATCGTTGTCGTTGAAAACGTCGAACGGAATATTGAAGAAGGTAAAGAACCGCGCGAAGCTACAATTCAAGCTATGAAAGAAGTCACGGGACCGATTATTGCGACATCTCTGGTGATCGCGGGTGTGTTTATTCCGATTGCTTTTATCAGTGGTCTGACGGGCATGTTCTATAAGCAATTTGCCCTGACCATCGTGATTGCTACTTTTATTTCCACGATTAACTCTCTGACGCTTAGCCCTGCGATGTCTGCTGTTCTTCTGAAACCACGCGAAGAACAAAAGGACAAGCTTACGATTATCATGGATTTCCTCTTTGGCTGGTTCTTTAAACTCTTTAACAAGGTTTTTGGCACAAGCCAGAGATACTACGCCAAGGGTGTAAATGTTTTTGGCCGCCGGAAAATTATCATGATGATCTTTTTTGCCATTCTGGTTGGTGCAACATATAAAAGCTTCAGCATGGTTCCATCGGGCTTTGTGCCACCACAGGATAAGCAATACCTTATCAGTTTTGCGGTACTCCCTTCTGGCGCTACACTAGAGCGCACAGAAACCGTGATCCGTAAAATGGGTAAAATCGCTTTGGAAGAGGAAGGTGTACAAAATGCTGTGCAGTTTCCAGGCTTATCTGTAAACGGCTTTATCAATTCCTCAAGCGGCGGCATTGTGTTTATCACGCTGGATGATTTTGAAAAGCGTGAGAGTCATGAGTTAAGTGCAGGAGCCATTGCCGGACGTCTACAGCAAAAATTCGGGGCTATCGATGAGGCTTTTGTGGCTATCTTCCCGCCTCCACCTGTAATGGGACTTGGGACGTTAGGTGGATTTAAGCTACAGATTCAAGACCGCGGTGATATGGGCTATAAGGCGCTGGATAATGTGGTTAAGGAAATTATGGGTAAAGCTTATGCCGACCCTGCCCTTATGGGTGTCTTTTCATCCTATAACATCAACGTACCCCAACTTCATGCTGATCTGGACCGCACCAAAGCGCAAGTACTGGGTGTGCCGATTAATGATATCTTCCGCACAATGCAAATTTATCTTGGCTCTATATACGTGAATGACTTTAATCAATTTGGCCGCACCTATCAGGTGATCGCACAGGCTGATAAAGAATTTCGTTCTAAGCCGCAAGATATTTTGAGACTTCAAACCCGTAATGACCAAGGTAAAATGGTTCCACTTGGCTCGGTCATGGATATAAAAGAAACCTTTGGTCCTGAAACAGCCTCACGCTATAACGCCTTCCGCGCGGCTGATCTGAATGGTAACCCTGCCCCCGGATACTCTTCGGGACAGGCACAAGCAGCCATAACCAAAATTCTGAACGAAACATTGCCACAAGGATTTGAATTCGAATGGACCGAATTGACCTATCAACAAATTCTGGCTGGGAATACTGCCATTTATATTTTCCCGCTTTGTATTTTCTTTGTGTTTCTTGTTCTGGCCGCACAGTATGAAAGCCTGACTCTTCCTCTTGCGGTGATTATGATTGTCCCCATGGGTATTTTGTTTGCGCTACTTGGAATCTATTTTATGGGTGGCGACAATAACATCTTCACACAGATCAGCTTGTTTGTTCTGGCCGGTCTTGCTTGTAAAAATGCGATCCTGATTGTCGAGTTTGCCCACCATCTTGAAAAAGAAGGTGGAAAGTCAATTCTGGACGCCGCCGTAGAAGCATGTCGCCTTCGTCTTCGTCCGATTTTAATGACATCTTTTGCATTTATCATGGGGGTTCTTCCCTTGGTCTTGAGCCACGGCGCAGGATCTGAAATGCGTCAAGCCATTGGTATATCCGTGTTTTACGGTATGATCGGCGTTACATTTATGGGGTTGATTTTTACCCCTGTCTTCTATGTTCTGCTTCGTAGTATGGAAGAAAAATTTAAAAATAAGCGCTCCATCGAAACAGTATCGGAATAAATGATGAGATATTTTTTATTACTCCCCGCCTGTCTTGTTTTAAACGGTTGTTATACCGGACAGCAAAATTTTTCAGAGCCGATGAAACCCGAAACATGGGCATCAACACAAGCCGCGTTTGCAGAAGTGGTTGATGAAGAAAATCTGAAAGACTGGTGGGAAAGGTTTAATGACCCGCTTCTTAATGAATTGGTGCAGCTTTCTCTGGCGCATAGTCCCGACCGTCTGATTGCAGAAGCCAAAATCATGGAGGCACGCGGCCTTCGCAAGTCAACGCGCTCTGCCTTGTTCCCGCAAATTGGTGCATCAGGATCAAAGGGACGTGAAGATACAGGATTTGGCGGCACCAGCACGGATGGTTTTTATGATGCGCGCTTTGATGCCTCTTTTGAAATCGATGTCTTCGGCCGTAACCGCAAAAACGCCAGCGCCGCGGACTCAGGACTCGAGGCTGCGCAATCCTATTATGATGATGTAAGCCTTACCCTGATTGCCGATGTTGTGCGCAACTATATCGATTACCGCGCCAACCAAAATCAGGTGCGTATTGCAGACAAAAATTTAAAGTCGCAGGAAAAAACGCTTGAACTCATCAGTGATTTGCATCGACTTGGCGAAGCGCCAAAGCTTGATGTAGAGCGCGCGACAAACCTTGTGAATACAACGCGTGCGTCTTTACCCGAATTCCAGCGTCAGGCCGAAAATGCCCGTCTGCGGCTGAGTGTTCTTGTTGGCCTGTTGCCAGAAAGCATAATGCCTGTTTTAGAAAATAATGCCCCGATTCCGGGCGCGGATGTTTCACCGGTCTTAATGGCACCGGCCAGAGTTTTATCATTGCGGCCGGATATTCTTGCGGCAGCCGCCAATCTTGAGGCCCGCACAGCACTGGCCGAAGCAGCGACCGCCGACTTCTTCCCCTCCTTCACGTTGGGGGGATTTTTCGGCATAACAGACAGCGCCATGGTTAGTTCTGCCAATGTATGGAATGTGGCACTTGGCGCTGCAGTATCCTTGCTTGATTTCGGACGGATAGAGGGCCTTATTGATGCGGCACGCGCGCGCGAAACACAGGCTTTTCAGCTATACCGCAAAACTGTTTTAGGTGCGGTAACAGAAGTTGAAACGGCGCTGACCGATTATTCCCACATCAACGAGCAAACGCTTTCATTAACAAAGGCGTATGAGAGCGCGAACAAGGCTTTGGAGTTGTCACAGACTTTGTATAAAGAAGGTGAAATCTCGTTTCTGGATGTACTGGACTCCCAGCGCAATGCAAATAGCGCGGAATCAGCGGTTATCTATGCACAAGCTGCCAAGGCCGAAAGCCTGACCCGACTATTTAAATCTCTTGGTATTTATTAGGCGATGAAACCGTTGCAAAATTTGCTCTGGCCCGAAGTTTAGGCCTTTTGGACACAAACATTCTATTTTCAAAGAATCCTCCCCTTAAATAGCAATCAACGCCAAATTTCTTGACATATTGTTCCCACAATTTGTAAAGTCGCTCCGTTCTATAAAGTAAAGGGAAGTAACTATGGGGTTTCTGGCACCACTCGACTATCTTGTTCACCGTTTTGTCAGCGGAAAATTACCACAAATTTCACCATCAGAAATGGAAGCATTACAAGCCGGAACAGACGGTGATGGCTGGTATGCCGAGTTGATGAGTGGAAAGCCTGACTGGGACAAGCTTTTTGAATTGGCGAAACCCCAATTAAGTGTAGAAGAAAATTACTTCCTTGGTGGCGACGTCGAAGACCTTATTGGCATGATTGATAACCATCAGGTTCTTGAGAAAAAAGAGCTTCCGCCCGAAGTAATCGAATTTATGAAGGAACGTGGCTTCCTTGGCATGATTATCCCTAAAGAATATGGTGGCAAGGGCTTTTCAACACTTGCACACTCCGCCGTTGTTATTAAACTTGCCGCTCATAGTACGGCGGCTGCCGTTGTAGCAACCATCCCTAACTCTTTGGGGCCGGCCGAACTTCTCAATCACTATGGAACAGATGAGCAAAAAACAGAATATTTGCCAAAACTGGCCCGTGGCGAATATGTGCCGTGTTTTGGTCTGACCGAATTGACGGCCGGTTCGGATGCCGCTTCTATCCGCTCCAAAGGCGTTGTTTATAAAGACGAAACCACAGGCGAAACCCGTATCAAGCTGGACATTGACAAGCGCTATATCACTTTGGCGCCAATTTCAAATCTGGTGGGTATGGCGTTTAAGATTGAAGACCCCGAGGGACTTCTTCCACCGGGCACACTAGATCCGAAAGGTGATGGCATTACTGTGGGCCTTCTTAAAACACATGACGAGAAGGGAAGCCCTGTCCCCGGCATTAGTGTCGGAAACCGCCATGATCCCTGCTCTCCCTTCATAAACGGTACTGTTGAGGCACATGATGTTTCAATTGGCCTGAATGAAGTTATTGGAGGGCCGGAAAAGATAGGCAAAGGCTGGGGCATGCTAATGGAAACACTGGGTATTGGCCGTGCTGTTGCCCTGCCTTCCATTTCCGAAGGTCATACAAAGCTGAATAGTTTGCTTGTTAGCTCAAGACCTCGCAGACAATTTGGTATGGATATTTCTAAGTTTCCGGCAGTACAAGGGAACATCGCGGATGTTACCGTTCTTGCTTATTTGATGAATGCCTCTCGTTTGGCCACGATTGCCATGATCGACCAAAGGCATGAAAAACCCGCTATCCCCTCGGCTGTTGTTAAGTATCACTCAACCGAAGATGCCCGCGCCGCAACAAACATGACTATGGATGTTCTGGCCGGTCAGGGCATTATGCGTGGCCCGGGCAACATGATGCAGGATCAATATATGGCGGCTCCCATTGGTATTACTGTTGAGGGTGCAAATTTGATGACCGGGTCGGTTATTCTGGGCGGACAAGCGGTTATCAGAACACACCCGCATTTTATTGGTGAAGTGGAAGCCCATAATGATAATAACAAGCCGGAACTAAGGCGCCGTGTTCTGAGACATGCGTTTAGCACAGTGACCAATATGTTCCGTAGCTTTGGTTTTGGCCTAAGCAATGGACATGGAACAGACGTTCCCGATGTTGACCCTGATTTTGCAAAATATTACAGACAGATTAATCGTTTGAGTGCGTCATTTAACGTTGCGGCAGATGCAACTTACGCGCTCATGGGTGGAAAGTTAAAGCGCGAAGAACTGATTGCAAACCGTATCGGCATGATTGGATCTAACCTGTATCGTGCATCCACAGCCCTTTGGGCCTATAAGACAATGGGACACCCAGAAGCGATGAAGCCGGTTGTTATGGCCGCCGTAGAAGAGGCGCTAATGCACGCAGAACAAGCCATGGATGAACTTTATAAAAACCACCCCAACAAACACATTGCCAAGTTTCTTCGTGGGATTACGATGCCACGCGGCCGACAAAACCACGGACCTCATGATGATCTTAGAAAATCAGTCGCAAACATGGCAGTAGATTCTGGTGACGTTAGAAGATTTATGCAAGACGGCCTTTCCCATCCGGCCAATGATGAGCCATTAGGCCGAATCCTGCATGGACATAGACTTGGCGGGCAAACTTACGCCCTTTATAAATTGCTGAGAGATAATAAATACCACGTGGTGCAGGACAATGTTCTGAATGAGAGTGAACTTGGAAGAGCACAAGCAGAAGACATCATTACAGGCGAGCAAGCGGATTTAATCAGAGAATATGAAGCACTCTTAGTGGAAATCAACAAGGTCGACATCTATAGCAGAGATCTTAGCGAGCATGTTGACGGCCCGGGTATGGATTTAGGGTAGCCTTCTCTATAATTTTGAAAACATTGGTTTTGCATAAGCTTTTCTTCTTGTCATATTACTATATTGACATGGGCTTTTTACATATGCAAAGATGGCTCCCTTCAAACAATTAAAAAATAAGGAGTAGTGATATGGGATTGTTCGATATGTTCAAGAAAAAAGAGCGTCCAGAGGATGCCGCAAGACGTGCTAGATCGCGGGAAAGAGCAATGGAAAGAGTTGCTGCTCTAAAAGCAAATGGCGGCCTACACACAAACACGGAAGAAATTACACCGGAAGAAAGACTAAGACGCAGCAGGGCTGGAACAAGCGATGGTTCGGCCCCCGCAGCACCAAGACGCGCTGCGGCTAATCTTGGATTTACATTTTCAAGAGAAGCTGGCCTGACCGTAACAGATGCCAATAAGGCAAAGCCCCGGCTTACAGATATTACATCTGCCCTTGGAAGACCGGCGACAATGGTTGTTATCGGAGATCGTTATTTTGTGGCTGAAGGAAAAACACTGTCTGGTGTTGAGAACAAAGTTGAAATGGGAGCAGCCTTTGCTGTGAAAGCCGTTAAGCCTGAGGGTGCAGAACAGATTCTAGAAAAAGTTGCAGAACAAGCCTCTGCCCCGGCAAAAGAGCCCGAAGCTGACGCACCGGAAGTACAATAAAACGATACGAATTGGTATCAAAATAAAAGCGGCCCTCAAGCCGTTTTTTATTGTACTTTATCGGGCTTATATAAACCCCTGGTTTTCAAAATATTTCCTTGCTCTGGTATATTCTGTTTCTATTTGTTTATTAAATTCCTCGCGCGCCTGTGCTGTTGCTTCTTTCATATCTTGCGCATCGGCGAAGACAGCGCGCATAATATCCGCGCCGACACCAGCGGCGGGTGTAGTCTTATGGAGCTATGGGTTATCCCATCAAATTAATAACCAAAGCATATAAAAGCATCGCCAGAACAATCAGAAGAATCTGATATCCAGCACCAAGTGTAGCTTTAGCAGTTTCTTTAACGCGCTCGAATAATTGTGGCCATGTGTAGGATACGAAGTCCCCTTGCGAGAACATATTTACAATTCTGCCCTGATCATCAACAACCGGTAGGTGTCTGAAACGTTCATTAGACATGATACGCATCCAATCCAGCAAATCATCCTCTTCATTTGCCACACGGACTTCCGTTGTCATGACGTCCGCCACACTCGCCGAGTCAGGATTGAGATTGTTGTATAAAACCCGGAGCATCAAATCACGCTCTGTAAGAATGCCTACAACCGTATCATCCGGATTTGTAATGACGACCGAGCCTATATTTTTCTCTCCCATTACATTGATGGCATCACGCACGCTCGAACTTGGTGGTAAAGTAACCGGTCTTGGTTTCGATTTATACTCAGCACGATCCTTAATCTTCATTTCTAGCCTCTATCCTTTGTATTCTTCTCCTGCACACACAATACGATTTATATCATACGATGAAAGGATTGTATCATAAAATCCAGAATCCCAGTTTATATTCAACTGTTTCTTTTTTCTAGCAACTTCAGCATCGCATCTCAATTCTAAGGGATTTTCTTACATAGACATCTGGCTTTGCCCTGCGCTCTGACCATAATTCGTATATTTAATACGACTTTATTCCTAAAACCAACCACCCTAAGTCTTTGTTATTTAAAATAAATTTTATATTATGGAAAAATTAAAATTTTTGCTGTATAAATTTTGATATGAATGAGCCAGATAAAATACTGATGAATGATGGAAAAGAGCTACCTGTTTCAAAGCTTAGCGCAGATGAGGTTGCTAGCTTGGGGCGCTATGGCCGCTTTGCTTTTACCGCAGATGGGTTTGCGTGCCGCGTAGACCCTCAGGGTTGTGTAATATTGCCGAAGGAATATTTTGAGGAGCCCAAGGCTATGTCCGTCAGTCCCGTAAAATTTTTAAGAAGTAAATGGGGTGCATCAATTGGAGCTCTGCTCCTAACATTTGCAGGCGCAACGGCCAATTACGCACGTTACTCCAGCGACGTGCCTGAAGCAACACCCGACTATGACGCAGATGCAGTTGTTGTTGTCACAGGCGGATCCGGCCGCGTAAAAACCGCCTTTCTAGAATGCAAAGAAGGTGACAGATTATTTATTAGCGGGGCAAATTCTTCGGTATCCGCAATCTTTAGTCGCTGTGGCTTAAGATCAGATGAAGTCGAAATAGATATGAATGATGTCGAGTTAGGCACGAACGCAAAAAATACAGCAGGAAATGCAATGGAAATTGCAGATTGGCTTTTGAGAAACCCTGACATCAGAAAAATCACCCTTGTAACCTCTGCCTACCACAAGGGAAGAACAATGGTTGAGTGTCAGAAATATCTTCCGGACGATGTTGAGGTGCGTGTGCGTACTGTTGGTGATTACACCAGTACAGGAAGTAAAATCCAAGCTACAATCGGAGAAATCATGAAATTCAATACACGATTTTTTGGATTAGCGGGCGGCGATGCACAAGACAATCTATATCGGCCGGATGACGTTAGAACTCTGGATAACGACTAGGTATCTCTTTAAAAATATCCTCTTGCTTTTTCCAGCTCGGAACATAAATTCTCTTCAACGTTGGAAACAGCCTGTGCCAGTGCCTCGTAATGCCCGCTTAAGGCTTCTAAATCGCGCGCACCAGCCTCCTTTATATCCTTACCGGCATATTCCAGAATTTCGGCGGCCTTATGAACGTCTTTATCCAGCAACCCCAAAGCCTCGATTGTTAGGCGCAACTCTTCTGTTTTTTGATAGACGTGCGACGGAGTTATTCTGGGGATTGGGAGTTCCTCACACAAGGCCGCTTGTGTGACAAAAAAAACGCATAAAAATACAAACCAAAATGGATTGCCTAGTTTAGAAAATTTGTAACGACGGGAGAACATTTGCACCATCTGAAAATTCAACACTGTGAATCATAGAACATTTCGAAGAAAAAAATAAGCGTGTTATTAAGCGTGTTATAAAGAATTACGTATTTCGGACGATATTGGCGATTATATTGATTATTCCAGAAGATAGTTCGCATCAATCTTATATTTTACATATATTTTTTTATTTGCTATATTACCGCCCATTATGAAGAATTTAACAGAGCAACATTCACAGCTTGCCTTAGAAGCTATGGCCGCACAAAGCTTGCATCCTCGCGACCCACGAGTGGTGTTAACACCGGTGCTCTCGGTTTTTATAGCAGCAGCTAAAAATCCTTTGTATCGTGCCGTTATCCTTGAGGAACCTCAAAGTACAGTATTAACATATCGATTTGCATACGGCGCAATTGACCTCGCAAGTGCAGGGAATGTGGTGGACATACCGGTGCGCGTAAATGACGAAGATACCGCTTCATTACCCATGGAAACCACCCTTGCCCCTATACATAGTGCTATTTCGGATATGGTTAGTCTATACCATGAAATAACAGGAGAAAGAGACACCTACGCTGTTACATCGCGTATCCCGCTAGGCAGTGAAATGCATCCGCACCCTAAACCTGTACTTAACAGGGTTGTTTTTAGCTTGGGGACACGATGGATAAATCCTGAAGGAGAAGAAGAATGTGCTCCTGAAGGGGCGCTATTCTACATAAAGGAAAATTTCTTGCATGCCGCGCGTTCTGAAGGATATTTAAGCCCTCGAACTGCTACAATCATTTCTCCTGCTGACATGCGCTCTATTCCCTACTTCCCCCCCTACAGCGCGGCTCCAGAAAATGAAGGGAATACCAGTTCTTTATCTGCACCAATTGTTTAAGAAAAATCGAGGCTGAGAAGCACTAAAAGAAAATGCCGATATCCTTATCCTGTAGGGCATCGTCGCAAGTATTTCAAAATTGCCTTCGAGAGATAAGCTTATCCAATTCATTTGCAAATTTTTTACCATCACGCGCAGTAAAGTTTTTTGGGCCACCGGTTTCTACGCCACTGCCACGCAGGCTATCCATAAAATCGCGCATATCCGATATTTGCCCAATATTACTTGTATCGTAGATCGTCCCCCGTGGATCAAGCCCCTGCGCGCCTTTTGCTACAATACGTGCAGCGAGCGGAATGTCGGCAGTGATAACCAGATCGCCCTTTGCACAATCTTCTACGATTTTGTCATCCGCTATATCGGGGCCTTGCTCAACCTGAATTAAACGAATGAGTGCCGAGTCCGGTAGGCGCAGCCATTGATTAGCTACAAACACGACTTCAATCTTTGCTCGTATAGACACACGAAAGAGCATCTCTTTGACCGCTTTAGGGCAAGCATCTGCATCAACCAGTATCTTCATTAATCGGCTTGCCTCACACGGATTTTTTCTTTGCCCACTCTACTTCCATGCAGTTTTTCGATGGCAATCACGGCTTCGTGTTCCAGCGCCATCTCGACAAAACCAAACCCTTTTGATTTTTTAGTTTGAGCGTCCATTACGATGGTGCAGGATTTGATATTGCCGTGGGCCTTGAAGAGTGCGGCAAGATCATTCTCACTCAAATCACGCGGCAGGTTAAGGACTATGAGTTTCATACGGGCTCCTGTAAGTAAAGTATAAGTCTTTGGATAACACACTCATGCGCCTATGAACATCAAAGTTTGCAAGTTAAAGCGGCTTTGCTATTGATTAAGCCATTGTTTACTATCCTTTTGACGAAGATTTTTTTATTGTAAGTATTATTAATTTATAAGTGTAAACCTATGAGCAAAAATCCTACGGTTAAGCCCCCTCCTTCTTATTATGGCGTTCATTACATGACACCGCAGGGCCATGCGGTTTTAGAAAAGGAGCTGCATTGGTTGCTCCATGATGAGCGCCCCAAAATCGTTGATATCGTATCGTGGGCTGCTGGCAATGGTGATCGCTCCGAAAATGGTGATTACATCTATAATAAGAAACGCTTGCGTGAAATTGATCGACGTGTTCGTTATCTAACAAAGAAGTTAGAGAACACAAAAATTGTTGACCCCAGAGAACAGCAAAATCTTGATCGTGTGTTTTTTGGTGCCAAAGTGACCTACGCAAGAAAAGATGACAGCGAAGTCACAGTCACCCTTGTCGGTGTTGATGAAGCCGATTTTGGCCAAGGAAAAATCAACTGGCTGTCTCCGGTTGGAAAAGAGCTGCTCAAGGCGCAAGAAGGCGATGTCGTGACAGTTCGTCTGGATACAGGAATAGAAGAAATTGAAGTTATCGAAATCTCCTATCCGCTAGATTAAAATTACAGCTTATTCTTTATACGTGCTGACCGGAAACGTAGCCTGACGACCAGGCCCATTGAAAATTAAATCCACCCAGATGGCCTGTTACATCAACAACTTCGCCAATAAAGTACAAACCGGGCTGGCTCTTAACTTCCATGGTTTTAGATGACAATTCTTTTGTATCCACACCGCCCAGTGTGACTTCTGCTGTGCGATACCCTTCTGTGCCACTAGGTTTTACGCGCCAGCAATTTATAGCATTTGCAAGGGCTTGCAGTTTTATATGCGATAAATCGGCAACCCGTCCTGCAATATTTTGGTCCTCACAAATGCTTACGGCAAGACGTTTGGGGAGATGTTGAGCAAGAACCGTTTGTATATCTTGTTTTGGGTTGGCGGTCTTTTGTTGGTTCAAGAACGATATCATATCAACATCTGGTGCAAGATTAATAACGATCTCATGTCCTTCGCGCCAATATGAAGAAATTTGCAAAATTGATGGCCCGCTCAAACCGCGATGTGTGAACAGCAGCCCTTCTGCGAAGCTTGTTTTTCCATATGACACTTCAGCATCAACAGATAGGCCACTTAGTATTTTACAGCGTTCCAGTAGGCTGGCCTGAAATGTAAGGGGAACCAAAGCAGGCCGTGTATCCACAAGCTTCAGGCCGAATTGTTTTGCAATATCGTAGCCGAATTTTGTTGCCCCGATTTTGGGAATAGACAGCCCGCCGGTTGCAATCACCAGAGATGAGCATGTCTGTGTCCCGCGACTGGTTTTAACACTATACCCCTCATTTTTGGCTTCAATACGATCAACACTGGTTTCCATGTTCAGCACCACGCCGGCGTCGCTGCATTCATCCAGCAACATGTCGATAATTTTTCCTGCACTGGTGTCACAGAAAAGCTGGCCGAGCTTCTTTTCGTGAAACCCTATTCCATGCTTTTTCACTAATGCGATAAAATTCTGCTGGGTATATTGTGCAAGCGCTGATTTACAAAAATGTTTGTTGCTGGATAAAAACGTTTCAGGGCATGTGTGGATGTTTGTGAAGTTACAGCGCCCGCCTCCAGAAATTCTAATTTTTTCTGCAATTTTTTTTGAATGATCAATCAGCCAGACACGCCGCCCACGCTTTCCAGCTTCTATGGCGCACATCATGCCGGCAGCGCCCGCTCCAATAATAATAACGTCATATGAGAATTTCATTTCGTGTGTTCTAGCATATCTTTCTGATATTTCACAGATGTTCTAAAATGGCTTTGTTGAACAAACTAAAATCAGGAAGAATAGCTATAAATTATTTTACTTCAAACTCGGCATAGAAAATGGACTTGCGGCGATTTCTCTCTCCGGAGCTATTTCCGTTGGTTTCTCGTCCAAAGCGCTAACTTGCCTGTTACTCTCGTCCGGCATAACAGCAGCGTTCGGATTAAACCCCGCATTGAGCATCTTTCCTTGATCAACCCAATCCCTGAGGCTTGTAAGCTGATCGGCGCTAAGAGGCCTAGAGTTATATTCAACCAAAGAAGGTTTATCCAGTCTAAGGGGATCACTCAAACTTTCAAACCTTGGACTTGCAAAGGGAGATGCCTCATCGTCATTACCCAAGATAGCATTAGAACGTCCGCTAACATCTTTAATAGCCGCCATCTCCGGCGTCATTTCATAGTCTTGGTATCTGTAAGTGGCAGGATCATTCGGATCATCACTCGCTCCCAAAAATGGTTTTGGTTCATCCTCTGCAAAAGGATTGAGGTCGCTAACAAAACTCCCGACCGTACTGGTTATATCGCTGGCCAGATCTTTTGTTCCGTCCCATGCATCAGAAGCAGCATCCAAAGCGAAATCACTTGCAGCATCCCATGTAACATCAGCGATAAACCCAGCCGTTTCCAAGTGGGCGTCCACAGTATTGGCTACTTTCACTACGGCAATAGAAGCTGAAAGAGTGGCATCCATGGTAAGGTCCATAGTTGTGTCGATGACTTCACCTGTAAAATCAGCTGTTGCATCCCAAGCACCGCTCTCTATAGCGTAATCTGTACCAAACCCTGCGGCAGCACCACCAACAACGACGCCAACACCAGTTCCTAAACCTGGTCCTAAAATAAAGCTTCCAATCGCCCCTCCCAAAACCGCACCATAATTAGACGCTGTTTCAACGACGCTTGCTTTGCTTGCTGCTTCAACATTACCTTTTGCACTTTCAATGGCAGTTTCACCATAGGGGATTGCTGTTTCGCCAAGAATTTCGGCGGCCTCGCCATAACTTGCGCCTTGCGCTTTTGCAGTCCCAGCCAAACCCAAGCCTATGACCGCACCGAGAGCAGGTCCACCGCTTCTTCCAAGCTTACCAAAAAAGCTTTTAATAGCGCCTGGTGGTTTTGGTGCGTCTGGTACATCAATTTTGGGAGCGCTAGCTTTAGGTGCATCTACGTCGGGTGCAACTGGCGGCTGCTCCACATCTGGTGAAACTGACGGCTGCTCCACATCTGGTGAAACTGACGGCTGCTCCACATCTGGTGAAACTGACGGCTGCTCCACATCCGAATCCGGCGCTGTTCCCGAGGAGACAACTTCCTCACTTCTTGGTCGCTCAGCCACTACTTTTGCGTTGTTTTCCGGGCGTGGTCCAAGTTCTGCACGCGCAGATGCACGCGCTGCTCTGGCTTCGACTTCCGCGATAGCCTCTCTACGAAAAGCCATTTGTTCGCGTCCAATTTTTGCACCGCTCTGTTCTACCCTTGTTTGGTATTGACGTAGTTTACCGACATCCTCTCCTGCCAAACGTATTGTGCCGTCGGTTACTTCTGGCTTAAGGCCTAACCCTTCCAGATTTTTTGTAAGTATTTGGATGTCACTTGGGGATTTCCCTGCTGTAGAAATTGAGGAAGATACTCGCCCCATTTGTGCTTCTTGTCTCTGCCACAAGCTTGCATTTTCAGCTCCAAACCTAAAATCCTTACTTGTGATTTGTGTCTCCGGTCTTGGTGTTGCGCGCGGTGCACTCCTTTCGGGAAGTTCATCTGCCGGGATTACTCTTACATTATTTGCGTCCGGAGCATTGGCTTGTCTTCGCTCTTGGAGATCAAAGCGTTGCTTCATTTGCACAAGCATTTCTTCTTCAATTCCGGGCAATAATGCGTAGCGACCTGATGGGCTTACGCCACTTGCCTTAAGCGCTTCATTCATCTCGGTGATTTCGCGCAAGGCCGTTGCATCCTTAATTCTGAGCCCATCATTGGTCAGTATATGAAGGGTTCCTAATTTTGATACATCATCACCAGACAGACGAATGGTTGACCCTAGGCTGGCGCTGGTCACTTCTTTTGGCTTAAAACCAAACTGTTCTAGATTTTCCATCAGGGCTTTTATTTCTTCAGGAGGACGTCCTTCTGTAACTATGCGCGTGATGGGCCCACCCGCTGTCATGCCGCTCTGCCAGACGCTTCGATCTTTATAGGCATTACTGAAATCACCCGATACCGGTCTATTCATCGCCCTTATGCCTGCTGCTTCCACCCCTACTGCTCTTGCAGGAGCACTGGCCACAGATTGAACGGGTTGAGCTTCTAAAGGTTTTGCTTGTGGCGGTCTGACATTGTTACTTTCTGCCTGGGCTGCAGGTTCCGGGCTGGATGCGCCCCGCATTGCGAGTTTTTGACGGAAAACTTCAACGCTCTCTTCAGTTATTCCCCCGAGTTTTTGCGCACGCGTATTGGCATCTAGGCCCCTCGCCTGTAACGCCTCATCTAATTCAACGATGTGCTGGTGTTGTTGGGGTGTTTGGATTCTGCCTGCGTTAAGGAGTCTTTGATAAGTATCTAGTTTTGCTACATCATCACCGGATAGACGAATGGTATCTCCCAATGTATTGCTCACAGCTAGCTTTGGTGTAAAACCAAGCTCTTCTAAACTACTGACAAGTTTTTCGACATCTTCAGGAGACTGCCCGTTTATTGAAATGCGCGTGATTGGTCCTGACTGTGTGTTTCCAAGCTCCCATAAGTCGCTGTTGCCCAGTGCTTGGCTAAAATCTTGCTGTGAGTAAGGAGGTGATCCAGGACGCATCATGTCGCCTTGTGGCTCTGCGCCAGAAGGATTTGCCTCAGATGAAGACTTAACACTATCTTCGCTTTTGTTATCAACCATTTACACTCAATCAGCTCATCTTTATCAAGATTTTAACAGAGAGTTGTTAATGATATGTAAATTGCTGAAAAATTAGGATTTTTCTACTTTGTCCAGTGCTGTTAAAAAGTATCTCCGGAAAATACAATTCGAAGCAATAGCTTAGTCAAAAGTCATAAAGTTACCGACAGGCTTCAAACCCGTATCCGCAACAAGCTGTTCCGTCCCGCCCAGCCATTCTCCTAGGCTGGTTAATGATTCTGTTATACCGGTAGAGTCAAAGAAGCTCTGAAAATATGGATCAAGGCCAGCCATTGTGAGCATACCGCCTGCATTACTATGTACAAGCGCAAAGATAAGAGGCTCTGTTAATAATGCACCAGCCACCAATAGCGCACCACCAATAACTGCTTTTTTGAAGACGCTTTTTAAACTCCAATCCATAATATAACCTTCTCAAATGGATAATTTTATAATTGCGAGTAATTCTCATTGACATGATTATTGCGAATCGTTATCAATGTCAACAACAAAAATAAAACTTATGTTCCGAGGGGTTATCATGGCAAACAATAATATCGTTTTAACACCAACATTATTGGCACTGACATTAATGTTTGCCGCATGTTCGAACGAAGATAGTGACTCTACACCTCCTGCGACAACTACAGTGACAACCCCTAAGCCTATTATTGAACTTCCCGAAATTGCAATCGTCGGGGAACCAAAGAAGAAAGAACCTCCCAAAGCAAATATTGTGGTCGCAACGGAAGAAGAGCCTCCTCAAACTGTTGAAAAAGAAGAACCTCCCCAAGTTGTTGAAAAAGCCGAAGCACCGAAAAGAGTGCCTGTTGCAGGAGCAGAGTTTCAACATAGCTTCATCGCAGAGAATGGCGAAAGAAGAACAGTGGATATTGATGCCGACAAACTCGTTGTTTTGAAAGCGCCGGATGGTACAAATGCACTGGCCTTAACGGTTGCGTTCGCTAAACAGTTTGATATCAACAACCCCGAGATGATGGCAAGCTTATCTCCAGCCAACCGTGCACTGATCGAAAATGCAGGAAACAACATGAGCACGAGAGGAACCGAGGTTGGGCTCATGGTGAATCATGTCATGACGGCACATGGTGTTCCAGAAGATGCTATGAAGGCCGCCTATAACGCCTGTAAGAAATACTTTCCTGAATTATCACAGTAGACTGAGTTAGGCTGGACTGAATATGACTCTTTCTGATACGAAGCATGTTAGTGACGTCTCTGATATTGAGAGAAAAACACGTCCTCATTCCCTTAAACTCAAGGGGCAATTCGCAATATCAAGCCATTTACAACAAATCGCGACAGAGCATGGTCTGTCGATCGAGCGCATGAAAAATGGCTTTTATGCAGTATCAGGTATACCCGATCTAGATGTGGTCTGCCCAAAACATATTCAACGGTCCGGCCAATTTTTTGACGCCCGGAGTTTACAGCAGTTTTTAGAGTTTATGCACCAGCCCATCCGCGCATCATCAGGATCGCAGGAACAACGCGAAACGACACACCGCCTTTTACGATTCATGCATTCTGGTTCATCAAACATAAAGCATCATGATCACCATGGACACATACAGAGGAAAGAATGTGATCAACACCATGCTACCGAGTCGGCAATGCGTGATGAAGATGCCTGGAATACACACCCAGAAATTGGCAATCACAAGAGCGCCATCAGTTCCATACCAGAGACAGAATTCGATCCTAAACAAGGGTTTGTATTTTCAATACCTCATCACGGTAAGAGCGGGGCCAAACAAAAGGTCTTAGAACAAAAATTTTGGTCAATAATCAATGAAGTGACACTTGATCGATATGCAGACAAGCCAGAGAAAATTGCATTAACGGCCACTGAGCTTCATGAATTTTGTAATCGGGTTCATGATCATTATGGACAGATCAACAGTCTTATCTCTGCGATAGATACCGAAACGACATATCAGGAGCATATAGCATCTATCGAGGCACGTATCGTAAAACTGTCCTCGACACCAAACCAGAATTCTACAGATCGTTTAACTTTACTCATGAGCGCAACAACAGCGCTCACACCTCTTTTAAATTCGGAAGAAATGCACCAGATATGGGCGCGCTATCATTTCATGAAACGCCACAACGCACCCATTGCAAGTATCGCGCAGAAATTTCATACGATGCATTCCGTTATGAAAAAATATGCAGCTAGTGGTGATCTGTCAGAGGCGCAAGTAGAAGCCATCACATTAGAGTTTTATCCCCTACTTGCGTTTGCAAAAGACGTGGCAACCATTTTGGGTGAAGCGCAAATCGCAGAGACAATAGGGAAGGCTCATCCAATGGGTTTCTCACTTTCAGATCATTTTATGCGTGATGATCATAGCGCAACGCTGGATGACTTGCGTAAAACAACACAGCATAGTGGCTCGGCACTCAAAAATATTGTCTGTGCGGGATGGAAGACGACAAAAGATTTTGCCCTTGATATTGTAAGTTTTATTTGCGAGTCGCCAAGAACAGCCGCCGTGTTTGTTGGATTGGCAAGCGCCTTATACGTGATGAATGGTGGTGACGCAGAAATAACACAAACCGCAAATGATACGATCATGATATTTGGTGAATCAGGTCTGGAAGCGATGACAATTGACCCTGACAGCCTGCCGGAAGAAGCCAAAACATCACAAAACTGGCATTGGGATATGGGGCCATTGGGAATGTATAAGCATTACATGTATGACAACGCCGTTATAGGACCTGCGCAGACCATGATGGATTGGGTGCGTATGGGAATTCATAGTGTGTATGAAGCATTGGGCATTAACATTAATCCGGAACCTGCTTTTTCAAAGGCTGCATCCGAAACAACCAAGCCATTAGCGGATATGCTTTTTGATGGCAATGTGTTGCAAAACTGCTCCCATGCCGGGCTCTGGGCGTATATTTACTCACGGGGCCATCGTTACGGATTAAGGGGGGGCAAACGTATATTTGAATTACTCTCACCAATAACGGATTTGGGATATACGGCATTTAGACGGGCAAAAGACATTATGACATTAAAGAAAAAGACACATCTGTCAGAGATGCTCGCAGGCAAAGTAGAAAAACATAATGTACAACACGAAACAGTGAATGTTCTTGGTGAAGCAGCGCAAACGCGAGAGGCTATCGTGCCACCTTCATTACAGAAAAAAGGGTTGAGTTTTGAGTTTCAAGTTCGCGCAGAACATGCAGAAGATATGATTACAGCCTTAAATCAATTCGATACTGTCCTTGAACATATTGCAGACAAGATAGGGATAGAAGAACCATGGTATCAAAAATTCCTACAGAACAAGATAAGGCAAGCCACCGATGCATTAAAACAATTTCAAGATGACGGCGATCTTACGGCATTGAAGAAAACGCTGGATTGCACCCTCACCGATATTGTAGGTGCCCAAATACGCCATTTCGGGCAATCGAATATTGTCGTTATGGATGAAAAAACGCAAAGCCGTCTTCACGCGCAAGCCAATACGACATTTGGACGAATGAAACGTTCTCACAAGCTTGAAGAAACGAACAACATTGCTGTTAAAACAGGGACTCGTTTGTGGGGCGGTATCGTGAAGGCCGCGCGATCCGCGCAAAAATACAGCACTCTGGTGCCAGCCAAGCCTGTTTTGATCGGCACAGCAGGCGCACTCGCTGCCTCTGTGGGTTTGGACATGGCAGGATATGAAAGCAGCGTGACAGATACTCTATCGTCTCTTGCGGGTAGTCTTACATCCGGAGCAGCCACAACAACAGCATTCCTGGTCTATAATTTCTGGGAAGATGTTCTGGGCGTTCATGTTGGTAGCGGAGCAGCATTGTTAGCCGCTGGTGCTACAACAGGGTATATCTATCGCAGAGGGATACAACCAATAGCGCTCAGCATTGCGGAGCCGTTTAGAGATCAGCCCCATGCTCCTGCCGAGCCATAAAAAAAAATTGGTTGTTCGGTTGGTATTTGAAGTGAACTTTTAGACGTTCGCAAAATACCTTTATTTTTTGAAACGTTCCTGCATTTGCCTCAATTCTTCCTCACTCGGTGCATAGGTTCCGTCTATATATTTTAAGCCCCATCCCGCGATGGCCATAATCACAGGCTGGAGCGCCCGCCCCACATCGGTGAGAAAATATTCGTAACGTTCAGGATTGGTTTGATAAACGCTTTTGGTAACAACGCCGTATTCTTCGAGCCGCTTCAGCCTGTCCGCCAGAATATTGGTTGATATACCTTCCGGGGATTTTAAAAAATCGCCATACTGCTTCATTCCCAGAAACATCATGTCGCGGATAATAATAAGTGTCCATTTATCGCCTATAATGTCGAGCGTATTGGTAAGCGGGCACGTTGATCGGCCTGCACAATCCTTAACATCCAGCTTCTTTTTTTTCTTCGTCATCGTCTCAGGATATCACATTTATTAGAAATCTGAAAAATAACTTGCAAAATAAAAGTCTCTATATTAAAGTCTAGTCACTTGTATTTTACAAGTCTTTACTCAAAATAAGCCCGTGGCTTTGAAGTGAAGCGTTCTAACATTAAGGAGAAACATATGAAATCTGCATGCACCAATAATGCACAGATTAAAGCTCATCAGGCAAAATCATCGTTTCAGGACAAATAGTATAGCGAGAATTGGGGAGCCAGTCTTTATGGCCTCCTGTTCTTTTTTTGATCAAGGAAAAGGAAAATGATGATGAATATAAAAAAGATTGCTCTGGCAACATTGTCTTACGTGGTTTTGAGCATGGCAATTGCCTTTCCGTGGCACATGATCTTGTTCCACGAGCTTTATGCAGAAATTGGTGCCTTCACGAGGCCCGAACCAATTATCCCTCTGGGAATGCTCGCAATGGTTATACAAGGCGCTGTGATCGCCTATCTTTATCCGTTCTGGTACAAAGATGGAAATCCTATTGTAAGCGGCATCAAGTTCATGATGATTGCGGGATTGCTGATTTATACCGTGATGGTTTTTGCGACAGTTGCAAAAATGGACATTAACCCGATCTCGACCCTCATCATTTACGGCACGTTATTCCAGCTTATTCAGTTTACAATCACTGGTGCGGCGCTTGGCCTGATTTATGGACGCAAAGATTAATTTTAAACAAAAAGGAAAGAACTATGCCTGAATTTATTGTTACGTATCACGGTGGAAAAAAACCAGAAACACCCGAAGAGGGTCAAAAAGGGATGGCGGATTGGAAAGCATGGGCGGCAAGTCTTGGCGCGGCCTTGACCAATCCGGGCACACCGGTCGGCCTTACCCAAACTCTTACAAAAGATGGAATTTCCAGTGATAGGCCGCCTAACCCGCTTATGGGGTTTTCGATTGTTAAAGCCGATAATATGGACGCCGCCATAAAATTATTGGAGGATTGTCCGCACCTGCATTACTTTGAAGGAACACTGGAAGTATCAGAAATGATGGAAATGCCGGGCTAAAATGCACAGTGATCCCGGCCTCGTCGAACGTCTTTTTGAAACTCTGCCAAATGGGCTGGAGCATAAAAAGATGTTCGGCGGACAATGCTGGATGTTAAACGATAACATTTGCGTTGGTGTCTATAAGGGGTGGCTGATTATCCGTGTAGGTATTGACGTTGCAGAAAATATTTTTAAAGAGCCGCATGTAAAGCCCATGGACATCACAGGAAAACCTATGAAGGGCTGGCTCATGGTTGGGCAAGAAGCCCTTGGTGAAGACGCAAGCTTAGAGCGGTATCTTTCCTACGCCATAAATTTTGTCAAAACTTTACCTCCAAAATAACTTTAACCCCTCTCCTCTCTCCGGCGATCTGAATACCCATTCCTTCAGTTATTCTGGAATATACTCAATCGGTTGTGGCATCGGCATTCGGACGCAATATTTGCGCCGTATGTATACTACGGCATAAATGCACCAAAACCGTCCAGATTTAGGATTTCTCTGTCACTTCAGCCCTGTGAGAGAATGGTTTTGTTCAAATACAAGCTGGTTTGAAAAACAAACTTAAACCGTGGGGCAACGCCCTACATCTTTATTGCAATAAAATCAGTGACTTGATTAGAAAGCTGAAGGAATATCAACGGCGTTAAAAACCTGAAGGGGGCATCAAAAAGTTTTTCTCCACCTGCAAAGCATTGAAAACGCTTGCTTATTGAGTTCGTTTTTAAATTGGTTGCGGGGGTAGTAACCAAGTTTTGCACGTAAGCCATTAATATAAAACACATTCTTTGTCAGCCCAGATGCTTTATACCCTATCCTGTACCCTAAAAACTTATCCGCAAGAAACATTCTTATCTTGCTTTTAAAACCCATCTGGTTTTTATAGTAATCTTATGATCAAAATGACAAAAAATGTGGCTGCCACTTTAATGGCAATTATGCTGCTGGCTCAAATCGGGCTGGCACATCACAGCACTGTTCATTTCACTGATCACAGTCATTACGAGCAGGCTGACGAAGAGCGTAATAATCATGGCAAACAAGCACAAGAATCTTGTCAAATTTGCTTAGTTGTTAAGTCTTTGTCTCTTGGATTAATAGGTGATGATGTTTCTGTATCACCTGCTGTCACTGTAAACAGCAAAATTGCCGAAAACTATAACAACACCATTAACCGTAATATTCGGCTTTCTTACAACCCTCGCGCGCCCCCCGTTTTTCTTATCTAAACCCAAAACCACTATTCAAAAATTTTAGATAAGAAAGGACATGAATCATGTCTAATAAACTACTATTGGCAGCCAGTGCGGTTGCAATCCTTAGTGCGTCACCATCCTTTGCGGCGGATGATGTTAATCTACAAACCTTACAAGCTGAAATACAAGCGATGCGTCAGGCCTATGAAGGCAAAATCGAACAGCTTGAACAAAAGGTGGAAACACTTCAAGCACAGCAAACCCAAACAGCAGAAAAGGTAACATCTATTGAGCCTGCTGCTGGTGGCACAACACCGACTCGCCCTGCAACGGCAACACGCCGCATCGCAGACAACAGCTTCAATCCTGAAATTGGTGTCATTCTACAAGGAAAATACCAATCGTTCTCCGAAGACAGCAGCGAATTTGCAGGCTTTGCCGTCGGTGAGGAATCTGAACGCGGTGAAGAAGGGCTTGGAATTGATGAAACCGAACTGAACTTCTCTGCCAGTGTTGACAACCTTTTCCGTGGCAGCACAACCATCGCCTTGCATGAACATGACGGCGAAACAGAAGTGGAAATTGAAGAAGCCTATGTTGAAACAATGGCTATGCCTTACGGCCTAAACGCGAAAGCTGGTCGTTTCTTCCAAGAGTTAGGGTAT
Source organism: uncultured Micavibrio sp. (assembly GCA_964352665.1). Lineage (GTDB taxonomy): Bacteria > Pseudomonadota > Alphaproteobacteria > Micavibrionales > Micavibrionaceae > UBA1672. The sequence goes on from CAYGSJ010000010.1 coordinate 36,349, forward strand.
CTTAATTCTCACCACTCCCATGCCGATGATTTTGCTGATCGCCCTTTACCGAACCGCGCCTTTTTAGATAGTAATTACGGCGATGACGGTGTTCAACTCTCTGCTGTTTTGCCGACTGATTTTTATTCGGAAATTGGCGGCGGTGTATACCGTGGTGAAGACTTCCCTGGTGGCGGCGCTGATGGCAACGACATAGGGTCTTGGACAGCCTACGGCCGTGTTGGTGGTGATATAGGCGACAATACAAGCTGGCGCTTAGGCATCTCCACCTTGCAAGTCGATGGCGCGGAACGCTCTGCCAATGAAGATATGGTCGTTTTTGACGGGGACAGTGGCCTGTATATTGCCGATGCACGTTTAACCTACGCGCCCACCGGAAATGCTCAACAACAAGAAGTCATCCTTCAAGGAGAATATTTCCATCGTGATGAAGATGGAACCTACGATGATATGGACGCAGGAACAGGCGCTGTTGCCTATGATGATAGTCAAAGCGGCTGGTATGCACAAAGCGTTTATAAATTCCATCCGCAATGGCGCGTCGGTGCACGGTATAGTCAGCTTTATGCAGGTGATGTTCCGGCAGGCCTGGCAGGCAGCGCACTTGATGATAGTGGTCATAACCCGTGGGCGGCTTCGGCAATGGTTGATTGGTCAAACAGCGAGTTTAGCCGTGTACGCGCACAGTTTAATCGTGAAGAGTTGTCTGACGGAAATGAAGACGATCAAATTGTATTGCAATATATCATGAGCATTGGTGCTCATGGTGCGCATCCATTCTAAGGAGAAACAGCTATGAGATATTTAAGTCTTTTTATAGCTGTTATGGGGCTGCTGTGCGCAGCCCCTTCCAGCGCCTTTGCCAAAGTGAATGTGTTTGCTTGTGAGCCTGAATGGGCCGCTTTATCAGAAGAAATAGGCGGAAACTTGGTGGATGTATATACAGCCACCAAAGCCCATCAAGACGTTCACCACATGCGTGCCAAACCAAGCCTGTTAGCAGCCATGCGAAAAGCTGATCTTGTTTTTTGCAGCGGTGCATCACTGGAAAGCGGCTGGCTTCCGATCTTACTCCAAAAGGCAGGCGGACCGGATGTGCAGCAAAACACAGTCGGCTGGCTGATGGCATCTGATTTTGTTCGCAAACTGGAAGTTATGGAAGAAGCAGATCGCTCTATGGGGCACGTTCATCCAGAAGGCAATCCGCATGTCCATCTTAATCCGCATAACATTCTGGATATAGCCGATGTTTTAACAGAGCGTCTTTTCTTGATAGACCAAGCAAACGGAGCTGCTTACGAGGCCAATTTGTCTGCGTTCAAGAATGAATGGAAGCCTGCCATCGCCACATGGGAAAACAATGGTGCTGGCTTAAAAGGCAGTAATGTTGTTGTTTACCACAAAAGCTGGGCTTATTTAACCGACTGGCTGGGCATGAACATTATTGCATCGCTGGAACCAAAACCTGGCCTTCCACCAACAACAGCGCATCTTGAAAGTCTATTACAATCCTTAAAAGGTAAAAAGGTCAAAGCGATTTTGGTTGCGCCCTTTGAAAATGAGGAAGCGGCAGAGTGGCTTTCAGAACGCACAGACATTCCAGTTCTACACCTGCCCTATACGATAGGTGGCAGTGATAATGTCCAAACGTTAGAAGGTTTGTACAAGGAAACACTATCTATTTTTGGTAAGGATTCACCATGACACTATCACCTGAAATGTGGGGGCTTTTAGCCCCTGCATTTATCGCCGGACTGATTGTCGCATCCACCCATGTTCCTTTGGGGCAGGAAGTGCTGAAACGCGGTATAATTTTCATTGATCTGGCGATTGCCCAAATCGCCGCCCTTGGTGTTGTTTTTGCATACGTAATGTTTCAGGCAGAAGACAGCATCCTATCAGTGATCTCCGCACTATTCTTTGCTCTGGCTGCGGGCGGTTTGTTTGCCTGGTTAGAACGGATAGCCCCAAAGCATTTGGAAGCCTTAATCGGCTCTGCTTTCGTTTTATCGGCCTCTCTGGCTATCCTGTTATTGGCGAATGATCCGCATGGCGGCGAACACATGCAAGATATGCTGGCAGGACAAATTCTCTGGGTGGATTGGCAACAATTGCTTGTAACAGGTGTGATCTACGCCGGATTATTGGGCGCTTGGTTTGGTCTAAAACATTATCGCACAAAACTGTTCTATGTAGCTTTCCCTATCGCTATAACACTGTCCGTGCAACTTGTGGGCGTTTATCTCGTTTTTGCCAGTCTAATCATACCAGCATTGGGAACGGTGAGGTTCAAGGGCACGAATAGACTCTGGATGGGGTATATGATTGCAACCTTATCATTTGCAGTTGGGCTATATGTATCAACTCTTTATGATTTACCGTCCGGCCCTGTGATTGTTTGTTGCTTCCCTGCACTCGCGTTACTTTTTTCGTTTAGAAAATAGATTTAGTTGCGAAACAGGAAATATAACCTGCTAAAACTGGCTAAGCATTTGATTTAACTATATTGATTAGGCCGGGAGTAGTAACCAAATAAGCGCTCTAAGTATTGATAATAAAGGGATTTTTTTATTTTGAGGTCGCTTTTGTACCGCGTATTGTACTGTAAAAAGTTATCCACAGAAACGTCTGTAAACCCTTATATTCACAGACTTAAACATTAACATATCCAAACACTTAGAATATAATGGTATTCGGCTTGTTCTGGCCGTTCTTCAACATTAGGAAGCCTGTTCTTGGCTTTTAATAGAGTAAAAACATTTCTGCTTTTATTATGCGCTACCGTTTTGGTGGGCGTATCTGCTTATGCAAAGGAGTTTGCGAGCAACAACACATCTGTGCGTATCGGTATTTTCAACTCACAAACAACCGCACAACTCTTCTTTGAAAATCTTCCACCTCAAGTCCAAAATACAATAGATCGTGATCAATTATGGCTGAATGCATACAAAAGTTCATCGGGCTTTACCGAGCATCATTTAGAAATATCGGGCCTATCCTCTGATAACTCCAACAACATTTGTACATTCGCACAAAGCAAAAATTTACAATGCCTCGGCTCAACGAAAGTTAAATGGAACCCTTCCAGCGCGACTCCATCCCAAAAGACCGCGCACACAGCTTCACATTCAAAAGCCACAAAATCCGCATCCAAACTCCCGATCATTCTAAAACCATTGGGTGTTCGCGTTGATAGCGCGTCAAACAATACGGTTAAGGATTTTGATTTATCTCTATCTGACCCCTACCCTCTAGATGGCCGCGTGAACAAAGAGCATGTTCACTCTTACGGCTCGAAATTTTCCTTGGAACCACAGAATCTGGACACGAAAGAAGCACGCGCAGCCAAAGCAGCCTACGATGTGGCGCGAAATAACTTTTTGAGTGCCCTGCAAAATATTGGCGATGGCGTAAATAATGATCGTGGAGATGAAGCCGCGCGTGACAATCTGATCTCTCTTGCTCGCCAAACCTTCGAAGCAGCGGGCAGCGCCTATTTATCTGGATTCTTGGAACAGGAAACAACAAAGGCCGATATTCTCTCCAGCAATGCTGGCTCAGGCGAGACCTTCATCCATCACGTCAAACAAAACCTCAAAGGCAACGCACGGGTAAGCATCGACAACTTCGTAAGCGATGTCCTATCTACCGCCACAACAGACACAGAATTAAACATCAAAAAACAAACAGATGCATTCATGTTATCCGGCGCACGTGGCGTCATCGACTCTGGCCTTTATGCAGCACGGCGCAGCGATTTGTATGCCCTTCGTAATCTTGAACTAGAATATAATCTCAATAACTTCGAAGATTCATATTTTAGTATTTTAACGACCCAACCCATCTACCAATCTCCCGACCTACAACACAACATATTCCTGCAGGGCGGTGGTATTATCAACGAACAAAGTGTTGATATTCAAGATGATGGCGTAAGTCGCCATACCCTTAATGTTGGTGCAGCATACCGCTATCTTCCTCCAAGTGAAAAATATCTTATCGGCAGTAACATCTTCCTCGACCATCAATGGCCCTACAACCACACCCGTATGAGCCTTGGCCTAGACGCAAAAGCTGAAAACCTGAACTTTGCCACGAACTATTATGTTCCTCTGACCGATTATCGTGACAGCCGTACCGACATCGACGGCAATGAATATGAAGAGCGTGCTTTGAGGGGCTATGATGTAGAAGTCGGATACACGACACCATTCCTTCCAGCACTCAGCGTCTTTGGAAAAGGATACCAATATTTCCGCGACACAGACGACGACATAAGAGGATTGGAGTTAAGCGCAGAATATAAAGTACGCGACAACTTCTTGCTCAAAGGAACCCTCGTCGAAGAAAATGGTGGCCGTGATGGCTTTGAAATGGCACTGCAATACAGGATGCCTCTTTATGATAAAGACGAACTAAATCTTATTCTGGCCGACATGCAGCCTGCCGCTGGCATCGTCTCCATGAAACCGAAAATATTCGAAAAAGTACGCCGCGAAAACCGTATTCGTGTCGAAGAACGCCTCAAAACCGATACAAGCATTCCAAACATCACTGCCCAGTTCAGTGCTCTTAGCATAGGCTTACCTTTCGATGTTGGCGGCACAGCCACAGCTGCGTTAGTTAACCTACCCTTTGACACAGCAATCACGATACCAAATGGTGACTTTGGTATTATCAACTTCAGCAATGGGGCAATTGCAAATCTTTCGGCCTCGGGCGGCGGCGATGTAATCGTTGAATTTAACAACACCACTCTTACCGTCACTGCAACCAATGGCGGCTTCGTCCAATTCATCTCCGCCGGTGGCGGTATTAGCGTAATCAACGTACCGGGCGGTACGGTTAACCTTACTGGAACCGACATCGACATCACTGATGATGGAACAACAACAACCATTCAAGTGCGAGCAGGCTCTATCGAAGTTGTGCCAAACGTAGGTGTTGCTGTTCTTAACGGTAATCAAGCCGATGTCGTCAGCCTTACAATTGCCTCAGGCGCTACATCATTACTCATTAACCCTGCTCTGGAAACACGCCAGGAAGCAGCCTACACCAATCTTGATCTGATTAATCCTGATCCCCCAGCAACAGCAACATCTGCACCATTTATCAATGCGGCACCCGCACTGATCACTGGCCCGCAATTTGTCGGAAACAATGCCGATCTTAGGCTAACATTTAGTCAGGCCGTGACAGTTGCAGGTGCGCCATTTGTTAACGCTCTGGTCGGTGTAAATCCTCGCACATTCGCTTATAATTCTGGTGCTAGCTCTTCCACACAGCTTGTCTTCCGTCATGTTTACCTCGCAGGCGATGTTGGGGCTGCAAGCATGACTATTCAAGACCTTGATCTTAATGGTGGCACGATCCTGGGCATCGCCAACACTCTGAACGCTATCACTGCCTTTACAAATACAATCGTAGCAATCAACGACCTCACCACCCCAAGCTTAATAGGCTCAACCCCAGTTGATGAAGAACCACTCTTTAGTTCCGGCGCGGACATTGTTCTGAACTTTGACGAAAACATTCAGGCTGGCATAGGAAACATCGTTCTGACCGATACAACAGATGGCTCCGACACCCGTATTGTCCCGATCGGTGACGCGCAAATCAATATTGTCGGCTCCACCCTCACATTCAATCCAACAGGCATCCTCGATCTATCTACAGATTACGACCTCACAATCGCTTCTGGTGTTATCGAGGACACATCAGGCAACGCATTCGCAGGAATAATATCGGGACAACTCAACTTCACTACATCAAATGATGTCACACCACCAATGCTCACTGGAACAACGCCAACAGACAATACAACGCAGCTCGCCAGAAACTCAACTATTACTCTGACCTTTGATGAAGATGTGATGCTACCGGGAACCATTAACCTCGTCGATACGGATGATGGATCAGGCACTGTGGCTTACACCAACGTATCGCCGGAAATTAACATCACGAATAATGTCATCACCATTACACCCGCGACTAATCTTGAATATGCGGAAAACTACGAAGTAACATGGATCGCCGGCGCTATTCAGGATCTTGTAGGGAATAATGCTGCCGCTTCAAATTCTGGTGACCTGAACTTCACAACCGTTAATCTGGAAGCTGCCCTTGTCCTTACGCTCAACGTAACAGGCGTGGACGGCAATATTGATGAAAACAATGTTCAGGGTTCCGGTACACCCTTCACCAGAACCGCTGATGCCGTCATGGCCGCAGACATAACAATTCCAGTAGCACCAAACGGCGTTATTTTTGAGGGCGGCGGCACAGGTATTGGCGCATGGGTTGGATTTAACAATGGGGATGGCGTCTTACGCGCCCGTGGAGGTGACGGCGTTGCAGTCCCAACAGCTCTGGCAGCGAACGCAGAAACCGCCCTCGGCGGTATCCCAGCCGGAAACTTTACATTAACGTGGGAATTTGATGTCGCTCTCGGACGTGTGCGCGTTTGGCTTGATGAAAATCTGATTGCAACAGACACGGCAGGAGGTGGATTTGAAGCCAACACCTGGGCTGGCACAGACAATTTTGGATATGGTGCAATTACTGCTGGTAACAACAGTTTGGGAACAGGTGAAATAACGACAGCCTTTAATGGAACACTTCTCAGTGACATGCGCTACTACAGCAGTCAAACACTACCATAATTCATCCGATATAATTCGGTTACTGTGGCCATAACCGAGATCAAGCTCTAATATATTGATTTTATTAAAGAAATTTGGTTGCGGGGGGACGATTTGGGACTAAATCATGCCTTATAGATCTTGATCCAAACAACAATGATTTTATAATGCCTAGAAGCTCTAGTAACTCAAAACAAGGTAGGTAGGTGTATAGGTGGTTTTTCCTTTTTTATAGTGGGCAAGGCAAGCACTCTTTTTATAACGTAAGGCCTATAGATTCCTTTTTTATAACGTAAAAGCGGTTTTTTAGCTCCAAAACCTTGGTGACCCTACCTTTCAATGAAAAACTTCGCCGCCATTAAAACACTATCTATTTTTGGTAAGGATTCACCATGACACTATCACCTGAAATGTGGGGGCTTTTAGCCCCTGCATTTATCGCCGGACTGATTGTCGCATCCACCCATGTTCCTTTGGGGCAGGAAGTGCTGAAACGCGGTATAATTTTCATTGATCTGGCGATTGCCCAAATCGCCGCCCTTGGTGTTGTTTTTGCATACGTAATGTTTCAGGCAGAAGACAGCATCCTATCAGTGATCTCCGCACTATTCTTTGCTCTGGCTGCGGGCGGTTTGTTTGCCTGGTTAGAACGGATAGCCCCAAAGCATTTGGAAGCCTTAATCGGCTCTGCTTTCGTTTTATCGGCCTCTCTGGCTATCCTGTTATTGGCGAATGATCCGCATGGCGGCGAACACATGCAAGATATGCTGGCAGGACAAATTCTCTGGGTGGATTGGCAACAATTGCTTGTAACAGGTGTGATCTACGCCGGATTATTGGGCGCTTGGTTTGGTCTAAAACATTATCGCACAAAACTGTTCTATGTAGCTTTCCCTATCGCTATAACACTGTCCGTGCAACTTGTGGGCGTTTATCTCGTTTTTGCCAGTCTAATCATACCAGCATTGGGAACGGTGAGGTTCAAGGGCACGAATAGACTCTGGATGGGGTATATGATTGCAACCTTATCATTTGCAGTTGGGCTATATGTATCAACTCTTTATGATTTACCGTCCGGCCCTGTGATTGTTTGTTGCTTCCCTGCACTCGCGTTACTTTTTTCGTTTAGAAAATAGATTTAGTTGCGAAACAGGAAATATAACCTGCTAAAACTGGCTAAGCATTTGATTTAACTATATTGATTAGGCCGGGGGTAGCAACCGAATACAGCCTGTAAGGCATTGATATTAAAGACACCTAGCGCACAAAATCTGTTTTTGTACTGTATCCTGCACCCTAAAAACTTATCCGCAAGAAATAAACCTCTAGCTGTATTCTGCCACTAAACTCTGTCTTGGCTCTGCAGCAGGCGAAGGGTCTGTATAACCCGCTGCTTTTAAATCACCATCATTCACGCAAAGACCAGGATGGTGTGTATGAAAAAGCAAGCGGCTGTTTGTTCTTACAAGTTCCGCTAAACGCAGTACATGCTCTTCCTCCGTATTCCAAGACGTAACAAATCTACATATATCGCCCTCAAGCCATTCAAACCTGTCACCGTTCATCCACCCATAGGGTTCATAGGCAGGATTATCTGCGATTATAGCCTCTACAGCGTCACCCGACAGGCCAACAAATACTTGATTGGCTACAACAGCGTTGTCAGCTTCATTTTGTGATATACCATCACGCAGAAGTGCTGCCATCCGATTGGCATGATGAGCATTTTTAAGCCAAAGGCCGCCTTCAAAATATGCAAGAAGTTTTGCAGACTTTGCGTAAAGATCAGCAGGCATATGACCAAAGTTTTTCGCATGATCTTGAAAAACTTCAAATTGGCTGCGATCAAAAAATACTATAGCGTCTGCTCCCGGACACCCGTTTTTAGCACCGCCAATACATATTGAGTCCACGTCTTGGGTTTGTTCTCTTAGCCTTTGAATAGCCTTATTCTGATCCAGCACTGTATCTAACGTTAAGGCATTGGCTATACGTGCGCCGTCAATGTGAAAGAACAGTCCCTGTTCTTTAGCAACTTTAGCGAGGGCTGTTACTTCTTCCGGTTCATAAACACGACCTTGTTCATCGGCTTGAGATATACTAATGCCAACAATGGGAGCGCCGTGCCTTTTATCAACAGCCTGCCTACTATCTAAAAATTCATGTACATTTTCAGGTACAAGCATCCGATTTACAGTGGCTCTTCGTTGATCATGGCTTGAATTAAACTTTGAATGAATTGCAATGGAATATCTTGTTACACCTGTACCGGGGTCCGCTATGATTTGATGGATTTTTACACCGCCTAATAATTCTGGAGCCATGCCTTCATGGGTGGCTGTGTGAACATCTTGACCACTAACCACAATGCCATTTCTTCCAGCCGCAAGTGTTCTAAATGCTAGACAATTCGCTGCTGTTCCAGTTTCTACAGGCAAAACAAATGCCTCACGACCAAAAATATCGCTAACAACCCTTTGAAGTTGCTGCGTATATTCATCATCGCCATACGGTGGCCCACCCTTGGCATTAGCATTAAAGCCAGCCTTGTTAACATCCGGATGCATTGGTGCTGTGTTATCACTTAAAAACATAGCAAAGAGCATACAGTGTTTTTCATATTATATCAAACTTAATAGCTATGAACTCTTACCTAACCTTACAGCGCTAAAATAAGCTCGGCTGCTAAGGTGGCAACCGAGCTTAAGGCGCATCTCGTTGGAATTATTGGGATGTGTTGGGGTGTTATAGGGCTCGCACCCTAATATGTACCTTAAAAACTCTTATTACGCTTTTCTAGCATTCATTGTTTTACGCACATCACTCGCAATAGACACCATGGCTTCTATTAAAGCTTCCGCGAACCAACTGTTATATTGAAGAGTTCCAGCTTCATAAGAATAACGCCACTTCACAAATCCATCGCTTATTAATTTTATTTGCTCAATAAAACCATCGTAAGCGGTAGCCGATTTTTTCAAAGGGAACATCATGGATGGTCTTGTGGCATAAGGGTTTTGGCTGATTGAAGCATGTGAAAAAATTTCTTGCCTAATATCCTCTGACAAAGCTTCAAAAAGTTTTAGAATATCATGGCCGTGCGGCGCTTCTCCACGCCAAGCGAAGTAAACATCCTTGATGTAAAGCTCAACAGCGAAAGCCAAGCAAACAATGTCCACACCCAATGTAGGGCGTGTACCTAATTCTTTAGATCCAACCAGCGGTTTTCCAGCAAGTTCTTGTAACTTGTCCATTAGAGCTTCGTCGTTTTGTTTTAATACTAGGTAAGCATTAAAAAAATAATCCGCTTCTTCTTTCGAGGACATTATTATTCACCAGCTTCTTTTTTAATAGGTCGAATGAGCCCCAAACAAAGCAGTATATGTATAATTTTGTTAATTCTAACAGCATCAATTCCACCATCTTTTACCAAACCATGACAAATTTCATTTCGAAGATTTAAACCACGCGTATCAGTAAGAGTTGCACGAATATAAAAAGCCAAGTTTTCGCCTAAAACATGCACAACAATTTCTTCGCGTAATAACTTATCTAATGTCTTATATTTAAACCCGTTTTCCATACGCGTTTTTTCTAAGACCGCACCACCAAACATTTCTAACAAGTTACGTACGGCCGCTTCAATTTGTGGCACTAGAAGGTGCGCTGAAACAATAAAATCCCCATCGAAAAAAGCTTTAATACCTTTTTGAATAATATATTTTCTATCGTCCTTGAAGCATGGCGATTGAAAGATAAAGTCCATTATTTTGTCTTCATCCCAACCAAACTTATTTTTTACTTCATATAAAACTGCATCATAGAACAAAGATTTTACAGGTGTTTCAAAAGAAAGCTGATTCACCATATGACCTTCAGGGTCTTCATCCGGAGAACCGATACTTGCAACAGCGCGGCCATCATTATCAATGATTTGTCGTGTCACCGTGTAAGAAAATGGATTTTCTTTAGCCAGATTATGGACTGTTTGCAGAAGATTTTCTCTATCTGGGATGAAATGGAAAGCAAGCCTGCTTAAGGCTATCTCTAAGTCCTTATCAACAAAAGCTGCAGTGAATTTTTCTAAGTCCTCTCTAGGAATTTCAACGGTTGTTGAGTGTTCTTTTAGGTCTTTAAGAGTTTCTGAACCAGCATCTTTAATTTTAATAGAAACGGCAGACGCTTTATCACTAAAACCGAACTCCCTATAAACATCATGAATATGTTCTAGCCAGGCGGAAACAAGCATCCCATCAGCCTTTTCGCAAGCATCTTCAAAGGAATCCCCCCAAATTGTAATTACTCTTTCTAGATTTTTCTTTTTATTCTTCTTTCTGTAGTATTCTGCGAGAGGTCTAGCTAACGCTTCACAATTGAATGGGTATTTAATTTCTGTATCATCTTCTTCAAAATCTGACAGTTTATCTTCTAATCCATCTATAATTTTCTTTTCCAAAGTGGGCGATATCTTTGTGTTGTTTTTTTCAACTAGAAGTCTGTAAGCAAATCCCCAATGCCCAGGGGAATCGCCATCACCAATAAAACCTTGATAAGAAATTATTTCTTTTGTTACCTCACTAAGCCAGTCTTCTTGGTTCATCAGAATAGAAACATCCAGCGCGCGTTCTAACTTTTCTACAATCATCATTTCGAATTCGTGATGTTTACCCCGCGCTATTTCTAATAAGCTGTTAAAATATATTTCTACGATTTTAAAATTAGGTGATTGACCTGTAATAATTTTTGATAGGTCAAAAACAAGACCTGCATATCTAGCTTTCATGACAGGGTGAGACGAAGTTTCAGCTCTTTCTGACCAGTAAGTTAGCATTTCAGAAGTTATGCTTTTAGCATCCGGCAATTGCCATGGCGTACCATCTTGCTGAGCGCCTTCCATAGAAGGCCCATAGTAATTTCCCCATCCTTCTGGCGAACCTGAGTGGTTATCCATACACTGAAAAGCAGTGCTTTCTGCAATCCAAGGAAAAGATGGTTTGCTTTTGCAGCCGCTTTCTTTCCAAGCCCCATTTAATTTTTGGTCAATGGAGTGTTCATGCAGATGCCCCTCTTGATTTTCAATCGAAACCAAAAGCGCATTTAAGTCTGGTTGGTCATCTTTTGAAGACCTCTCTTTAGCGGCTGTCATAGGCTACACCTCTAATCAGTCTAAAAACTTAGATGGCTTAACTTTTAGTGCTGTAGAAATTTTAAGCAAAGACATCACTGATAAATTTTTGTGACCATTTTCAATTTCAGATATATAGCTTCTATCCAACTCAGTTAAGCCAGCCAGATCTTCTTGGGTTAAACCTTTGCTTTTCCTAATTTCAGCAATTTTCTGACCGATTTTTTTTAATGTTGTCATTCGGTCATTATGTTGTTAATAGTCTACAAATACCGTAGGCTATTGCCTACACAATAGAGGAGATCAACCATTGTCGCAATCAAAAGAAAAATCGATACAAAGCCCTCAACTTACATGGAAACAGAGCCTTGCTGTAATAGTAGGATTTTGCCTATTTTTCTGGTTCTTCTGGGGAAGTGATAAGCCGAAGGAACCGCGTGAGATAAGTCGAGCTGATAAAGCATTCTACATGGTTGAAACAAGTAAGGACGGTGTTAGAGCGCTTTTAAAAGACCCCAAATCCGCAGTTTTCCAAGATGTTATCTATGTTGACCACTTAACACCCGCTGTTTGCGGAAAAGTAAATTCACGTAACGGCTTTGGCGGCATGTCAGGCTTTCAGCATTTTATGGCTCATGGTGAAAATCTGATCGTATTCGAAAAACAGATGGATGATTTTGGTGATGCTTGGAACAAACTTTGTGTTCGTTGAAAATATGTACTTTTATACACGTCTCATGGGGTTCGTTTTTTAAGCAGCATTTTTGTAAAATTTTGATGATTTATTCGTGATTTTTGCATAGTTTTTAATAAGTTTTGTTCATTCTTTATGCTTTTTCGCATTCATGGATGACCGCTTTTTACCTTCTTCTGTCTTTGGACCAGTGCTCAAGCCGCCGTGGAACTTGCACCTGCCGTTTTCGTAAATGGTCGTTATTTTACATGGCGTGCTCGCGCGCGTTTTTGCACCACAGGTTTTTGGTATGTTTTCCATTATAGTTTCTCCTTAGATGTTGCCTTCAAAAAGGTGCAACCTTCGACATCTTCGAAATAATCGATACTCATGAAGGTTTCGAAGATTGCGAAGATTTCAACATTTCAATGAAGAGGTGCTCATGATGCGGTAAGAACCAAACCCATCGTTCAGTAAAACCAAGTTTGCGTGTATTTACTTTCAAGCGCCCCCTTGCTCTGTGAAGGGATGATTTATTAAAGCCAGCGCCCGTGCCGTTCTCAAAAACATCTTTTACCAGCATTGGGCCATCAGATAAGAGTTCTTGCAAAAACTCAGCAGACATACTCTCTTGCGTTGACTTTCTTTCAGCGTCAGGCTTTAAAACCTTGCTTGCTTGAACAATCCCTGGGTGCCATTGGATCCTGGATGTTTTGTATTTATCATCAATTATCTCACCCTGGATATTGTATGCAAAACCGTCTCGATCATTGCCAATATTATTTTTAATCGGAACAAAATACCGCTTCGTATCATCTTCCGGATCTTTTATCACCGCAAAACCTGCTCTCGCCGCAGCTATTAAGCCGATGCTTCCAATAACACGCTCAATAGGCTCTTGAGAATTTGATTTATTGAAATGTGTCACCAAGACAATCGCTATATTGTAATCAGCTGCAAGTTTTGCGTAAGGCGCTAAAAGAGATCTCATTTCAGCGTTGCCATGACTATCCGTTTGCCCTTGGTATGCGCTGACGGGGTCTATCGTTATAAGCCTGATGGCAGGATTAGCCTTGATAGTTCTTTCTAGTGCTTGAATGTCAGATTTCAAATCAAACATTTTTCTGTGATCAGTGCCGTTAATAATGGTTTTCACATCATTAATACAATGACACCGTGATAAATTTGCCCCTGCTGCCATTAAACGCGGCTTTATCGTGTCCGCCATATCGTCCTCAGCAGAGAGCAATACCACATCACCATCATACGGTGCTGTTCCATCAGGAAATAAAGTGCCTGAAGTCACATGCGCGCATATCATGGCTAAGATCTGGCTTTTTCCTAGACCGGGTTGTCCCGCAAATACAGTAAGTTTACCAAGTGCAATACGGTCTTCCCAAAGCCACTCAATTTCAGACATTTCAACATCATCCATACAAACTAAATCGATTTCTGATGTTGGCGTTGAGATGGCTGCAACATGGGGTGGTGGGAGCGGCGCCGGAGGTGGAGGTAGTGTTGTGGATGGCATCGGAATTGATACGGGGATAGGCCTGGCTATATGCGCGTCTATTTCATTTAATCTATACCCAACCTCTTCTAGAGACTGCTGCATTCCCGATAGAAGTGCCGATTGAATTGTTTTCGATGTTTCTTGCTGACCTAACCCTATTTTGAGTGCAACAGGCGTTAAATATTGTGTAATCACCTCAGCAGGTAATCCTTTACGCACCAATTTACCTAGAGAGAAAGCTGCTTTGTTCAAGCAATGATTTCTTTCTCCTTCTTGCGCCTGACTAAGCATAGCTATCTGATCATTCAGAGCTTTTTGTACATAAGGATTTAGGGAGCTGTAAATTGGTTTTGGCGGCGGCGGTGAAAAGTTTTTATATGTATTCCAATCAATATCGTAAGGATTGCCCTCTGTTATCTTTGTGACATACTCCTTTCCTACGTCATGCCTAGGGAAAAAATAAGCTCTGGAGGTGTCTTTGCAACTCTGGTCATGTTGTAACTTCAAAGAATTAGAGATATCGAAAATCGCTCGAGACCACGCATTATTTGCTTGAGTTTGACTGTCAAAGTCATCAGCACGCCAGGGCGTTTTTAAAGGCACAATAACTCTAAATTTAGCGATAGGGCTTTGTTCACTCCTCATATGAGAATGTGTCGAATAAATAATCCCCTTTAAGCCTGCCGTCGATAGGTTAGAAATAATATGTTCGAGAGATGTTCCATCGTCACAATCAAAAGCCAATAAGTCAATTTGCTGTGCATCTGATTTTCTACGTTTTTCACCGCTAAAAACAGCTGGAGTAAAACATGATCCATCTTTCTGCCCTAATTCATGATTTGTCATTACAGAGCAAAGGTCTGTCCAATTGTAAGAACGAACGTCCTTCCATAAATGCTGTTTGATATGGTTTGCAATCGTTATGCGGTATTGAGTATCCATGACTTAACCCTCCCTATGTTCAGGAGTATAAGTTTCAAGACTATTCAAAAACGCGTCTAAATCGTCCTTTAAAATAATCGTTCTTTTGCCGATTTTATGAGCTCTGATCTCTCCAGAGTTCAAAAGTTGATATATTTTCGTCCTGCCTAAGCCAGTAGCGGCACAAGCTTCGTCTATAGAGAATGAGGTTTGTATCATGTCGTATCCTTTCAGGTTTTGAACGATGGTGAATCATCGCGCACCTCAAAGAATAGGTAAGAACGGAAAGTCAGAAATTATAGGACGCAAAGAAAAAATTATAAAAACTTCGTGTCCTATGCCTTAAAGCGTTTATAGGATTGAGCTATAGCAGTTTCACTCATACCAATACCCATATGCTCAGAAATAATTTTTATAAAACGAACACCTGGCCCACCAACTTTATTGCTAAGACTAGCTTGAGAGGTGCCAAAAGTTAAACCAAAATGTTCTTCATAGATCCTGGGAAGCAATCCACATAAAAAAACGTTTTTAAATTTAGCTTGCGGCTTATCGGGTATCGAATTGATTGCGCTCTCTATGAGCCCATCTGCTTTACTTCGTTCATTTTGATTATTATCCAGCGCGAACAACAAAACTGTCAGAGCAGTATCAACTTGCTCTTCTGAAAGCCCTCTACTTAATAAACTGTCCTTCCCATTCCCGATTAGTGAATAGGAGCTTAGTAAATTTTCTTCGAAAGCATCATACCACTCAGTAAAGCTTTCTCGATCTTGGTTAAGATTATTTTTTTTCGCTCTTTTATCTGGCTGAGGCTTATCTTTGATTTGTTCATATTGTTTAATAAAAATATTGAGCGCCTTCGCTAAGCTTTCTGGCTCCTCGCAAGGGTGCCCCACGTATTCGATAATGCTTTTAACTTGGCTCAGTGTAATATCACTCATGCATTTTTCCTTGGGCTTTAAGGTCATCCATATGGTCGGAATACCATTGCATCATCTTCGCCCTATCATCTAAATATTCAGCATGATTGTAAACGCCTCTGACCTTGTTTTTATCTACATGAGCAAGCTGCCGCTCGATAATATCATTATCAAACCGATGCTCATTTAAAATCGTAGAAGCTGTGTGTCTAAAACCGTGCGGCGTAATCCTATTCTCACCTTCATAGCCAAGAATTTTAAGTAATTTAAGCAAAGTAACATCCGATATTGGCTTACTTGCACCCTGCACACTGGGGAACACAAAATCACTTTTGCGGGTAATAGAAGCTATTTCTTTTAAAATCTTAATTGCCTGCTTCGATAAAGGCACAATATGGCCTCTACGCATTTTCATCTTTTCAGCTGGTATCGTCCAAAGAGCATTTTCCAAATCAAATTCTTCCCATCTAGCATTTCGAAGCTCACCAGGCCGAACAAAAGTAATCACCAGCAGTTTCATGGCTAACTTGATATATGGACGACCATGATACCCTTCCAGCTTATTCAAAAACACAGGTAAGTCTTCTTGTTTCAAATGCGGCCTGTGTTGCACAGGCTTAGGCCTTACATATTTGGATCGTCCCATCGCGGGGTTACTATCACAAAGACCTTTAAGAATTGCATACTCAAATATCACTTCGCATCTTTGGCAAATACGCTTTGCGACATCTCTAGCATCCCGAGCCAAGACTTTATCAATCAAGCCAATAATATCGCGCGCATTTATCTTATTAATGTGCTTATAACCTATTTCAGGGAACACATCGCGCTCCAGACTTCTTAGGATGGATTTAGAATGCTTCTCTACCCAAACACCTTTGGAATGCCATTCACGAGCTATAGCTTCAAAATTCTCGGCACCGCTGTTTATGCTCAGAGTTTTCTCTCTATGCTCTTTAGGGTCCACCCCTGCATTCAACAAGGCTTTGGCCTCATACAGCGCATAACGAGCTTCTTTTAACCCAACATGGCCTGGAACACCCCGACCAAGATAGCGCCCTATCGTAAGCGTTTTCTGTCTTCCTTCGTGCCGATAATTAAATTGCCATACTTTTGTGCCCGATTTTCTAATAAGAATACGAAGCCCATCACGGTCATACAGCCTGTAATCCTCTGATTGCGGGGCCGCATACTGAATATGCTTATCTGATAGACCTATCACTTTACCCGTCATATCCATTTTCCTTTACGCTTGAGGGACAAAACAAAAATTGAACTGCCTGTCCCTAATAGCGTCCCTCAAAATGTAATGAAAGTGGGTATATGTGAGCGAACATAGGCGAACGCAGAATCCTGTTTATAACTTATTTTTCAATAAGTTACGGACAATAACGGTCAATAATGAATAAGGAATTGGTTGCGGGGGTAGGATTTGAACCTACGACCTTCAGGTTATGAGCCTGACGAGCTACCGGGCTGCTCCACCCCGCGTCAATAAAGAGTGAAAGGTTAGATACCCTTCAAAACAGATTGTGTCTTATAGCCCCCTGCTCAGGTAAAATCAAGGGTTATAAAAATAATAGTCCGGTTATATACCCTACTCGTCCGCCGTATTAATCAATGCGGGGCGTATAAACACCATTAAATCAGACTTATCGTCTTTCTCTTCACTTCTGAACAATTCACCTATTACAGGAATGGTATACACCGGATTACCTTTTGGCTGTGAAATATGTGTAACAACTCGCATAGGGCATCCACCATCAAAAGCGGAAGCCGGCACATTGAAGACCGATCCAAGATGTTGGACACCTTTTACTGCTGTTTCGAAACCCATTGTATGCCAAATACTGTTCGACACGCCTTCTGCCCCTTCAAAAATCTTGATACGACCCAAATAGTCCGTACCCACCGTCATGGAATCTCCTTCATCATGCTCGACATGATCGCCATTAACCCAGCGATCATAGGTCCACCAAACTGAAAGCTTCCAATTCCGGTATAAATCAATCAAAAGATAGCGTGTCGGGAAATATATCCTGCCGTCACCGCCCTCTAGCCATTGCGCATGAAAGGTTCCCTTATTCGGCGTATCATCAATATTCGTACTAATGACCAACCCTTCACCGGTAAAGCCGGCACGGATCTCAAGATCTGTGTCTCCTGAAGAAACTGTTACAAACGGCCCTGATGTTGGGTCTTTGTCAGTTTTCGGAGCATTTGAGTCGCCCCCCGGACTACCAATCGGGCCGCCCGCGCCTCCGCCCATATTTATACCGCCTCCAAGCACACTACCAAGACCGCCCATTGCCATACCTTTGGCCTTTTTCTTTATATCGCTCTGGAGCTGTGCGCCCGTGCCAACCTCATTATTCGGGCCAATATTGATAGGCGGGTAGCTGCTCGGGAAGGAACAGCCGGCATTTTCGGTGACAGGCATTGTCTCCGCACCGGGAATAGAAATCGCACCTGTTTGCTCAGGCTCTTCCGAGACAGGCTCATTACATGTCGGCACACAATCATTATAAAGCTTGAGCGTTTCTTCAAAGTTCTTTTTGATTTTCTTCAGATTCCCCTCATGCAATGCAATCGCCTCTTCCGCCTTACGAATCTCCGCTTCAAGCTTCTCCATGCGCTCTTGCTTCTTGGTATCATATACTTTGTCTCGTTCCTGTAGATATTCCTCGGCTTCTTTACCTTTTAATATTCGCCCGTCTCTTGTCGCAACCGATGTCTTATCATCCACAAATTCAATATCGGTATCCGTTAGCCTGATAAAGGCAAGCTCGGATTCCAAGGCCACCTTCTGACCTTTAGCTGCCTCCAGTGAAGCTTGCTCCACAATGGCCAAGCCCGGTAATTCATTCAACCGCGCCGCAAGCTTCGCACATCTGTGACACACGGGCGGATACGGCCCTTTCCAATCAAATGGCAATGTAGGACCGGCCTCACCACCCTCCAATGAAACAAGCGACTCCGGCTCTTCACCTTGACACTTCTTTTCACACTGCTCGAGTTGCTGCCACAAATCGAAGACCGCATTATTCACATTTATAATTTGCGCATCCAACTGTGCCATAACCTTTTTAAGCTCATCCAAAGTGAACAAAGCATCCAAAGCACTCGCCATAACGGCCTCCTCACCGCCTCCCGTGACGGTTCCGCCCTCTTTTTTAAAACGTTTAATCTCGTCAATATGAGCCTCAACAAGCCAAACACGATAACCGATCATCGCTTTTTGATATTTTAATTCAAATAGAGACCGCACAGCCCTGTTATAGTCAAGCGCCACCGGCTTACACGGTTCGCACTTCGCTTCGACGTCTTCCCAACTGATACGCCAAATATGATCTTGGCGATCCGAAGTATATCCCTGATGCTTCGGGTCATTCGTTGATCGGTCAAAATGCCCCGCCGACGCAGAAATCGGATTGACGCATATCAATGCAACTGCAAAAACCAACAAAATGTGTGAAAAGCGCACGACAGCGACCTCCTTGAAAAATTTACGAACGGAATGAAGCTATTAAGCACCTTTTCTTCATAGAGGTCAATACAAGCGCTGGCGAACACTTTCAAAACAAGTTGACTCCACAAGCTGCTATGCCATAGTTTTTTGCATACACAGAAAATACGGGCAAAAAATGGACGTTATCCTAAACGGCAAAAAGATAAAGCTTGATGGTGCTACTAATATCAGTAGGCTTCTATCCGTGCACGGTTATGCGGATAAACTTGTTGCCGTGGCGGTCAACGGTCATTTTGTTGCAAAATCACAGCACGATGAGCATGTGATAAACAACAATGACGAGATCGAAATTGTTGCCCCCATGCAGGGGGGATAAGTGATGGCCACGACATGGAATATCGGAGACACAATCCTGAAATCGAGGTTTTTCCTCGGAACAGCCGGATACCCTTCTTTGGATTCATTACAGCAATCCATTGAGCAAGCCCAACCCGGGCTTATTACCGTATCCCTGCGCCGTGAAAGCGCCGCCGGCAAAGGCCAGTCTTTCTGGGACATCATTAAGTCTTTTAACATTCCTGTTCTGCCTAATACCGCTGGCTGTCATAGTGTCAAAGAAGCAGTTACAACCGCCGAAATGGCGCGCGAGATTTTTGAAACAAACCGCATTAAGCTGGAAGTCATCGGCGATGATTATACGTTGCAGCCTGACCCGTTTGGCCTGATTGAGGCTGCGGAAATTCTGATTAGCAAGGGATTTGAAGTATACCCTTACATGACCGATGATCTTGTCCTTGCCGGGCGCCTTGTGGATATGGGATGTGATATCCTGATGCCATGGGGGGCGCCGATAGGATCGGGCCGCGGTTTAAACAACATTTTTGCGTTAAAGCAGTTGCGTGAACGTTTTCCCGATAAAACACTTGTGGTCGATGCAGGGATCGGCGCGCCTTCTCACGCTGCAGCGGCGATGGAGCTTGGCTATGACGCGGTTTTATTGAATACGGCCGTGGCAAAGGCCGGTGAGCCACCTGTCATGGCCAAAGCCTTTGCACAAAGCATAGAAGCGGGCAGAAATGCGTATGTTTCAGGAATTATTGCCCGGCAGGAGCACGCAACACCATCAACACCATTGCTTGATCGTCCATTCTGGCATCAGGATAAACCCGTTCAGAAATAAGATATTCTAGTGTGGTAAATCTATTTCAAGATGACCGATCTTGCTTCTCATATCGCTTAGTGTTCTGGCCGAATTAATCCGCGCAACAGAAACCTGTCTTGCATCGCCGTCCCAGTTATAAGCCTTAATCTTATCAAAGCCCGGTTGTACTTTTAACAAGTTAGAAGCATAAGGCGCGTCCGGATTTAATTGAAGATGCCCGTGCATTGCTTTTTCTGTTATCGCCAACACTTTCAGTGCTTCCGACGTTTTCTTTTCATTAAACAGGCTGGCTACTAGTTTCAGCCTATCTTCCAGATCGCGTATAGGATCATGTTTCAGCCTGACCTTCTCGATCATATCCTCATAAATATCCTGTAAGGCAAAATCGGCTTTCTCAAGGTTCTTTTGCTGGGCATAGTTATATGCCTCTGATATCTGCTCGGTAAAAGTAGAATATTTTATCTGTAGCTCTGCCACAACATCGTCCAGTTTTGCCTTGCCAAGAAGCTCTGCTTCAGGAGATTTTTCCAAGTATTGGTTGTTATAAACCTTGTCATTATAAGATGGCGGAAAATAGAGGTAAGGGTCATTCCGCCCCTCTCCGAAGCGCGCAAGAACCATAGGGACTTCGAGGTAACGTCTAACTTCCCTGTTATCCTTTAATTCGGTGAGAACATAATGAAGATGTTCAATGGCACGCAGTCTTTCGCCTGCTAATAAAGATAAACGAATAGAGGTAATATCGTTTAAAAGCCTTTCATCCCTCAGAAGAAAACTTTTTTCTCTAGTATTGTCGTCAACATAAAAGGATAGCTCGGCATTTGCGGTTTTGGAGAGGGAAAGACACATAACAACCAGTAAAATAGCGATGTTACGTATCTGCCTCATATCCCTAAGCCGCCTTTGCGCTTTTCTCGTTTTCGATGCCTTCATTGATCAGCTCTTTGGCACGTGCAGAACCTTCCCAACCCTGCATCTTTACCCATTTACCTTTTTCAAGGTCTTTATAATGCGTAAAGAAATGCTCGATCTCGTCCAATAGAATTTTGGGAAGATCTGTATATTCTTTGATATCGGCATATAGAGGATGCGTTTTTTCAACAGGAACCGCCAAAATTTTCTCATCCTGCCCGCCATCGTCTTCCATCACTAAAACACCCACTGGACGCGCACACACGACCGCACCGGGCATAATAGAATGCTGGGCATACACTAGCACGTCAACAGGGTCTCCATCTCCGCCCAGAGTTTGTGGAATAAAACCATAATTGGCAGGATAGAACATAGGAGTATGAATAAAGCGGTCAACAAACAATGCGCCCGAGTCTTTATCAATCTCGTACTTCACAGGCGCACCGCCCTGTGTGTTTTCTATAACTACATGAACATTATTCGGCGCATCCTTGCCGACAGAAATCTTGGAGATATCCATATCCTCGCTGCCCTTCCGTTTTTTGAGTTTACGTTAGCTCAGTCATACAATTACAACCAAGCCACAGCAAGACTTTTTTGGGATATCTCTATCATTTATGGGTGATCAGGAACTTAGCCCTACTTCTCTTCATCTTTGTCTTGATTATCATTTGAAAGGCGCATTGCCACAGCTTTCATCTTTGGCAATGTGCGTTCAATCTCTTCCTGAACAAATATTACTCCACCAGATCCACAAGCATAAGCAGTCATGATCTATCTCCTTTGTGTTTAGAGCTTGGAGTATACTGAATTTCTGCGCCTTTCACAAACTTCATGCATGACGCGGCGCACAAAATATGGTAACTAATTGAAAGATAAAGGATGATTAAGGTAATAATCATACAGAAAAACGTCCCAAAGCTTTTGGAACGTTTCAATAATTCTGTTTATTATGAAAAAACAGGCTAATCAGCAGCTTTTAAATTACCTGCTGCCTGCTTCCCGCGGTTCTCGATCAGATCGTATGAAATCTTCTGACCTTCCTGCAATGCACCTAATCCTGCTTCTTCAACAGCAGAAATATGTACAAACACATCATTTCCGCCATCGTCAGGCACTACAAAGCCAAAGCCTTTTGTGGGGTTAAACCATTTTACTGTTCCGGTCGCCATGATGACACTCCTTATTAGAAATTAAAAATCAGCTCTTTAGTAGGTATTCGGCTGATATTTCTAATCAGGTATTCGAAGTCCTTAAAGATCAGGATTGATTAAACTCATTCCGTGCTTTTTGTCAAGGAAAGAAAGCTTTTTTTTGTAAAAAGAGGATAAAAAGGCAAATTTTAAAGTGGGGAATAAATTATTATTAGTAATGCTGTTTGGGTGTAATTATTGTTATTATCAGAGCAATGAAAGGCAAAGCAATATGAGCAAAGGTCCGGATGTTTTGGAAAGATCGTGTTTACCTGCGGGTAAAGTGTTTATTCGAACCGGAGAAGAGAATGCACGTGCCTACGTTATTCAGGATGGCGAAGTTATTGCTTTTACTATGCATGAAGATCAAAAAGTGGAAATAGACCGCTTTGGGCCCGGCACAATAATTGGGGAGAGATCTCTGGTAATTGATGAACCGGAACGTTTCAGTTACGAAGCAACAACTCCCACCACAGTTATTACAATCACAAGACAGGATTTCCAAAAGCGTCTGGTCAAGGCCGGGAAAAGCGTCAAAACCGTTTTAGACCATGCCGTTAACAAAATTATATATTACGAAAACATTGAATTGAACAAAGCACGTAAACGCGCTGAAATTGATGATGCCGCCTTTAAAGTCCTGGGTGCCCTGCTCAACGGCATGTCTGCTGATAAGAAGTTCCAGTATGAAAAAGCGCTGCTTCCGCATGTGAACGGTCTTGTACGTGAATTAAAAGAACTTAAAAAACGCTTTAAATAACTAGCGTGCCATTAACTGCTTAATCGCTTTTCTTTGTGTCTCTAACTGCAGTTGGTATGCATCAAGATCTTTTCTTGCCTTTTTTATGCTAGCGACACCCCTTTGTTTTTGTTCTGTGGTTTCAGGCTCGATCTTGTACCACACACGGATAATCGTTAAAGGCGCCTTCATGTAATTAAAAATGCTTTTGGTATCTTCAATGGCTGTCTTTTTTGCTAAAAAATAGAGCCCATCAAACCCAGCAGCGTCTTGCTGCTTCTCCCAGTCTTTCAACTGCTCTAAAAGCTGACAGGTATAGCCTAAATGATTGTATGTATCTACATAGATACGAACACTATGGGCGTCATTGAAAACATCTTTGATATCCCGTTGTTCAATATCTCCGCAAGATGGTGTTCCTGCTATTGCAGGCGTCGAAAAACTTACAATAAAGGCCAGTATAAAAGCCAGAACTCTCATGTCTTATTCTCCTGTTGCTCTTTATCGCCGTTTAGATATTTCTGTCCTTATATTTTATCTTAATATGAACTTTTTGTACAAAATTCGTTTACTTTGTTATCTGCCCTTTTGTACGGAGTGTATCATACCATCAAAAGCCTTTAAACCATGTTACAGAAGCGGCTTATATGGGTATAAAAGCATAAAACAGGCGCCCTGTAAGCGCCTGCTCTATTTGTAATTATACCTACCTTTAAGCAAATTCTGCTTTTAAGGGGTCATATTCTTTTTAACGTAACCAGGAGTAAAGCTTGGTCCAGTATTTTGTGTAGGTGACTTCATCATATTGCTCATTTTCTTCCCGTACTTTTTTACAATATTAATATAGAGCGTAACCTTGCCACCAACACCTTGTGCTTTGGCTTCTTCTTGTGCACCTTCTTCCAGTGCAGTCGCGGCTTCTTCTTCAAGCTGTTCGTGTATTTCATTTCCTTCAAGGGTTGTCTCACAACCAGGCACAGTAGGTGCGCTCGTTTGAGAGCCGGTAGTAGTTGTAGAAACCGAGCTTTCGCCTACGCTAAGCTGAGTTGCTGCTGCCACAGCTTTCTTTTGCGGACAGCTTGACGCGTTTACAGAACTCCCTTGGTTCGAAACCACCTTGGCAGAACCGGAAGCAATGATAAGCCTCAAATCATCCAGCGGCTTTTCAAGTTTGACCAGCGCAATCTTCATGTCATTAATTGCTGAAGCTTTTAATTTATCATATTGCTCTTTTTCGTCGGGGGCTAAGGCACTTGCGCCACTCCAGTTTTCAAACTGTCCTAGAATCTGGCAGGAATAATTCATATCTACGCGATAATCGTAATAGACTTGCGCCAAACTTTCTGCGGCATCATAGGTACCATTTATAGAGCTACTGCTAATGCTGCCACAACTTGGCGCTCCGGCAAATGCAGGCGTCGTCGCAAAAAAAACTAAAAATAGGGGGATTTTATAGGCTTTCAACACTCATCTCCTCAGTGTAAATTGGGGTCACTATCCATTGTACCAGAACGAATCAGAATAAAGCAATTTTAAGATAAGTTATTGTTTTAAAACAATAAATTTTATAGTCTACTTGGCATACTTAGCTTTAATAGGGAAAAAGCTGGTATTGCCCAGTACAGCATAGACTTTGAAAAGATGATCTTGCATTGCTCTTACTCCCCTTTTGTAATATTTCGCTAATATCCCAGAAATGCCTTTAGAAGGAAAACAAAAACCCCCTACCAAAATAATGGCAGGGGGTTTTGAATTCACAGCATAAATAAGTTTAAAGAACAGAAGTGGACTTGAAAGATCTGGCAGCGAACTACTCTCCCACGCCTTAAGACGCAGTACCATCGTCGCTAGGAGGTTTCACGGCCCTGTTCGAGATGGGAAGGGGTGTTTCACTCCTGCTATAACCACCAGATCATTCAAGGCCACTTCATCCAAAATATTTTTGTAGGCTCATGTCACGCAAACAACTCTAAATGAATTGTTATGTAACAAAACCTGAATTTTAAGGCTTGCAACGAACTTACCGCTGCGCGCTAGTCATTGATCCAAAAACCAACGACATGATTTAAATTCAAGCCAATCGTGCAATTAGTACTGGTTAGCTTCACTTGTTACCAAGCTTCCACATCCAGCCTATCA
>CAYGSJ010000011.1:0-27585 GCA_964352665.1 uncultured Micavibrio sp.
ATTACAATGCGGCTTATTTCTTTCAAACTTCTCTTTTGACATCGGTAGTCTCCTTAAAAATTAATTGTGCCGCCTACGGCATACAAATCAATGCCTTGGTGTAGGAAAACCAAGCCATAATGTCAATGCGTTTTTTGAATAATGCGTTTTTTGTTACGCCAAGCTTAAGACTTGTATTACACCATCAACTTCGACTTCCACAACGCGCTCGTGCATTGCTTCTTCTCCGGCGGCAGCTGCATAATGTTGCATAACGTCAGACACCATCTCCAGCGCGGGGCCCTGACCATCTCTGAAATCAATTCTATTTCCTTCAGTTTTTATATAACTTGTACTGGTAAAGCCTCTTCCGTCGAATATTTGTAAAAAGCTGGAGCGGGCGACCGGGATCGAACCGGCATATTCAGCTTGGAAGGCTGACGTTCTACCATTGAACTACGCCCGCATTAGAAGCAGGCCTTATGAAGTATCGGGTTTTAATATAAAAATCAAGATGTGATTTGGAGCCAGGATTTTTTCAAAAAAAATCCGCCCTGGCCCCGTGTGTGGGGGTTGACCAGGGCGGCTTAGTTATCCTCAAGTTCTGTGGGGAGTTGAGGAACTAACGCGATACTACAA
Organism: uncultured Micavibrio sp.; assembly: GCA_964352665.1. Lineage (GTDB taxonomy): Bacteria > Pseudomonadota > Alphaproteobacteria > Micavibrionales > Micavibrionaceae > UBA1672. The sequence goes on from CAYGSJ010000011.1 coordinate 619, forward strand.
ACTTAAAAAATCGAGCCTTGTGAACCGTTCAGGGGGAATAAATAACTGCCCACTGGCTAATTCGATTTTTTAATAGAAAAGCTCTTTACTTTTCTTACAAAGAGTACTATGTTCTCCTTGTAGGGCATTTTGTACTCTATTATGGTAAACAAAGTCAACCCTTTTTTTGCGCATTTTTGCGATTTTTTAAAAAATGAATGTTTGACAAGTACTTAGGGCAATAAAAACATGGCAATAACACATAAACAGGCCGCCGCGGCCCGTGTTCTTTTAGGACTTTCTCCTAAAGATGTCATGGAACTAGCAGATATAGGACACACGCCCTATTACACGTTTGAAAAGAATGGCACCAAGGTGTCAAAAGACAAGATAGAGAACCTCGAGCGTATTTTTATAAATAGAGGTATCGAGTTTATAGATGATCGCGGTGTTTCTCTGCGCACCGATGGAGACAGGATTTATTTAGGGCAGGACGGATTCACAACTTTTATGGATGACGTCTATGAGACCATAAAGCGTGAAGGCGGTGAAATTTGTGTATCCAATGTTGACGAGCGCAACTGGATCAAGTGGATGACACAAGAAGGATATGATGCGCACGCCGCACGCATGAAAGAATTGGGTAATTATTCTTTCAAAATTATGGTCAAAGAAGGTGACGATTTTTTTATTGCGTCGGAAATTGGTGAATACCGCCATGTGCCGGCCGATAAATTTAATAACCAGTCTTGTTATGCCTATGGCGGCAAACTGGCAAATATTTTGTTCGAAGAAAACGATGTTACGGTAAAGGTTTTAAGTGCCCCGGGCTCTACCGATGGATTTCGTTTTCTTTTTGATCTAACATGGGACACATTAAAGGTTGCAAGAAAATGAGTTTAAAACGTAAAGCAGAACATGTGCGTTTTTTAGTTAATCAGGGAGGCCTTCCCAAGCTGTGGCACCATATGCAGCAAAATATCATGTTTGATGTCAAACACGGCACAGATACGTCGGGCTGGCTTAGAAAAGTCGAGTTCGAAGTCAAACCCCCTAATTTCGAGCATGGCGTTAGGTACCGCGCCTCTGCCACCTCTGAAATAAATAAATCGTTACAGACCGTATCGGATTTAATAGAAACCTCGCAGGCTGGATATTACGATCTTGGCTGCGGTAAGGGCAAGACTTTGTGCATGGTTGGTATGCGCGAAAATTATGCCCATATTATGGGCATTGATTATTACGCCCCCTTCCTTGAAAGTGCACAAGAAAATCTGGATATTTGCCGCCTCGATAATGTTGAGCTTCGTGAAGGCGATATGACAGAATTCAAAGATTACATGGAAACCAGCGTTATCTTTATGTACAACCCGGCAGAAAAGATTGTGATTGAAAAGGTGCGTGATAACCTTGAAAAGCTCTGTCGCCGCGCTATTGTCATCTATAATAAGCCGTTACATGAAAAAGTGTTTCAGGATTGGGATATTGTATCGCGCAAAGTCTCGCGTGATCCCGACCACACCACATCGATCTATGCCCATGGTTTTTCGGAATTTGAGCTGCATAAGCAAAAGGTTTTAGAAAGATCACGCCGGATTTACTCCGCACAGCGCTGGTACGGTATGGTCAGGTCACTTATTCCAACAACTTCCTAGAGCAATGTTACGATCTTAAGAAAAATTTAGAACGGCTTGCATATTATAAACAAGTATTTATAAGCGGGATAAAATTATGGGATACGATGCCGATTTGGTTGCCCTTGCTAAAGAGCAATGGGGCAAACTTTTAACAGATTTTGAGGCTATCAGGGCTCCGGATAGTTTCCCGATCAGTTACATGCCGATGCCCGATCACAGAATATTTTCTATTGAAACTGCCGTAAGAAATGCCGAGCTTCTATTATTTGAGATCCCGCTCATCCTCGGCGTTACCAAGGAGGAATACGACAATAAACGATGTGAGGCCTATCTTTACGCAGCCGCCCGCGAATGGGATTTGATGCAGAGTATGCTAGAGGAAGAAGATAGAAGCCCCGAGTTACTAGAGGCTGAAGCTGCATTAATGAGGACGTTTGCTGAAGAAGAAGGGCGCGATCCTATGCCCGAGGAAGAGGTATCGGCCCAAGCGGCGCACATGGCCTTGGTTGCTTTTGAAACAAGTATAAAAAGAACACGCCTTCCAAAAGCAGAGGCATTACGCCGCATCGGCGTTACCGAGGCGGAATTAGAAGCCTTTGAAAGAGATCATACGCGCGATTCAGGGTTCAGACCCGGCTATGATGAGGATGATATGCCCTTCGGGCCATCTTGATTACCCCCTGTTTTTTATATTTTAACCTTTTTGGTGCATAATATTTAAAAAACGCATGGGGACTAAGTGGCTGTTTTAGATGAAAATTCTGAGAGTGTTCTATCGGATGACCAGTCCGATCCCCCGAAATATGAGCTAACGGATATAAAACTCAAAACAGATGCCACTGAAATCACCCCCAGTGAAACACTATATCGCATTCGTGCCCTGGTCGATATTCCTGAAAAAGGCGTAAAAGCAGGAGATTTAGGCGGATATATTGCCGATGGGAGTTGTTTATCCCAAAAAGGAACGTGTTGGGTTGGGGATGATGCCCGGGTTCACAACAATGCCGCTATTCTGGATGATGCGCAGGTCAGTGGCAACGCAAAAATTTACGCCTGGGGGGGCGGTGGTGCCGGCACAATAAGAGGTAATGCCGTTATTGATGGAGATGCGACCGTAAGCGCCCATGTAGAGGAAAACGCCCACATATCGGGACATGCGCGCGTTGTTGATGGTTCTTATATTGCTGGAAACGCACAAATAAACGAGCATGCCCATATTTTCGGGGATGTTGCAATTGCAGGGAATGCCGTTGTGCAAGGCCATGCTCAGGTAAACGGTAGTTCAAGGATAGGCGGCGATGCCCATATCCATGGCCATGCAAAAATTAACACTTATACACTGGGTGTATCGGGTGGTATTTACGGCAATGCTGATATTGGAGGTAATGCTAGTGTTTCTGGACGTGCCGATGTTTCCGGCAATGCCGTTATCCATGGAGATGCCAAAGTTTTCGGACAAACCAGAGTGAGTGGAGGCGACATTTCCGGTAAAGCCAAAATATACGCCAATGCCGAAATTTCCGGCGATGTTAAAATCTATGATAACGCCATGATTGGCGGGGATGCCGTTGTTTCCGGCACGGGCACAATTAGAGACGAAGCTTCTATTACGGGATATGCCCAAATATCTGGCGACCCCACAATTTCCGGTCAGGTACAGATTTTTGGCCGTGCACAGGTGTCAGGCGGCACATTGAGCGATGAGGTGCGCATTTACGCAAGCGCGAGGGTCTCCGGCAACCCGACAATATCGGAAGGAGCGTATGTCGGTGACGATGCCCATGTGACGGGAGAAGCTGAAATTTCAGGCAATGCCCGTATAGGCAGTTATGCTCTGGTAGATGGCAATGCAAAAATTGAGGGCGATGCAAAAATAGGGGGCGACACCCATATCACCGACCATGCCCATATCATGGATAACGGCAGTGTTTTAGGGCAAACCGTTGTATCCGGCTATGTGAGCGTTTCCGGAGATTCTGTTATTTTTGACCGTGCACGTGTTGGCGGATCTGCTGCGATTGAAAACGGCACACGTGTGGGGGGAACTTGTGTTATTGAAGGAAGCCCGCATCTTGATAGCGGAGAATACTACCTCAGCGGGCTAATCAGCTCTGATCAGGATGGCAATGTTATTATTACGGAAGAAGAAGCCATCGCACAAAACGAGGTCACAGCAACGAATGAATTAGATGTCTCCTCCCCTTCTTTATTGACACCAAAGGCATAAACTTTTATTGACCCAAAGATGAATAACGATTATCAAGTGTGTTACATTTTAGCGCATAGGGGTATAGCTCAGTTGGTAGAGCGTCGGATTCCAAATCCGTAGGTCCCGGGTTCGAGTCCTGGTGCCCCTGCCATTCAGTCCATGTTTCCACTACATTAGAGAATATTTCACCGCAAGGCCCGCGTGTTGCGGCGCTTCGTGCTTGTGGCTTTTCCGGAGGACTTCGGAGAGCGCTTTCTCATCACCTTTTTCTTCCTTTTTCTCTGCCCCCTCTTTTTACGTCCCTCGGGCACTCTAAATTCCCGGTAAGCTGGGAATTTACAGGGAAATTTTCGAGTTTTTCACGGAACCATATTTTAAAAATGCAGAGAATCTGCGGACCACGCTATGGACAATGCTCTGTATGTGAGGAATTTCAGGGAATTGCGTTCAGGCTAGAATTTCAAATGCGGCCATAATCCGGTTGCGAACATAACGGCTGGAGCAATTTTCACGGGCGGCAATATCTTTGATATGGGCTCCGTCGAAATGCTCGTCCGTACGGACTTCGAACCGAGGTCATAATTCATTGATACTAAATGATATTTTCTGTTACCACTTTTGCATGTGCCCCCATATGTGCCCCCAAGGGTGTTTTTTTAGGAGTATATTTTTTCTGAGGAATTAGGGAGGTATATTCAAATCCTATAAATTGACCAATATTTACTTCGTTAATCGTATTACACATTGTTAACAAAAGTAATGGTTTCGTGTAGTATAAGGTAGGGGTTTTTTACCCTTTTCTTAAATACGGGAAGCCTGTTCTTGGCTTTTGATAGAGTGAAAATCTTTGTGTGTCTATTATGCGCTACCATTTTGGTGGGCGTAAGTGCTTATGCAAAAGGGATTGATTCTAGTAATATATCTGCACGCATAGGAATTTTTAATTCACAAAAGAAGGCGCAAGTATTCTTTGAAAATATTCCTGTGGATTTGAAGCAACATATTCGCCGTGACCAATTATGGGTTAATACGTATCAAACATCTTCGGGACTGATAGAACGGCATTTGGAAATTTCTGATTTAACAAGCGCGCAATCAAAAAGATTGTGTTCCTATGTAGCAAAGCAGGAGGTGCAATGCTTTATTTTAGCCAAATCTCAGTTACCTGTATCTTCTTTTTCTACAGAGAAGGTTAGGAGTGGAGTAAAAAAAGAAAAAAACTATATGGGTCCTGAGTCCAATCTCCCCCGAATGTTACAGCCGTTAGGCTTGCGGTTAGAGCCGTCAACCGGTGAAGAGTTGCAGGGCTTGGATGTCGCGTACAATCAGATATATTCGATGGAAGGTTATGTCGACCAGGATGATATCAGCTCTTACGGCGCTCAATTCTCATTACAGCCGGGGACTTTGGATACACCGGAAGCAAAGGCAGCCAAGGCGGCGTATGATGTTGCACGCAATAACTTCTTAACAGCTCTGCAAAATATTGGCACTGGAGTGAATGAAGGTGTGGGGGCAGAGGCGGCGCGTGAGAACCTGATGGCATTGGGGCGTGAGGCATTCGAAGCGGCGGGGAGTGCGTATCTTTCAGGGTTTTTAGAAAGGAATACTCGAAAGGCAGAGATCTTATCCAGCAATTCAAATTCAGGTGAAGTCTTTATCGACCATGTGACAGAGAACCTCGAAGAGAGTGCGTTCTCTACTGTTGAAGGTTTGGTTTCTGGCGTCTTGTCGAGCGCGGCGGATGGCGGTCTTGATGATGGTCTTATTAGAAAGCAAGCAGATAGCTTTATGTTATCCGGTGTTCGTGGTGTGATTGACGCGGGCTTGGCAACGGCCAGGGTGAGTGATTTATATGCCCTTCGTCATATGGAGATTGAATATAATCTGAATAATTTCGAAGATTCATATTTGAGTGTTCTCACCACGCAACCTATCTATCAATCCCCTGATTTGCGGCATAATGTGTTTTTACAAGGTGGCGGTATTATCAATGAGAAAAGCGTTGATATTAATGATGACGTTAGCCGTCATACACTCAATATTGGTGGTGCGTATCGCTATCTTACAGTTGATGAGCAGTATCTTCTCGGAGCGAATATGTTCTTTGATCATCAATGGCCGTATAATCACTCGCGGATCAGTATAGGGGTGGATGCGAAGGCAAAAGACCTGAGCTTGGCGGCCAACTACTATCGCCCATTATCGGATTATCGTGATAGCCGTACGGCCGCCAATGGCGATAAGTATGAAGAGCGTGCCTTGGAGGGGTATGATGTGGAGGTCGGGTATACAACACCATTTCTGCCTGCGCTTAGTATCTTTGGTAAAGGGTATCAATATTTCCGTGAGACTGATGATGATATAAGGGGTATGGAATTAAGCGCAGAATATAAAGTGCGCGATAACTTCTTGCTCAAAGGTGCCATTGTTGAGGAGAATGGTGGACGTGATGGTGTGGAGCTGGCACTTCAATATAGCGTCCCTCTCTATGATCCGGAAGAACCCAATCTTGTGCTGGCGGATATAGAACCATCTGCTGGAAAAGAATTTGCATCCATGCGCTCCAAGATTTTTGAGAAGGTGCGTCGGGAAAACCGTATTCGCGTTGAGGAGCGTTTAAAGGTGGATCCAAATGCGGCCAATATCACCGCTCAGTTTAATGGCATGAGTATAGGTTTGCCATTCGATGTTGGTGGTGTCTTTACAGGGGCCGGTATTGATCTTCCTTATGATACAGCCATTACTATTCCCAATGGGGACTTTGGTATTATTACCTTTAGCAATGGCGCGATCGCCAATCTGTCTGCTTCTGGTGGTGGTGATGTTATTGTTGAGTTTAACAATACGACCTTAACCGTGACAGCAACCAATGGCGGCTTTGTACAATTTATCTCTGCTAGCGGCGGGATCACCAATATTAATGTGCCCGGTGGTATGGTTAACCTATTGGGGACAGATATTGATATTACAGATAATGGGGTAACAACGACTATTCAGGTGCGTGCAGGCATGATCGAGGTTGTTCCCGATGTAGGTGTGGCTGTGATCAATGGTAACCAAGCTGATGTGGTGAGTTTAACAATTGCCTCGGGCGCAACCTCGTTACTTGTAGACCCTGCTCTGGAGACACGACAAGAAGCCGCCTATACAAATCTTGATCTGATCAATCCCGATCCACCGGCAACAGAAACGTCGGCACCGTTCATTAATGTTGCACCGGCGCTAATCACAGGTCCGCAATTCGTGGGTAATAACGCGGATCTTCAATTGACGTTCACCCAGCCTGTGACGGTGGCGGGCGCGCCATTTATCAATGGCTTGATTGATGCGACGCCGCGAACCTTTGCTTATAATGCAGGGGCGAGCACACCATCACAGCCAGTCTTCCGCCATGTTTATCTGGCGGGTGATGTAGGCTCTGCGGCGATCACGATCCAGGATCTGGATCTTAATGGTGGGACAATTATAGGTACGTCCAATACGCTGAATGCTGTGACGGCCTATACTGATACGGTTGTGGCGATTACTGATCTGACCGCGCCAAGCCTTACGGGTTCAACGCCGGTTGATAATGAACCGGCCTTTAACGGTGGTAGCAATATTGTGTTGAACTTTGATGAGAATGTGCAGACCGGGCTTGGGAATATCACACTGACAGATACTACAGACGGATCAAGCACAACAGTGATCCCGATTGGTGATGCGCAGGTTACTATTGCAGGGATGAATGTTACCATCAATCCAACTGGTGTTCTGGATCTCTCAACGGATTACGACCTGACTATACCTTCTGGTGTTATAGAGGATACTTCTGGAAACGACTTTGCGGGCATAGCTTCCGGAGAACTCAACTTTACCACATCAAATGATGTTACACCGCCAATGCTGACTGGAACAACGCCAAATGATAATGATGTAGAAGTGCCGCGCAATGCCAATATTGTTTTGACATTTGACGATAATGCGATCGTCGGAAGTGGTAATATTACAATTCATAGAACAGCAGATGATGTTATTTTAGAAACCATAGCTGTCGGTAGTGCAAATGTAACAGGCGGGGGAACATTAACCATTACTATCGATCCAACGACGGATCTACCTGCTGCTACTGAAGTTTATGTTCTGATACCTGGTACAGCATTTGAGGATGCTGTAGGCAATAGCTTTGCAGGCATAACGGGCACAACAGACCTCTCTTTTAGAACTTTCTCTCCCCTCGATTTGACGAACCTGACTCTTTGGCTTGATGGTGATGATCTTGATGGGGACGGTTCTCCAGAGGGTGTTGCTGAGGGTGGTATTACTGCAGGTGATATTACTACATGGACGGATAAGTCTGGTGCAAACAACCATGGGACTACTGGGGCAGGCACGCGCCCAGCATTTGCAAACCCAGGCGCAAATTTTGTTGGAACGACTAATTCTGCGTCCAGTGGTGAATTTATAACTCTTTCCAATGGTGGGGCATCAGGGCAGACTGTCATTACTGTCCTTGAGGGCGTAACACAGAATGTATCTGGTAGTGTGAATGCATTTTTGGATTCAGCTGGAACTGATTATTCTTTCCTTCGGGTTGCCGCTGTTGATTACAAAATTAGTCTTGATGGCGCTATCGGACGCCAAGGGAACGTAGCCTTTGATGGTGGTGCTGTTATCGGGCCAGGTGGAAATATAGCTCCCCCTGGACCATTTCCGACAGATGCTCTTCTTTTTGTAGAATATGCAACAGTCCCAACGGATCATGAAATCATAGGTGGGCTTTCAACGGGTGGAGGGGCTGTGCCAGTATCACCTTCATTTAGATCAAACTTTATAATGCGGGAGATGATCATGTATAGCGATACAAAAACGCGTGACCTAGCCGGTGTTGATGAGAGAGAGAAAATTGAGGGTTATCTTGCACATAAATATGGCATAACTGCTCGTCTTCCAGGTGGGCATCCGTTTAAAACAGTGGCCCCTTAACAAAAAGAAATATCGAAACACAGTCGGCTACTGACATTACACAATAATGCATTTAATAGTCTGTTTAAAGCGAGTGCTTAATAAGTACTATGTTACTGCTCGATATATTTGTTTTCAATCTCCATCATTTTATTTTTCAGATCCTTATCTCGCTTTTGGCATAAAGCTTGCCCTCTATATTTGTAGGGCGCAAAGAAATGTGCGCTCAAAATACAGGCCTATGTGTCTGATACAAAAGAAAGATGGCTATGAACACGACAGGACGACGTGTTATGACATCAGCGGATATTATGGTAACCCCGGCAAAAAGTGCCTATTGGGGAAGCCTTTCTGCGACCTCAATTCCGGCATTTTCTTCCTGTCGGCTCTTCAAAGAAGAGGAGGTGATACATGGTTAAAATTCCAATCTTAACTGGTGCATTCCGCAATAATCTTCTGGCAATTCAGAATACCCAGAAATTAGTTGATCGAACCACCTTGCGTTTGGCGACAGGGCTAAAGGTGAATTCTGTCCTTGATGGCGCGCAAAACTTCTTTGATGCCAGAGCATTGGATAATCGTGCGTCTGATTTATCACGCCGACTTGATGGAATTCTTCAAAGTATTCGTGCTTTGGAGGAAACTGATAGCGGTATAACAGCTTCTTTGGAAATTCTCGATCTAGCTGAGGCATATCTTTTGGATGTGTTGGAGCAATATAATGCGGGTGAAATAGATTTCGAAAATGGTACGCCTTTAAATGTTACATCCTTTCTACCCAACGCAGGAGATTTTATTAGTTATGCTGGTGGTCAAGATAGTGGTGGTCCTGTCAATGTAACCAACGGTGGCCAAGATTTCACATTAACCGGTAATCTGTGGAAACGCGTTTTTGTTGATTATACCATTACACCGGATACGGTTTTGGAATTTGAGTATGCAAGTACAACTATCCCAGAAATATCAGCCATAGGCTTTGATAATGACAATGCCTTCAATAATGACAGTAACCGATTTTTCCTAAATGGGACGCAATTTGGTGGTATTACTTACGCTGCTCCCATTCCGACATACCAATATAGTGGTGCTGGGGCATATCAGAGCTACTCAATACCAGTGGGGACATTCTTTACAGGTAACTTTGACTACATGACATTTATCAATGATGATGATGTTATTCCAACAGGAGACGCAATGTTCCGCAATGTCTCATTAAGGGAGGGGGCAATACAGTTTTCTTCCAATGTACCCCAATCTATACAACAGGGGTATGAAGATATTCTGAGGCAATTGGACGAGTTAGTAGAAGATGCCAATTACCGAGGCAGTCATCTTTTAAAAGATGAAAATTTAGACGTAATATTTAATGAAGATGGCTCAAGCAGATTATTAATTGATGGTATAAATGGAAGCGCGAGAGGGCTTGGATTGCTTGCCGATAATCTTAACTCGATTGGAACAATTGAAGAAAAAATCTCCAAACTCCGGAAAGCGCGTGAGATTTTGCGGTCATTTGGAACAACAATCGCATCAGATTTGGGTATTATTAAAATTCGGGAAGCCTTTACACGTGAGACGATTAATACACTTTTACAAGGTTCTGATGATCTTACTGTTGCGGATCAGAATAAAGAGGGTGCAAATCTTCTAGCACTTCAAACTCAACAAGCATTGGGGCAAACGGCTTTATCGTTAAGTGCTCAAAGTTCAGAAAGTGTCTTAAACCTATTCACATGATTTTGACAATTTAGCCTGCCGTTACCTTTAGGCACTAAAATAACAGAGCCGAATAGTGCACCACAAAACTCTCTTTCCATAAAAAAACCATGCCGTACGGGATTCGCATTGAGACTCTAGTGAATTGATATAACTTGCAAACTTATTTAGAAAAAACAAAGAGGCCCCCGATAAGGCCCCCTAAGTATATTTTTGAACGCTATACTAATAGGCTCTCTGATCTGTAATCTCTTGAGCTGTAGGCAAATCATTCTCTTCTAGAAAACTTTTTAGTGCCTCGTATTTTGCACGATAACTATTGGCCTTAATAACCTTAGGACTAAAAATAAAGCTTAATTCAGAAATAACATTACTATCAAAAACAAAAAGCGGCTTCATCAAATCAAGAATTTGACATGCTGTCTCTAAATGCTCTTCTTTGTTACGGACATGAGAATTAAGCGCGAACCTAAATGAGCCCAACAACACATCTATCAGACTTGGACCGTGTCCTTGCCCTACAGATGAGTAATGAAAACCAACTATGTTTGATAATCGCATTTCTGGTGTATACGGCAAACGAACACCAGTCATAAATTTTTCGGATAGGTGGCCATCAATAATATTTCCTTCATCGTTAAATCTGTCAATCAATACTAAGCCATTCTGCCCCATCCTGCTAAGCAAGCAGTGAAAATGGTAGCAAATCGTATTTATGCCATTGCGCCGCGCCTCATCTGGTGAAGTCGCAATGTCATGTAAAATCACGTATATTAATAGTTTAGCATCATGTTCTATAGCCGCATTAATTACCTTTTTTTTCAGCTCTATGAATTGCTCATGAGAAAAATCACTGGGGCCAGGATTGAATTTTAATCGATAGTCTCTAGCTACAACCGGCGCTTCGCTTCTAATTCTATCAATAGCTGAAGATAAAGAGTGCATACGATCAGCTTCTACCATAAGCCCACCATAAATTAGAAAATCTCCGCTTCTTTCTTCTAAATTACTTTCGTCACAATACAAAAAGTGCATTTAAAATGCTCCCTCAGGATCAATTAGCGCGATTTCTTCTGGCGTTAATTCGTATAATTCATAGACCATTTGATCGATTTCACGGTCGGTTTGATCGATCTTATTTTTAAGCTCTAGAGCCTTGGCTTTTTCTTTTTCAAAATGCTCCATCCATTCGGATTTTTGAGAAAGCGACAGCTTGGTCGGCTTTATGGCCTTTTCAATCTCTGACACAAATTCAGAAAAAGGCAATTCGAACCAATTCTCTAATTTTCTAGAAACTTTTTCAATTGAAAATTCAGATAACAACAATGCTTTAAGAGCACCTCTAACCGTAAAAAAATCTTTATTAAGATTAAGTGCCTGATCTAATAAACCAGATAAATCTGAAAAACTTTTCTTTTGAAAATCAAAAACAGGTAATTGCTCTAAATACGATTGATTCATGTCATCACTTAAATAATTAGAACACCAAAAGTTTATAATTTTAGAACTTAGCACTGCCTGTAAAGCTTTTAGCAATTTTAAGTCACTATTTTTGGAAACTATTAACTGAAGTGTCTTCGTTGAAGCAGAATTAATTCGCTCATCTAGTGCTGATACAATTCTTTGCTTCCATCTAAGTTTTTGGATACGGATAATCCAAATTTTAGGAATGATATAATACTTATTTAACTTACCTTCTGAAACCGTATCTTTTTCAATTTCTGTTCCTTGCGAAACATAATTCATAAAGACTTCTTCAGGGGTCACTAAATAAAACCCACTTTGTTTTTTTTCTATAAATTTTGATTTGCTGCCCTCTTCTCCGCGAGAAATTTCAAATTGCTTTTTGTAATCCCCAATTCTTTTATTTTTCCCAATTTTAAAAATTAAATTTTGTGTTTTTTCATCAGCAAAGTAGCCTACAATTGAATTATCAGATTTCTCCCATATTTTCTGATTAAGAGCAGTAACAGAAGAAAACTCTTGTTTTTGAAAATGACTTTCTCTTTCCTCAACAGAAACAATAAAACGATCAATTTTCTTATGGGCAGTTTTCAATTTATTATCTGGCAATGATTTTTTACAAATAGTAACCGCGCACCAAGTATCTCTGACCTCACTAAAAAGTGGCCCAGTTTCAATAAGTTCAATTATATTTGTTTCTTTCAGTAACTTTTCCCTTACAGGAGATAAGTCATTTTTTCTAAGAAAGGTGTCGGGCGTGATAAAACCCAAAAGGCCATTTGCTTTTAACTTTGAGAGCGATAAGCCAAAAAATAACCCATAAGAATCTATATTTCTAAGGCCTTCAGAATAAAATCTTTGATTTGAAAACACCTGTTCAGATTTGGATAATTCTGCTCCCCACGGTGGATTCCCGACAATCACATCAAAACCACCGCTTTGTATGATCTCGGAAAATTGTTCGTTCCAATTAAAGGCAAGGCTTCCGGCAATCTCTGGGTTATCAATAAGCGAGTTACCGACTTTGATATTATCTTCAAGATAGGTAAGTTTTTCTTGCCTGTTTGCGGTTTTAAGCCATAAAGACAGCTTCGTGATTTCCACGGACTCGCTGTTTAAATCCACGCCGTAAATGTTATGGGCAAGAATATGCGTATCCCAACGGAATAGCGTTGTTTGCTCGCCCTTAAGAAGTGCAAGCTGGCTATTCACGGCTTCGCCTTCGTTTTTCAGGTAATCAAACACCTCATTCAAAAATGCGCCTGAACCGCAAGCGGGGTCTAGCACTTTTATTTTGGAAAGAGCTTCTTTATAGGCTTCCCAAGTTTGAATATGTTTTTCGATCTTTTTATTATAGGTAATCTGGCCTTTGCGCTGACCGCGCTCAATAACCTTAATGCTGTCATAATCTGCGTCTTCTAAAACAGGTAAAGCATTAACACCTAATTCTTCTCTTCGATCATTCAGCCAGCGGCCTACGGTTTGTTCAACAATGTAACGTGTCACAGACGCAGGTGTGTAATAAATCCCGTCTTTCTTTCGTTTGCTTTGCTTTTTGTTGATCTCTTCAACGTTTTCAGCGTGAGCTTTTAGCTCTTCAAGATCGCTTATGGATTGTTCAAAAATATGACCGAGGATATTGACGCTTACATCGCTGTCAAAATCATAATCGCCAATTTTTTTGAAACCCTCGCACAGCGCATCACTAATGCTTAAATCATTTAGCTCTGGGTCATCGGCAAAAAGGCCACCGTTATAAGCTGGGATTTTTAGATCAGGATTGCCCTTGTTAATGGCCTGAAACAACCCCTTGAAATTTTCCCATACGGGCTGGGGACTATAAAGGTTCTTGGTTTCATAGGCTTGTTTAAGTGTATTTTCCGGCAAAAGCCCTTTGTCTTCTGCAAAGGCGACAAAAAGAATACGATCTAAAATCGTTTGTGTGTAGCGAATAACCTTTAAAGGCTCTTTATCAGGGTTATCATCGCCAATCGTTTTGATAAGTTTGGCTCGCAGGGCTTTATAATCCGCATAAAGCTGGTTTGTAATATCTTTATCAACCTGCTCACTTTCTTTTAGAAAGCTCTGCGTCTTGCCGCTTAATAGACTATCCGCAGATAACAGCAGTATCAAGCGAGCATATTCTTTCGGCTCACTCAATTTTGAAAGATCAAAAGCTTCATAATCTTTTCGGCCATAGCCAAATGCATAGAGCCTAATTTCACGGTAATTTGAAACAAGAACCCATTGAGCGCCTTTTATGTCGCTGGCATATTCCCAAGCTTGCTGAACGGGCGATTTATTCCGCCCCGCCATAACTGCATCAAGGTCTTTTGTCTTTGCCCCCTTAAGCTCAAAGGGGGCAATGATTTTTGTTTCCTCAGCCTTAAAGCTCCCTAAAGCAACATCGACATTTCCTTTGGGTAAAGGCTGATTTTTAGCGACTGTCCAGCTTTTACCCTCGCTGCTCCCTACGTAGCCAAGAACATCAATTAAAATGCGCTGGATAAACTCACCGTCATTTTGTGTTTCACTGTCATAGATACCTTCGGAAAGATTTTCTGCCCACGCGCTTAGAATATCAGCGTGACTCGCTGACATTGGCTCTAAGTGTTTTATGTGTTTTTCAATAACACGGGGGTGAAATAAGGGCATTTCCACATCATGCAGATTATATATTTATTCGTCTAGCCTTTAATCACTGTAGTTATTAAAAGAAATAATACGTCTTTGCTCAGCCACTGACAACTGCCCATAACTGCTCAATGTCGTATCTATGGACTCATGGCCCAGGTTTTGCCGCACAGCGTTCAGAAAAGCCGGGCTTTGTGTTTCGGCATACCGCGCCAGCGTTTTTCGGAACGAGTGGGGCTTGATGTATTCAAATCCGGCAGATTCAAAAGCGTTTCTGAAAATATCCCTGATGGTGGTGTCAGACTTTATTGCCTCTTTCCTGATTTTTTGTTCAAGCAGGTTCGTTCGTGCAAAATGATTGTCAATTTTAGGAAATAACGGGTCTGCATCCTTGAAGCCCAAAGAGCGTAAATAATCACACCACTGGATCACATTGGCAATAATATCATCCGGTAGGGGGATGAATACCGCATGACGTGTTTTGGCGAATTTGACGCTCATGCTTTTGGGGCAGACATAAATAAAATACTGTTCGTCCTCTTCTACAAGATTTTTTATTTTCACCGTCCGCAATTCCGATATACGTAATGTGCAAAGGGCTTGTAGAGAAACAATGGCCTTATCCCGCTTTTCCTTATCTGTCTTGTCCGGCATTTGCCGGATGACATGAATGATTTGATCGTATTTGTAGGCTTTCTGGTATTCTTTAGCCTTCGCTGTTTTGCGCTGGTTGCGGGAAATATTCAGATAATCAATATGATTGTAGTTAATCTTGCTGCGATAACCACGCTGGCGTTCCAGCCAGTTTAGAAAGTCTTTGAGGGCGCGTATGTTATCATTGATATAAGAAAGCGAGAATTTGGCGTTAAACATGGCTTGGATGTATTTATCAGCCACGTGATCGTTGAATTTCTCAAATCCTGCAAAATCCATAAAAATCTCAAAATCACGGATATGCTTCAAAGCTGCCAGAATGGTTTTTTCGTCCCTCTGGCCAATGCGCCGCAAATGTTGGCGATATTTATATTTCATGCGTTCATTCACGGGGTTGTATTGATCGGGCTTTTTGTCTTTTTTCTTCAAAATAATTCCCCCTGCGTGGACTCACTTGCGGTGTTTTGTTCTTGTGCATGAATGTGAGTCTTATCGGTGGGGGTTTCAAAATCGTATAATTCCAAAACACCAACCAGCGTGAATTTTTGTCTTAAAGCTGGAAAATCAGACAGTTTGTAATTTTTGAACATGGGGTTTTTGCACTCACGACAAGCACCCTGTACTTTCAAAAACTGTGTTTTTTGTTCAACGGCTATTTTGTTTCTAAAAACAGGCCGCGCATCCTGACACCTCATGCAATACATCTCATCAAATGCGGTTTTGCACTTGTTGGCGCTATTGTTCTTTTTGAGATAAGCGATCAGGTCATGCCCATACACCAGCGCAGGTTTTCCCGCGTCCATGGCTTGCAGGCCATTCTTGATCCATTTTCTGACCGTTTGGGGGTGTAATCCCAAATCAGAAAACAGGGCGCAAATATCGTCTATGTCATAGGCATACCAATATCGCACCCGCTTATGGGGGTACAAACGTTTGGACACGGCCTAATCCTGTTTTGAAGCAATCAGCTCTTTAATATCTTCAACGCGCCACGCGGTGATTTTCGGGCCAAGTTTGACGGGTTGCGGAAAGCGCCCCTCTTTAACGCCAGCCCACCAGGTAGATTTGCTAACGGGGAAGACTTTCAACACTTCTGGCAATCTTACAAAACCAGTTTCGGGTAATATTTGATTGTACATTATGGTTCTCCTTCGTTTTGTTAAAACCAAGGAAAGCCTATGCGGGTTGATTTAGCTGCTGGCTGAATTCAAGAAATGAAAAATGAATTCATTTTTCATTATCTTCTTTAATAAAAGTGGAGGCTTCTTTTAAATATTTTCTGATTGTGACTTCGTCTAGAGAAATACCCTCGTTGAGTAGCGTTGTTTTGATGTTAGCGACGGCAGAGTTTCTTTCGTTAGGATCATATTTATATTTTGCTTTAGCCATTCCATAGACCAGCTTATAAAAAGAGCGCCTCTCTGTTTGAGTTATTTCCACGTTATCTTTAGATGATTCGGCCTCATCCAAAGGGTAAAATGCCAGCAGATCTTCTAGATGAATTTCTATATTGTGATAGGCAAGATTAATACTTTCTTCTTCACTTAAATAGAACATTTTGCAATCTTTGCCAGATATAGAGCCGCTCCATTCGATAGCTTTTAACTCTTTCCAATCACTCTCATGGTAATGATTACCGTTCCAATGATCAGTAACTCCAAAATAACGGGATTTTACTTTTCCAGATCTAAGCAAAAGATGAAGAGACCTTTCAGAATCATCAAATTTTTTCGAGTCTTTTTGTTCTAAGTTTTTACAATC
Source organism: uncultured Micavibrio sp. (assembly GCA_964352665.1). Taxonomy (GTDB): domain Bacteria; phylum Pseudomonadota; class Alphaproteobacteria; order Micavibrionales; family Micavibrionaceae; genus UBA1672. The sequence continues at coordinate 17,620 of CAYGSJ010000011.1, forward strand.
ATATACTATGTAGGCATAATCTAAAGGCAACGGCTTATATCCATAGGCGATCCACCCCAAAGCTAAATTTAAAGGGTAATACCTTGGGGGCTTTAGCTCCTCTTCCGATAATTGGGCAAGTAATTCATGCGGCATATGGAATTTTTAGGCTTTTTTACTGAATTTGCCAACTATTACTGTCCCACCTTGTGCAATGTTATCCAGATAGTCCGCCCATTCTTGCATCATTTTGGTGCGTTCAGACAAAAATTTAGCGCGGTCATATGCTCTGGCTACATCCCCACGTTTGGCATGAGCAAGCTGAGCATCCGGCACTTCATGGCGGTAATGCAGCTTTTCCATGATCGTACTCATAGCCAGCGCCCTAAAGCCGTGGCCTGTCATTTTCCCTCTGTAACCCATACGATCCAGCGCCATAAGAATTGTATTATTGCTCATGGTTTTGTTTCTGTCCCCACGGCTTGGAAACACAAAAACAGGATGATTGTGAATCTCGCGCAATTCTTTCAAAATCTCTATGGCTTGGCGGGAAAGCGGCACAATATGCTCTTTGTCCATCTTCATACGTTCGGCGGGGACAAGCCACTGTTTTTGCTCTAAATCAAACTCGCTCCACTTTGCCCCGATCATTTCACCTGTGCGGACAAAGGTTAGCATCATGAAATTAACAGCCAGATAGGTTTGACGGTTTAGCTTTGCCTTGTGATTACGAAGGTCAGAAATAAACTCTGGCAGGTCTTTGGCCTCAATCGCGGCAAAATGGCTTTTAGGTTTAGCTTTCACCATGCCTTTTAAATCTTCTGCAATATTGTTTTCGGCGCGGCCTGTGACAATTGCATAGCGGTAAATATGAACGCTCATTTGAATGATACGCTTGGCCAACTCATGCGCCCCACGTTCTTTAACAGATTGGGCTAAATCCAAAAGCATCTTATGCGTGATGATCTTAATAGGGTATTTGCCAATCTCTGGGAAAACATCGCGCTCTAAACGCTCTATAACCGTTTTGGCGTTCACTTCTGACCATTCATGGCTTTTATGTTCATGCCACTCACGCGCTATGGCTTCAAAGGTGTTGGCCTGCTCTTTAATTTTTTCTTGTTTTATTTCCTGTTTAACAGCGGAGGGATCGTGTCCGTTGGCTAATAGCTTCTTGGCCTCATCTCTATGCTCTCTAGCCTCAGCAAGGCTTATTGTAGGATATTCACCTATACAGAGCTTCTTTTCTTTTTTTAGGTAGCGGTACTTCATGCGCCATAATTTGCTATTTGGGGGCTTCACCTCCAGATAAAGGCCCCCACCATCAAACATCTTATAAGCTTTATCGCGGGGTTTTGCGGTCTCAACAGCTTTGGCGGTTAACTTCATTTTGGGGGCCTCCTAAATTCGGCTGATTAAAAAGCCCCCTTTAAGGCCCCCATATTTCTTGGATTATATAGGATCACATCGGATGAGCTTGAGAATACTATAGCTCAAAACCCTTGGTGTGTATACGTTTTATGGATTACATTGGATTATAAAGTGTGAGTAATTGGCATCCCGTACGGGATTCGAACCCGTGTTGCCGCCGTGAAAGGGCGGTGTCCTAGGCCTCTAGACGAACGGGACGCACGGTAAGACCTGTTTAAGACAGGAGTATATAATGCGTAACGTACTTAAAAATCAAGCGTTTCTTTTAAAAAATTTTACAAAATTATCAAACCGTAATCAAACTCCCTGCCGTTTCAAGAGTATCCTCATCGGTCAGGCCGGTTACGCCCGTTAGCGTAGCAATCTGGATGAAGTTATCAGCACCGCCATCCGCATCCACTGCCACGGTGATGTCAGATTAAAATGTAGTTTTAGCCGATATCTGATATTTTGCTTATTATGAGCAAAAGAAACCCATTCAAATATTTCAAAACCAGCCCTGAAATTATCAAATTAGCCGTGATGTACTACGTTCGTTATCCACTCAGTTTGAGACAAGTGGAAGATATTCTTCACGAACGCGGTATCGATATTTGCCACGAAACGGTGCGCTATTGGTGGAATAAATTCGGAACAATGTTAGCCAAAGATCTCAAGAAAAAAAGCACCCACTCCCATTCAAATTGGCGTTGGCATATCGATGAAGTCTTCGTCAAAATCAATGGGGAAACACACTATCTCTGGCGCGCAATTGACCACGAAGGAACAATACTGGATTGCTATGTTTCGAAAAGGCGCGATAGAAAAGCAGCGCTTAAAGTGTTGAAAAAGCTTGTCTCCAAGCATGGCAGACCCAAAGAAATCGTAACCGATAAGCTTGCTTCTTACGGGGCTGCATTGAAAGAATTGAATATGAAGCACTTGCAAGAAACGGGGCAGTATAAAAACAATCAGGTCGAGAATTCACATCTGCATTTTCGAAGGCGGGAGCGCGGCATGAATAAATTCAGGCTAATGCGATCATTACAAAAATTTACAACCATTCATTCCTCATTTCTCAACCATTTCAATCACCAAAGACATTTAGAAAATCGAAAAAACTTTAAGAATTTACGTCAAAATTCAGTTGAGCAATGGCGCGGGATTTGTGCGTGCTAATTTTGGCAGGGAACGCTTTCGGAGAAAAGTTAGCATTTGTCTGACAGCACTGTTTCGTGGCAAATATCGATACCGCGTTCGTGAAGAATATCTTCCACTTGTCTCAAACTGAGTGGATAACGGACGTAGTACATCACGGCTAATTTGATAATTTCAGGACTGGTTTTGTAATATTTGAAGGGATTTATTTTGCTCATAATAAGCAAAATATCAGAAATTGTTTAAATGCGCATTTTAATCTGACAAGCCCATCTAGCAGCTCTTAATTAAGAATATTTTCCAGATCCGGATGAACATACAAATAGTACCCGACCACCTTTTTATAATCTAAAAAGTAAGGGAGGCCTTGTATACCATTATTTTGTAAGTCATTTTCCACATCATGCACTAGAGAAGCTTGTGCGTTTGATCCATCAAAACTTAATGTCTGAAGCAACGTATTCGTTATCTGCGTTTGTGCTTCAGGTGATACTGCCGTTTCAGGCGGAATAAATCCGATTGTATATCCCGCAAAACTATAGAGTGAATTCGGAGCAGGAAAAGATACGCCCTGAATCTTAATCAAGTTTGCCATATCCTGCGTTGCCGAACCCGGTACTCCAATATAACCTGCTGTCAACGTTGCACTAGCACCGTCAATATCAAGCGTATCGAAACTTACTGTTGCGTTAATTGCGCCCGCATTTGCATTTAATAAACCATCCGCAGCCTGATAAACACCGTTAATTGCCTGCGCATCAATATCAATTAATCCGGTTGCATTCGCCCCGCCCCCAGAAAAATCAACTGAACCCGCTGCTCCGACAATAGTCATATTCGCTGAATTAAACGTCCCTGTAGACGTAACACTCGCAGGATTTGTAATCGTTACATCCCCAAGACGGGTTACACCCCCGACATCGCCATTAAAACCCACATCACCTGTTGACGCAATATCAAGATCAAATGTCCCGTCAATTGTGCTGTTGAATGTAATGTCACCTGTACCTGTTGCAAATGCACGGTTCCCTAGCAATGTAACAGGCCCTCCAAAGGTTAAATCTGTGTTGTTGGTTGTAATATTTGCACCAAGATCAGTATTACCATTAAAGATCAAAGAGGCGTTTGAAGCACCAAGAATTGATTGTGCACCGGCAACATTTATAACATTTGTAACATCCGAAGCATCTTTCAAAAGCGTTATCGGATCACTCCAATTGGCATACGCATCTAACTCTACCTGCCCTGTTCCATCTGCACGACCTATTGTAATACTACTCCAGCCGTCTGACAGCCTGCCTAACTCCGCCGTTGTGAGATTGAGACTACCTGCCCCACCTGCAAGCCCAATGCTTGTTGTAATATCGGAAGGTGCTATTGTGAGATCGCCGGTGCCCGTGAAATTGTTATCAATACGCAGATTGTCACTTTCAACCGTCGCATCATTCGTACCAAAGTCTTGCGCCTGTACAAAGCGCATTTGGCCGGAGCCATTGCGGAATGTTACATTATCGTTCCACGTGTAGGCGTTCACATTTACGGTTGAGGTATTATCGGCGCGTCCTAAAATAATCTCGGACCAACCATCGGTAATTCTATTCAGTTCCGCAGCAGAGATGTTATAACTCCCCGATCCACCTGCAAGCCCCAAGCTGCGGTTATTCGTTCCCTGATCAAAAGTAAGTATGCCTGTGCCGTTTAAGGCCGCGTTGAGAACAAGGTTTCCACCAGTTAATTGTAGATTATTCGCGCCCATATTTTGGATGCCTGCTACGGTAATAGTTCTAGTTGAACCCAATAAACGCAAAGAGTCATTCCATGTATAGGCATTCAAAGCGAGCCCACCAGTTCCAGTATCTGTGCCAACCACAATTTGTGACCAGCCATCGGTAATTCGACCCAATTCAGCGGCTGAAAGGTTTAATGTACCACTGGCACCCGCCAAACCTATTGTTGTGTTTGTGGCTTCTGTTTCGAACGTAAGAATGCCTGTACCTGTCAGGGCCGCATTAATAGCGGGATTAGAATCCGAACGCAGCGTAAAGTTATTGGCTCCAAAATTCTGATCGCCATTTATTACAATGGCCGCCGCATCGTTCTGAAAACGCACGTCATCGCGCCACGTATAGGCATTGGCGGTTATAGACCTGTCATTTCCTGTCGTACCAATGATGATTTGATCCCATCCGTCAATAATACGATCTAATTCTGCAGTGCTCAGATTAAATGTTCCAGCACCACCCGCCAAACCTGTTGTCACATTTGTTGCTACAGGGCCAAGCGAGATTGTACCGGTCCCGATCAAATCGCCGTTGATGACGGGGTTGGCATTACTGAATAGACCGAAATTATTTGTACCTACATCCTGATTGCCATTTACGTTGATAACGCCTGAGCCTGTATATAATTCAAGAGACGTATTCCACGTTCCGGCGTTTACATTCATGGCTTGTGTATTGCTGGTCGTTCCTAATCTGACGGTGCCAACATTGAAATTGCTTAACAGCGCATCCGTCACTTGATAGGTTCCTGCACCGCCCTTGGCTCCAATCGAAATATTTCCATCCGGTGCAAGAATTGCACGTCCTGTACCGTTAACAGTCGCATTCATCACTGGGTTCCTGCCGAGCAGTGTAAAATTATTGCCGTTGATGTTTTGATCACCATCAATGATTATCTGTCCTGTTCCGGCACGGAATTGGACACTGTCATTCCAGGTATGAGCATTAACCGTTACGGCTTGGTTACTGTTCGTTCTCCCGATGCGAATTTCAGAAAATCCATTTTGGATATTATTGAGTTCAGCCGTTGAAATATTGAGCGCCCCCGCCCCGCCGGCAACGCCCACAGTCAGGTTGGTATCCGGCTGTATGGTCAGGGTGCTTGTGCCCGATAATGTATTATTAATTGCGAGGCTGCGTGTTTGAATAGTTGCGGGGTTGTTACTAAAATCCTGTGCACCATTGAATTGCATTTCACCCGTGCGGGAATAAAAGATAGTACCCCATTCCCACGTACGGGCACCTACATCCATGGCTTGTGTATTGCTGCTGCGACCAAAATAAACATTATTTATGTTGGTATGGATAAGATCCAGTTCTGCACTGGAAACATTAAAGGCTCCTGCGCCGCCGGCTATACCCATGGTCATATTAGATCGCGGTTGAATGTAAATATTGGCGCTACTATTTTCGGTAATTGCAGCATTAAGCTCTAAATCCGATGCTACCAAAGTAAGGCGGTTACGAACAGCCATAGGTGCATCAATAACAATTTTACCATGTGCATTTAATGTGAGCGTTCTATTCGCCGTCCATGAAACAGCATCACTGACGGTTATATCGCCATTTTGCGTCCCTGTTGCGAGCGTTTGTACGGTGATATTATTTGAGGCCAAAGCAGTTTCTAAGGTTGTGACATTCAAGTTCGATGGACCATCATCAATGGTAGATGTAAACGGTGATGCACCATTGACGTTACTATCAACCGCATTTGAAATAACGATATCAGTTGGATCGAGCAGAAGAGTGCCCGCTTCGCCATTAACCGCTTCTGTAGAGACAGTGCCCTTAAAATCTAAATGCTCCTTGCCCGATACTTCAACAAAACCGCCATCACCATTTTGCCTGCCTCCTTCGGCTTTTATGTCTCCATAATGACGTGTAACTTCATCGGCCCATGCAATAACACGGCCGCCATCACCTGCTTCTGTAGCACTGGCATTGATGGTTGCCGTTTCATCAACATATGTAATTTTTGCGGTTTGCGTATCGCCTGCCCCTTGATATTCACCGCCAAGCAAAACTTCACCACCGCCCTCATCACCAGAAACATCAAGCGTCGATCCAGCCATCGCGCCGACATGATCGCCGAGCATGTGGATTGTACCGCCAGTTTCTCCTGTCTGGTCACCTTTTGCTTCTATCGTGCCTTCATTCAAAACGGTCGAAACGCCTGTTTTTGTAGATTTATTGGAGCCAGCCGCGCCCAGAACGATTTTACCGTTTTTAATCCCGACTGAATTGGCAGAGAGTGAGCCCTTATTGACGATCAGGTTATCAACATTTTCACGGGCATCCGCAATACTTAACCTTATCGCCCCGCCATCGACACGGATTTGCCCCTCATTCACTATTTTTCGGACCTGATCTTCACTCACAGCCACATTAATCAGACCATCGCCTGCCATATCCAACGTAAATGTATCGCCTGACACAAGCTGTACTTTTCCTAAGCGTGCCTCGATTGTTCCATTGTTTTCAACATTTGGGGCTACCAAGCCTACAAGCCCCGCTTCGCGGACTGTTATAGAACCATCATTGACAATCCGAGAACCTGCCTCACCAGGCACAGTGAAGTTTATGTCATCGTTCATAAAATCGTCATTATCAATATCACTTGTCGTTGCGATTAAACCACCAACGTCAACTTGCGCGCCGCCACCAAAATAAACGCCATTAGGGTTTATAATAGCAATATTTCCATTCGCGCTTAACTGTCCATCAATACGTGATGGATCATTACTGTTAACGCGGTTAAGTGTAAAAGAATTGCTGGAAGGCTGATGGAACTCTGTGTGCTCATCAACATCAATATCAAAGCTACGCCAGTCTATAATTGCTTTATCCGTCTCCTGATAAACATCCAACTTGTTTCCATCTTGTGAAATCTTTACCTGTCCGGCCTGTACTGTCGCTTCTTGAGGGTTTGCGTATGCATGTGAGGACAGGATAACCAAAAGGCTACCCCCTACACATAATCTAAACTTTATTGATCCAAGACACATACTGTTCTTTTTCACTTTTTTATCTAAATACCAGATATTACATAATAATTATAGCATACTAATGTACTCAACACATTAAAAATTCAATGTCTTAATATTTCGTAAAAATGCATTTTTATATAAAAAAGTGAGACTTATAATTTTTTTCTAACAGATATCAAAAACACTGGGTTTTTTCCATTTCCGTATGAAGGATTTTGCGCGCTGCGTGACAATGGCTGAGCAAGCACGGCGTTGACAGTTGTTCTCTTCCCCCAGTTAAAATCAAAACCAACACCGGCAGATGCTCCTGATTCAGGATTGGTATTACTATCCCTGTTCCAGACTTTCCCCGCATCGTAAAATATAAACGGCGTTATTCCCGGAAAAAGCCCAGAACCACGATACTGAGACCACTGGTGCCAGCTCAACTCAATCGAAGCTCCCATACCACTATCACCAGTAATTTCAGAATTATTATACCCACGCCCCAATGTATAACCACCGTAACCAAATTCCTCTGATGACAACAATGGTTGTATGGCATACTGGCCTTTAAAAGATGTTTTTAATCCAAGACGTTTGCCTATTCTTTTTAAAAACGTGACATTCGCGTCAACTTTAGTAAAATTGCTGCGTCCTTCAGCACGCGATAAATCGATAGAACCTTCCTCACGTGCTCCGAATATATTTAAACCATGAGAAATTTGAGCATCACCATAAAGTGCTCCTTTGAGAAAATCGCCACGATATAGCTTTACACCAGCCCGCAATACCCGAAGCCTATCATCATAAAAGCGCGTTCCCAAAATCCCGCTTTTCGAATTGTTATAGTCAAATTTTCCGAAAACATCCATTTTGCGAATGCGGCTTAAAAGGATTGGGTATTCAAATCCAAGACTTAAAGATAAATAACGACTGTTTAAGTCTAAATCCCTTAGCGTATCGCCTGGTTCTGAACGACTATATTTTAAGTTCGTGTTCATAGTTAAACCATCCGATGTTAACAAAGTATCATCGGAAATAGAAAAAGATTTAAGCTCCTTGACTTGCGGTGTTGTATAAAATGATAAACGCGTTTCTCCATGATTAAGCTGCCTATGTGGCAACAACGCTGTGGCACTCACCTGCCAAGGCCCTACAAATTTTGATCCGTGATTATCTACATTCAACGCATATTCGGGCTGCTTTTCTGTCAAAACCAGTTTTAATGCCACGGCCCCTGGATAAGTTTTGTCTCTTTCGGAAAGTGGCTCTAAAACACCTACAGCATTGAGACCTGTAAAACGGTTAAGCAGCAAGAGCTGCCTTTCAAGCATATGAATATTAAAAGCGCTGGCGCGTCTAATATTCTGACCTATTTTATTCAACAATGAAAAGCTCTTGCCTTTTAAACCTTCCATTTTGACTTCATGGATACTTCCTTCAACAATCTCGATAATAACAGCACCACCATCGATTTCTTGAGCAGGAACATAAGCGCGTGCAAAAATATATCCGTCTTCCCTATATTTTCTGGTGATCTCCGACGCTATTTCATACAGCTGAGCAACAGAAATTGTTTTGCCTATAAACATTTCATATAGAGCATTAATCTCCCTTAAATCGTAGACAGTAACACCATCGATAAGCAGTTCCTTGAGTTCGAACATATAATATTCGGCACCTTCGGGTGGCTTAGTTTGAAAACCATCAATCTTTGCCTCGAACGAAACTTTAGGCTCATCCATTTCAGGTATTGTTTCTAAGGGCTCGATAAATCTGGAGAGGTCCGCTGTTGCGGGAACATTTTGAGCGTGAGTTATTTCAATGCACGATGCAAACGTAAACAAACAAACACTTGCCGACACAACACAGGATAAAAATATTCTTTTATGTGACTGATTTTTATTCATTGAATTTAGTATAGATTTTTCTATTTTATATGTACATAGAGGTAAGCAAAAACCATGCCAATATGATCCGCACCGCATAGAGGTGCCGGTCATGTCAGATTAAAAAGCAGTCTTAGAAAATTTCTGATATTTTGTATTTATGATCAGAATAACCAAGGCAATCATCTAAACATTTAATCTAAAACAATAACAGGACAAAACTATTACAGCGCACTAGTCATAACCTCAACTGCACAAGCATTTCCTGCTCTGACTAAAACCTGACATCTTTTATACCCTGCAGAAAGTGTATTTTCTTCAATACTGGCCCTTAGTACATGCTTTCCATCTGCTGGACGCGCCTCACTATCCTTTGGTTTGGTAAGCAACCTACTTCCCCCCAAAATATAGCCATGCTGTTTAACAAGATCTTTCCATATATACGCCATCATAAGCTTGGAATTAAAAGTACCAAAATTCAACAAAACATCTGCATCGGCAACCTCCGGTGACAAAAGACTTATCTCTACATCAGGGGCTCCTTCTTTTACTTCTATATCTTGCCCGTACAAAATAGTTCCATCATAGCCAATCGTAATTTTCTTTGGTAATGGACGCCCGAACCCTTTTGGTAAATTTAGCTCCGAAAGCATAAGAAAATATGTGCCCGGAGGAATGAGAGCAAAAACATAGAACCCATCGGGTCCCGTTGATGTTGTCGACTGGGGCTTGTCAGATTAAAATGCGCATTTAAACAATTTCTGATATTTTGCTTATTAT
>CAYGSJ010000012.1:0-9622 GCA_964352665.1 uncultured Micavibrio sp.
TTGATAATTTCAGGGCTGGTTTTGAAATATTTGAATGGGTTTCTTTTGCTCATAAACGGCAAAGTATCAGACCTGTCTTAAAAATCACGTTTTAATCTGACATGCTCTTCAAGTGCATTAATATCAATAAATATTTTAAATAAGCCGGAAGCTTTATCGTAATAGTGCGTTTGTTTTATAATTTTTACATTGTGCTTAAACGAAAAAATAAGCATCGTTTCATCGACGTTATCATAGCTTTGGACAGTATATTTTTCTATTATCTGGCTGGAAGATAAGTCTATTGGTTTTAAATTGGTGTGCGATATCTTGGGAAGGGTTATTGATAGGGTTTTTGTATCCGAGTTCAGGAAAGCATCATATGTAATATCTTGTGTGGTATCGAGAACTATTCTTGTGAAGTCTGGGTGTTGCCCAATACGTATATTCGAGAGTTGTGCGGAAGATGGGAGTTCGGATGCAGGTGTTTTCACCTGAGGTTCTGGGTTGTATTCTTTGGGCTCGGGGATAGTATTTTTTTTGTCTATGATCGTTGTGTCTGGCTCAGGCTCAGGCTCAGGCCGTAAATCTGACTCTAACTCTGGCTTGGGTTTAATTTCAGTTTCAGTTTCAGTGCTTATCTCCTCTGTAACATTACTTAGTTCTTCTGTTTCCACAGTTTCTACATCTGTATCCGGAAATTCCGGAGCGGCGGCGGGCACATTCGTCTCGTTACTTAGTATTGTGACAAGTTGTTCAATATCCCCTTCAAGGGCAATTAGCCTTATGATTGATGGCTTCATTGTTTCAATATCACGATAAATGTTTGTTACAGTATCTTCAAGTCTCTGCACGCGATCATTGGTATCTCGGACGTTTTCGGAGAAGAGCTGATCTACTTTTACGCCTTTTATTCCTTGCAACTTGTGTAGTGGCGAAGCAGGGTTTTCTGCGCCTCCATTAGTTAATAGAGCCGGTGGTATGCTTAACGCATTTGTTTCGGGTGAGCTTTGTTCTATTGTTGCTGTCGTCGTAAGTTTTTGCTCTGGCGTGTCGGTTGCCTTAACACAGCCAATAACCAAAACACACTGCAATAAGAGAGTGCATTTTCGTAAAGGGTTTTGGGTGTAAGGCGTATAATTGGAGGACATGGTGCCAAAAAATCAAGTGTATAGGATATATTGTGGAAAATTGATCCAGTCGTACTATTATAGGGTACATAAGGATTGTTTTTTGATCAAGCATTACCTATTGTAGCCATATACTATATTTTGTAATTCAAATAAGGCAACCTCATGCGTTTGCGCATTTTGACATTTGGCATTTTTGTATCAAGTTTACTTGCGCAGGGTGCTGTGTGTGCTCAAGATGTAAATGTTTTGAAGGAGCTTGATTTTGGAGAGGCGGTTGTTCGAGATAATCTTTCGCAGCGCAGTATTATAGTACAGACCAATGGCTCTTTTTCAGCGGACAGTGCATTTATTATTCTGCAAAATCCAACTGAAGGGCTCTATCAAGTTACAAACTTGCCTCCCTCAACGGTAATTACAAGTATATTAATTACTGTTGATCAGCAGATGATTGGGCCTGGTGAGGATTTTATAATAGATAATTTTGATATTGATGCCCCATCATCATCAAATTCAAATGGAGAGCTGGATATTAGTGTTGGTGCAAGGTTACGCACAACAGGAAGTGGTCAGAATTACTTATACGACGCGCAGTTTGAAAGTGCGTTGACACTAGAAATTAACTACTAAAAGGTACATTAACTATGTTTACATTATTTCAAAGACTATTTTTTCTTCTATTCTTTATCGCTGGTGGCGTGTTTTTTGCGCCTAGCTCTCAAGCCAGTTTGTTGATTACACCGTTACAGGTGGTCTTTAAAGAGCGTGAGAGGACTGCTGAAATTGTTTTGGTTAACACAAGTGACAAAACCAATACCTATCGTCTTAGGTGGGAGCAACTGGATCAGTTTGAGGGGGAAGGCGGATACGTGCCTGCTGAAGACGATGTTAGAAAAGAGCGAACAGACCTTGAGGATTTTGCCGTTTTTACACCTCGCCAGGTAACTCTTGGGCCAAATGAAAAGCAAACGGTACGTCTTGCGGTTAGGCGTCCAAAAGATTTGCCCGATGGTGAATATAAATCACATTTGAAGTTTGCCATAGTTCCCGATTTGCAAGCAAATAAAGGAAATGATAAGGAGGTGCCACAAGATGAAATTGGAATTGGTGCGCAAGTGGTTGTATCTTATTCAGTTCCGGTCGTTTACCGTGTTGGGGAGTATAATACAAAAATTAGTATTGGTACGCCTGAAATAACCAGAAACCCTAAAACTTCAAATATATTAATTAATGTATCAGTTGAACGTTCCGGCACGCATGGCGCTGTTGGTTTAATGCATGCGTATTACAAGCCCGATGGTGGTGAAGAGTATGAAATAGGGGCGCTTGGTAATGCGAGTTTGTACACTGAAATTAACCGGAGAGATTTCACGATTGTAACGCAGGAAAAAAACCTAAATCCCGGTCAGTTACGTATTACGTTTACAAAAGCAGAGGGGTCTGTCGGAGACTTTGTAATCCTGGACGAGAAGACCTTTCCAGTAGGAAAGTAATAAATCAGCATCTCTGAAACATAAAAAAGCACCTCGAAAAAGAGGTGCTTTTTAAATGCTCGTATTAGGAACAAATATTAGTATGTGAAGCTGATGTCAACGACAGCATCGTTGAATGTTGTTCCTGCTGTCGGTGTACCAGAGATGGTTAGTCTTCCACCAAATCCAATTGGTTCAGCAACACCACCAGTAACAATTGTTGCCCGCGTAACACCATTAAATGCTGCCGGTACAGCAGTGTCTGTCAAAACTGTATCAGTGAACACAATGTTTGAAAGCGAAAGGTTTGCGTCTGCAAAGTCAGTTGTAACACTTCCCTGAATCTGGAGGGTCGTTGCAACAGGCGAAGTCACGTCGATAACACCAGAGTTTGCAGGTGCGACGGTGTTACTAACAACAGAAGTTGTTACACCGCCGACTGTTCCGACGGGCGGCGCGCCTGATGTGACCGCTCCCTGAGTGATTGTTGGTGTGTTACCACCGGAAATGTTTACAGCCCATGTGCCAAAATCAATGTCACTCACAGGAGCAGAAGTAAGAGCTGCTGCTGTTGAGAATGTTGCGCCAATCTGTGATGTTGTCTGGGCTTGTGTATCGTGAATGCTATATAGCGCCACGGTGACTACAGCTGCTAGCAGTGCTAGTTTTGTGAATTTATGAAATTTCATCCATTTTCTCCTTAGTTAAATTAATAAAGACAATATTTTATTTTTTGCTGATTCTTGTGTGCGAATGCCGGAGCATTGAAATGCTCAAAAAGCAATATACATCATTTGAATACATATGTAACCATATTTATACCTTAAAAGTTAACAAGTTACTAATTTTTTCAAAAGAAGAAGAAGCTATCCTCAAATTTTCTTTGGGCGCATATGGTTATGGAAATGTGTGTGACGGATATTTATTTGATTCGCTATCCTGCGCATTTTTTATCTGCTACAGTATTTTTATAACATTAAAATATCTGCGTAGCAATCTGTTTATAAATATGGTTTTAAGCTTATGCGCTTTAGAAAATTTTATCCGTTCCTAAGTTTATGCGCGTTGCTTCTGTGCATGGTTTCATCGGTTTGCGCGTATGCTGATTCATCCGTGACTATGTCACCTGAAAAGATGCAGGAATTAAAAAAACAATTTTTATCGAAAATAGATAAGCGTCTGAAAGAGGCAGATCAGTTTTTAGAGAATCAGGGGATTGTTGATAAAAAAATAAAGTTACGTGGCTTGGAAGATGGTGAGTTACTGATTTTTAATCTCACAATACCACCCAAGTTACTTGTTGAGGGATTGGTTTTTGCAGAAATTTATCAGAATAGTGTCGTATTATCCCTTAAAGACTTCATAAGTGTGTTGCATTTTCCGATTACGTATGATGAAGAAAGTAAAACATATGCAGGGTGGTATATACGTGAGAACAACACCTTTTCTCTGGATATGAACAATCGTCTGGTCGTCGTCGGTGATCAGGAATATACGCTGAGCAATTTTGTGCAAATTTCAGAAGATGATGTGTTGGCTCCGGTTGAGGATTTCGAAACTTGGTTTGATATGGATATGCAGGTGGATATTGGAACACAGCGTATAGCACTTGATCCGGATCACGCCCTTCCGGCGACGGAGCGTTTCGAAAGGCGCAATAAAAACTATAATAGGCGTAAAACAGAACCGCCAAAATTTCCGCGTCATGACGACGAGTATGCACTTATTGCAACACCAGTTGTCGATGTTACAACTCGAAGCGGTTACAAAAGAGATTTAGGTCAAAAATCGCAGAGAACGCACGCACTTAATGTTCGGACAGCTGGAGAATTTGCTAAGGGTGTTTTGAACACAAATGTATCATTTAATGAGCGGGATTATCTTTCGAGTGCAAGGTTTAATTACCTCCAGGAATCTGCGAAGCCCGAGATTTTAGGGCCATTAAAGGCAAGAAGGTTTGAGGCAGGAGATATTATTTCAACACGCTTACCGTTAACGGGGGGCGCATCTCCGGAAATTGGTGTGCGTTTGACGAATACTGATCCTTTGACAAATTCTATACTGCCATCTACCCAAATAGCAGGTTATTTTTTTCCTGATTGGGATATTGAACTTTATCGCGATAGTACGCTTTTGAGTTTTCAGCAAGCAGATGAGCAGGGTTTTTATAGTTTTGATAATATACCTCTGCTGCCTGATCGTAATGTTTTTCGTGTTGTGGCTTATGGTCCACAGGGAGAGGTGCGTGAAGAAACTCTGAATGTACCATATGATCGTAATCGTTTGGCCAGTGATGGTGGTGTGTATGATATTTCTGTAACTTTACAGGAGCGCCAGCTTTATGAAAAGTTAAGCTCGACGGATCAGGATGCTGACACTGTTCATTTAACTGGGTTTTATGAATTTCCGATTTCGGAAGGTAGTGCTGTGCGCTTAGGAGCTAGGTATAGGCAGGAAGAAGGGCAGAATAAACTTTATACAAATGCTGCGGTGTCGACAACAATCCAGCAAGCCTTGGTCAATGTTGAGGTTGCGTCAGATGAAAAAGGCGAATTTGCAACGACTGCTTCAGCAGCGAGCGAGATTGGGGAGCATCGCGCTCGTGCTGATGTATCGTACGCCACAGATCACTATAATCCAGGTCAAAATGAGGCCATAACCCAAACGTTTTCAAATAGTTTCAATGTAGACGGACCTTTTCCAATGGCGATTGGTGATAGCCCAAGATACTCAGCCAATGTTAGGTATGATGAAGATTCTGAAGGGACAAAAAATCTTGGTGGATTTTTAAGTTTTAATACTCAATTTGAACGTATTGGTTTTAGTCAAATCGTAAATTACAGTGACTCAAGTTCTTCTGGGGTTGAGGAAGCGATAAGTACGACGACGTCTCTGACCGGTTCATATGGCAGGAATATTATACGAGCACTTGCGAATTATGAGGTAAAGCCTGAAAAAAAACTTGAAGGTCTGTCGGCATTTTGGAAGAGAAGGTTTCGTGATAATCTCGAAAGCCAAGTACAGGTAAGCCAACTTCTTGAAGAGGATTTAACACGATATTCTGCCCAGTTTAACTGGAGACCAGAATACGCAGTGATCACACCGCGGGTGCAGTATAATAGTGAAGGTGATATAGAGGCCACGTTAAGCACACGTTTTAGTTTGGCGAAAATACCACAAGATGGCTCGTTATTGGTCACAAAGGAGCCGTTGACAAGTTCTGGCAGCTTAAGTGCGTTTGTATACCTGGATAAGAATGGCGATAAGGAATTTAATGGTAATGATGAGCCTATTGAAGGCGTGAGGGTCCACGCGCCCCATAATTCAGGAGGCGGTAAAACGAATGAAAATGGTGTGGCATATATTTCTCAACTGCGACCAAACTTGGTGACAGACGTTTATTTGGACAATGCGAGCTTGCCAGACCCGTATTGGATAGCTGCTACCGATGGTGTTTCTGTGATGCCACGAACAGGTGATAATATTCCTTTACAGTTTCCTGTTCATATAAGCGGAGAGGTTGAAGGAGTTGTTTATAAAAAATATAATAATGAACAGTCGGAATCTTTGCCGAATATGATTGTATCACTTTATGATATGCAGGGTGAAATTCAGTCGACAACATCAACGGGACCCGATGGGTTCTATGTTTTTGCCCTCATTCCTCCGGGAACATATTTTCTTATGCTTTCGAAGCGAAATTTACCAAAAGGGTTCGGGCGTCCATTACCAAAGAAAATTACGATTGGCTATGATGGAACTATTTTGTACGGGCAAGATATAGAAGTAAAAGAAGGAACCCTTGATGTAGAGATAAGTCTTTTGTCACCGGAGGTTGCCGATGCAAATGTTTTTTTGAATTTTGGTGCTTTTAATTCCAGGCTTATGATGGCGTATATATGGAAAAATCTTGTCAGGCAGCATGGCTATATTTTGGGGGGAAGTAAATTGCTTGCAACACCGAATGATAGTAAAGCACGTCAAAATGATGGAAGGCATGTATTGAGAGCCAGTATTGAAGAGAATACGCTTTCGGCAGGATATAAAAGATGTCAGGTTATAGTCAAATCAGGAAATGCTTGTGCTGTTGAGGTTATGACGAGTTCGCTTTGATGATTAAAATGGTTAAGGAATGTAGACTGTATGGAAAATTTTTTTTGTAATGATAGCATCGATCTGAATTTGTTCATCATCTTTTCTCGCCTTCGAAAATGAAGGTGCGAGTTTTAGACCTGATTGTTTTTGAAGCCCTGTATTTTGTAAGTGCTGCATGTTTGATTTTTTTAATGCAGATCCGTATGAGGCAAGTTTATCAGTTACTACTTATTTCGGTACCCCGTGTTTTGTAACAAGTTTATTCAATACTTTAAGCGCTGCTTTTCGATCGCGCCTTTTCGAAACATAGCAGTCCAATATTGTTCCTTCGTGGTCAATTGCGCGCCACAGATAATGTATTTCGCCATTGATTTTGACAAAGACTTCATCGATATGCCAGCGCCAGTTTGAAGCGGGATGAGAGCTCTTCTTTTTCATGTTTTAGCAAACAACGTGCCGAATTTATTTTACCAATACCGGATGGTTTCGTGACAAACATCTATGCCACGTTCGTGTAAAATATCTTCCACCTGCCGCAGGCTCAGCGGATAACGGATGTAATATATGACCGCTAATTTGATATTTTCAGGACTGGTTTTGTAATATTTGAAGGGATTTATTTTGCTCAAAAAAACAAAATACCAGATATCTTTGAAAACTGGATTTTAATCTGATATTACCCTAAATCTTCTCTGGCTAGGCGAATATATTCAGAATGTTAGTGTTTTGAGTGTTGGCGATTGATAGACTGGTTATCGCTAATTGTTGACGCGTTTGCAATGCAAGCAGATTGGCACCTTCTTCGTTATAATCTGCATGTGTAAGATCTTGAGCTCCCGCAAGGTTTATGTTGATTATATTTTGCGTAAAGTTTTCACGTGTTGTTAAAATATTTAGGTTTAATGTCAATGATGCACCGTATAGGCGGACTGTTTTTAACGCCTTACGTATGCTTTCAAGAATGCTAATAATTCCTTCTTCGGTTTCAAGTCCAAGACGCTTTATACCAAGCCCATCTTTGGTGAAGTCTGTTCCTTCAGTTAAAAGTTTGCTAGAGCCATTTTCGTTAAATAGCATTAAGAGGTCTTCGTTGCCAAGTAAGTTAATGCCGAAATAGTTTGCATCAACCGTTATTTGGTTAATTTGATCCAGAACATCATTGAGCTCTTCAAACTGTATTGGAGGCTGCACAGTCGTTGTTGTTGTCGTTGTTGTTGTCGTTGTTGTGCCGACAACAGAAGCTGCCCTTGCTGCAAGATCAGCTGGGGTAAGCGTGGCGTTATAAAGTGCTACATCCGAAATGCGCCCATTAAAGTAGCTGCCATTACCGCCCTGAGAGCCATCATGAAACCACGTTCCCCCACTCATTCTACCAATTGAAACGGCAGCAGTATGCGATGGGAATGTTGCTGTTACGCCAGTTCTACCAATTTCTACGCCATCAACATAGCCAATGAAATCGCCTGCAATGGAGTCCATTGTAAAGCCCACATGATATGTTTGTCCTGCTACAATGGGCACAGAAATATTGGCAGGTCCCCAGGCTCCAGCATCCCTTCCAGTAACATATATGCGGCCATTAAATATGTATATTGAGAGAGCATTTGTTGTTCCGCCTTCTTCATATAGAACTTGCCTCCCAGCGGTCGTATCAGCATTGAAAACCAGCTCAAGGGAGCGTCGTGTATGAGCAACAGTATTAATTTGGTTGCTATTAGGAATAGCTACAAATTGGTTAACACCATTAAAGTCAACACTGTTTGATCCTCCCGGGAATAGGGGGGCAGAGTTAAGAATTGGCCCGCCTGAATAAGTGCCATTTATACCACCAGCAGAACCAGAGTTGGTTGCTGTGGCTCCTGCGGCTTCGTTTAGGCGCCAATAGGCAGCAGGATTATCTGCCAAAATTTCCGTATCTAAGGGTGTCGCAGGTATTATAACAGTACTAGTACCTGTTGTTGTTATCGGTGGAGGTGGCGGCCTTGGTCCCAACTCTTTGAACCGCAATAATTCTTCTATTGCATTGCTTTCGCCAAGCCTCAGAAGTTTTTCAATGGCTTCAACGCCGTGGAGTGTTTCTTCAATGGTTCTTATACCTCTGCTAATCCCATCGAGGCGCTGAGATAAATCAGATGATCTTTTATTAAGCTCTCTGGCGTCGAAAAAGTTAGAAGGGTTATCCAGAGCAGCATTGACCTTTAGACCTGTTGCTAAGCGTAAATTAGTATCATCAATCAATCTTTGGGTTTTCTGTAGAGCCAGAAGATTGTTTCGGAATGTGCTGTTTAGGGTCAGGATATTAGTCATGGCTCACTCCAATCTTCCCTGACAGGCATAGGAAAAATATGCCTGAATTGAGGTCGAACAAAGGCTTCCCCAATAGGCACTTTTTGCCCGGGTTGCCATAAGTGCAGTGATGTCGAAACACGTCGTCCTGTCGTGTTCATTGCCATCCTTCTATTTTTGGGCGTATTAGGCCCAGTTTTTAAAGCACAAAATCCTTTGTGCATCGTATGTCTATGAGCAAAATCTGTGCCGTTTACAAAGATGAGTGTCTTGAGTTGTATCTTAGTTGGATAGACAACCAAAAATTCTCTGTTAAGAAGAGAGCTTGTTATCTCGAGGAACATAAAAATAAGGCACTGAGAATAAGCCGGTCAGTGCTGTCAGACAAACGCTAACTCTTCTCCGAACGCATTCTTTGCCAAAATTACTAAACACAAAATTTGCGCCATTGCTCAACTGAATTTTGACGTAAATTCTTAAAGTTGCGTCGATTTTCAAGATGGCGTTGGTGATTAAAATGATTGAGGAAAGAGGAGTGAATGGCGGTGAATTTCTGTAACGATCGCATCAGCCTGAATTTATTCATGCCCCGTTCTCGTCGCCGGAAATGCAGATGTGAATTCTCGACCTGATTGTTTTTATACTGCCCCGTTTCTTGCA
>CAYGSJ010000013.1:0-9228 GCA_964352665.1 uncultured Micavibrio sp.
CGGCTCAAAATCGTGAGAATGGTCTTGCAGAAGAAACAGGGGCGATCATCACGCAGTATAACGGCTCTGACTATGCCCTTTGGCAGTTTACGTCTCAGGAGGGCCGGGACGACCCGTCCGGCGTGTACAGTATCGACCTCACGGACGGTGGTTACGATTGGGACCGTAAGGGCTACGAGTGTTCGTCGTCCCGCCCTAGTGCCCTGCGTGTTTTCGCACCGATTCCCTAATTTATTAGGGGCCGGAGCGTTGGTCATTTGATCATTTAAACATTTCAGAGTCGTGCGTAGCACGGCTCAGATTTTTTAAAGCGTAATTTTTGAGTTTTCTGAGTAAATTTTATGGCGCAATACGAGCATTTGCCGATTTATAAACAGACATACGATATTTTGTTACGGACAATGACCGCGACAAAGGATTTTCCGCGTGAATATAAATTTACTTTGGGCCAAAAAATCAAAGATGAGTTAATCGAACTCGTCGTTTTGATTTATCGGGCAAATAGTGCTAAAAATAAAGGGCAGCATATAGAACAAATTTTGGAACGGATACAAGCGGTACAACTTTTGATGCGTTTGTCCCATGATATGAAGATATTGCCACGCCGCCATTATGCGGCTTTGTCTGAAATGACAGAAAACCTTGCCAAGCAAGCGCAAGGGTGGCTCAAAAGTTCGGGGAAGGGGTAGCCGGAATGGGTTTGGGTCAAGGCTTAACCCAGTGAGCTTATCCATCTCGGATGGTGGCGGTATATTTGCCAAAAGGTATTTATACCAAAGTAGAAACCGAAAGGTGGAAGGTTTGACGGATGAGAAATCGCCCGTCCGATCAAGAGATCACCATCATAACGTTGTTTCGGCTCTGACAATGCCCATTGGCAGTTTACGTCTCAGGAGAACCGGAACAACCCGTCCAACGTGTACAGTATCGACCTCACGGACGGTGATTACAATTGGGACCATAAGGGCAACGATCATTCGTCGTCCCGCCCTAGTGCCCCTGCGGAGTTGGATGCCCCTTTCCCGATCCTTCTCAGGTGTTTGTTTTGATTTTTGTGTAGTCTTCATCCACCTGCACAAACAGGTTCTCAATGCGCTTGCATAGGGCTTGTCTTGCCCTGTATCCATCAACATGCCGAAGCATCCCTAAATAGCTGTTCATGCTGTGGGATAGTGTGTTGAGGCTTTCAGTATCAACGGGGGAGCCTTGTAACTCCCACGCTCTGATTTTCTGTTTGCATGTTGAAAGTGTAGCCTTTCTTGAACAATGCCTTGCAACTGCGCCTTAAATAAGTCTGGAAAGACAATCTTCTCCATAGATTGGCGCATTGAATTGGTATCTTTTTTTACTTGGGTTGTTGTACTTTCTCGGTGCTTTTTGTGAGTATCATAAAGAGCTATTTTTGTCTTGGCAATAACTCGCGCAAGCCGCATTTTGAAATCATCGAACTTAGTTGGTTTTTCTCGGCTTTCTAGAAGTTTATCAATAGTGCTATTTAGCTCCTCATCACTAGAAAGTTTTTTCACAAGGGCTAAGTAATCGTTTTGCGCCTGTTCTTCTGCTGTGCCTGGATCAAAGGCCTCGTCTTCTAATGTTGGTTCACCAAAATGCGCTATCTTCCCTGCTCCTGTCATCACAGGGATGTATTTCAGAACATAATCGTCATTCATTGTGCCCACCGTTCCCCGCATTACTGATTGCAGAGCTTGCCAACTGGACGGACTCTCTTACGGGATCAAGATCAAGCCTTGCATAAACGGCGGTGGCTTGCTGGCTCTTGTGTCCGAGTGATTTTCCAATGATGTATTGATTTGCTCCTGCTGCTGCCTGATAGCTTCCGAGTGTCCGGCGCAGGTCATGAATGCGTAAATCGAGTAGCCCCGTGGGTAGCTCTACATCGTTTTCGAGTGCATGGTTTCTTACAGCATCAACCAAGGCAACGGTATTATTATCGTTATCCGCTCCTTGTTTTATGGATGCAATGATTGGCGATATGTGAGGGTATACTTCCCAAATTTTTACAGTTGCGCTGGACAGTATTCTTCTCCATGCTTTTTTGGGATCAGCGAGATGTCCATCTGTAACGTCGCTGGGGAATATCCATTTTGAATTTGTTGCGTTTCTACGTCTTTCCAGAACTTCCAAAGCCTCATCTGATAGGGCAACGGTTAGGGCTTCATCATTTTTGGTCTTGGGTATACACCACTGCTTTTCCTGCCAATCTATTTCATTCCACCGTGCAGATAATACGTTTTCTCTCCGTGCTCCAGTATAAAGCGAGAACAAAATATAATCGGATGCAGTTTTATTGGACTCGGCGTTGAGTGCTTCAAAAAAGAAAGGTAGTTCCGCACGCTTTATAAATCGCTGTCTGGATTTTTCTTTAAATTGTTTGATACGCGTTGCTGGGTTATCGCCATGCCATCCCCATTCCAGTGCTTTGTTATAGATGCTTTTAATAAGGGCTAGTAGTCTATTTGCCGCGTATATTCCGTTATTTTTGCCAATCGATTGATGCAGTCTACTTATATCTTCACGGGAAATATCAGATACTTTTCTGTTGTATAGGTGTTTTGCATATCTGTTTAATGCGGCTTCGTCTTCTTTGTATGTCTTTTTGTGAAGGCTGCTGTAGTCCTGAACATATTTGTCAAATAGTTCTTTGAATGTCATATCTTGACGTAAACGTTGTTTTTCAACATTGGGATTGATGCCGTTGGCAATCATGGCAACAATCTTTTGTGCTTCTTTTCGTGCATTCTCAATTGTCCAGTCGTTTATATCGCCGATTGTATAGCGTATAGGCCTTCCGTTCAGCTTTTTATAAACCTTGAAGCTCTTCTTTCCTTTGCTAGTGACTTCCATTCTTAAGGCGGGAACGCGCTGGTCATTGTAATGATCACGCGTATTATCCTGTGCAGGTGGGGGGATGTCTTTTAGCTTCTTAACAGTAAAATTAATCTCTTCTGTCATGTGGGGCTACCTCTGGGCTACCAATTTCATTCATTTCTGTTATATTCTATTAATGTGCATCAAGGCAAGGTCTTTGTTAGTATGCTGATTTATATATTAAAATATAGATACATAGACTTTGGTAAAGTTTGGTAAAACATATGGCTTTGTGACTTTTAATCAGTAGGTCGAGAGTTCGAATCTCTCAGCGATCACCATTTTCCTCCGATTTTAAATTTTCATGGGGCACTGGCGGGACACTAAAAAGTGACAAGCCACAACACTATTTCTAAAATTACTCTCAATACTTCAGTCCCATAGCCTGAAGGCCGTAGGTTCAAATTCCACCCTGGCAAACAGCAATAAGTTTTGACAGTACAGGAGACGGTACGGGCGGAAAGTGTTTCTCGCTGGGTACATGTATTCCAATCTCTTAGCTCTTAAACTTGGTTACTGGCCCAGTAACCAAAACACGTATAAAATTGACACTCTTCACTGAACCTGTCACTAATGTGTCAGAGTTTGGCAAAAGCCCTCTATTGAGACGATTTTTCCGAAAAAAATGTCTGCCTACTATGGCAATGTGTGAGGCGTACAAGACCTCACCTCTTTCAGCGAAGTTTTAGCTTTATAGTTTTTGCGCCTATTCAGGCTTTGAGATGCGACCCTTGCATTGTGCGGGGTGCACGTATGAGCGCGTATATATAAGCGTTTATAAAATAAGGAGGCATACATGCCCATCGTTCAATTTCCTGAACCATCAAAACAAGATCCCCATGATTGGCCAAGGCCACAATCACATATCGTGAAGAAAATTTTGGGTGACACGCAAACATATGAAGACATAGTTGTTTATCCAACAACATTTGGCAATGCGAACACGCGCAAAATCAACAAATATATTGAAATAGTGATGAGTCCAGATCGCGCATCTGTCGGGATGGAAAAAGAGAATGTTGGAATTATACTGGATGAACTAAAAATTCTAGAGGTTTTAAGCCAGCGTTATAAAACAGTATGTGTAAGTGTCATTAAAACTGAGAATGATTTAAAAGCGTTGGTCGCGAAGAACCCAGACTTGGTTTTTTCAGGTCTTAAATATTTTGATTTTTATGATGATGACAAAAAACAGAATAAGCACATATGGTTTTCTGACTATTTAGCTCAACATAATATTGCTTATCTTGGCTCAATCTCAAAAGTATACAAAAACTCATATGACAAAGCTCATGCGAAAAAAATTGCACAAGATGCTGGTATTAACACGGCCCAGTTCTTTACGACTGAGCCTGACGAACTGACATTAAGCCAGTCACTTGGCATTACCCCGCCTTTCTTTGTAAAACCAGATAGAGGTGGTGACAGCAAGGGTATAGACGAAAACTCTATTGTTACGAGTTTTGAAGGCTTAAAAGCCAAAGTGTCTAATATTTATCAAACTCAACAAAGCCGCTCTTTGGTAGAAACGTATTTGTCAGGCAAAGAATATACTGTCGGTGTGCTTGAAGATGTTGCGGACGGAACACTAATGGCAATGCCGATAGAAATTATTCCTAGTAAAAATAGAAATGGTGATCGTGTTCTTGATTTTGATACCAAGGTAAATAACACAGAACAAGTCATTGAAATAACGGATTTGCAAATTCACAAGCTTATATCTGATCTCGCAATCCAAGTATTCAAGGCCCTTAAAGCAGCATCACACGCACGGATTGATATTAAAATGGATGGATATGGTGTTCCTTATTTTCTGGAAGCAAATCTTATGCCTGGGTTAGGGACGGGCTATCTTTATCGATCTTGTGCGATTAATCAAAAGATGAGCTATGAGCAGATGATCTATAAAATTACTGATAACGCTCTCTTTCAACATCGAAATTGCGTTTGATAAGGAACCTAATACTATGCGCGCTCTATTAACATTAACTCTTTTGTTGATCGTGGCCTTTTGCCCTGTCGTATATGCGGATAGTGATAAAAAATTTCGTTTTCTGCTCCATTTCTTTGATCAGAATGAAGCGGCATTTGCTTATCATCGTCATTGCCTTAGTCCGGACAAGAACATAAATGATACATTTTTAGGAACCCTTACATTTGTAGCGGATGAATTGTTGGCAGAGGTGGTGAAAAGCGCACCAAATCGAGACCCCGAACATATTAAAGCCAAGATTTTAGAGCGGCGTTACAATATCCAATACAAACTCGATCATGCTCATATGGAAGTGGGGTGAAACTCACCTGCCATAGATGAAGCCAAGGCGCATTACGAAGAATTTAGTCGTTACAACAAGACGGAAATTCGAGATTTTATTGACGAGCAGACCAAGGATTAGGTAAGAAAATACTTACATTTTGCTACAAGCCTAATCAACTTGACAGAAACCACAAAGACTGCGCATAGTGCGCAAAGTTTGAAATGAACGATACGACGATACGAATTTATAAGAGACCGCTACCGCTTTCATTAAGAAGCCCGTAGCACCGGATCAAAAACTCCCCCTTTTAGAAAATCTGTTTGAACGACGTTATGGCTCCTCCCTTTTTTAGGTCGGGGCGATCAAACATAAAATCTCAAACGCACAGTGCGTAAGAGGTTCAACCGAATTGCTAAAAGGAGAAATATCATGGCAACAGGTACAGTAAAATGGTTTAACCCAAATAAGGGTTTTGGTTTCATCGAGCCTACAGACGGCGGCCAAGATGTGTTTGTACACATCAGCGCAGTTGAACAATCAGGCCTTAACGGTTTGAATGAAGGTCAAAAGATCGAGTTTGACATCCAAGAAGAAAAAGGCAAGCAATCAGCCTGTAACTTGAAAGAGGCTGCTTAATTATATGCTTTTAAACACAAAAAAAGAGACGAAACCGGAGCGCAAACCAGTTCAGGCTAGCGATTACGGGAAACCCGTCCAAAAAACTTTCAATAAAGATGACAAATCCAAAAGCACTAATACAGATGGTCGTAAGACCCTCGCGCTTTGGAGCAACTAATAAGGCTCATGCTATTTGAATGGCTAAGTCACAATTTAGAAATGGGAGGCCTCGTGCTTCCCGTTTTTTTATGGCGGGACGGATGAAGCAACTTAGCTGGGGCGTGTTTCGTTGCTTCTTGTTTGTCGGGCAATTCTTAAAAACGCTGTGGAACCTTAAGTTTATCGTATGCGGTATGCCCATTATTCGCAAACTTATGCCCCATGAGTGCCCCTTGTGTGAGTTGCCTGCATTCAATCAATTGTTTTAGCTTGTAAAAATAACTTATACCTACTGATTGCATATCAGTGATTGCTATTTGTTGTCTTTTCTTGTGTCGTGATTAATGGCTAAATATATATTTTTAAAAGGATTTCTTTATGAAATAATGCTCGTGAAGTATTAAATTCACCGAGGATGCACCGAGAAAATGGCAAATGAACAAAATTTAAATCCACCTTGGGAAAAGGGGAGGTCAGGTAATCCTAGAGGCAAGCCCAAAGGCACTCGAAACCGTTCGACAATCATCAAGGAAATACTTGATGCTAATGCCACCGATGGCGAAGGTGGAACTATTGCAGATCAATTAACACGTGCTTTAGTTCAAAAGGCTGCTACAGGAGATGTTTCAGCGTTTAGGGAGCTTATGGACGGTGCATTTGGTAAGGTCACCGATAAGGTTCAAAACACGCATACCTACACCCAGATGGGGCGTGTGATGGTAAACAATGGTAAAGAAACTGTGCCGCTTACTTTCAATGTTGGAAAACCCTCTGAATGTAAGTAAATGGCTAGAGGCAACAACGTCATGGGACACTCTTGGGGCACTAGCTGACGAATAATGGCAAAAAACTGAGACATGTGACAAAACAACTTTCAATCTAAGTGTATGATTTTATTGTTGTATTCTATTTTTATGTGTTGTGGTTTTTTGTTTAAATCGGTCTTTTAATCAGTAGGTCGAGGGTTCGAATCCCTCAGCGTCACCACTTTCCAAACAGAATTATTGTTTCCAAGTCATTATAGGTAAAAAAAACGGTCCATAAATTTGCTATATGGTCTTTAACGCTTTATTGTGTGCTTCACAAAGTAAGTTAAAGTAACAACCCTTTAATATGGAAGGAACAAAGATGTTGAAGATTGGTGTGGTTTTTGGAGGAATTAGTGCAGAGCATGAGGTCAGCTTGGCCGGTGCAAATGGTGTATTAAAGGCTTTTTCTGAGATTGGTGAATATGAAGCTTTACCAATCGGGATATCAAAAGACGGGAACTGGGTTCATGGGCCTAACGCCTTAAAGACTCTTGTTAGCGCTGCTGATCAGGAAATGCTTTTTATAAAAGCGGAGGATATTGAGGGTGATATCGAAGAGACCCAGGCATCTCCCTCATTCGAATATATTAACCAATGTGATTTTGTAATGCTTTTGACGCATGGCAAGGTTGGAGAAGACGGTCGTTTACAAGGATTTTTTAAAACTTTGGGTAAACCCGTTATAGGGTGCGGCGTTTTAACATCCGCTGCGTGCTTTGATAAGGCACTTTTAAAGTCCATCTTGGCAGATAAGGGGTATTCGGTAACGCCGGGTGTTGAGATTGCTTTAGAAGCAACAAAGATCACGGAGCAATTATATAATGATATTTTGAAGCAACTTAATATCCAGAAGCTTGTGATTAAACCAACAGATAATGGTTCCAGTATTGGTCTCGGGTTTGCCTCTGATTATAATGAATTCAAGCAGGCCATTGAGAATGCCTCTGAGTTTACAAACCATGTTGTTGTCGAAAAATTCATACCGCACAAAGAGGTGATTGTAGGTATTGTCGGTCAGGGTAAGGATATCGAGGTATCAGATGTTGGCGAACTAGGTGAGTCTGGTGACGATTTCCTGAGTTACGAAGAAAAATATATTCAATATGATCCTGTAACTATTCCTGCGACAGTAAATGAAGATGTAGCAAAGAAAGTGAAATCTTATGCTATTGATATTTATGCTCTTATGAAATGTTCGGGATGGGCACGTATTGATTTCTTTGTAGAAGACGATACAAATGATATTTACGTGAATGAGATTAACTCCATTCCCGGCATGTCAAAACCAAGTTTTTTCCCGCAAGTCTTTGCAAGCAAGGGGATAGATTATACCTCGTTGATAAAGCTTATTGTTGATAAGGCAGTGAAGGCTGGTATACAGGAAGAAGTAATGGCTATGGCGTCCTGATGGTTTTGGGTATTTCTCCACTTGTGTTTGTTTGATGATCGCGCCATAGTGCTTTTTCACGAATAGACGCAGCTAAGAATATGACAGACACAGAGCCGGGACATCCTAATAGAGTTATAGAAGAGCACGTGCAGAGTACTTCTCGTGGCCCTGTTGCTAGGCTTCGCGGATATCTTTTTGCTGGGATTCTTGTGACCGCCCCTATCAGTATCACGGTCTATCTTACCTATGTTTTTCTAACATTTGTTGACATTAAAGTTGCAAAATTACTGCCTGAAGAATGGTATGACGCACTGTATGGCGCAACAACATTCCCAGGGATTGGCCTTTTAATTGCTCTTGCGGGATTTATTATTATCGGTTGGTTCGCAACCAACTTTCTTGGTCGTCTGATTATCAAAATATCTGAATATATTGTTGATCGTATGCCCGTTATTCGTACACTTTATGGTGCCATCAAGCAGATTTTTGAAACTATAATGGCCAGTCAATCATCTGCATTTCGAGAAGTTGTTATGTTGGAATATCCTAGAAAAGGCGTTTGGTCTATCGGATTTATTACTGGAAAATCAGAGGGACAGATTCAGTCTTTTACAGAAGCAGAAACTATGAATGTTTTTGTTCCGACTACGCCAAACCCTACCTCGGGCTATCTTCTGTTTGTCCCGAAAGAGGAGCTCAAGTATCTGGATATGACTGTCGAAGAGGGTGTTAAATTGGTTGTATCTGCCGGAATAATAACACCACCACTATCCGGTGATAAGAAGAAGATAGCCAAAAATGGTAAAAGTTGATGTGCAAGCTTATTCAATCCATAAGAGAGCGTGATCCGGCGCAGCCTACGTTTTCTGAGGTTCTTTTTGGTTATAATGGGTTTCATGCCGTTATTTTTCATCGCCTGAATAACTTTTTCTGGATGCTTGGGCTAAGGGCATTCTCACGTTTTTTGGCTAATATCTCCCGTTTCTTAACAGGAATTGAAATTCATCCCGCAGCAACAATAGGAAAGAATTTTTTTATCGATCATGGAACAGGGGTTGTGATTGGTCAGACGGCTGTTATCGAAGATGATGTAACAATATACCAC
>CAYGSJ010000014.1:0-3830 GCA_964352665.1 uncultured Micavibrio sp.
CGGTTAATTCAAACGCTGGGGCTTGCCAGCCAAAATCACAAACGGGGGTGTCGAGGAGCATGGGGGAGTCCTGTGAGTGGTGGGTTTCCGTTATCCGCTGCCAACACATCTTGACAACTTGCTAAAGCAGGCCTGAGTATCTACTCAAAAGTGTAAATACATAAAAACTTTTTCATAGATTGTTACGTGAGTTTATCATGTCAAAAAGAATCAACCTACTTCATTTAAGTGATTTGCATTTAACGAGTGCTAGTGAGCCTTCAGCAAAACCAATCATTACTGCACTAAAAAATGACATTAGTGGAAGAGTTTCAGCGCCTGTTTCTCCGAATGTTTTCGTATTTAGCGGTGACATAGTTCAATCTGGAGACCAAGAAGACTCTTACAGTGACACTTATGAGAGTGTGATTGTTCCTATTCTTGATAGTACATCTTGCGATACAAGAAATTTTTTTATGGTGCCAGGAAACCACGATGTCCAACGAGGCGTGGTGAGTGAGAATTTGTTTTTTCTTGAAGGCTTGATTGGTGATGTCAAAGATAACAAGAATCTAAATGGTCTTATCGAAAATAAGACATTCAATGAATATTGCGCGAAAGCTTTTTCAAACTATGGTAATTTTAGATCCGCTCTTGAGAGCGAGCTAACCATAAAATCAAATAATTTCTACAGTTCAGCCTATGTTCCCGACCTAGGCCTTTCAATTGTTACAATTAACTCCGCTCTAGTCAGCTTTGCAGGTTTAAACAAAGTAAGGGATGAGGGGCGTCTACTTTTTCCTGACGCTGCTTTGCTGGATGCAGTTGAATCTGTGCCGGAAAATTCTACGAAAATTCTTGTATCTCATCACCCCATTGAGTATTTCGCTGAATGGAACCAATTAAGTTTAAAACCGATAGTGCGTAAACACTTTGACGTACATTTATTTGGCCATATGCATGACGATGACCCAGTGTCATGCATAACTCCCCTTGGAACAGTGCTTAATCATCAGAGTGGTGCGATATACGCTACTGACTCATATTTTAAAGGCTACTCCATTCTGTCAATGATGGACGGAGTGCCACACATCCAAGTGTCGGTGAGGGAATACTTTGACAAGAGGCTGGAGTTTGACGCAGCTAACTCTGTCGCTAAGGATGGCCTATTTCATAACAGTGAAGAGTCAAAAAATTTCTGGAGAACTCATGCTACATCTATAGATATCCCCGTTATAAAAAATTGGTTGTCTGAAACCGCCAGTAAGGTCATCA
Organism: uncultured Micavibrio sp.; assembly: GCA_964352665.1. Classification (GTDB taxonomy): domain Bacteria; phylum Pseudomonadota; class Alphaproteobacteria; order Micavibrionales; family Micavibrionaceae; genus UBA1672. The sequence continues at coordinate 1,255 of CAYGSJ010000014.1, forward strand.
AAACTCAACTTGATTTCCGGTTATACGAAAAGTCGATCACTGAGGTGTTTGTTGAGCCTCCTATTTATACAAGACCTCTTCATTTATCCAATGATGAAGAAGGTTACGAAACGGATAAGAATGATCCAATAACAGTTGATCAAATTGTTAATGGTACTAGCAATAAAGCCATTTATGGGTTGCGTGAACATGGCAAATCAACACTGCTAAAGTCTATAGCAATCTCAATACTAGAGAGGCCCCAAAGTCAAAGCCTTGTTGTGCCAATTGTGCTCAACTTCGAGGATGTAAAAGTCGGTAGGCGTCAGGTTCAGAGTTCAATAAGGGCTGCGTTAAACTGCGATCTACCAAGTGGAGTAACTTTAGAAAAATTACTCTCAATGGGAATGTTTACCATCCTCATTGATGACTATGATGTGTTGGACAAAGCCAGATATCGTCTGTTCTCCGCTTTTATGGACGAGTATCCAAAAAACCGATTTATTCTCACAGTCGGCCATGACTCTCTTGAAAATATTGGCGGGATGTTGTTGCCGGAATTCCCAGTTCCATTTGAAGTGGCATTCATTGCGCCGTTGACGAGAACAAAAATGGGTGAATTGGTACAAAAGTGGACTGGCAACAATAAAAACGAGTGCGAAAAAACATTAGATAGAATCATTGACAACTTAATCCATATCAACGTTCCTAGTACTCCAGTAGTGGGAACTATTTTCCTAACAATTTTTGACCGCCACGAAGATTTCACTCCCATAAATCAGTCAGTGTTAGTTCAGCAGTTTATAGAAACCCTTCTGGACAAACATGCACCACTCGATTCAAGGCGCGAAACCTACGACTTCCGTAACAAAGAGCATTACCTGTCATATGTGGCAGGCCATATGGTTACTACAGAGACTTATAGGTTAGCCTATAGGGATTTAGTTTCGCTTACAGAAAAATACTTTGAAGATTATGCGTTCGTAAGGAATGCGGAAAAAGATATAGAAATGTTTGAGCAATCGCGGATATTTATCTTTGAAGGAGATAAGGCGTTCGTCTCTTTCCGGTATCGGTCTTTCTGCGAGTATTTTATTGCAAAATACATGGAAGATAATCCTAATTTCTTAAATTTGTTATTGCAAGGAGATGAGTTTTTATCTTTCTTAAATGAACTTGATTATTACTCCGGTATAAAACGTAATCACCTTGTCTTGGTCGATGCTACTAACGACCAGCTGGAACAAATCCTTTCTGATATTGACGTAAAAATAGATATCAACGGATATGAGGGATTCAGAATGCCTCATTCAAATAATGCAGAGCACCTAGTTGATGAAATCCTCAGTTCCCTTGCAGCTACTTTAGAGCCAGAAGAGCGTGACAAATTGTTAGAACACCGTTTGCCTTTAAGTACCGGGTACCAGCAAAGAATTTTTCGACCTAAAGGTTTAACGCCAGGTGCCAAGTGGATTTCCGGGATGGATTTATATTCTCGTTTGATAAAGAACGGAGAAGTGATAACAGCCAAGGAACGACAAGAGCACTTATATAATTGCTTTGCTTATTGGAGTGTTTTTATGGCTCAGTCGCTCTTTATTGTTCCAGAGTTGGCAGCAAACAAAGAGCATACAATAAACGGTATCGTTTACCGCGCAATTGGTTGGGAGGGCGTTGACGAAAATGTTTTGGTTGAGAAGTTATGTGAAGCTGTTGCTATGGACGTTGGTTCACATATTAAACGTGCTCTAGGAAGCGAAAAGCTTGTTAAATTGTTATCTTCGCCGCTAAGAGAAGGCGAGCCGCTTATCATCACTTTTCTAAGAAAAATGTTGTACGTGGATTTGCGACTCCCTGACTATATATTGATGTTGGAAGAAGTTTTGCGTGACTGCAAGGACTCTGAGTATTTATCCATCGTCATACTAAGAAAAATGCAATACATACATAAAGTTGAGATACTGCCAACTAAGGAAAGCGAGGCAGTTAGAAACCTCATTACTATGCAAGCCCAGAAATTTAGCGATAATAAGAGCCGTGACAAAGACAGCAAATATCGTTCAGGATTATTTGCTAAATTGAAGAAGGCAGAAAGCGTAAGGAAGCAGAAAAACGCTCTTCACCAGCACAGTATAACCAAATCGATAATACATTGATTAAGACTGTGTTGATTGACAATTGAAGATACGGCGTATTCTTAAATTGAGTAATTATCTAATGACACCCCCCACGACATAATGTTGTGCATGGGCTCGTTTCGCGGTCTGCTAAGTCCTTGATTTTATTCAATAAGGGGGGGCGTGCATGGGCTCGTTCCAAGGTTGGCCGGCCAGAAAAAAATCCGGGCATAAAAAAAAGCCCGGAAAACAGCAGTTTCCAGACTCAGACTCGTCAGGGCGATCTGTGCGGGCCAGGAGGTCTAGGCCAGCAGGTTTAGGTGGACGTGTCCGTCCGTGACGCGCCCGTCTGTTCGCCCGTTTCTGCCCCCGTTCCGTCGTCCAGCGTCCCTTACGCCTCCTCATCCGGGTCCAGTTTGGGTTCAGGCTTCCAATGGATGAGTTTGAGGATCAGCAGAAAGGGCGGAAACAGGAATCCCA